>JAFTUC010000022.1 GCA_017466445.1 Clostridia bacterium
CATTCTTGACACCAACGAGCATGACGAGGCAGGTACTCACGGCGAGTGCAGCGTATGCGGATATAAGGCTCCTGCAGCTGATACCGGCGATATGACTGCTATCATCGCTATCGTTGCTATCGTAGCAGCTCTCGGATGCGGCGTAGTTTTCACCGTATCAAGGAAGAGGATCTGAGTACAAACTGTATGACTTAAAAAAACGGGACACCGTCAAAGGTGTCTCGTTTTTTGTCTTGACAAATTAAATATAATCATATATAATTAGGACTAACATTGCTTATTTAAAATCACAGAAAGGGATTGTCTGTTATGAAAAAATATATCGACGTTTTTTTCGGAATTACATATGATGAGCTTTTTCCGATGGCAAAAAAGGAAGGCTTTGATGGCTTCTTTTCGGGAGAAATTTTTGCAAACGAGGTCGAAAAGCTTGAGAAGATCGAGCTTCTCGCAAGAGAAAATAAAATGGAATGGGAGACCTCGCATTCTACGATTCCGGGCAGTCAGACGATCTGGTCAAAAGGGAAAGCAGGGGATGAATACTGCAGGACACTGCTTGCAAATATAGATAACTGTAAACGCTTTGGCGCACCTCTTTTGGTAGTCCACGTTTCTCCCGATTTTTCAAAAGAACCAAGCTTTGATATCGGAATCGGAAGACTTGCTACGATAGTTGAGTATGCAAAAGAAAAAGGCGTAAAAATAGCGTTTGAAAATATTGATTCGGAAGAATACTTGCTTGCCGTATTGGATTATTTTAAGGATCCGCACGTAGGATTTTGCTATGATTGCGGTCATGAAGCTTGCCATACCCCGGGTGTAAGATATCTGCCGCGACTTGGAAAGAGACTTTTTTGCACGCACCTGCACGATAATGACGGGAAATACGATCAGCATTTTCTGCCTTTTGACGGTTCGATCGATTTTGAGCTTATGTGCAGTGAGCTGAAAGCGTGCGGATATAATAAAAATCTTACTCTTGAGCTTTGCTATAGCGATGTGTATAAAAAGAAGTGTACAAAGGAAGAATTCGTGCGCGAAGCATTCCTTCGTTTGAAAAAGATGGATGATATGATGAAATAACCCCTTTGCGAAAGGGAGTAAAGCAAGCGGTGAGCAATCTGCTCACCGCTTGTCATTTACTTTGTATTCTTTATTCCACGCTGATCTTGGTAAATACGTATTTTCCTCTGATATATTCCTCAGTGTTGCCTTCCCAGTTTACGTCGCTCATATAGTAGACGCACGACTGATCATTTGACGTGAGCAGGCAGGGACTGTAGCTGAAGCGGTGGTGGTTCGACCATACGTAGGGAAGGGGATTTTCTGCGGCTACCCATGTTTTGCCCATATCCGCACTGTAGAAAAGGTCGGCACCCGTCTTGCTCGTGTTGGCTACGTTTCTCCAGCCGGCAACGAATATGATGCCATCCTCTCCGTGCGGAAGCCATGCGCAGCAGGGGGTAGATCCGAGGATCTTCCCGTCGGTCGACTTGACCATTACGCCGTAATCGTTAGGGTCGCCCCAATCGGTAAGAGAATCTGATATCTTTACGTGAACGGGAGATTCGGGCATTCTTACCATTTCGTAAGAAGCGACATATTTTCCGTCGTTCGTTTTGGAAACAGTGACCATGCCCGGGCGGAGATGCTTGTCCTCCGGAGCAAGAAGATATTTCTTTTCTCCCCAGTTTATGCCATCCTTAGAGCATCTGAATACGAGACGCTGACCGTGAACGTCGTCGACCTCGGTCTCGTCCGAATAGAAGCAAACGAGTGTTCCGTCATCATCGCACATAACGAAAGGCTCGTACATGCCGTGATCGATCCTTCCGCCTTCGTCAACGACCGTGAATTCTTCCCACGTGCGTCCGATATCGTAGCTGCGCCAGAGGCACATTTTCGTCGCAATTGCAACTTGGGGATCGCGCGAGCATCCCGCAACGAGAATAGTGCCTTCGGGCATGTCTCCTATACGGCATGGAAGCTCGTATATGTGCGGCTGCCAGTTTGAAATAAATCCTTCCTGAAGTTGCTCCTCTATCGTGGAGATATGGGACCAGCTTGCGCCACCGTCTTTACTTTCAAAGACCTTGTATCCGCTAACCTCGAGCGTTTCGCCGGTAGCTATCAGCGTTCCGTTGTGCTCGCCCGAATGGGAAAGCTCGACGAGTCGGGGATAGGTGAGACGTACGTCACATCCTTCGGAGGGTCCGTATACGTTTACCGGATCGGTGTGTCTTAAGGTAATGCTCATTTTAATGTCCTCGTTTCTTTTTTATTTGAATATTCTTATCATCGCAAAGTCGATCTGCGATTTTTCGGGGTAGATGCCTTCCACGTTGTTTCCGTAGAAGAGGATAGAGCCGTCAGTCGAGAAAAAGAGCGAGGCGCTGTATCCGAGGTTGGTGCCACTTCCATGGGGAAGGGGATTATCGATCGTTTCAAAGGTCTGTCCGTAGTCAAAGCTTACAAGTATCTTGTTTGGAGTTGAGTCACCGTATTTTGCCGTGACTATGAGAGTTCCGCATTCACCGCCTGCAGGCGTCCACGCGCACCATGGAGCGGATCCCATGGAATATCCGTTCTTGGCAAGTAGCTTGCTTCCGATGTCGGACGCGTCCCATTTCGTTATATCGTCTGTAATTTTGTAGTATATGGGACATCCGGACCAGTCGCCGAATATCTCGTATGCGATGAAATATTTTCCGTTGCCCATCTTTGTGATAATGCCCATTCCGGGACGGTATGAAGGCTTGTCTGCGGCTACGACCTCGGTGTAGTCACTCCAGGTCTTGCCGTCCTTTGTGCGTTTGTAAACTACCGTTTGATCGTGTTCTCCCGCGATATTTCGTCCTGTATCGTCCGTGTAGAAGCAGTAGAGGTATCCGCCGTCTGCTATGAGATAAGGCTCCCATACGCCGAGATCTCCTTCGAGACCGCCACCCTCTGCGATGACAGAGTGCTGACTCCAGCTCTTTCCGCAGTCATCCGACTTCCATATCGAGAGATGAGATTTTCTCTTCTGCGGTGGGTCGATAGAGCAGCCTGCAAGGAGGAGAGTTCCTTTTTTGAGTTCTCCGATGTCCTCGGGAAGCTCGTAAAGCGCGGGATTCCAACAAGCCTCGATCGAGGTATCGATCGTTTCCTTCGCTTCGGAAAGGGGTTCCCACTTGTTTCCGCGGTCGGTGCTCGTGTATACCCTGAAGCTCGTGGGTGCGCCACGTTTTCCGCTGTCTGGAACCGAGAATGCCGCGATAAGAGTTCCGTTCTTCTCACCGCTGTGCTGGAGCTCGATTATGGAGGGATATCCGCATCCGGTGCTCCACGTGTCGATATCGCCGTAATATACCGTAGATTTTTCAAGGATCTCAAACTCTGTGCCACTCGACGCGGTTATAAGATTTTTTGAATAAAATCTATCCATGATCATCTTTCCCGAATCTATGTTGAGCTCGGTTCCTTTCTCTGATTTCTTTACGTATTCGTTTGTAAAGACCTTGATCGCGCGAACCGTCGCTGCCGGAGTTGATCCGAAGATCACGATCGATGTGTCGCTTATCTCAACTATGTAGGCTTCCTTGTCTGTTTTAGAGCGAAGCTTTTCCGAGGTGCTTTCGGTAGCATTTCGGTCGGTAGCACCGATAAGGATCTCCTTTGCGGAGCTTGTGTAGGGAGTGTCGTCATCGATCGCAACAGCAAGGTCGATTCCCATAATATCCTTTACAGTGCTTTTCAAAACCGATGTCTGCTTAGTTACGGATGTGTCGCACGCTCCGTCACGGACTATCGTAAAGCCGCTTATGTCGAGAAGCTGAGCATTACTCTCGCCGCTGTCGGGCGTACCGCTTTTTTCGCCCTTTCCGGTACATGATATAACCGAAAGGGAAAGGGCAAATATCAGCACAGATAAGACTATACTGCTTAATGATCTCATAAATATTCTCCTTTGTTGTGGTTTGTATATGTCTATATTCTACTATATTTTAAAATAAATTTCAACCGAAAAAACTTCGTCACTATGCCGAAATCATGTGACGATTTTTGTGCAGTTTGCTGCTTTTTTGAAAAAATTATTTTAAAATGACGAATTTGTCAATAAATATCTGCTTTGGATACAAAATTTTTTTCAATTATACCGAAAAAAATTTTGTTAAATCTATGTACAATCGCGCGAAAATATGATAAAATAAGACGTAATATAAAATCGTACTTACAAAGGAGTGCAAATTTATGAAAAAGCTTTATGAAGGAAAAACCAAAGATGTCTATGCTCTTGATAACGGAAACGTTATGCTTAAGTTCAAGGATGACTGTACCGGCAAGGATGGAGTTTTCGATCCGGGCGAGAACAGTGTAGGACTTACTATCGAAGGAATCGGAAAGGCTAATCTCCAGACCTCCGTGCATTATTTTGAGCTTCTTAAAAAAGCGGGAATAAAGACGCACTACGTAAGTGCCGACGTGGAAAACGCTACCATGGAGGTTCTTCCCGCAGAGAACTTCGGTAAGGCGCAGGGCGGAAACGGACTTGAGGTCATTTGCCGTCTCGTTGCTACCGGAAGCTTTATCCGTAGATACGGAGAATATATCAAGGACGGAACCGTGCTTGAGGGCGGTTATGTTGAATGTACCTTCAAAAATGATGAGAAGGGCGATCCGCTCGTTACGGGCGAGGGACTTGCCGCTCTCGGAGTAATGACTCCCGAAATGTTTGCGAGCATGAAGGAGCAGACCCTCAAGATCACGAGGATCGTTGCGGATGACCTTAAGAGCATCGGTCTTGACCTTTGGGATATCAAGTTCGAATTCGGATATAATAACGGCGAGGTCGTTCTTATCGACGAGATCGCATCGGGAAATATGAGAGTTTATAAGGACGGCAAGATCGTCGATCCCGTTGAGCTCACAAAGTACATCCTTAACAGATAAAAAATATCACCGAAGGAAATTTTCCTTCGGTGATGCTTTTTTGCAGCAAAACGGAGAGACGTTGAGTCTCTCCGCTTTTTAGCCGTATTAGGTTACTTTGTCATTAAGTAAACAAAAAAGCAAAATTACTTGTACTTACGCTTTCTTGCTGCTTCAGACTTCTTTTTGCGCTTTACACTGGGCTTGTCATACTGCTCTCTCTTCTTGAGCTCGGTAAGAACGCCCGAACGCTGCTGAGCTCTCTTGAATCTGCGAAGCGCGCTGTCGATAGATTCATTTTCCTTAACTCTGATCTCTGCCATTAACCATCCCTCCTCTCGCCGGTGCAAGAGAAAATCTCTTAAAAGTTTGTGAAAGGGAAACATCTCCTTTTTCGGAAACATCTCCTAAACATTATACAACAAGACTTCAATAATGTCAATACTTATTTAAAAACAAGTTTGAATTTTTTTAAATTTTTGGTCGGTTTTATCTTACAACAAGATTAACGAGCTTTCCGGGAACGCAAATTTCCTTGACGATCGTCTTTCCGTCGATAAGCTCTGCGATCCTCTCGTTTGCTTTTGCCGCGGAGATCATATCGTCCTTGGAAGCGTCTGCCGGGATCGTTACGGTCGCGCGGAGCTTTCCGCAGATCTGTACTGCGATCTCGATAGTTGCATCAAGAGTCTTTGCCTCATCGTATGTCGGCCACGCAGAGGTCGCAAGCATCTCGTAGTTTCCGAGGTACTCGTTTATCTCCTCGCAAACGTGGGGAGCAAAAGGAGAGAGTATCGAAATGAAGGTGTAAAGCTCGTCTTTTGTGAGCGTGCCTACCTCGTAGATCCTGTTAAGAAGGGTCATCATAGCCGCGATCGCGGTGTTGAACTTCATAGCCTCGATGTCCTCGGAGACCTTTTTGATCGTCTTGTGGAAATCGCACTCAAGCTCTGCGGTAACACCGTTTCCTTTGGTGATATCCGAGAGCGCGGCAACACGCTCGATAAATCTGCGGCAACCCTTAACGCTGCTTTCGGACCAGGGAGCGGCGCTTCCGTATTCGCCCATAAAGAGGACGTAGGTGCGGAGAGTATCGGCACCGTAGGTGTTTACGATATCGTTGGGGTCGATTACGTTTCCGCGTGATTTACTCATCTTGACACCGTCGGGACCGAGGATAAGACCCTGCGCGGTACGCTTTGCGTACGGCTCCTCGTAAGGAACGAGACCGAGATCGTAAAGGAACTTGTACCAGAAACGGGAATAAATCATGTGACGGGTAACGTGCTCCATACCGCCGTTGTACCAGTCTACGGGCATCCAGTATTTGAGAGCGTCCTCGTTTGCAAATGCACTGTCGTTGCTCGGATCGACGTAGCGCAGGAAGTACCAGGACGAGCCTGCCCACTGAGGCATGGTGTCGGTCTCACGTTTTGCGTCGCCGCCGCACTTGGGACACTTGCAGTTAACGAACGATTCGATCTTGGCAAGAGGACTTTCGCCACCCTCACCCGGCTCGAAATTCTCAACGTCGGGAAGCCTTAAGGGGAGATCCTCGTAGTTAAGAGCGACCATTCCGCAGCAGGGGCAGTGAACGATCGGAATAGGCTCACCCCAGTATCTCTGACGGTTGAACGCCCAATCCTTCATTTTGAACTGTACGCCCTTTTCACCGACGCCGCGCTCTGCAAGTATCTCGGTCGCCTTTGCGATAGAATCCTTCTTGTTTGTGAATCCGTTAAGGAAATCGGAGTTTATCATCTCTCCGTCGCCCGTGTAAGCACCTTCCTCGATGTTTCCGCCCTTTATGACCTCGATTATGTCGATGCCGAACTTCTTTGCGAAATCGTAGTCACGCTCGTCGTGTGCGGGAACTGCCATTATAGCGCCCGTACCGTAGCCCATCATTACGTAGTCGGCGATGTAGATCGGGATTTCCTTGCCTGAAAGAGGATTTACAGCACTGAGTCCCTCGATCTTGACACCCGTTTTGTCTTTTACGAGTTGGGTGCGCTCGAATTCGGTCTTCTTGCTGCACTCCTCGCGGTATGCCGCGATTGCGTCCATATTGGTGATGCGATCGGCGTACTTTTCAATGTATGGATGCTCGGGAGCCATTACCATAAAGGTAACACCGAACATGGTGTCGGGACGGGTAGTGTAGATGCGCAGACAGTCGTCCGTTCCGCTTATTTTAAAGTTTGCGAATGCGCCCTCACTCTTTCCGATCCAGTTGACCTGCTGCATCTTGATGTTGGGAAGATAGTCTACCTTTTCAAGACCTGAGAGAAGCTTGTCAGCGTATTCTGTGATGCGAAGATACCATACGTCCTTCGACTTCTGGATAACGTCACTGCCGCAGATGTCGCACTTTCCGCCCTGCGAGTCCTCGTTCGAGAGAACGCACTTGCAGTGAGGACAGTAGTTTACGAGAGCCTGATCGCGGAACGCGAGTCCGTTTTCAAACATTTTGAGGAAGATCCACTGAGTCCACTTGTAGTAATTCTCGTCGGTAGTATCAATGACTCTCGACCAGTCGAAGGAGAAGCCCACCTTTTTAAGCTGAGCGGTGAACTTTTCTATGTTCTTGTCAGTAAGAGTTCTCGGGTGGGTGTTGAATTTGATAGCCGAGTTTTCGGTAGGCAGACCGAAAGCGTCAAAGCCGATAGGGAAGAGCACGTTGTAGCCCTCCTTGCGGCGCTTGCGCGATACGACCTCGAGACCCGAATACGCCTTTATGTGACCGACGTGCATTCCCGAGCCGCTTGGATACGGGAACTCAACGAGAGCGTAGAACTTAGGCTTCGAGTGATCGTCTGATGCATCGAATACCTTAGTCTCCTCCCAACGCTCCTGCCATTTTTCTTCAATAGATTTAAAATCGTATTTCATAATCCTAAAAACCTTTCACAAATGATGAAATAATGCGGATCTCAGATAAGGAGATCCGAGATGTCAACGTTTTCTGCCTCAGCCCAAAGCTTGTCGAGCTTGTAAAATTCCTTGGCTGATTTGGTAAATACGTGTACCATAACGCTGTTGTAATCAAGGACTATCCAGGAGGCGTCCTCGTGACCCTCGATGTTGAGAGGCTTCTCTCCGAGCTCACCGAGCTTAAACTCAAGCTCGCCCTCAAGCGCACGGTTGTGAGTTGTAGAGGTTCCGGTGCAGATGACGAGATATTCGGTGAGCACCGTCTTTCCCTCTACGTAAAGCATGGAGATGTCCTGAGCGCTTTTTTCATCGAGTATTTTTACTATGGTTTTTGCCAGTTCGAGAGCGGTCATATATTTTCCTTTCCCTATAAGATCATTAAAATTTATTATAGCATTAAAAATGTCATTATTCAATAGCTTTTTCGATTTTTGAGAATAAATTCTTTGCACAAAAGCGAATCCGGATGTACTTTTCTTCCTGTTGACTCAATGTGGGCTGCCGTTTTGTCGATAATACTTACGATGGTAAGATCTAAAATAAGCATCGGATCAGAGTCCTCCTTTTCAAGGGCAAGATAAAGCTCTCTCCGCGCCTGCTTGCAGCTTTCCCATTTTCTTGTCACCTCGACGTAGTCGGCAATGAAAAGTATCTTTGAGATGAGCGACATGTCGGGAGCACCCGTAGTGTGCTCGGCTATCGCCTTTGCGACCTCGACGCTTGTCGAAAACTCGCGGGAGGCTATCATAGCACCTGCTTTTGCGTGCATAACGGCGGGAGCTTCAAGATCGTGTACGGTAAATCCTATCGAGTATTTTCTGTCAAGCTCTTCAAATTCCTTGCTTGACAGACCCTTCGCAATGTCGTGAAGAAGCGCCGCCTTGCATAACTCGACTTTGTCAATATGGGTAAAATATTCGGCAATGGACAGACATTCATAAGCGACCGAGATTGTGTGCTCGAATCTCGTCTTGTCGGGCATACGCCGCGATATTTCGTCTGTGAGTCCCTTCAGAGATGATGGAAGGACGTGTTTTTTTTGATCTGTCATATAGTTTTGTAAAGCCTGTTCTTCCTTATATAATCGTATACGGAGGGCGGAAGGTATTTTGAAACGTCCTTTCCGCTTGCGATGTCTCTTCTCAGCTCGGAGGATGATATCTCTATCGGGCTTGTGCTCATTACAGTTATCCGCGCACCGAGATCCTTTTCGAGATGATCCTTATGCGCCGATATTCGGTCAAGGCGAGCGTCACTTGCGCTTTCGCGAAGGGTCAGAACTATGTCCGAAAGCTCGAATATCCGCTCGGGTAGCTTCCACTGCTCAAGCGTCATGAACATATCGGTCCCGCAAAGGAAAAAAAGTCGAGTGTCGGGAGACGAAAAATGCTCAAGAGTAAGATAGGTGTAGCTGACCCCTTTTTTGATAAGCTCAAAATCGGACACGGTGACCGAGCAGTTAAAGCCCTCCTCTTGCGAGAAAGCGAGTCTTGTCATCTCAAGGCGGTGGTCGGGGTCGATCTCATATGCCTGCTTGTGAGGCGGAATGAAGGTCGGTATTATTAAAAGGGAATCAAGCTCAAGAACTTTTAAAAACTCTCTTGCCGCATTTGTGTGACCGATATGCGGAGGAGAAAAGGTTCCCCCGAATATTCCGAGACGCTTCATTTTGCCGCACCGAGATCGATCTTTTTGTG
Organism: Clostridia bacterium; assembly: GCA_017466445.1. Classification (GTDB taxonomy): domain Bacteria; phylum Bacillota; class Clostridia; order Oscillospirales; family CAG-272; genus SIG672. Next base: position 9,543 of record JAFTUC010000022.1, read on the forward strand.
CTTCTCCGACTCTCTGTAGAGTACGAAGGTCCCTCCGACTACTCCCACAACGGCAGACGAGGTTGCCTCTGCGATAGCCTCTGCCGCCTCTCTTGCACTGTATTCCGAATTCTGGAGCACCTTAAGCTTGATCAGCTCTCTTGCTTCAAGTGCATCGGATATCTGTTTTGTCATGTTCTCATTTATGCCGCCCTTGCCGATCTGAAAGATAGCGGGCTCGGTCATGGCGAGAGAACGTAGATATGCTCTTTGTTTGCTTGTCATACTGATATTTCCTCAAATATTTGATAAAGATGCGATTTTAGTCGTAATTTTTCAAAAATTCCGATAATTTCGGAATGAGAGCGGTAAGAGCTCTCGACCTGTGGCTGACCCTGTTTTTTTCATCGGGGGTCAACTCTCCGAATGTCTTGCCGAGCTCGGGATAGATAAACATCGGATCGTATCCGAAGCCGCCGCTTCCGAGAAGAGAATTTGCTATGATGCCGGGACATTCTCCGCGTACAGAAAGCTCCTTTCCGTCGGGAGCGACCGCGGAGAATACGCACACGAATCTTGCGCTTCTGTCCGAAACGTTTTCGAGCTTTTTAAGAAGCTTTTCGTTGTTTTTCGCGTCGTTGCATTCCTCTCCTGCGTACCGCGCGGAATATATTCCGGGCTCGCCTCCGAGTGCGTCTACCGAAAGACCGCTGTCATCGGCAAGACCGATATATCCGAGCGACGCGGGAACTGATGCCTTGATCTTCGCATTTTCTTCGAAGCTGCTGCCGTTTTCTTCTATTTCATCGGAAAAACCGATGTCGTCGAGCGAGAGGATGTCAAGCTCGCATCCGGTGACCGAGCGGTATATCTCCTTTATCTCGCGGATCTTGTTTTTGTTTCTCGATGCAAGAACTACCTTCATTTTTTTCTCCTATTCAAAGAGCGCGTTTACGAAGTCGACAGGCTCGAATACCTGTAGATCGTCGATCTTTTCTCCGACTCCGATGAATTTCACGGGAATTCCGAGCTCGTTCTTTATCGAGAATACGATTCCGCCCTTTGCAGTTCCGTCGAGCTTTGTGAGCACGAGTCCTGTGATCTCGGACGTGTTTTTGAATTCCTTGGCCTGATTTACCGCGTTCTGACCGGTCGTCGAATCGAGAACGAGAAGTGTCTCTCTCGATGCATCGGGAAGCTGCTTGTCGATGACGCGATTGATCTTGGAAAGCTCGTTCATGAGGTTCTTTTTGTTGTGCAGACGTCCTGCGGTGTCGATTATAAGAATGTCGACGTCTCTCTTTATTGCCGCCGCTGCCGCGTCGTAGACGACCGCTGCGGGGTCGGAGCCCTCGCTTGATTTTACTATCTGTACACCTGCGCGATCTGCCCAGATCGAGAGCTGCTCGATTGCACCCGCGCGGAAGGTGTCGCCTGCCGCGAGAAGCACCGATTTGCCCTCTGCTTTGTAAAGATTTGCAAGCTTTGCGATCGACGTGGTCTTTCCGACTCCGTTTACACCGATGACGAGTACCACAGATGGCTTGGATGTAAGCTTCATATCCTCTTTTTCACCGATCATTTCGCAAAGGATCGATTTGAGTGCCTCCGTAGCGGTATCCGAATCCTTGATCTTTTCCTGCTTGATCCTCTCACGGAGCTTTTCCATTATGATCTCCGTGGACTCGATACCTACGTCGGCGCAAATGAGCATTTCCTCGAGCTCGTCGAGGGTGTCCTCGTCGACACCTCGCTTGAATATTGAAATTATGCCCGAAAAGGCAGAATTTTTGGTCTTGAAAAGACCGCTTTTGAGTTTTTCAAAAAATCCCATTATATTTTAACTCCGAGTTTCTTTTCGATTTCGCTTAGATTGACCGAGAGAAGCTGAGAAACGCCGCGCTCCTGCATAGTAACGCCGTACATTTCGTCAGCGGCCTCCATCGTTCCGCGCCTGTGAGTGATTATTATGAACTGGACCTTGTCCGAGAATCGCTTTGCGTAATTTGCGAATCTCGTTACGTTGACGTCATCGAGGGCAGACTCGATCTCGTCGAGCAGACAGAAGGGAGGGGGATTGATCATGATTATCGCAAAGTAGATGGCAATAGCGATAAAAGATTGCTCTCCGCCCGAAAGCTGTCTGAGATTATGTATCTTCTTTCCCGGAGGCGCTACGTTTATGTCGATACCGCTGGTAAGAAGATTGTCCGGATCGGTAAGAGTGAGCGATGCGCTTCCTCCTCCGAACAGATCGCGGAAAACCTTCGAGAAATTTTCGTTGATCTTTTCAAAGGTCTCGGCAAATCTGCCGCGCATCTCCTTTTCAAGACGTGCGATGACCTGAACGCAGTCGGCCTTTGCCTTCTGGAGATCCTCGATCTGACCCGACATAAAGTCGTATTCCTTCTTGACCGCCGCATATTCCTCGATAGCACCGATGTGAACGTTTCCGAGCTCCTTCATCTTGGCGCTGAGTATGTTCTGCTCTGCGAGCATCGTCGGACGATTTTCGTCGGTGGTTGCGGGATATTCAAGAAGGGAAGCATCTGCGTATGACAAACTGTAGTCATCCCAGAGACGGTCTGTAAGACGCTCCTTTTCCTCGCGTATGCGCTCGGACGCAGCCTCAAGCCTTGTGAGAGTCATGAATACGAGCTCTCTTTCGTGAGTCTTTTCCTTGATCGTATTACGAGTGAGATTTATCTCCTTTTCGTATTCGTCGCCGTCTCCCGAAAGCTTTTCGAGAAGCTCTTCAAGCTCCTTTATTTTACGGTCGGCAAGAACGATGGCATCCTTTGTCTCGTCCGCTTCGCTCTCAAGCTCCTTTATGCGCTCGTTTATCTCGTGCATGCGAAGATCGAGATCCTCGATGTCCTTCTTTACAGAGGCAATAAACTCGGCACTGCGAAGGATACGGGACTCGGCATTTTCGAGCTCCTTGCCGCTTACCGAAACGTTTACAAATATCTCGCTCTTCTCGCTTGCGAGAGTGGCGATCGAGCGATTTACGGATTCTATCTCGCTTTCAAGCCTGAGCGCGGAGGCATCCTTTTCCTTTATAAGGGTCTCGAGCTCGCTTATGCGACTTTTCATCTCAAGAGCACGTGCGGAGCGCTCGCTGCGTTCCTTTTCGATCTCTCCGAGTTTTTCGGATATCTCGGATATCCTCAGCTCAAGCTCTGCAAGAGAGCGCTCTCTGAGCGAAATCGAAGCCTCTCCTGCGCTTATGAGAGAAGAGAGCATTGAGATGCTGTCCGCATTGCTTTCTATTTCACCTTCAAGCTCGTCCGACGATCTTTTAATATCCGCAAGCTTTTTGCGAAGAGTCTCGCAGAGCCCGAGAGCCTTGCTTTCATCCTCGTCAAGCTTTGCGATGTCAAGACCTCTTGTGAGTATTCCGCTGTCCCTCTTTGCCGCACCTCCGGTAAACGATCCGCCCGCGTTTATAAGCTGACCGTCAAGCGTAACGATCCTTACCGAGTAGGAGAGCTCCTTTGCGGTGACCGAGGCATTGTCAAGTGTGTCGAAAACCACCGTACGTCCGAGCAGATAGGATATTACCGCTCTGCATCGCTCGTCGCATTTTACAAGCTCGTCGGCAACGCCGATGTATCCTGCCTTTCGTTTAAGAAGATTTATGTCTGCGGAAAGCTTTTGCGCCTTTATCGAGGTAAGCGGATAGAAGGTCGCACGTCCCGCGTTTTCGCGCTTGAGATACTCGATAGCCGATTTTGCGGCATTTTCGTTTTCAACTATGATGTTCTGTATGTTCGAGCCGAGAGCGGTCTCGATAGCGAGAGTAAGCTCACGCTTTACGCTTATCTGCTTTGATACCGGTCCGATAACGCCCTTGATCTGTCCCTTGGCGGACGCGTCGGCTACCGCCTTGACCGATCTTTGATATCCGTCGAAATGCTCATCCATTCTGCGCAGTGCGTCAGCCTTCTGACGGCAAGCGGCGGCGTTTGCCGAGGCGTTGTCTATCTCGGAGCGTATAAGTTCGGATTCCGACTCGAGCTTTTCGACCGACTCGAGAAGCTTTGCGCGCTCCGATCTTAGCTCCTCGGCCTTCTTTTCATAGTGAAGGACGGAACTGCGTCCGCTTTCGATCTCCTCGCAGAGAGCCTTCTTTTCGGCGCTTGCCTTTTCCATATCGGCGCTGAGCTCCTCAGTGTGGGAATCACTTGATGAGCTTCTTGCTCCGAATGCAGAGTAATCCACACGAAGCTCGTTGTATTCGCCCTCAAGGGCATCTATGCAGTCTCTTACCGAGTCAAGCTCGCCTTGGAGACTGTTGACCCTTTCTCTTTCAAGATCGAGCTCGGTCGATTTTTTGTTAAGAAGCTCGCTTTGGATCGAAAGACGCTCGGTGATAGCCTTTTTCTCCTCAATAAGGGATGTATGCTCGTTTTCCGCGATCTCGAGCTTTGCAAGCGCAGATCTTGTGCTTGCCTCACCCTCGGAGAGCGCGCCGCTCGCGTTCTGTTTGTTGTTTCCCGCAAGTGTGAGAGTCGTTTCAAGTCTGTTCTTTTCGCGCTCCTGCTCAAGAAGCATCGTTCTCGTGCGTTCTATCTCAATGCGCTTTTCCATCTGAGATGTTGCAAGCTGCTCGCTTCGTTTTTCAAGGGATGCAAGAAGTCCGTCGGCTATTTCAAGCTCGTTTCTTGATACTACGAGCTCCTTTTCGTTTTCAGCGCCTCTTTCGAGGATCTTTCCGATGTCGTAGACCGAAATTGCAACGTCGAGTGCCTTCTTCTTCTCATATATTTCAAGATAAGCCTTTGCCTTGGCGCTGTCTCTCTCAAGGGAAGGTAGCCTGCGCGCGTGGTGAGAAACTATGTCACTGAGTCGCGTGATGTTGTCCTCTGCCTCGGCAAGACGCTTTTCCGATTCTGCCTTTTTTATTCTGTATTTGGAGATTCCCGCCGCTTCCTCGAATATTATGCGACGGTCGTCGCTTTTTTGCGAGATTATTTCTGATATCTTGCCCTGACCGATTATAGAGTATCCGGTCTTGCCTATACCGGTATTCATAAACATTTCGGCAATGTCCTTAAGACGGACCTGCTTGTTGTTTATGAGATACTGACTGTCACCCGTCCTGAAATAACGTCTTGTGACGGTGATCTCGTCAAACTCCGAGTTTATGCGGTTTTCTCCTCTGTTGTCGATCGTCATCGAAACCTCCGCAAAGCCCATTGCGGGACGGTGCTCGGTACCGCCGAATATGACGTCCTCCATTTTCGTTCCTCTTATGTTTTTCGAGGAAAGCTCGCCGAGGACCCATTTTACGGCATCGGAGATGTTCGATTTTCCGCTTCCGTTGGGACCTACGATGATGGTCATGCCCGGGTCGATCTTTATTTTGGTTCTTTGTGGAAATGATTTGAATCCGTGAAGTTCAAGCGATAAAAGTCGCATTTGATGTCTCCTGTTTTTTTATATTGTTTGTCTCTGTGTCATGAAACTGAAAATTCATATCCGGACAGATTTTCGTCCGTAACAAAGGATATTTTTGAAAGTGAGTATTTTTCCTTCAGAGATATGGCGTTCGATCTTTTTTGTCCGATCGCCTTGGAAAGCATGTTTCTTGCGACCGATATTGTTACAGACCTTCCCGAAAGATCACCGAGAGTGTCGAGACGTGCGCAGAAAAGCTTTAAAAAGAATGCCGAAAAGCAGATCTCGCCAAGCGCGGGATGGAAGGCTCCCGCCGTAAGTCCGTCCTCGGAGTGGAGCGACTCGCTCTCGCAAAGACCGACCCGTATCACGGGCAGATCGTTTTTGTAAGCGAGATAGAGAAGCTCGGCTACCCTTTCGGATGCCTCCTTTGGAGATATCGGCTGATATTTTCCGAGAAGCATCATATCGTAAAGCTCGGTCTTGTGAAATACTACCGTGGGATATATACGTACCCCATCGGCTTTGCAGTCGCATATTCCCGTCATAGTATAAAGCTCGTCCGTAAGGGTGGAGAGGGGAAGCCCGACCATCATCTGACCGATCAGGTCAAATCCTGCGGTCTTTACCGCATGCATAGCTCTTATCGAGTCGTCTGCGGTGTGACCTCTTTTGGAAGCCGAGAGCACTCTGTCGGAAAGACTCTGAATGCCGAGTTCAATCGTTTTTACGGGATATTTTGAAAGTATAGAGATTATTTCGTCCGATATGTAATCTGGTCTTGTGGAAAGACGTATTCCGGATGCAAGTCCTTTTTCGCAGTAGGAGGTAGCAAGCTCGAGAAGCTCTGTCATGAGCGGACGCTCAATGCCGGTAAAGCTTCCGCCGAAGAAAGCGATCTCTCGCTCTGCGTGCTTGTCTGCGTTCGGAGAGAAAACGACTTCGTCTATGGACTTTTTCGCATCCTCAATCGAAAATGTCTCGTGCCCCGTTATCCTTCTCTGATTGCAGAAAACGCAGTCGTTCGGACAACCGAGATGGGGAACGAAGACGGGAATGTTTATGTGTTTCAAGATAGAACCGTCCTTAATATCGGTCATTCTCCGTCAAAACCGAAGAATTTGAGTGCGTCGCGTGCGGCGTTTTGCTCGGCCTCACGCTTGCTCGATCCGCTTCCCGTGCCGAGAATGTTAGACTCGTTGAGACGCGCCTGAGCCACGAAGGTGCGCATGTGAGGAGGACCTGATTCGGATATTATGTCGTACACAAGCGTCTCACCGGGCTTTTGCTGAACGATCTGCTGAAGCTTTGTTTTGTAGTCGGTTGCGGAGGACTCGCGTATCGTCTTGTCAGCAAGAGCGGTCACGTAAGGGAGAAGGAATGCGCGAACCTCGTCTATTCCCGAATCAAGGTAAATGGCGGCAAGAAGTGCCTCGTACGCATCCGATAGGATGGACGGACGCTCTCTGCCCTTGTTTATCTCCTCGCCGTGACCGAGACGCAGATATTTTCCGAGCCCGATGTCGCAAGCAAATGATGCAAGTGCCTTTTCACATACGACCGCAGATCTTATTTTTGACAGATCTCCCTCGGGAGCATCACTCAGCTTTGAGAAAAGATAGGTACTTACAATGAGAGAAAGCACGGCGTCTCCGAGAAACTCAAGCCTCTCGTTTGATTCTGCCGAGCGTCCCTTGGCCTTTTCCTCGTTTGAAAATGACGAGTGCGTTAGGGCAAGCTCAAGAAGTCTTTTGTCCTTAAAAACGTAGGATATACTGCTTTCGAGCTGCGAGAGCGGGAAAACTGAATGTTTTTGAGCGTTGTTCATTTTAGAAAAACTTTTGCCTTTCGGAAACTTAAGAATCTGATTTTTCGGACGTACCTTGCGATGCGGGAGCACTCTGCGATGCCTCGCTATCCGCAGGCGTTGCCTTGGATTCGGGTTTGGATTCGGGTTTGGATGCGGGCTTGGGTCTCGATACCGTCACACCCTCGGGAAGAGCGCAATACTTCGAAATGTCCTTTATTATACCTGTGTTGTAATAGAAAATTGCCTGTCTTACCGCATTTTTTATAGCGAGAGCATCAGAGCTTCCGTGCGCTTTGATGACCGGACGGGAGATACCGAGGAAGGGCGCTCCGCCGTATTCGGAGGCATCAAAGCTCTTTTTGAGATTGTCAACCTGCTTCTTTACAAGGAGCGCGGAGACGAGCGACGCGGGATTTGACTTGAATATCGCCTTCAGCTTCTTTCCGAAGAAGGAGCCCATGCCCTCAATGGTCTTGAGAAGGATGTTGCCCGAGAAACCGTCTGCGACGAGAACGTCGCACTTTCCGAAGGGGACCTCCTTGCCCTCTACGTTTCCTATAAAATTGAGATTAGACTTTCTGAGAAGCTCGTAAGCCTCTACTTGTACGGGAGTTCCTTTTTTGGACTCGGTTCCGATGTTGAGAAGTCCTACGGTCGGGTGAGCGATGCCAAAGATCTTTTCCATGTAGATCGATCCCATTATCGCAAACTGATAAAGATGCGCGGCATCGACAGTTGCGTTTGCGCCCGAGTCTATCAGTAAAATGGGCTTTTCAAGAGGAAGGATGGTCGCTATAGCCGAACGGAGCACACCCTTTATGCGGTGAACATAAAGGGTAGAGCCTGCGTGAAGCGCGCCTGTGTTTCCTGCACTTACGAAAGCGTCACCGAAGCCGTCCTTGAGAAGCTTGAAGCCTACTCGAAGCGAGGAATCGGGCTTTTCGCGCACGCTGAGAGGTGAGTCCTCCATCGTTATTTCCTGAGTGCAGTGAACTATCTGTATGCCGGGATCATTGAGATCGACATGAGTGCGATCTGCGGCACGTCTGATCTTGGTCTCGTCACCGACGAGAATGAGCTCGTGATTCATTTCTTTTCTTACGAGAGATGCGCCCTCGACTACGATATCCGGAGCAAAATCTCCGCCCATAGCGTCAAGAATTATCTTCATAGTAAATGATCTCCTTTAAATTAACTTTTGATCAGTCCCTGTCAAAAAGACTGTCGAGTGAGAGCCTGAAATTGCTTGCGGCATCGAGCGCGCGTTCGGCAAGAGCTGTGTTTCGTGCGGCCTTTCCGCCCTTGACACGCACCGAAAGCGGCGGTATGATACCGAAATTTACGTTCATCGGCTGAAAATCGGATGCGCTTCCGTTTTTTACGTAGGAAGCGAGAGATCCGGTCGCCGTTGTCTCGGGGAAGATGGGGATCTCCTTTCCGAGAGCGAGAGCGGCTGCCGATATTCCGGCAACGAGTCCGGACGCACATGATTCGAGATATCCCTCGACTCCTGTCATCTGACCCGCAAAAAAGACGTTCGGATAAGCCTTCATCCTGTATCCGTCCCCGAGGATTTTCGGAGAATTTATAAACGTGTTTCTGTGCATGACTCCGTAGCGTGTGAAGACCGCGTTTTCAAGTCCCGGGATCATGGAAAACACACGCTTCTGCTCGGGAAATGTCAGATGCGTCTGGAATCCGACTAAATTGTAAGTGGTCTTGTCAAGATTCTCCTGACGTAGCTGGACTACCGCATACGCATCCCTACCTGTGTCCGGGCAGGGAAGACCTACGGGCTTAAGTGGACCGTAGAGAAGGGTCTCTCTGCCGCGCCTTGCCATTACCTCGACCGGCATGCAGCCCTCGAATACGGTAGGCTCCTTTTGTGATTCTCTGTCAAAATCGTGGAGCGGAGCCTCCTTTGCAGAGATGAGAGCCTCGTAAAACGCATCGTACTGCTCCTTGTTCATAGGGCAGTTTATATAGCACGCCTCTCCCTTTCCGTATCTGGAGGCGAGGAAGGCCTTTGACATATCAATGGATGATGCCTCGACTATCGGAGCGGCTGCATCGAAGAAATGAAGCTGATCCTGACCGATCAGATCTCCGATGTAGGACGAAAAGCCGTCCGAGGTAAGAGGACCGGTGGCTATGATATTTATCATGCCCGTATCTATTGAAAGTGCTTCCTCGGAGACTATCGTAATGTTGGGGTGAGATTTTATTTTGTCGGTTATATACGAGGAGAAAATCTCCCTGTCCACGGCGAGCGCGGCACCTGCGGGAACCTCCGATCTGTGAGCCGACTCCATTATCAGCGAGGAGAATATGTCAAGCTCGTTTTTGAGAAGACCGACCGCGTTCGTTATCTGATTCGATCTGAAGGAATTGGAGCATACGAGCTCGCAAAAGCTCTCGGATGAGTGCGCGGGGGTCATTTTTTTCGGCTTCATTTCCCAAAGCTCGACTAAAACGCCTGCCTCGGCAGCCTGCCATGCGGCCTCACATCCGGCAAGACCCGCTCCTATGACTCTAATTTTCGGAGCTGACGTCTGATTCATCTTTTAACTCCTTTTTGAAAGAACAGCTTGTCGATGAGCAAACGAGAAGGCTTTTGCCCTTTTTCTTCATGAGCATAGACGAGCATACGGGACATTTTTCCGATGTCGGCATATCCCATGAGGAGAACGAGCACTTGGGATAATTTTCACAGCTGAAGAAGACGGTCTTGTTTTTCGAGCGTCTTGAAAGGATCTCGCCGCCGCACAACGGACATTTTACGCCGATCTCGTTCTTGATGGGAAGAGTGTGCCTGCACTTCGGATAATTCGAGCAAGCGTAGAAGCTTCCGTAGGCCCCGTTTCTTATCACCATAGGGCTCTGACATTTTTCGCAGATAAGACCGGTTTCCTTGACCTCGGCGGGCTGCGCGTTTATCGGAGCGTTGTTCTTGTCGATCCTTACGGTGTTCTTGCACTCGGGGTAGTTGGGACAAGCGGCAAAACGACCGAAGCGTCCCGATTTTGCTATCATCCTGCTTCCGCATTTGTCGCAGATTATGTCGGTCTCCTCGTTCGGAACGTCTATGTCGCTGCGCTTTACGCTTCCCTCAGCGGTTTCGAGCCTTTCCTTGAATCCGACGTAAAAACGTGAAAGGACGCCGTTCATGGTGTCAGCGCCGTCTGCGATGCTGTCGAGCGAGTCCTCCATTTCTGCGGTGAACTTGTAATCGATGATCTCGGGGAAATTTTCGATCATTATCTTTGTCGTGATCTCTCCGAGCTGAGTGGGAACGAGGACCTTCGCCTCTCTCTTTACGTAGCCTCTCGATATTATGGTCGTGATTATCTGCGCAAAGGTCGAGGGACGACCAATGCCCTTTTCCTCGAGGAATTTTATAAGCGAGCCCTCATTGTAGCGAGCGGGCGGCTCGGTAAAATGCTGCTCGGGCAGAAGTATCTCGGTGGGAAGCTCCTCGCTTTCGCTGAGCAAGGGAAGAGAAGCCTCCTTTTCGCCCGAAACGTCGTCGTATATCGAGAGATATCCCTTGAAGTGTATCGACGATCCGCTTGACTTGAAGATGTGCTCTCCGCACGATATATCGACGCTTACCGTGTCAAGCTCGGCAGATGCCATCTGGCTGGCGACGAAGCGCTCCCAGATAAGTCTGTAAAGCTTGTACTGATCGTTTGAAAGATGCTTTTTTATAAGATCGGGTGTCAGGAAGACGTTCGTGGGTCTTATAGCCTCGTGAGCGTCCTGCGCGGATCCCTTGGATTTATAGATCCTCGGTGAAGAAGGATAGAAATCCTCTCCATAGGTGGATATTATAAAATCCCTTGCCGAATTTCTCGCCTCGTCCGCAATTCGGAGAGAGTCGGTACGCATATAGGTTATAAGACCGGTGGTACCGCCGTTCTCACTTCCGATGGAGATACCCTCGTAAAGCTCCTGAGCGACCTTCATTATGCGCTGAGCCTGGAATCCGAATTTTCTGTGAGCATCCTGCTGCATCGACGATGTCGTAAAGGGAGGAAGAGGATTTCTCTTTTTTATAGAACGCTTGAGATCGCTGACGATAAAGGGCTTTCCGCTGAGCTGCGCAAGGATAGCGTCCGCATCCGCCTTCGATGCGATCTCTGCCTTGACTCCGCCCTTGCCGAAATATTTGGATCTGAACACCTTTCCCTGAGAGTTGGTGTGCGACGCGCTTATAGTCCAAAATTCTTCGGGAACGAAGGCGTTTATCTGAGCCTCGCGCTCGACGATGATCCTCGTAGCGACCGATTGCACGCGTCCTGCGGACAGTCCGCTCCTCACGACCTTCCAAAGGAAGGGACTGAGCTTGTATCCGACTATTCTGTCAAGTATTCTTCGAGCCTGCTGAGAATTTACAAGCTCCATGTCTATTGCACGCGGCTTTTTGATAGCCTCCTTGATAGCGTTCTTTGTTATTTCGTTAAAGGTGACCCTTTTTGTTTCCTCAAGCGGAATGCCGAGAGCGGTCGCAAGGTGCCAGGATATAGCCTCACCCTCACGGTCTGCGTCGGTCGCGAGGAATATCTTGCTTGCTCCCTTCGCTTCCTTGCGGAGCTCCTTGATAAGGTCTCCCTTTCCTCTGATGTTTATATAGTGAGTCTCAAATCCGTTTTCAATGTCTACGCCGAGAGTGCTTTTGGGAAGATCTCTGACATGACCGTAGGATGCGAGTACCTTGTAATTTGAACCGAGATAATTTTTTATCGTAGCGGCCTTGGAGGGCGACTCAACGATTACGAGATTTGCCATATTTTGTGATTGCCTTTCTTTTAATATGAGTTTTGCGTGTATGCATGATTAAAGCTTTGCGAACATTCCGCCTGGGGCGGCTTTTACAAAGCCCTTGATCTCAAGCATTGTTAACGTCTGCAGCACCTCTGCGACCGATCTTCCCGATCTTGAAAGCTCGTCTGCGCTGATCGGTTTTTCTTCGGGGAAGAGAAGATATATCTCCCTTTCAGTGTCGCTGAGCGACGAAAGATCGATCTCGGGCAATCTTTCGGGAGCCGCAGACTCCTCTGCTTTCTTGGCAGACTTTGATTTTGCCGATACGGACCTCGAGTGCGCGTCCCTGTTAACTGCATTTTTCCTCTCCCGAACACCGAGCTCCTCCGAGTGAGAGGGCGTTCTTGATATGTTGAACTTCGGCATAAACGCAGGAAGGTTTTCAATTCGTATTCTATGCGGATAAAGGTATTCGTATTCTTCAAGAATATCAAGAGCGCCCGTGACAATCTTCGCGCCCTTCTTGAGAAGCTTGTTTGGACCGAAGCTGTTCATCTCGCCAACGTTGCCGGGAATGGAGAATATGTCGCGCCCCTGCTTTTCCGCAAGCCTTGCGGTTATCAGAGCACCGCTTCTCGCGTCTGCCTCAACGACGATGGTACCGAGCGACAGACCGCTGATTATTCGGTTGCGCATAGGAAAATTGGAGCCGTACGGAGGCGTGAAGGGTCTGTACTCGGTTATTACGAGACCGCTCTTTGCGATCTCCTCCATTATGTACTCGTTTTCGGGAGGATATGCGCGATCGATACCGCAGCCGAGAACGGCTACCGTGTATCCGCCTGCGTCGAGCGCTCCTCTGTGACAGACGGTGTCAACACCGCCAGCCATTCCGCTGACTACAACGGCACCTCCGAGGACAAGATCACGCGAGATCCGGTATCCCTCGCGCTTGCCGTATTCGGTCATGCGCCTCGTTCCGACCATAGCAATACATACGTTGTCATCGAAATTTATGAGCCTGCCCTTAAAGTAAAGCATGATAGGCGCCTTTTCGGTGTCTCTGAGGCGCTGAGGATAAAATCTGCTGTCGTAGGGAAGAAGTCCTACGTTGTTTTCCGTGCACCAATCAAATATCTTGATCGCCTTGTCGAGCGACTTGTCCGAAAGAGCGTTTATATATTTGGGCGAGAGTCCTTTGATTTTTGCGTATTCCTCGGCATCGGATGAATATATCTTGTCAGCGTCGTATCCGAAATGCTCGATAACGGCGTCGGTAAATGGGGATGCGTATGGAAATTTCGTGCTGAGCCATATCCAGTTAAGAATGTCAGACATATTCAGAGATGCCTCCTTGAATTTTTTTGAATGCCGCGATTTTCATAAACGGCGCCTTCTGTCCTCCCAGAGGAGGATGGATGCGGCAACGGATACGTTGAGCGATTCTGCACCCTCTGCCATCGGGATGATGATCTCTCCGCCCGCGCAGGAGCTTATGACCTCAGTGTCAAGACCGTGACCCTCGTTTCCGACAACGAAGCAAACGTTGTTCGGAAGCGCGGATATACCGAGCGTTGCCGCTCTGCTTGACAGACATGCCGCCATCGGGGTGATCCCGCAAGCGGGAAGAGAAGCGAGCGTTTCGCATACGCTGTCGGTGCGAAGTGTCCTCAGGCGAAAAACTGCGCCCATGGATGCACGCACGGTCTTAGGACTGTAGATGTCTGCGCAGTCGCTACTGATGATGAGACAGTCGAGTCCGAGCGCGGCAGACGTTCGCATAAGCGTTCCGAGATTGCCGGGATCGCGCAGTGATACCGCCGCAAGACATCGGTCGGAATTCGCTCCCTTATATATTGTAGCAAAAATATGCAAACTGTCAAGATGTTTAGCGACAGAAAATACGCCTTCGGGCGATTTTTCTTCGGTTAATTTTGCATAGACCTCGTTTGTGACTATGTATTTCTCGGTGCTGTCGGGGAGAAGGTCAGCCATGTCAGCGTTTTTTTCAGTAAGAAATACGCGGACTATATCGACACTACTTGCGATAGCCTCCGATAAAAGCTTCCTTCCCTCAAAGAAAAAGAGGGAGCTTTGATCTCTGTATTTTTTGTCGTGGAGCTTGGCAGAGTCCACTATGAGACGGTTGTTTCTTGAGCTTATCGTGATCAAAATAGAAAGCTCCTTTCGTGAAAAAAAATACAACAAAGACCCGCGTGCGTGTACGCGGGTCTTTATTAAATCCGAATTATAAAGCAGCCTTTGCCTTCTCAACGAGAGCTGCAAATGCCTCTTTGTCATAAACTGCGATCTCAGCGAGCATCTTTCTGTTGAGGTTGATGCCTGCCTTCTTGAGTCCGCACATAAAGCGGCTGTAGTTGATTCCGCAAACCTTTGCCTGAGCAGAGATTCTGGTGATCCAGAGAGCACGGAAATCTCTCTTCTTCTGCTTTCTTCCGACGTAAGCATAGTTTCCGCTCTTCATTACGGCCTGCTTAGCCATCTTGAAGTGCTTGCTCTTAGCGCCCCAGTAGCCCTTTGCGAGCTTGAGCATCTTATTTCTTCTCTTGCGCGTCATCATTGCGCCCTTAATTCTTGCCATTTTCTATATCCTCCTTAAAGTAGTATCGAACCTTCTTATTTCAGAATCATAGCTCTTACGGTAGGAGCCATGGACTCGTGAAGGGTAGTTCCGGTGCGAAGATGTCTCTTGCGCTTCTGGGACTTAAGTCCGAGGTTGTGACGGTGATGCGAGTGATTGATTTTTACCTTTCCGCTTTTGGTGAGAGAAAATCTCTTTGCGGAAGCGCGATGCGATTTTACTTTGTTCATAACGATATGTCCTTTCAATTTTTATCCTGATTGTTGTTTTGTGCCTGGGGCTTTGCCGAGGCTTTGTTCGGAGATATGATAAGCGTCATTGAGCGACCCTCCATAGCAGGGCGCTTGTCTGCACTTCCGAGATCGGAGAGCGCCTGCTCGAACTGCTCGATGAGATTAAGACCGACCTCCTGATGAGCCATCTGTCTGCCTCTGAACATTACGAGAACCTTTACCTTGTTGCCTGCCGAGAGGAACTTTCTTGCATTGGTCACCTTGGTGTTAAAATCGTTCTGCTCTATCTTGCAGGAGAGCTGAACCTCCTTGAGCTCGACCTTTTGCTGATTCTTTTTGGCTTCCTTCTTCTTTTTTTCACGCTCGAACCTGAACTTTCCGTAGTCCATGATCCTTGCGACCGGCGGTGTGCTCTGCGGAGCGATAAGCACGAGATCAAGTCCCTTGTCGTACGCCGAATTAAGAGCATTTACTGCGTTGAGCATACCGAGCTGTTCACCGTCCGCACCGATAACTCTTAACTGCGTTGACTGTGAAAAGCCCTCCTCGAAGATTTCTTCGTTGACCAAATGTTCCTTTTGAGTCGTCTTGATGGAAAAGCACCTCCAAACTAAAGCTGAGAAATAAAATAAAAAAGTGCGAAAGAATACCTCCGCACACATACAAGCGGCGATCCTCACCGAAAATAACGGTAAGATAGCCGAAGTATTGACCCTCCTGACCGTGTCGGAAGGTGAGAACGGAGCGTTCTTCTTCTTTTTACTCGGGCATTGTATCACACTTTTTCTCTTTTGTCAAGAGGTTTTTCGCATTTTTCGCAATTTTCGGTAAAAATATTTATTCCGAACGGCTTTTTGCGCGATACTGCATCGGAGTTACGGAAAAATGACGCTTAAAGCTGCGATTGAAGCTTCTCAGCGATGAATATCCGCTTGAAAGTGCGCAATCGAGCACCGACATATCGGTGTCGACAAGAAGCTCGCAAGCCTTTCCGAGTCGGAAAAGAGTCAGATGATCGATAAAAGACGTGCCGGTCATCTTTTTAAAATATCTCGACAGATAAGCGTAGTCGTACCCCGTGTTTTTTGAGAGAGCGGAAAGCGAGCAGTCCTTGTCAAAATTTTTCTCCACGAATGCAAATATGTCGTAAAGCAGACCGTTTGAGCCCGAATGCCTCGGAATATATACGGCGTCCTTGTCAAATTCGGACAAAAGAGAGTAGAGGACGCCCTTTTTGTAAAAGCTCTTTTCGTCACCGTTTAGCAAGTCAAGTGTATTTACGAGATATTCAGACGGTCTGAATATGGCACTCTCGGGAACGCGTCCGTCCGTTTTGGTGGAATATGCCTGAACGAGAGACGGTGAAAATATGCAGAGCATATGCCTGCTTTTTTTTGAGGATATCGAGTGCAGCTGATTCGGGAAGATTATAAGAGAATCGCCCTCTCTGAGAGTGTATTCGCAAAGATCGACAGATACGTTCATCTCGCCCTCAAGCACACAGATCACCTCATAGCAGAGATGCATATGCGAGGGAAAACTGAAATTTTCTCCGTATTCCTTTACGAAATGATCGCCCGTTACGTGGTGGCTAAACTGATAAAACATGATTTCACCCAAAAAGACAAATTTTGTCCTTACAGTATAGCGTATTTTGCGAGAAAAGTCAATATTTATTCGATAAAATACAAGCAGAAACATCCAAAAGGAGTGATTTGCGTGAAAAAATACTATATCGGAGCCGATCTCGGGACCTCCGCTCTCAAGCTTCTTCTCGTCGACTTTGACGGAAACGTGGTCAGAACGGTCACGGAGAGCTATCCGCTGAGCTTTCCTTTGCCCGGATTTTGCGAGCAGTCTCCCGAAAATTGGTGGAGCGCTCTTTCCCGCGGTATAAGAAAGCTCGTTTCAAAAGAAGAGGCGCCTTTCGTGCGCGCTATCGGAGTCGCGGGTCAGATGCACGGACTTGTGATCCTTGATAAGAATGACCGAGTGATACGTCCCGCGATACTCTGGAACGATAACAGAAGCGCAAAGGAGACCGACTACTTAAACACCGTTGTGGGTAAGGAAAAGCTGCTCGAATATACGGGAAATATCGCGTTCGCCGGATTTACCGCCCCGAAGCTTCTTTGGATGCGCGAGAATGAGAAGGAAAATTTTGAAAAGACAGATAAGATAATGCTTCCGAAGGATTATCTTACCTACCGACTGACCGGTGTCCACGCAAGCGACCTTTCGGATGCGTCGGGACTTTTGCTTCTCGACTGTAAAAATAAACGCTATTCAAAGGAAATGCTCGGTATATGCGCTCTGAGAGAGGATCAGCTGCCAAGGCTTTTCGAAAGCCACGAAAGGATCGGAACACTTCTTCCCGAAATTGCCGAAATGCTCGGACTTCCCGAGGACGTTGCCGTGGTTGCGGGCGCGGGAGATAACGCGGCGGCGGCAATAGGAATGGGATGCGTGGACAAAGGAAGCTGCAATATATCGATCGGTACCTCGGGCACGGTGTTTGTCCCGTGCGAAGAATTTTCAAGCGCGGCAGACGGAGCGATACACGCATTCTGTCACGCAAGCGGAGCTTACCATCTTATGGGAGTTGCGCTTTCGGCGGCGTCCTGTAATAAATGGTTCTGCGAGGATATACTCAAAACCTCCGATTACTCCGCGGAGCAGGAGGATATAACCCTTGACGATCTCGGAAAAAATCACGTCTTTTTCCTTCCTTACCTTATGGGAGAGAGAAGCCCGATAAACGATACCGACGCGAGAGGGACCTTTGTCGGAATGAGAATGGATACTGCTCGAAAGGATATGCTCCTTGCCGTTCTTGAGGGCGTGGCATTTGCCTTCAGAGACAGTATCGATATAATAAGAGACCTCGGTGTCCGTATAGAGCAAAGCACGGTTTGCGGCGGCGGCTCGAAATCGGCTCTTTGGTGCAGGATAATCGCAAACGTTCTGAACATCGATATCGTGATACCCGAAAGCGAGCAGGGACCCGGCTACGGAGCTGCCCTCCTTGCCCTTGTCGGCGCGGGAGACAGCGAAAGCGTAAGTAAATGCAGTAAAAGATTTTTTAGGGCAAAGACGGTGATATCTCCCGAGCCCGAGCTTGTGGCACGCTATAACGAGAGATATGAAAAATTCAAAAAAATATACCCTGCGGTGAGGGAAATGTATAAGGAGATAAATTGATGATATACTATGTGTCTTTAAACGGAAACGACCTTTTTGACGGAACTGCGGAGAAGCCGTTCAGAACGATAAATAAGGCTGCCAAAATAGCGGTGGCGGGTGATACGGTTCGTGTCGGTGGCGGAGTTTACAGAGAAAGAGTATCTCCTAAGAATGGAGGACTTCATAACGGTAAGCGTGTAGTTTACGAGGCAGTCGAGGGAGAGAGACCGATAATTAAGGGCTCGGAAATTGTAAGTGATTGGGAAAGAATTGAGCCTCATGTTTGGAAAAAGAGTTTGCCAAACTCGTTTTTCGGGGATTTTAATCCCTTTGAAAGAAAGGTGAATGGAGATTGGTTTATCGTTCCGGATAAATATGATGTGCATCTTGGAGATGTTTATTTGAACGGAATTTCTATGTATGAAGCTCCCGGCCTTGACGATCTGCGCGAGGCAAAGATGCGATATGAAGGGCAACGTCACTGTTGGAAAGCAAAGCTGATACACCCCGAGCAAAGCGTATATCAGTGGTATGCCGACGTTAGACCCACACATACTGACATCTACTGTAACTTTGGGGAATACGATCCCAACCGTGAAACCGTCGAGATAAACGTAAGAGAAACCTGCTTTTTCCCCGAGAATACGAACGTAAACTATATTACCGTTCGCGGATTTGAGATGGCGCATGCCGCTACCGGATGGGCTCCGCCTACCGCTGAGCAGATAGGAATGATAGGTCCTAACTGGAGCAAGGGCTGGATAATTGAAAATAATATTCTTCATGATTCGAAATGCTCCGCTGTGAGCCTTGGAAAGGAGATAACCACGGGACAGAATCTTCATTTCCGTTTCAGAAGAAAATCGGGATATCAGTATCAGCAGGAAGCTGTATTTCTCGCTCTGCGTGCGGGTTGGAGCAAGGATACCGTGGGGTCTCATGTAGTACGTAATAATATAATCTATAACTGCGGTCAGGCGGGTATAGTAGGGCATATGGGAGGCGCTTTTTCAAGGATAGAACATAATCACATATATAGTGTGAACCAAAAGCAAGAGTTTTGCGGATGGGAGGTCGCGGGCATCAAGCTTCACGCCGCAATAGATACCGTAATAAAAAACAACAATATCCACGACTGTAATCTTGGACTTTGGCTTGATTGGCAAGCGCAGGGAACGCGCGTTACCAAAAATCTTTTTTTCAAAAACGTTTGTGACATCTTTATTGAGGTAACTCACGGACCGTGTCTTGTGGATAATAATATTCTTCTTTCACCGCATACGTTGCAGGAGGCATCGCAAGGTAGCGCGTACGTGCATAATATCATTGCGGGACCTATGTTCAACTATCCCACGCTCGACAGATCAACTCCGTACCATTATCCACACAGTACCGACGTTGCGGGCTTCGCTTTCACTTACGGTGGAGATTACCGTTTTATCAATAATATGGTGATAGGTGCTCAGCCGTGTAGCGGTGACCTTAAATATCCCGATGAAATATTTGAAAAATACAGTACGCCGGAAGAGTATATGCCGACTGTATTTGCCGCCGGACCTTGTATTGATCATGATAAATATTTTAACATACCTCAGCCGGTCTGGGTAGAGGAAAATGCATATTCCGATTATGCGAAGCCATACTCTAAGGAGATATCTCCTATCACAGCCGACGGTATGGACGTCTCACTTGATGAAAAGAACGGAGAGTGGATACTTAATCTTAAAGTTCCCGCAAATATCGTAAACGCATCCTGCAGAGAGGTAACTACAGATCGCCTGGGAACTCCGCGCATAAGTGAGGCGCAGTATGAGTCTCCCGATGGTACACCGATAGATTTCTCGGTAGATATGATAGGAAATATCCGTAAAGACGAAGTCATTCCGGGTGCTCTGTCCGAGCTTTGCGAAGGAATGAATAAGATAATCGTATGGCGTGAAAATAAAATTTGATTAAAAATGAAGAGGTGTTTACAATGAAAGAGTATTTTTCCGATATTCAAAAAATCAATTATGAGGGCGCAGAGAGTAAAAATCCGCTTTCCTTTAAGTTTTACGATCCCGAGCGCGTCATTCTCGGTAAGAAAATGAAGGAGCACCTTCCCTTCGCAATGGCGTGGTGGCATAACCTCTGCGCGGGCGGAACCGATATGTTCGGACGCGATACCGCCGATAAAAGCTTCGGATGCGAGAAGGGAAGTATGGCTCACGCAAGAGCAAAGGTCGACGCGGGATTTGAATTTATGCAGAAGCTCGGCATTGAATATTTCTGCTTTCACGACGTTGACATAGTCCCCGAGGCTGAGGATATCAACGAAACCAACCGCCGCCTCGACGAGATAAGCGATTATATCCTTGAAAAAATGGAGCAAACGGGTATAAAATGCCTGTGGGGAACCGCGAATATGTTCTCAAATCCCAGATTTATGAACGGTGCGGGATCGACAAATTCGGCGGACGTCTACTGCTTTGCGGCAGCACAGGTCAAGAAGGCACTCGATATCACCGTAAAGCTCGGAGGCAGAGGATACGTCTTCTGGGGCGGCAGAGAGGGGTATGAGACCCTTTTAAATACCGACGTTAAATTCGAGGAAGAAAATATAGCGCGTCTTATGAAAATGGCGGTAAGATACGGCAGATCTGTCGGATTTACGGGAGATTTTTATATAGAGCCCAAGCCGAAGGAGCCGATGAAGCATCAGTACGATTTCGATGCCGCAACCGCTATCGGATTTCTCAGAAAATACGGTCTCGATAAGGATTTCAAGCTGAATATCGAGGCAAATCACGCAACTCTTGCGGGACATACCTTCCAGCACGATCTCAGGATCTCCGCTATCAACGGTATGCTCGGTTCTGTCGATGCGAATCAGGGCGATCTTCTCCTCGGATGGGATACCGACGAGTTTCCCTACAGCGTTTACGAAACTACTATGTGTATGTACGAGATAATCAAGGCGGGCGGACTTACGGGCGGTCTTAACTTTGATGCCAAGAATCGCCGTCCGAGTAATACCCCCGAGGATATGTTCCACGCCTTTATTCTCGGAATGGATACCTTTGCCCTCGGACTTATAAAGGCGGCAAGGCTTATCGAGGACGGACGTATAGATCGCTTCGTTAAGGAGCGCTACTCAAGCTTTGAGAGCGGAATAGGAAGGAAGATAGTAAACGACGAGACCTCTCTTGAGGAGCTTGCAACGTATGCGGAAAATATGGGAGCGCCCGAGATCCCGTCGAGCGGACGTCAGGAGTATCTCGAGTCGGTGGTAAATTCGGTGCTTTTCTCGTAAAACACCCTAAAATAAGGATGGCGGAGCGTATGAAATAAACGCTCCGCATTTTTTTTTGAAAAATTGAAAAAATATTCGGAAAAGCGATTTTTTTCGATTCAAAAGGTGTCTTATATGGTGAAGGGAGATGTAAGGATGTGATGACTGCGGAAAGATCTCACGCTTTTGGTCGATTTGCACATTTTTTTTGCATTTGTCTATTGACGTTTTGACAAATATGTGGTAATATGAATTTGGAAAAGTTTAACTGTTGTAAAGCCGCGTGCAGCACGCAGACGATTCCTTTCATAGACTCACGGATAACCCCAACAAAAATTAAAAAAGGAGTAAAACACAATGAAACGAATTACAGCAATTATACTTTCACTTTTAATGATAATATCCGTTTTTGTCGGATGTCAAAATACGGATACAAAAAATGCAAGCGGCGATGGAACGAAAGACCCGGAAAAAAACAAAAATGAAGATTCAAATGAATTTTCGGACGGATGGGAATCTTATTATACAACCGATGAAGCGCAGTTCTTGAAGGATCTCGCAACTGTGCAGCTTGAGAATGATGAAAGCAGCTTCCTCTATATAAAGAACGGGGAAAAAGCACCGGAAGTATCGATGCTTTTGCCCAAATTAGAGATGGAAGGATATAAGATTCACTATTACGAAGCGACCGCTTACGAGTTTCTTTTCAAATACTTACCGAGTGACTTTGAACCGACGCTGGAAAACGGCGGCGGATATAACGAAGAGGTAAGAATTTCCGTATCTATACGGAAAGAAAACACTTTCGAAAAAACTATTGAGAAGCACGGTGTAACAGCCGAAAACGGCTTCGCGTACATTCCGGAGTCCGGCAAATATTATATAGATAACGGAGAGACTATGATTGTCGTTGCGTTACCGAAATCGGTAAGGCTTAACAGTATCGACGATCTTGATTCTTATATTACCTTTGTCGAGCACACCTTCAAAACGGCATATTTTGAATCTGCTGAATGATTTTACCAATAAATGAAAGCATCCCCGACCTCGGTCGGGGATGCTTCTTGCTTATGCGTAGATTATTTTCTGTCCTTTTCGATAGCCTCGAAAAGTCCTGCGATATAGGTCGCTCCGAGTGCGCGGTCGAAAAGACCGTAGCCGTAGCGTCCCGTCTCTCCCCAGATCATTCTTCCGTGATCGGGACGGACGTATCCGTCAAATCCGTTCTCACAAAGAGCACGCGCTATACCGTACATATCTATCGAGCCGCACTCGGTGGGATGTCCTACCTCGTGGAACTGACGGTCGCTTGTGATCTTTATGTTACGAAGATGCAGGAAATGGATGCGCTTTGCGTATTTTCCCGCCATCTTTACAAGATCGTTGCCCTTTGAGGCTCCGAGAGATCCCGTGCAGAAGGTGAGTCCGTTTGCGTCACTGTCAACAAGCGAAAGGAATCTGTCGAGATTTTCCTCGCACGTGATTATCCTCGGAAGACCGAAGATGCCCCACGGCGGATCGTCGGGATGTATAGCCATGTTGACTCCGACCTCCGCAGCTACCGGGATGACCGCCTCAAGGAAGGTCTTCATGTTCTCCCAAAGCTTTTCCTCGGAAACGCCCTTGTATATCTCGAGCAGACGCGCAAGCTCTTCCTTCGTGTAGCTCTCGTCCCAGCCGGGAAGGGAAAGATCGCCCTTCTGGGGATCCATTGTCATAAGGGTGTTTTCATCGTATGCAAGCGAATTTGAACCGTCGGCATTATGATGCTCAAGCTCGCTTCTGAGCCAGTCGAAGACGGGCATGAAGTTGTAGCAGATACACTTCACGCCTGCTTTTGCGAGACGGCGTACGTTCTCGCAGTAATTTTCAATGTACCTTGCGGCGTTGGGTCCTCCGTATTTGATCTCCTCGTGAACGGGAACGCTCTCAACGACCTCGAACTCAAGTCCCGCGTCGTTTGCCTTCCTTCGAAGAGCCTCGATGCTCTCATAGCTCCATACCTCTCCCGGCTTTACGTCGTAAACTGCCGAGACGATACCCGACATTGTGGGTATCTGCTTTATACGGTCGAGAGTGACGGGGTCGCTGTCGCCGTACCATCTGAATGTAAGCTTCATAATATTTTCCTTTCTTTATTTAGTCCTCAATTGCGGCCTTTTTCTTGTTTATTTCGGATATTATTGCCATATCGAATTTGGGAGTGCGGTTCTCGAAATCGAACAGACCGTTCTGCTCCTGCTCCACGTCGGTGAGCTGAGTGTAGCAGAATCCGAACATCTTGGGATTGTCGAGCAGAGCGTTAGTGAGTCCGCGATATCTTGCGTAGAATTCCTCGTAGCTCTTTGCAGCGTCTCCGTAGCTCCAGCTCGTAAGTCTTCCGGTGTTGTTATCGTTAGTCTCGAGCTTGAAGCCGATTCCGCCGTATTCGGACATGAATACGGGCTCGCCCTTCCAGTGCTGACGCGCACCGTGTCTGTCGTGGAGAACGCCCTCAAGATAGAGTCTGTCGTAATTCTTTTTGAATATTTCGGGATTTTGCTCGTAGTCGTGGATGTCGTAGATGTCGGTAACCACGTGATAGTTTCCGCTCGTGTCGATGCAGGGACGTGTGGGGTCAAGTATCTTGGTCTGCTCGTAGATTATGCGAAGGAGATTCGGATCCTGCTGTCTTCCCGCAAAATCCCAGGTCTCGTTGAAGGGACACCAGCCGATGATGGCGGGATGGTTGAAATCACGCTTTACGGCAGAAAGCCAATCGGGAAGGAAGGTGGAGAGATGCGCGATATTTGAATAGTCAACGCCCCAGTTTCCGTATTCTCCCCATACCATATATCCGAGTCTGTCGGCATTGTAGAGGAATCTCGGCTCAAAGACCTTCTGATGGAGACGCGCGCCGTTGAAGCCTGCCGCAAGACTGCACTCTATGTCTCTTATGAGAGCCTCCTCGCTCGGAGCAGTGGTTATACCGTCGTGATAATATCCCTGATCGAGAATGAGGCGCTGGAATACGCTCCTTCCGTTGAGAAGGAATCTGTCTCCTCTCATCTCGATCGATCTGAGACCGAAGTAGCTCTTTACCTCGTCCTTGCCGAAGCGTATTACAAGATCGTAAAGGCGACCGTTTCCGAGCTCCCAGAGATGCTTTTCGGAAAGCGATATCTCGAGCTGTCCTGTGACCGAAAGATTTTTCTTTGATGCCTCACCGACCTTCTTACCTTCAAAGAAGACCTCTGCCGAAAGATCGCCGACTCCGCAGAGCTCGGCATTTATCGAAACGGATACGTTCTCCGCGTCGGGAATGATCCTTGCGTACTTCACGTAGCTTTCGGGAACCGTCTCGTACCATACGGTCTGCCAGATTCCCGTGGTTCTCGTATAAGCGCATCCGTGCGAGGGATAGATCTTCGACTGCTTTCCGCAGGGCTGTCGGGGTGATGAGGTGTCGTCGTAGCAATTTATGGTCACAATGTTGTCGCCGATGCTCAGAAGAGCTGTGATATCGTATTCAAACGAGCTGTATCCGCCGACGTGAGGCAGACCGGCGAGCTTTCCGTTGACCCATACGCGGGTCTCGAAATCTGCGGCGCCGATGTGGAATATGACTCTCTTGCCGCAAAGATCGTCCTCGGTGAAGCGGAGTACTTTTTTGTACCATACGGAACGCATAAAATCCTTATATCCGATGCCCGAAAGAGAGGATTCGGGGCAGAAGGGAAGAATGATCTCACCGGAAAGCGAGTCGGCTCCTATAAGACCGCGATGCTCACCGCTTGCACCGTGATCGATCTCGAACTGCCACGGGCCGTTAAGATTTACCCAGCTTTTTCGTTCCCACTGAGGATTTGGATGCTCCGGACGTGGAATACTTACGTTTGACATAATAAACCTCCGTTTTGTCTGTGATTTGCACTTTAAATTCAAAATTTTGACTTGAAGCACACCTGTCAAGTCCTTGCCTGGATTATACCATTTTATTCCTCTTTTTGTCAAGTCGAAAACGAGAAACAACAAAAAAATACATAAAATCTCCCCATATTAGCCTGTGTACGGAAAAATATAGAACGGATTTTTACTTTTTTACCCGATTAACTTGACAAATACGGATGTTATGTGGTAATATATAACAAAAGATAGATGGTCCAGGGGACCTCTAATTAACGGAGGAAATAAACTATGAAGAAACTTATCGCACTTTTTCTTGCAGTGATCATGCTCGTTTCGATTGCGGCATGTACGTCAGGCACTTCCGGCTCGGATAAAAACGGTGATACGGACAACGATGCTGGTAACAAGGATAACGAAAATAACGAGAATAATGAAAGCAACGAGAATAACGAGAATAAGGAAGAAAACAAAGAGGATGAAAACGTGATCGATTACGAAACAACTATGGACATTTACATCATAGCCGGTCAGTCCAATGCGGTTGGATTCTCGATTCTCAGCAATCTGGTAGATGCTTGGAAATTTGCGCCCGAGCTTATAGACGGCGGATTTACCAACGTTCACTATGCAGGAAGCTCGAGATTCGGCGGTAAGCCCTTTACCCATAACGAGGCACAGTGGGGAATGACCACTACGGGATTTGGCGCAAACAAGAGCTATATCGGACCTGAGGTCGGTATGGCAAAGGCACTTTCCAAATACTACAACGAAAAGACCGGCAGACATGCGGGAATAATCAAGTTTGCTCACGGCGGTTCTTCTATGCGCGATATATCTTCCGGTGAGAACGCTACCGGAAACTGGGTATCTCCCTCCTACGCGGCGCATCTCAATACGTCCTATGCCGATGACGATGTAACCGGCGGATACTACAGACTCCTTCTTGAGCAGGTAAAGAAGAATATCTCTCAGATCAAGGAATACAGCGGACATACTAACGTAAATATCGTCGGACTTTACTGGATGCAGGGCGAGACCGATATATATAACAAAACCGAGTACGAGACATCGTTCAAGTACTTCGTTCCCGACCTTCGTAAGGATCTCGCTGAGATCATGCTCGAGTTCACAGACGGAAAGAGCGATTGCGGCGCTTCCGATATGGCAGTGCTTATCGGCGCTATATCCGAGGGCTTTGCAGTAGGTAACGCATCTACCGCAAAGAACGTAAACGCTCCCTTTATCGCACTCCAGAAGAAGCTTGCGGGCGAGATCGAGAACTGCTACTTCGTTGATAACTCTCAGTATCTCATCACTAAGTGGAATCCCACTACCAATAAAGCAGACGTTCTCGGAAGCGACCAGTACCATTGGAATCAGAATGATATGCTCCAGATCGGAAAGAACGTAGGAGAGATGCTTCTTAACGACGTCCTTAAGGTAGACGATAAAAAGTAATCTGTGACAGATAGGAGATTTTTCTGTTATGAAAAAAACAGTGGCCCTTCTTATGGCGCTTTTGCTTATGCTTTCCGTGATTGTATCATGTACGTCTCCCGATAAGGGTGCAGACGGTGCTGATAAAAATGATGACAAGGATAAGAATAACGAAAACAGCGACAACTCGGATAATACCGATGATGAGAAAATGGAAGACGAAAACAAGATCGATTATAAGACGACAATGGACATTTATTTCGTTGTGGGTCAGTCCAATGCGGCGGGAAATACCGCGATAAGGGATATTCCCGGGATCAAGAGCCTTGACAGTGCGCTTTCCACCGGAACAGGCTTCTCAAACGTCCATTTTTCGGGAAATAGTTGGGCGACTCCGAATACCCGTATGTCCTGGCGCAAGACCACCTACGGTCTCGGAATAAACTCAAACTGTATCGGTCCCGAGCTCGGTATCGCGCATAGCCTTTCAAAGTACTACAATGCGGATACGGGCAGACACGCAGGTATCATAAAGTTCGCGCAGGGTAATACCCATCTTCTTAATCAGACCTATGCGGGCGCTAACGATTACGGAAACTGGGTCTCCCCCTCTTATGCGGCGGCGATCGGCGCAAATTATAGCGATACCGCTATAACAGGCGGACTTTACCGCAAATTTCTCGATCAGATAAAGGAAAGCATAAATACACTCGAGGCTTATAGCGGACATACCAAGATCAATCTCGTGGGACTTTATTGGATGCAGGGTGAGAACGACAGAGTAAATCCGATCGAGTATCAGAGAGCGATACAGTATTTTGTAAGCGATCTTCGTAAGGATATTTCCGATATAATGCTCGAGTTCACAAACGGCGAAAGCGACTGCGGTGCGGCAGATCTTCCCATGCTTATCGGAACGATCTCGCGTACCTGCGGAATCACCAATGCTGACACCGAGCTTATGGTCAATACACCCTTCGTGCTTATGCAGAAGAAGCTTCCCGAAACCATCGAGAACTGCTATATCGTTGATAATTCCAACTATAAGATCGGATCGTGGAATCCTAACACCAATAAGGTAAACGTTGTCGGAAACGATGTCTGGCACTGGAATCAGCGCGATATGGTTGCTATAGGACAGAACGTTGGAAATATGTTCCTTGACGAAATAGTAAAGAAAAAATAATAGACGAGACAAAAAATGAAAAGAATAATTTCACTTATCATAGCACTGTCACTTTCGTTGGCAGTGCTTGTCTCCTGCTCGGGTAAAAATAATTCCGATGCCGATAAAAACGGCGTATCGGGAGGCAATCAGAAGCCTGATGGCAGTGAGGAAAAGGTAGACTATACGAAAACGATCGATATCTATCTCATAGCGGGACAGTCCAATGCTGCGGGATCGACCCTTATAAACGATGACATGTCTCTTTATAAGGATGTCAGAGAGACTCTCGACGGAGGATTTACTCACGTGCACTATTCGGGAAGAAGCTACGGCGTACCGACCGATAAAAGCAACTGGACCAAGACCACATCGGGGCAGGGGATCACGAACCGCCATATCGGTCCCGAGCTCGGACTTGCGAAATATCTCTCAAAGTATTATAACGGGGAAACCGGCAGACACGCGGGCATCATAAAGTTCGCTCACGGAGGCTCGAACCTGCTAAATTATACCGCGGGTAGCGGAAATCAGTACGGAAACTGGCTTCCGCCCTCATACGCAGAGGAGCTAGGTCTCAGCTATAAGGATAGCGAGATCACCGGCGGACTCTACCGTAAGTTCTTAAAGCAGTTTAAGACGAGCATAGAGGGTATAGAGTCTTATAGCGGACATACTAAGATCAATATCGTCGGACTTTACTGGATGCAGGGCGAGTCGGACAGAGGTAACCCGAATCTGTACG
This sequence comes from Clostridia bacterium, assembly GCA_017466445.1. Taxonomy (GTDB): domain Bacteria; phylum Bacillota; class Clostridia; order Oscillospirales; family CAG-272; genus SIG672. The sequence continues at coordinate 38,023 of JAFTUC010000022.1, forward strand.
CGCGTGTTTTCAAGATGTTTGTAAAAGATTTGAAAAAAGATCTTTCGAATATAACCCTTGAGTTTACAAATGGGGAAAGCGATTGCGGAGTTTCCGATATGGCTATCCTTGTCGGAGCTATATCGCAGACCTTCTCGATAAGTAATGCGAATACCGCATTTCAGGTCAACGTTCCGTTTATAAATATGCAGAAGGATCTTGTGAGATTTATCCCAAACTGCTATTTTGTGGATAATTCGCAGTTCGCCATAACTAAGTGGAATCAGTCTACCGGCAAGGTAGAGGTTGTCGGTAGCGATTCGGCACACTGGAACCAAAACGATATGATACAGATCGGAAAGAATGTCGGTAAGACCTTCGTTGAACATATCAAAAATAAAGGTAAAGGGAAGTAAAGAGACCCCTTTGTAAAGGAGCGATTTTTATGTCAAAACAGTATGTTGTCGGTATCGATATCGGCGGCAGTACGACCAAGATTGTTGCGTTTGACGAGAATAAAAGGCTCGTGGCGCCTATGTTCGTTCACGCAGAGGATCAGCTTACCTCAATATACGGAGCGTTCGGAAAATTTACGTCTGAAAATAAGATCGATCTTTCTCAGATAAGAAAGATCATGCTCACCGGAGTAGGTGCTACCTATATCACGAGCCCTCTTTATAATATCCCGTGCGACACTCTCGTTGAGTTTCCCTGCGTCGGTAGGGGAGGTCTCTACCTGTCGGGTCTCGATGAGGCGATCGTTGTAAGCATGGGAACGGGAACCGCTATCGTTCACGCGTGCAGCAACGGTGGCTTTGAGTATCTCGGAGGAACGGGCGTGGGCGGAGGAACGCTTATCGGACTTTCCAAGAAGATGCTAAAGACCGATAATATTGCAAATATAGTCGAGCTTGCCTCCGGCGGAGATATCTCTAAGGTAGACCTCAGAGTAAGCGATATAACCAAAAATGATATCCATCCCGGACTCGCTCCCGACCTTACCGCATCCAATTTCGGAAAGCTCAGCGATCTTGCATCACCCTCGGATATAGCGCTCGGACTCTTTAATATGATATACGAATCTGTGGCTATGACCGCGGCGTTCGCGGCGAGAAGATACGGTATAAAAAATATCGTGCTTACGGGAAATATGACCACTCTGCCGCAGGCGAAGCAGGTTTTCGAGAATATGAATAACCTTTTTGAGGTGAACTATATAATTCCCGAAAATTCGCGCTTCGGTACGGTCATCGGAGCGGCACTTGCCCTTGTTTAATAATAAAAATGGATCCGCAGCTTGTCTTAACTGCGGATCATGTTTTAGCTTTCTATCTGCTTGCCGAGGAAGGTCGCTGCGGTCGTGACTATCTTTTTTTCAACGTCGGGGTCAAGAGTCGAGGAGGATCCCGATTCGCAAAGCGAGACTACGCATCCGGCAATGTCGCCCTCGCTTATTATAGGCATAGCACAGCTTATGAAATGCCCGGTAGCGTCGGGAGTTGCTTTTAATTTTTCCTTGCCCGCTTCGTGAAAATATATAGAACGGCTCTCGATGATCTTTTCAAGCTCGCTTGATATAGAACGGTCGGCGTATTCCTTTTTTGAAAGACCCGAAAAAGCGATTACAGAGCTTCGGTCACATACTGCAATGGCCATAGAGCAGACCTTGTGGAGTGCCTCCGCGTATTGGGATGCACGAGCGCTCAGCTCGCCTATAGGCGAATATTTTTTGAATATGACCTCACCTTCACGGTCGGTAAATATTTCAAGCGGGTCTCCTTCACGGATCCGCATTGTCCTTCTAATCTCTTTCGGTATAACCACACGACCTAAGTCGTCGATTCTTCTAACTATTCCTGTTGCTTTCATATATAAATCTCCTTTTACAAATACAGCGTAGGGGCGATTCACGAATCGCCCGCCTAACGTTCGCAAAATCCAAACAGGCGATTCGTGAATCGCCCCTACATCAAAATTTTAAATTTGTGATGTTATTATTTGTAATATAAAGAATATTTATACTGAATCAATTTACTTTTAAAAGTAAATGTGTTATAATAAATTTAACGAGGTGTTTATATGAACAAAAGAAAACAATTTGCATTAAATAAGCTTTTTAACTTTTGCGTTATTTTGGGTTTGTTTTTTGCATGGGGTTCAATAGAGTTTTTTAGGGAGAACGATAGCGCTTGGGGTTTAGGTTTTGGTATAGTGGCATTGCTTCTTATAGTACTTCCCGCCATCTTTACGCCCTATTGCTATGCTTTTGACAACGAGGGAGTATCTTTATGCTACATTTTTCTTCCTGTCGAAAGATATCTATGGAAAGATATCCACGCTATTGAGGTCGAAGACATAAGACTTGACACCTCATCACAAGTGACTATCTTTGATTTTTTCTATGCAAGTGTTTTTAGCATTAGGGGGAGCAACATAGGCAAATGCAGGTTTTATATGAATGGGCATATCCGCAAGAGTTTTAGAACAAAATACCTACTTGAAAAGTATTGGGACGGAACAATAACGGGCTATCTGTTTGAGGATGCTAAAAACTGGATAAATAAGCGAAAAACGAGAAAACAGGCACAAACAAAGGCACATTTAACAGACGAGATTGTTCCAATGGAGCGAGAAATAAGAGCAGAAACAAGAGAATGGCTAAAACCGTTTATAGCACAAGCCAAACAATACAACCTTGATATCAAGCCAAAATATTTATATATCACAAAGGATTTTGAAAAATTAACTTCCAGACCCAAAGAAGGATATACATATACGCTAGTTTCGAAAATTTCTCACTTTAATGAAACCGACGAAAGCCGTATAGTTGTTGTCAGTGTGGATTTGTTATATGTTCGACTTGGAAAAACGGCTTATCGCGGTGTTAAAAACAAACACATCGAAGAAGAATTTGAATTCACATTTTCTGATGTGTTAAACGAAATAAACAAGAACGGAATAGAAGTTTATTGTAAGAATAATTGATTATAACAGCGAGGTGAATTTCACCTCGCTTTATATCTTTCCACCACACTATGTATCGCCATACAAAACTTGTCGAAAGGTGTCAATGTTGTATGAGAGGGGTCTCCTTCACGGATTCTCATAGTCCTTCTAATCTCTTTCGGTATAACCACACGACCTAAATCGTCGATCCTTCTTACAATACCTGTTGCTTTCATATATACAATTCTCCTTAAATTACAAATTGTGTTGTTATTATCTGTATTTTGGAAGAAATATACCGCATAACTTGACTTTTAAAATGAAATGTGATATAATTAAGAATAACTATTGGAGGTTTTAATTTGTGCTTGATAATTTATACGAAAACATAGGGAGTAAAATTAAAAATTGGGCAAAAATGAAAGGAACTGAAAAATGTTTGAAAACGTTACGTTAGAATTGAGCCTAAAGCCTTTTAAACAAACCGATGAAACCTATATTCGAAAGGTATGCGCGCAAATATTTGAACAATGGCGACCGCTTTTAAAAAAGCGAAAGTCGATCTCAATCATGCTTTGGGTTGGCGACGGAAGCGAGATATTGGATTACGCGGGAAAATTGGACGGCGTGTTCGAATGGGCACGCTTTGTCGGAACGGCAAATCTGCCGTATTTGGAAGACGGCGAGCCTCTTGAAACCTCTTTGCACAAAAGAAAGCAAGATTACATCAAAAACGCGCCCGTGATGACCTACGGTATCCTCAAGACGATCATATCCACCTTAAAGGAAGAAGGTAAAAAAGCATTTTCCGAGGCTGTGATACGGATAGGCGAAACCTTTGACATCGGTCCCGAATTTGCCATTTCGGATTTCAAATACAACCGCCATACCGAGATCTGCTCGGGCTCAAGAATGGACAATCACGGAATTGTTGATGCAACGGCAACCTTACACGCGGATGACCGCTATTATGCCGCCTATCCCGTCGGAATCCCCGAGGGAACGCCCTTTGGCACATTTCTCGGCAAGCAAGCGAACATTTTCCTTGCCGACATGGGCTTTGACTATCTCTGGCTTTCAAACGGGCTTGGCTTCAGCGCCGATCCGTGGAAGCTGACGGGCAAGATTTTCGACGGCGAGCGCTATTATCCCGAGAAGCTTGCGGAGACCAAAAAGAAGGTCTTTGATTTCTGGCGGCTTTTTCGCGCGGAATGTTCTTTCCCGTTGGAAACGCGCGGCACAAACAATTCGGTGGGCATTGACTATGCCAGCGACGGTGTGCCGCTTCACGACATTTACAATGCGGGCTTTGACATCACCGCCCCTCCGAACTCGCCCTGGGCGGCACTCAACGACAACTACGGTCTTGAGATTATGGGGCACATGACGCGCATCTGCGAGTTGCCAAATGAAAGATTTCCGTTTCGCTACTATATCCACGATCCTTGGTGGATCAATTCGCCATGGTACGACCGCTACGATGGCTCTCCTTGCGACATTTATCTTCCTATGGCGATCTCTCGCATCAATGCCGACGGAAAGATAGAAACGGCAAATTCTCTCAATATCCTTTCCATTGATAATTCCTATGGAGATATGCCCGATGCGTGTGTCAACGAGCCTCTGCCGCACATCCTGAAAGCAGAAAAGGACGCGGCGGACGAGCCTGCGCCCTTGGTTTGGGTCTATCCTATGCGTGAGTACACTACGTCGGAGAATGCCGAACTTCTCCGAGAAATGAATCTTGGAGATAACTATATCTGTGACGCGATCAACGATGGACTTCCGCTTTGCTGCGTGGTGTCAACCGACAATTTCTTAAAGCACAGTGTAGATATTTATAAGAAGAGCATATTGATCTCGCCTGTTCCCGAAAATTCCGGCGTACTTGATCGACTATTAACCTTTGCAAAGCAAGGCACTGGCGTACTTGTATACGGAACGAAGGAAAAGCTTCAAACAGTCCCAAACTTTGACAACTTGGTGAAGCTTGACGTTGAAGAGAGCGCAGGTCATTTGCGCGAGGCACTGTCAGCGTGGGGATATGAGATCTCCTTTGCCAAAAAAGAGGCGGGCATCAAGCCCCCCACCATCGGTATCGTGCGACATGATAACGGTCTGTTTTTCTCGGTCTACAATGCAAACACCACTACCGACACGCACTTGAAATTCCCATTTGGCGCACCGATTTTATGCGGTGCAGAAGCCGAAATGACAGACGGAAGATCGTCCTATCGCTTCAGCCGAGGTGAACATCGGGAATGCAGAGTATTCGTTGAGCAAAATAGCGGTGTCATCTCCTGCCGCGAAGCGCCCCCTGTCAACGCGCGATACAGACGAGCGATCAAAATAACCGGACTTCGTGATGCGACCGTATGCTTGTTTCCCGAAAAAGACTGCGAAACCGCAGCTTCGATTGCAAAGTCCACCGACCATACACCCGAATTCGATCCTCGATTTACTGTCGTCCATGATGAAAAATACGGCACCTATCTGAAGGGTGAGCATATCAGCGGAAGAATCTATTTTCTGATTGGACACAAGCATTGATCTCTTGTTTTAAACATTTCGAAAACCATAAAAAAATTGGACACATCACTGAGGAAAGCCTCCAAAATGATGTGTCCGATCTTTTATTTAATAGCTTTTTGTCATTTAAGATAACATCTTATCAAGCTCAGGATTTTCCGCGAAATGCTTGAGCATAACTATCGGCTCGGTTGAGGACGTATTCGTTATCCGTATTCCTCCTTTTGCCGCCCTTTCGGTTACGAAAAATTCATCATTCGTCAGATCGCCGTATCTTATGAGAGTAGGAGTTTCTATCTCCCACTTGCCAAATCTGCCTCTGCCCTGTAGCAAAATAAATCCGTATGCCGCCGCGTCGCGAATAATTGCCGTTTTGCCGGGATATACGGTCAGACGCTTCGCTGATACCTCACGGCATTTGTAGCATATCCATTCCTCCTTATAATCGTCATTCTGCTCGATCATAACAGGCTTCATAAATCTGTTCTTGCTGAAATTTGGGTCAACGTTCTTGTCCCAATCGATAACGTCGATAAGATAATCGAAATTGCCCCTTTCCTCGGGCGGACAATTCTTCCAAAGCAGCTCCTCCGAAACGGTATGTCCTCCGTGAAGCACCGATTGGTACATAGCGTAAACGTCACTTGCAAACTGTGGCTCGTATGTGCACATGCTCGCGGGCGCGTGAAGAACTCCGGGAGGAACGTCCCATCCCGTGTCGAGCGTTATTTTATACGCCTGTGACAGATCAAGGAGCTTATTATCTCCCTTAGTGAAATCCATAAGCGCGGTCTTGACCTCTTCCTTGGTGGTTTCGGGACGTAAACCGAAAAACGTATATCCGAACTCACCCTCGTAATTGTTCATCTGCGACGGGAAGAAATACATCTCGGGCTTGCCGTCGGCGCCAACTCTTTTTGCGTGCTCATTTCTGTGATGGATATGGTGCGGAAGCGGACCGAGATTGTCGAAAAATTTTGAAAACATCGGCCATTTTCCGTATTTATTCCAAAGCGTCTCTCCGATTATTTCACCCTTCAGCTCGTCAATTGCGTCGCGCAGAAGCATACGTTCTGTACCGTCTCTTGAAACGATATAGCTGAGACCCTCGTCCTCGGGAGTTAGAGGACCGTTTTCGGCGTGAGTGGTTGAGGCGAGCCATCTTTCATCAATGCCGCCGCGCTCTTGACCGAGAACGTAATAATCCTCGGGATGAAGCTTTATTCTTTTTGCGGGACGGCAGAATGCCCTCGGCACCCATACGGGCGCAAGTCTGAATACTCCGGAGCCTTCTTCAAGTAATTTTTTTGCTTTTGCAGTCATAATTTCCCTCATTATTTTATTTCGATCATCTTGAATATTTTCAGTCCCTTTATAGAGAAGCTGACGCGCTTGCCGTCGTAACTAAAGGGTACTTTCTCTTCGCTCTCGGGAAGTATCTTTACCGACGTCGGCACAAAATCCGTTTTTATGGAAACGTTTATATCTTCAACCCGTCTTGCCGTCTCGCGTCTGTTCATAAGAACGGCGTTGACAAGCAGTGACGATTCTGTCTTAAATGCGGTTATCTCGATATCCTCGGCAGCGTCGGAGACGAGAGTGGAGTCAAGCCTTGATGCGTATTTGAGAAGATTTACGAATACGTTTCTGCAGTCGTAAAGATCGGTCGATTCGATCGAGAGTGCAGACCATATAACAGTACCTTTTCCGAACTTTTTAATTGCAACGGCGGGGATGTCGGTTTTTATTCCGGGGGGATCCGAGTGGATCGACGCGAACCTTTCCTCGCTTCTTGCCGTATAGGGCAGGGTGAGCGTTGCGAGAACGTCGACTTCGTCAATTCCGCGGACGATGGGGGCAGTACCCCTAAAATTCATCGGGTATTTTTCGTTAAAGTATTCAAATTCGTCTTGAACTACCGTTTTGGGAGAGACGTAAACCACGGTCTCCTTCGTTCTTCCCTCAACTAAGGCTCCGAAAAATTCCTTTAGCATTTTTTTGTTGTCCGCGCCGCTGAAATATAGCGTTCCGCCGTCGCGGACGTATTTCACGAGTCTTTCGGTATCGTAATCATCCTCTGACGTGAGACAGGGCGCAACGATCGCTTTGTGCCTATAAAGATCGGCAAAACCGCCAGTTATTCCGCATAAAATATTTTTTTCGATCAGGGTTTCAAGCGTTTTGACTACACCGAGATAATTAGTGTATCCCTCGCTATGCGGATCAAATTTGCTTTTTAGAGAATAGTAAAGACCGACGTCCTCGATAGGCTCGCCTTTATAATAAGGCTCGTAAGGGATAAGCTCTGAGAACACCTCGCCGAGTTGTCGGTAGACTCTCTCGTCCATAGTGCCGACGGGGTCGATAGCATCTATGAGGAGCGTTGCGCCGTGGTGAGCTGCCGTAAGGAAAAAAGCACTTTTCATAATATCGGGAGATTTTATCTGCGTATGAGCGGAAAGTCCCGGCGCACAACGTGTGAACATATGCTCAAACGGTTGGTTTTTGCTGATGCTTCTGTAAAACTTGCAGGTGAAGGAATATCCGTAAACGCCTCTGTCAAGGTCGCCTCCCACATAATCGCAAGCAGATATGACCTCCTCGGCGTTGGCGCTTTTTCCGTCAGGAAGTGCCGAGAACGCGACGTTATGCTCAACGCTGACCCCGGGCATTAAGGCTTTTGTGAGATCCGTGACCCAATTTGCGAATTCACCCATCCACTCTCGGCGTTTTCGCATATGGAGCAGCCATTTTTCATCCGACCAATCCTCAACGGTCGGAAGCTCCTCTCCCGTTTCTTTTAAGTATCTTGCGCAGCAATGACTGCAATAGCACATATGCGGCCAAAAGAGCATATCGTAGAACATTCCGTCAAGCTCGGCATACTCTGCCATCTCGCGTATCTGCCCTTCGGTGAATTTAAGATAATCGGGATTATTGGGACAAACAAGTCCGTATCTCGAGCCGCGGAACGCTCCTCTTTCGGGAGCTTTTCCCACATCCTCGGCTTTCACTATTCTCCACTCGGGATGATTGTCATAAGCCCAATTATTATAAATGAGGCTGTAATATCCCGTAACCGAGATCCCCTCCGCGCGGCAGGAGGATATAAGCTCCTTGAAGGTATCCTCACGTCCGATAAACGCGTTATGCATCTTACCCGTTTTCGTGGGATAATTGCAAAGACCGACGTGAGATTGAAGATATATCATTGCGCTTTGAATCTTAGCGATCTTCAGGTTTTTAACGTATTCCTCCCCTGAGAACTCCGAGAGAAATGCGGGATCCCAGTCATCTATATGCATATCCAGCAGGTGACGCCTGTATGATTTTTCGTACCACATAATTTGCTCCTTTTATTTTTGATTTTTTTCTTGATTTTATCACAAAAAAGTAGTATAATCAATGTATATTAAGACAGGAAAATAGCATTTTGGGTTTTTTAAAATCAAAAATGAGACAAGGAGAAGGTATGCTTGACGTTATGATGCCCGAGCTGATCAGGGCAACGAAAGATTTTTACAACATAGCGGGTATAAAGACCGTGCTCTACGACGCGGACAGAAAATTTTTGTATTCCTACCCCTTATCGATGTGCGAATTCTGCGAGGAAATAAGGAAATGCCCAAGCCTTACCGAGAAATGCTTTGAATGTGACAATCGAGGCTTCGACGCCTGCGACAAAACCATGAAGCCGTACGTATATAAATGTCATATGGGCTTATCCGAGATAATCACCCCGATCGTAGAAAACGGAGTTATAATCGGGTATATGATGATAGGTCAAATACTTATGGAGGGTGACACCGACAAGGTACGGGCGCTTATAGATCTTGCCGAAGAAAAATACGGCGTAAATAAGTCTACGCTTTTATCCGAGCTTGATAAAATAAAGCTCTCAAGCCGTGATTTTTTAGACTCCGCGATCGGTGTTCTGACTATGTGTATATGCTATCTGTATACCAATAACATAATAGTAAAGCGTGACGGTGGACTTGGCGCAAGGCTCAGAAAATATATAGATCATCATATTGACGGAGATCTTGCGATAGGAACTCTGTGCAAGATGCTATACGTATCAAAAAGTAAGCTCTATGCAGTCTCGCGATCCGAGTTCGGTATGGGAATTTCGGACTATATACAAGAGCAACGAATGAAAAAAGCGAAAAAACTCTTACTTGAGACCGATAGTATGATATCTGATATCGCTACTGCTGTCGGATATGCGGACGCCAATTATTTTACCCGCGCGTTCAAGCGTGAAACGGGAATGACACCTAAAAAATACAGAGAGCAAAAAACAGTTGAATAAAATGACTTTTTTAAAATTTTCTTTGACTTAAATAAAAAATATCGGACACATCACAGGAGAAAAACTCCAAAATGATGTGTCCTACCTTTTCATTATTGAATTTCAGCTTTTCTTACAGGATTTCCACCCGATAACAGTATATGCACAGACAAGAGATTTAACACGAGAATCAGTTACCTAGAAGATATTTTCTTTCGTTGTCTTACACATAGAGCAGTTCTTTAGCGACAATTTCTACTGCTTGTAATCTGACGTTGTTCATCATCTGTACCCGCCGCATTTGATCGGTCGCTTTGAGGTGTTCGTCGATACCTTGAGTCTTGGCAAGCTCTACTGTCAGAAAGGTCAGCATTTCGTGTGCCTGTTCGTCGATCTCGGAGAGGTAGGTGTTGAGCCGTCCTTCACCGAGCAGGGCAGAGCACCTTCCGCGACGGTGTTGCTTTAGGTAATCGAGGTGCATCCGTCCGTATTTGCCGATGGGCTTCTGTTCGGGAAGCTCCACGTCGGGAATGAAGCTGCCGTTTTCCTCGCGGTATGTACCTCCAAGCTGTTCGTAAATGGTCTGTTTCATTACATTTTCCATCCTTTCTTTTATTTTATGCCTTTCCGTATATTCACCGTTAAGGGCATATTTTTCGTCATTCTTCACAATTCAAGCCTATCCTTTTTGACAGTTCGAGCATTGCGAATATGAATTTGTTTTCGGATGTCAATGTTGTCTGCGACGGGTCGCCCTCGCGAATCCTCATTGTCCTTCTGATTTCTTTCGGAATAACAACCCTTCCAAGGTCGTCTATTCTACGAACTATTCCAGTTGCTTTCATAATATATACAAAATCTCCTTGCTTTACAAATTTGTACTGTTAGTATCTGTAAAACAAGGAGATTTATACTGTTTGATCATTATTTTAAATCAAATGATTTCCAAATCGTTTTTTGAAGGGAATACAGGATAAACGTCATTCAAAGTATCGGAATACCAATATGCCACAGAGGAAATATCATCTTGAAGAGGCAGATATCTCCTTTCGCTTCTCCAACCGAGAGCCTGTATGGTAACTTTCAAATCCTCCTTAAAATAAATCGGATCGGTGATATGCCAACGGTACATATTAAAATATCTCTGCGAACGGTATGTGCCATCCGTGTGACAAACTTTATACATTCCCGAATATGGAGTAGTAAACTCAGCATATTCACCGTTGACATCAAAGTTATACGCACCGCAAAAATAATCTTCCGTTCCGGTGCCGCAAACGGTGGGGAATTCCTTGTCACCGTCAATGTAAAATTTAATTTCGCCTTCGCCCCACCAGCCATTGTTCTTCACACCCCAGTGCATATACGTGCCCACGTAGTGACCGTTGCCTTTTACATCGTCTAAAATTACATAAGTCTCTTTATATGGTAACGGATTGACTCGGCGGAACTGCGCATGAAAATACAGGGTATTCGGTGTCAGTTCTTTTTCCTCGCAGTCAATTTGATAATATATATTGCAGGCGTCTGCTCCAATGTTTTCGATTTCCACCCGAAATGATTTGAAATAGGGCATTTCAAAATAACAGTTAAGTCCTCTTTTTGGATTGACGCACATGGCAAGGCTACTCAGCTGGCGATATTCTCTATAGTCAGCATTACAAAAGAAATCCGAGAGAGGAGCTTCTACAGCCGGTTTTTTGCATCCGTCAAAATAGATGCGAAGAATCAAAAGTCTTCCTGCCTTTGCACTATCGGTTATCCAAATATGTTTGATTGCGCCTTGACCTTTAATATCCGCCAATACAAGAACTTCACCGGGTTGTGACACAAGATACGGATTTACCTTCCAGCCCTGACCGAGTTCTCTCGCTGCATAAGAGGCGCTGCCTTCGGCGGCCATCCCGCCTTTACCTTTTTCGCCCGTAAGATTTTCCGGTGATACAGAAAATGTACGAATTTCTTTTTTGATTGTAAGATTATTTAACATTTCTATCCCTCCAAATACAATATCATATTGAAATAATACTTATAATCGGCTATAATGTAAATAATATATCTTGTTTTTTGTTTAACATTTCTTGCGGAGGTAGATGGCTATGTTAGATAATTCCATAATCAATCCTTACATTCGTGTGGCTATGCAATCCATTTTACGCAAGGGTACCAAGATTGCCCGTCGAATCATTTTTGATTATGAACTGATATATATTGCAAACGGCGAGTTCATTCTTAATTACAATGAAACGGATTACAGATGCATGGCAGGACAGTTCATACTGCTTCGGCCGGGTATATCCCATAGTTTTACTGTAACCGATACAGATCTTTCTCAACCGCACATTCATTTTGATATAACACATATGTTGGACAGTCGACAGATACCGGTTTGTTTCAAGGATTTAAAAGATATGGAAATTGAAGAGCGAAAGAACATACGCGAGGATATTTTTCGAAAATACCCCCAAAAACCGTTTGTCGTCTTTTCCGATCAAAAAGCGGCTCTTGAAACTTTTTATGCCATTGTGAATAATCCAAAGCCTTCTTCGTTGACGCAAAAAGGGTTGCTTATCAGGCTTATTGATATGTTGATAGAGGATAATTTTCCTGAAACATTTGTGGATAACACCGAATTTATTTATAGCATTGAAGAGCAAGTGAAGGATTACCTTGATGCAAATCAAGGCTTAACATCCAATTTAGACGATATTGCCAAACATTTTAATTACAGCAAATGTCATTTGGAACATCGTTTTAAGGATAGATACGGCATTAGTCTTATTGCTTATCGCAACAATAAGCGTATGCAGTCAGCAAAAATAATGCTTACAACCCAATCTGTATCTGATGTGTCTAATAAATTAGGATTTTCATCTATTTACGTCTTTAGTCGTGCGTTTAAAAATCATTTTGGCGTTTCCCCGAGTGATTACAAAAAAGCGAGGTGAATTTCACCCCGCTTTATTACCTTCATATAGGACTATCCTACTCATGTGCGAGCAGCAAGACCGTCGCGTATTTTATTTTCCGTAAAGACGTAGCTCGCGCGGCGTGCATCCAAAAAACTTTTTGACCGTCCTTGCAAAATATTTAGGATCGTTAAATCCGCTTTCGTACGCGGCGAGCTCTACGGAGGCTCCGCTCGAGATCAGTCCTCGCGCGTATTCGAGACGAAGCTCGGTTACGTATTGCGTAGGTGTCTTTTTTAGATTTTGTCTGAACGTATCCCTGAGCGCGGTGGCACCGATGCCGACGCTTTTGCAGATATCGTCTATTTTCAGATCGGCATTTCGGTAATTTGAACCTATAAATGCAAGCGAGTCCTTGAGGTGCGCGGGAAGAGCATGCCCGTTCTCCTTTTCCGAGATCGTTGCAAATATACCGTAAAGGTGAGAGATAGCGTGCAGCATATATCCGGGTCCTTTGCTTTTGAAATTGGTATGAGCCTTTAGAAATAATGAATATAGTTGCTCGTCACCCGTACCTCGGTAGACTTCGAGTGCTTCGTCGGAATGCTCGGTTAGAAAATGTATAGCTATCATCTCGGTTTCTGTATAGCTTGCCGTGTAGCTTATGCCCTGCGGAAGATATAAAATGTCCCCTGCGTTTGCGGTGTACTGCACTTCATTTGCCTCTATTTCGGCGGATCCCTTTATCCTAAAGGAAAGCGAGCTGTATTCTCGCGGAGATACGTTGAATTTACCCTTGTCCCATGACATTTTTTCAATCTCGACTATGCTCAGTATTGGATTTTTTTCACTGTATATCACTTTTATCACCCATTTGTATTATACACACTTGAATTTCAAAAGTCAAGTGTTAAAAAATCCACCTTTTTTGTTGGAATTTCGGTGTAAAGCATTGAGCGTAAGAGCTATTATAGATATGAGGTGATGAATATGAGTGAATATTTTGTTTTTGGCGGTAATATAAGCGCAAAATCGGATGAAAAAATGAATAACGAAACGGTAAAAAGACTTTGGAACAGCTTTTGCCTGACAGACGGTGAGATCTCGCTTGAGGTCGGCGAAAAAAACACCTTTAAAATCGGGAACGCTCCGAATGTCACGCTTCCGACGGATAAGGAATATGCTATCTCGGTTAGGGAGAACGGACTTTCGGTCGTAGGAAAGGATTATAACGGACTTATAAGAGGTTTTATATCGCTTATTATGAAGATTGAGTATTCAGACTCTGACTTCAGGATCAAATGCTTTTACGAGGAGAGCGAGTATTCCGTTCGTAACAGAATGATACACATATGCGTCTTCCCCGAAAATGACCTTTATTTCATAAAAAAGCTCGTTCGCCTTTGCGGACTCTGTCAGTTCACGCATATCGTTATCGAGTTTTGGGGAATGCTTCGTTACGACTGTCTGAAGGAGCTTTCGTGGCCACACGCATTTACAAAGGACGAGGTAAGGGCTCTTGTCAAAGAGGCGCGTGAGCTCGGAATGGAGCCGATACCGATGTTCAATATGTTCGGACACGCAAGCTCATCGAGGTTCTGCTACGGAAAGCACGTTGTCCTTGATCAGAATCCAAGGCTTCAGTACCTTTTTACTCCCGACGGCTGGGCGTGGGATATACGCTCTGATAAGGTGGCGGAGCTTTTAAAAAACGTGAGAGAAGAGCTTTACGAGGTGTTCGGAAGCGGCGAGTATATTCATATCGGATGCGATGAGGCGTATTACTATACTCGAAGCGATAAGGATCGCGAGTATATGCCCGAATTTCTTCATAGACTTACCTGTGAGGTAGAGAGCGAGGGAAGACGTCCGATGCTTTGGATGGATATGATCCTCGATTCGGAAAGATTCAAGCATCCCTACTTCGCATTCGGAAAGGCAGGGGAAACAGATAAGCTTATAGCATCTCTCTCGAAAAATTGCGTAATGGTGGATTGGCAGTACGATAAAAACGATGCGCCGATCGAGACGAGCATCAGCCTGCTTGAGAGCGGACATGACGTCGTGATCGCTCCCTGGCTTAACGAAAGTAATTTCAGAGCGTGTGTAAAAACGGCAGAGGATAGCGGTCTCTTCGGAGTTATGCTCACAACGTGGCATATACTTAGGGACAGAATGCCCGGAATTATCGGATTTGCTAAAAGATGTAATGCAAGTCTGTTCACTTGGGCGGAGCTCAGCGGGGATCATGAGATGACCGCTACGGCGCTTAGAAGGGTAAGCTTCGAGGGTAATTCTTATGAGGATTACGGTTGGTCAAAAAGACAGATAGAAACCTGATAAAAACGAGTCCGAGGCAAAGCGTCTCGGGCTCACTTGTTTTTTTGATTTTAAGCCGCGAATTTGAGTTAATAGGGCAAAATTGTTGCTTTTGGGGGGAAGATTTTTTTAAATTTATGATAAATGCTATAGACAAAACTCTAATAAAGTGATATAATACTCTCGTTATGGTTATTTTCGCTCATGAGCGACTTTTGAAGGTGAATTATGAAAAAGATCGATCAAGTCGTTTTGAAGGAAACTCTTTACGTGAGCGCGTGGGTGCTGATATTCAGTGCCTTGACTCAGGCGGTGTTTCTTCTTATCGGCAAATGGGACTATACCGTGCTTTTCGGGAATCTCCTCAGCGCATCCGCAGCGATACTTAATTTCTTTCTTATGGGAATAAGTGTGCAAAAAGCGGTGACAAAGGAGGAAAAGGAAGCGAAAAACGTACTTAAGATATCTCAGCTTTACAGAAATATACTTCTTCTCGTTGTTACCGTAGTAGGCGTGGTGCTTAAATGCTTTAATACTTGGAGCGTTATAATCCCACTCTTCTTTCCGCGTATCGCGATAATGCTGAGACCTCTGTTTGATAAAGGCAGATCCTGATGACCCTGATGGGTATTACGAAAGGAATGATGTTTAAAAATGAATAAAAAGAGCCGTCTTTTTATGGCGGTGGATATCCTCTATATCTGTATGATGGTCCTTCCTATCATTGCCGGGATAGTGCTTAAGATACTTACAAAGCCGGTGAGCGAGGGAATATCGGTTTCGGGCGCGCAGATCTATTTTACATTACCGCTTCCGATCCAAGATCTCGTCATAACCGAATCTCAGATAAACTCGTGGCTCGTTATGATCACCGTGCTCGGGCTCTGCCTCTATCTTACGCACGGACTTCGTACGAGAAATATACTTAAGCGTCAGCACCTTGCCGAATGGCTGATAGAAAAGGCAGACTCGCTTGTAAAGGACAGTATGGGCGAGTATTTTACGGGATATTCAGCGTTCATAGCCTCGATACTCGCGCTTTCCGCGTTCTCGAGCCTTATCTCGCTTTGCGGACTTTTCCCGCCGACCTCTGATATCAACGTCGTAGGCGGGTGGGCACTGCTTGTGTTCGTGCTTATAACATATTATAAGTTCAAGTGTGGACCGCTCGGATATGTAAAGAGCTTCGGAGATCCGGTGCCGCTTCTTGCCCCCCTTAATATTATAAGCGAGGTCGCGACCCCCGTTTCGATGGCGTTCCGTCATTACGGAAACGTTCTTTCGGGATCGGTGATCTCGGTGCTTCTCGCCGCAGGTCTTCAGGGACTTTCGGCTACCGTTCTCGGATGGCTTCCCGGTGCTCTCGGCGATATTCCGTTTTTGCAGATCGGAATTCCCGCCGTACTGTCGATCTATTTCGACGTTTTCAGCGGATGCCTGCAGGCATATATATTCGCAATGCTAACGATGATGTACGTCTCGGGTGCGTTCAATGCGGATGAATATTTTAATAGAAAATATAAATAACAAAATAAAAAACAAAAATCAAATGTAAATTTGGAGGTAAACTGAAATGTTGGCAATTGCTATTGGTATTATTCTTGGATGCTGCGCACTTGGTGCGGGATGTGCTATGATCGCGGGTATAGGACCCGGTATAGGAGAAGGAAACGCGGTCGCTAAGGCGTGTGAGGCTATCGGACGTCAGCCCGAGAGCAAGGGTGCCGTAACCAGCACTATGCTTATGGGATGCGCTATTGCCGAGACCACCGGTCTTTATGCGCTCGTTATAGCGATACTTCTCATATTCGTCGCACCTAATCTTCTCGTTGATATTCTGCTTAAGGCAATAGCGTAAGTATTTTAAGAAGGTATTTTAGTATGTACTATTTGTATGAGGTGCAGTCTCTGCCTGTCATATCGGTAAACATATGGCAGATACTCATATCTCTTGTAAATCTTCTGCTCCTTTTCCTGCTTATAAAGAAATTTCTCTATAAGCCGGTCAAAAACGTGCTTAAAAAGCGCGAGGAGGAGATCGAGGAGCAATATATGTCGGCGGCAGACGCACAGAAAAAAGCAAGCGAAAACGAACGCGAGTGGAATGAAAAGCTCTCTCTTGCAAATGAAAAGGCGGACGAGATAATTCAAAACGCAAGCGATAGTGCAAGGTATCGCGGCGAAAAGATAATCGCGGAGGCTAGGGATAAGGCGCAGGATATCATAAGCCGCGCGGAAAACGAGGCAGAGCTTGAGCGCAAAAGGGCGTCTGACGATATAAGACGTCAGATAGTCGAGGTGTCGGGCGCACTTACCGAAAAGATGCTTGAAAGAGAAGTAAATACCGACGATCACAGAGCGCTCATCGATTCGTTTATCGAGGATATAGGTGACGAAAATGACTGATATCGGTAAGGAATACGGAACGGCTCTTTTTATGCTTGCGCGTGAGAAGGATGCCGAGGAGCAGTATTTTCAGGCACTTGAGCTTCTTAAAACGAGCTTTGAAAACGAGCCCGGATATACAGAATTTCTCGCCTCCCCGAGTATCAGTCTCGCAGAAAGGATCTCGGCAATCGAGAGTGCCTTTGAGGGAAAAATACCCGAGGACGTGCTCTCCTATCTTTGCCTGCTCTGTGAAAAGGGAAGGATCCCCGATTTTATGGATTCCCATGAGCAGTACGCACTTCTTCTCGATGCCTTCAGACGTGTCGCAAACGCGGTGGTCACGAGCGCACTTGAGCTTACCGAAGAGGAAAAGAAGGCGCTTAATGAGAAGCTTGAAAAGATGTGCGGAGCAAGCGTAAGGATCGAATATCGCATCGACCCCTCAATAATCGGAGGCGTAATTGTCGAAATGGACGGCAAGACGATCGACGGAAGTCTTCGTAGCCGCTTAAGCAGCGTAAAGGATGTGATCAGAACATGAATGTAAGACCCGAAGAGATCAGTAACGTGATCAAAGAACAGATAAAAAATTATAGATCCAAGATCGAGATGAAGGAAACGGGAAGCGTTATCCTCGTCGGTGACGGAATAGCCCGCGTGTACGGACTTCGTGAGTGTATGGCGAGCGAGCTTCTCGAATTTGAGGACGGAAGCTACGGAATGGCGCAGAACCTCGAAAACGAGACCGTGTCGGTCGCACTTCTCTCGGATAATAACTCAATAAGAGAGGGCTCTGTCGTAAAGAGAACGGGAAGGATACTTTCGGTTCCCGTGGGCGAGGCGATGCTCGGAAGAGTAGTGAACGCGCTCGGAGAGCCTATCGACGGAAAAGGACCGATAGTTACCGAGCATAGCCGCCCTATCGAGAGCGAGGCGCCCGGTATAATCGAGAGAAAGAGCGTTTCTGTCCCCCTTCAGACGGGTATCAAGGCAATAGACAGTATGATCCCGATCGGAAGAGGTCAGCGTGAGCTTATAATCGGTGACAGACAGACCGGTAAGACCGAAATAGCGCTCGATACTATAATAAATCAGAAAAACAGCGGAGTTATCTGCATATACGTGGCGATCGGACAGAAAAACAGCTCGGTCGTTCAGCTCGCAAACGAGCTCGTTCAGTCGGGCGCTATGGACTATACGATAATCGTGTCCGCATCCGCGTCCGAATCGGCGCCGCTTCAGTATGTCGCGCCCTATTCGGGATGCGCGATGGCAGAATATTTCAGAGAGCAGGGAAAGGACGTCCTTATAATATACGACGATCTTTCCAAGCACGCGGTCGCTTACCGCGCACTTTCGCTTCTTATACGCCGTCCGCCGGGACGTGAGGCGTACCCCGGAGACGTTTTCTATCTCCATTCGCGCCTTCTTGAGCGTGCCGCTTGCGTGGCACCCGAGTACGGAGGAGGCTCTATAACCGCTCTTCCTATCATCGAAACACAGGCAGGCGACGTTTCGGCGTATATTCCGACCAATGTTATATCCATAACAGACGGACAGATATTCCTCGAGACCGAGCTCTTCCATTCGGGAGTTATGCCTGCGATAAATCCGGGTATATCGGTCAGCCGAGTCGGCGGATCGGCTCAGCTCAAGGCTATGAAAAAGGTATCGGGTGAGCTCAAGCTCCTCTACTCTCAGTACCGTGAGCTTCAGGCGTTCGCGCAGTTCGGAAGCGACCTCGATGCCGATACCAAGGCAAGACTTGCGCTCGGTGAGCGTATCGTCGAGGTGCTCAAGCAGGGAAGAAATTCGCCTGTAAGAGTCGGATGTCAGGTCGCGATCGTTTATGCGGTCATAAACGGATATCTTAACGATATTCCCGTGAAAGAGGTCAAAAAGTACGAAAGAGATCTTTATGAGAGCCTTGAAAATAAGCATATGAGGCTTCTTGAAAGCATTGAATCGGGCTCGTGGAGCGATGATGATATAAACGAGCTTAAGATCGCTCTTTCCGAAATGAAGAGGTGAGATAATGGGAGCTGATATCAAGCAGCTGCGTAATAGGATAAAAAGCGTCGATTCCACTCTCCACCTCACTAAAGCGATGGGACTTGTGGCTTCGTCCAAGATCCGCCGTGCAACCGAGGCTATGAATAAGGGCAGACAGTATGCCGATGCGATAGGTGATACGGTAAGCTATCTTTCCACCTGCCCCGAATGCAGAAAAAGTCCTTATATGGCACAGCGCGACGGCTCAAGACTAAGGCTCGTCGTTATCGCGGGAGACAGAGGACTTGCGGGCGGATATAACGCCAATATCTTCAGACTTTTGCGAGAGTATGAGGGCGCTGAGATCATTCCGATCGGAAAGCGCGCATGCGATCGCTTTGCGGGCGAGCTCAGATATGCCGAAGGCTTTGCTTATAAAAGCGCTAAGGCTATAGCTGATGAGCTCTGTGCCGATTTTGTGGCGGATAAATTCGATAAGCTCGGTATAGTTTGTACCAAATATCACTCGATAATGTCGCAGGAGGCATATGTAAAATGGGTTCTTCCTCTTGAAAAGGGAAGCTCGGATAAGACCTCCGTGCCGATATTTGAGCCGGATGAGCTGAGCGTTCTCAGCGCCGTTATTCCCGAATACGTTGCGGGAATTATAATGGCGTGCGTAAAGGAGAGCTTTGCGGGTGAGGTCGCGGCAAGACGTGTTGCTATGGATTCCGCGGGAAAGAACGCTACCGAGATGATCGACAGACTCGGACTTCAGTATAACCGCGCAAGACAGGGAGCGATCACGCAGGAGATCACCGAGATCGTTGCAGGAAGCGGTCTGTGATCTTATCATTAAAGAAAGGAATGCAGTAAAATGTCAAATACAGCAAAAGGCAGAGTAAGTCAGGTAATGGGACCTGTCGTTGACGTAACCTTCGAGCAGGGAACTCTTCCCGCTATATATAACGCTCTTACTATGCCAAATGGCGAAAAGACTCTTACGGTAGAGGTCGCGCAGCATATTGGCGATAATGTCGTGCGCTGCATCGCAATGTCCTCGACAGACGGACTAAAGAGAGGAACTCCGGTCACCGATACCGAAAAGACTATAAGCGTACCCGTAGGACGTGAAACGCTCGGAAGAATATTCAACGTTCTCGGAGATACCGTCGACAATATGCCGTTTGAAGCCGATACCGAAAGATGGAATATTCATAGAAGCGCACCGAGCTATAGCGAGCTTTCCACCTCCACCGAGATACTCGAGACGGGTATCAAGGTAATCGACCTTATCTGTCCCTACAGTAAGGGCGGTAAGATCGGACTTTTCGGAGGTGCGGGAGTCGGTAAGACCGTTCTTATAATGGAGCTTATAAATAATATAGCAAAGCAGCACGGCGGACTTTCTGTCTTTACCGGAGTCGGAGAGCGTACCCGCGAGGGTAATGACCTCTATAACGAGATGAAGGATTCGGGAGTTCTTTCCAATACTACACTCGTCTACGGACAGATGAACGAACCGCCGGGAGCAAGAATGAGAGTCGCTCTTTCGGGTCTTACCATGGCAGAATATTTCAGAGACGAGGAGCATCAGGACGTTCTTCTCTTTATAGATAATATCTTCCGCTTTACTCAGGCGGGAAGTGAGGTATCCGCACTTCTCGGACGTATGCCCTCGGCAGTCGGATATCAGCCGACGCTTGCAAACGAGATGGGAATCCTTCAGGAGCGTATAACCTCCACAAAGAAGGGATCTATCACATCTATACAGGCGGTCTACGTTCCTGCGGATGACCTTACCGACCCTGCGCCTGCGACTACCTTTGCGCACCTTGATGCGACGACCGTTCTTTCTCGTAGCATAGCGTCTCAGGGAATATATCCCGCGGTCGACCCACTTGAGTCTACAAGTAGGATACTTTCCCCCGATATTCTCGGTGAGGAGCACTATAGCGTAGCAAGAGAGGTGCAGAGGATCCTTCAAAGATACGTTGAGCTTATGGATATAATCGCAATAATGGGTATGGATGAGCTTTCCGATGAGGATAAGCTTCTTGTCCAGAGAGCGAGAAAGATACAGAGATTCCTTTCTCAGCCCTTCGACGTTTCCGAAAAATTCACCGGAATTCCCGGAACCTACGTTCCGCTTGCCGAGACCATCCGCGGCTTTAAAGAGATCATCGAGGGTAAGCACGACGATCTTCCCGAGTCTGCATTCCTCTTTGTCGGAACTATCGACGAGGCAGTTGAAAAGGCGAAGAAGGTGGCAAGATGAAGCCGTTTGCGCTTGTCGTCTCCTCGCCGGAGGGTGATCTTTTTAGGGGAGAGGCAGTAAGGATCTCGCTCAGAGGATCAGAGGGAGATCTTGCCGTTATGGCGGGACATACGCCGTTTGTGACCGCGGTAAAGCCGTGCGAATGCTCCGTGGAGCTTGAAAGCGGCGAGATCATGGTCGCTACTACCGACGGCGGTATCCTTACCGTAACAAATGAAAGAGTCACACTTCTTTCGGGTAGCTTTGAATTTAAAAAATAGTGTGATCGTTCTCCACAAAAAAATCAAAAAAATTTGAAAAATCTATTGACAAACGCGCTTTTTGGTGCTATAATTCAAAACAAATTTAATAGTTCAAAGGCTGTGACGAAGACGGAATCTGCAAAAGCGTTTTCACAGAGAATCGGGGACGGTGCGATCCCGATAAAACATAGTGGAATTCCCATCGCTTCTGAGCCGAAGGCTCCAAAGACTTTAATGTCCGGTAGATACCTTCCGTGAATGCCGCGTCAGTGCATAGAGGTTGTCAGACCCCGAAGAGGTGGCGGATCATGTGTCCGCAATTTGAGTGGTACCGCGAGTGATGAATTTTGTTTGTGTTTTTCACCCGTCTCAAAGCTTTAATTGCTTTGAGGCGGTTTTGTTTTTCCTCAAGGCAGGTAAGAATCAAACGAAAACGTGCAAACTAATTTCAGAAAGGCGGAATTAAAATGTTATCACTTGATAAGGTATTTGATGCACAGAGTGTACTGAAGGGAATCATACGTGAGACCGATGTCGTAAGAGCTTACGGTATCGCTCCCGAATGCGAGCTTTATTTGAAGCCGGAAAATCTTCAGATCACGGGATCGTTTAAGGTGAGAGGCTCTGCGTATAAGATCGCGATGCTCTCAGAGGAGGAAAAGAAGAGGGGCGTTATCGCCTGCTCGGCGGGAAATCACGCTCAGGGAGTCGCGCTTGCGGCAACCAAAAACGGAATAAGATCGCTTATTTGTCTGCCGGATACTGCACCGATCTCAAAGGTCGAGGCAACAAAAGGCTTTGGAGCGCAGGTCTGCCTCGTGGAGGGCTGTTATGACGACGCTTATCAGAAGGCACTTGAGCTTAAGGAGAGTGAGGGATATACCTTCGTTCATCCCTTTGATGACGAGAACGTTATAGCCGGTCAGGGAACTATCGCTCTTGAGATCATTAAGGATCTTGATAATATAGACGCCATAGTAGTTCCCGTAGGCGGCGGAGGACTTATTTCGGGAATTGCCTATACCGTAAAGCAGATAAGACCGTCTATAAAGGTCTACGGAGTGCAGGTGAGCGGCGCACCGAGTATGTATAATTCGTTGAAAAAAGGAGAAATAGAGGCTCTTGATGCGGTCTCTACTATCGCGGACGGAATAGCGGTCAAAAAGCCGGGCGAGAACACTTATGCGCTCGTCAGACAGTATGTGGATGAGATAGTGCTCGTTTCCGACGATGAGGTCGCAAGCGCGATACTTGCGCTTATCGAAAAGCAGAAGATGATCGCGGAGGGCGCGGGAGCCGCTGCGGTTGCGGCGGTAATGTCGGGAAAGCTTGATCTTAAGGGAAAGCGTGTAGTTGCGGTGGTCTCGGGCGGAAATATCGACGTTACGAGCCTTTCACGTGTCATAGACAGAGGACTCCTCAACTCGGGACGCTCCTCAAGCCTTCTTATAGAGCTTATAGATAAGCCCGGACAGCTTAAGGATATTTCGCGTATCATAGCGGATTGCGGTGGAAACGTTACGGGCGTTCATTACGAAAAGGGAAATACCGAGAGCGTCAACGGATGCTTTTTGCGAATCGAAATGGAAACAAGAGATTTTGAGCACGTCAATCTTATCACAAGGTCGCTTCGCGACGGCGGATTCAAGATTGTCAGATAATTAAAAGGAGATAAGATCATGATTACTAAAGTTCAGACAAATAACGCACCTGCGGCTATAGGACCCTATTCGCAGGCGGTAACGGTGGGGGATCTTGTGTTCACCTCGGGTCAGATCCCGCTCGACCCCGAAACAGGACTTATTGTAGGTAAGGATATTACCGAGCAGACACATAGAGTATGTAAAAATCTTGAGGCGGTTCTCATTGCGGCGGGATCGTCGCTCGGCAGCGTCGTGAAAACGGTCTGCTTTCTTTCCGAAATGTCTGATTTTGCCGCGTTTAACGATGTATACGCGCAGTATTTTGCAGAAAAGCCGGCAAGAAGCTGCGTGGCGGTGAAGGATCTTCCCAAGGGTGCGCTTGTTGAGGTGGAGGTAATAGCTCAAAAGGAGTAATAATAAAATGTTAGGCGTGATTTTAAACGTAATTACCGTAATTGTCGGATCATGTATCGGACTTCTTTTAAAAAAAGGAATACCCGAAAGAGTAAGTAAGGCAGTAATGATCGGACTCGGTGCCTGTACGCTTTATATAGGTATCACGGGAAGCCTTTGCGGCGAGAATACCCTCGTGCTTATAGCGTCTGTCGTGCTCGGTGTTATCATCGGAACGCTTCTGAATATCGACGGTGCTATAAATAAGCTCGCCTCTAAAATAGAAGGACGTTTTAAAAAAGAGGGAAAGAGTGTCTCAATCGCAGAGGGACTCATCTCGGCGACACTTTTGTTCTGCGTCGGTTCTATGACTGTCACCGGATCGATCAGCGCGGGAATTACGGGAGATAATTCTGTTCTCATAACCAAGGCGATGCTTGATCTCGTATCGTCAATGATGCTTGCCTCTAGTCTCGGCGTCGGAGTTCTCCTTTCCGCTGTATCAGTGCTCGTTATCCAGGGCGGTCTCGTTCTTCTCGCAGGCGTTATATCCCCTTTTATGAATGCGTCCGCAATAAACGAGATGACCTGTGCGGGATCGCTGCTTATCATAATGATAGGTACCAATCTTATGGGTATAACAAAAATAAAGGTCGCGGATTTCTTGCCCGCAATACTTATAGCGCCGATAATCTCAAATCTTATACCTCTTTTTCAAAGACTTGTTTGAATAAAAAATCAGATTTCCTTGTGAGATCTGATTTTTTTATAAAACTACTTGACAAAATCAATACTTCGTGATATGATGTATTTCGTAAGGGGTGGTATTGATTGGATGCTCAGCTGAAGCGCGGACTGCTCGATATCTGTGTTCTGTCCGCTATAAAAAATGAAGATTCGTACGGTTATAAGATCATAAAGGATATGAAGCCGTATATGGAAATGTCCGAGTCGACGCTTTATACGATACTAAAACGCCTTGAAATGGCGGGAATGCTCACGATACACACGTCGGAGCATGGAGGAAGACTCAGAAAATATTATCACATCACAAGGGCAGGACTTGGGCGAATAGAGGATTTTAAGGAAGAATGGCGCGAGGTAATGTCGATCTATCAGTTTGTTGTCAGGGAGGACGAAAATGAATAAAAAAGAATTTGCTGAGGATCTGCGAAAAAAGCTATCGGGTCTTTCGGAAAAGGAGATCGAGGAGCAGCTTGATTTTTATTCCGAGATGATAGATGACAGGATAGAGGAGGGAAGCTCCGAGGAGGATGCCGTCAAAGCCGTAGGATCTGTAAACGAGATCGCGAATCGGATAAAAAACGACGCGGATTTTCTTGAAAAAGCAAAGAAAAAGCCTGAAAGACGTATTAAGGCATGGGAGATAGTACTCCTTGTTCTCGGATCGCCTATATGGCTTTCGCTTGCTATAGCTGCATTTTCTGTAATTGTCTCGCTTTACGCCGTGATATGGTCGCTCGTTGCCGTCCTTGTGTCGGTTTGGGTATCATTTGCCGCTTCTGCGCTTGGCGCGGCAGTGGCAGGCGTAGCCTTCGCTGCGACCGGTAACGCTCTTTCCGGTATTGCTATGATAGGTGCATCTCTTTTCCTTGCGGGTACGGCAATATTTCTGTTCTTCGGATGCAAAGGCTCGATAAAGGGATGCATCGTGATGACAAAAAAGACCGTTTTGAAGATCGTAAAGCTGTTTAAATCAAAGGAGTTGGCGTAATGAGTAAATCAGTAAAAATATGGCTTGCTGCAGCGGCAGTGCTTACACTTGTGGGAGGAATTATTTTTTTGAGCGTTATGTTTTTTTTGAAATGGGATTTCGGTAAATTGTCCACAAATAAATATGAAACTAACAACTATGAAATAAGCGAGGATTTCAGATCGATAGCCATAGATACAGATACCGCTGATATCAAATTTGTGGCTTCAGAGGATTCCGAACGCAGAGTTACCTGCTACGAGCAGAAAAATATGAAGCACGAGGTGCTTGTGAATGATGGCGTACTTACTGTTAGAGTCAATGATACGAGAAAATGGTACGAGTATATAGGAATAAATTTCCGTAGCCCAAAGATAACGGTATTTCTCCCAAAGGGTGAGTACGGAACACTTACAGTAGATTCTGAAACGGGAAACGTTGAGATACCGAAGGATCTCGTGTTTGAAAGCATGGATATCACCGAGAGTACGGGAAAGGTTGTAAATCGTGCCTCTGTCTCGGGAAAGGTGAAAATAAAGACCTCCACGGGAAATATAAGGATCGAAGATATATCCGCAGGATCTCTCGAGCTTTCTGTGTCTACGGGAAAGGTAAGCGTTTTAGGGGTGACCTGCGCGGATAATATAAAGATCAAGGTCTCCACGGGTGATACGGTCCTTGAAAACGTAGAATGTAAAAGCCTTGTGTCAAAGGGAAGTACGGGTGATATCTCACTTACCAAGGTCGTTGCGTCGAACGATTTTTCAATAGAGAGAAGCACGGGTAACATAAAATTCAAAGCATCTGATGCCGCTGAGATATACGTAAAGACCGATACGGGTAATGTTAAGGGTGATCTTCTGTCATCTAAGATCTTTGTTACTAAGAGCGATACCGGAAGCGTAAATGTTCCCGAAACTACTACAGGCGGGAAATGTAAGATCACTACCGATACGGGAAATATAAAGATAACATTTACAGAGTCATAAAAAATAAGGATAACGATGGGTGCCCTCCATATCGTAGGCACCCCGGCGTTATCCTTTTTCAGTTTGCTCGGACATTAAGAAAAATCACCGAGGAAATCCTTGTTGATCTCGAAAAGCTCGTCGCACATCGATCTGATCTCCTCAAGCGAGCAGACCGCAGAAGTGAGGGGATCCATATATACTGCGTGATATACCGCCTCGCGACTCTTTTTCATTGCTGCCTCGACCACGAGAGATTCCATTCGCGCCGTGGTGTTGACAAGTATCGCCACGTGATCCGGAAGAGGTCCCGCGATAGTGGTCTTGAATCCCATTCTGTCCGCAACTACGGGCACCTCAACGCAAGCGTCATAAGGAAGATTGGGTATAGAGCCGTGGTTTTGAACGTTTCCGTTGAAGATAAAGGGCTTTCCGTCACCTATGCGTGCGTTGAAGATGTCGGCGGCGTATTCCTTGCTCTTTATTTTGTCAAAATCCTTTGCCAGCCAGTCCTCGTACTGCTTTGCAGTGTTTGCCTTTCTGTCCTTTCTGATGTTGAGAGAGAAGGCGTGCTCACCCGGATTCCACCCGGTCCCGTGAGTGCAGTATTTTTCTATAAGATCGGGACGCTTGCGGAACCATTGATTGTATTCGGAGTTGTGACCGCTCGATTCTGTTACGTAGTATCCGAGATGTAAAAACATTTCGTTTCTTACCTGCTCCCGATTATATACCTCGGGATCCTTCAGCAGTTCGCGTAGCTTCGGATAAAGATCCTCACCTCTGTGCTCAAGCTTTGTGTAGAATGCCTGATGATTTACACCTTGACAGAGATAATCTATCTCGTCTGACGGGATTTTTAACCAGCTTGCAAGCATCTCTAGCGTTCCTTGAACGCTGTGGCAAAGACCGGTCACTTCAACACTCGAATGCTTTTGCATTGCGCCGCAGAGCATTGACATCGGGTTCGTGTAGTTGAGAAATACCGCATTAGGGCAGTACCTTTCGATGTCACGGCATATGTCTAGCATAAGAGGAATGTTTCGAAGCGCACGGAAAATGCCGGATACACTTCTGGTGTCGCCAATGTTTATGTCTACTTCGTACTTTTTCGGGATTATTATATCGTACTGCCAGACGTCTATGTCGCCGTTGAATACCGTGCAGAGGACACCGTCTGCCCCTTTAAGCGCCTCTTTTCTGTCAAGCGTGGGTGATATCCTGCAGTCCGGACATCCCATCTCACGGGTTATACGCTCGACGACCCTTGTAATATTGGCGAGATTTTCGGGGTTTATGTCCATCAGTGCAAATTCCGAATCGCGAAAATGAGGAAACGTAAGCAGATCTCTTACGCAACTGCTTGTAAACTGAAGACTGCCGGCTCCGATGAATGCAAATTTTTTCATATGTCTAATCTCCTTCTTTTTTTTGATGATACCTCAAAAAAACTGTGAAATAAATGGAAAATATTATAAAACATATGGACAAAAATGCTATCATAGTGTATAATTTTAGCAGAAAGGGTGAGGACTGTGAGGATATATGACGGTGAAAAGCTTGATACGACGAATTTCATAAGCGATAAATATTTTGAGATAAATAGCTGCGGAGTTCAGAATGTCTCGCTCGATTTTTCGGTCACGATACGTGAAAAGGGAAGAGTGGACTATCATTTGCTTTTTATAAGTAAGGGCTGCTGTGAGGTGTTTTACAGAGGGGAAAGCTATATCCTTCAGTCAGGAGATATGGTCGTTTATCCTCCGGGAGAAAGTCAGAAATATATTTTTTCTCCGCAGACGACCTCCTTTTTTTGTCATTTTTCGGGTAACGCCGCGCACGATATATTAAACGATTACGGAATATCCTTCGGCGTCATAAGGAATCTGCAATCGGGCGCAGCAGTATACGAAAAATTCATGGAGCTTATACGCAGTAAGAATGGTGATATAAGTAAAAACAAATCAAACAGATCCTTTTTTGAGCTGCTGAACGCCCTTTCTGAGGAAATATCCGTTCCGAAAGGAAAGGATCGCGTAGGAGTTGATGCGGCGATCGACTATATACACGTAAATTATAATAAGCATATAACACTTGATTCTCTTGCGAGTGTTTCCGGATATTCGAAGAGTCGTTTTTCAAAGCTCTTTTTCAACGAAACGGGAAGCACTCCGATAGAATATATAAATACTCTGCGTCTGGAAAATGCAAGGCGGATACTTTTGTCAAGCCGACTTTCGATCGGTGAGATCGCAGAGGCGTGCGGCTTCGGAGACCAGCTCTATTTTTGTCGCCTGTTTAAAAAGAAATATCAAAGCTCTCCGAGTACCTATCGTAAAGGATTTGATATGTCCGTTAATTCGCTGTAACAAAGAAGCATCCGTGCTCTGCATGAGAGTACGGATGCTTTGATTTTAAAGATTCAGAAAATCCTTTCTGTAGGTAAGACCGAACGCTTCCGCGACGGCTACGAGCTCGTGATCGAGTATCGTGTTTTTATGAGGAAGATGTGCGATCATCATGTAAAGCTGAGCCGCCTTCTCCACCGTTTCGATAAGACCGAAGGTCTCGTCCATAGTCTTGCCCGCACCGTAGATTCCGTGCAGACCCCACACTACAAGTCTGTAATCGTTCATTTTTTCGGCAGTAGCGATTCCGATCTCGTTGTTTCCGCAGACCATCCAGGGAAGAACTCCGATGCCGTCGGGAAATACGACGATACATTCGGTGCACATCTCCCAGATCGTGTGCGTGAATTTTTTATCATCAAGCTCGTGAACGTGAGTCATAGCGAGAGTTGCGGTTGGGTGCGTGTGCATAACGACGCGATTTTCGGGATCCTTTTTAAGTCTTGCCATATGACTCATAAGATGCGCGGGAAGCTCACTCGTGAACTTACCTCCGTCGCGATATCCCCAAAGAAGCTCCGCAGTGCACGCATCATCTGCTATGCGGATGATGCCGAGATTGGTTTCGGGATCGCTCTCCACGTTCTTGAAATATTTTCCCGTTCCGGTGACGATAAATATCTTTCCGATAAGCTCGGGTGCGCTGAATCCGATCGGGATCGTGCGTATGACCCTTGTAAGATCGAGATACTCTGCGACCTCGCTCTCCTCAAGCATGTAGCTGATGTTGCCTCCGTTGCGCTCGTCCCATCCGAGACGGTACATGTTCGCCGTTGTCTTTCTCATTTCGCTGAGAAAGGGGGCTGTGAAAATATCCTTCATTTTCTTTCCTCCAATATCTTCTGCTCATAGTCTTTTATTTCGGTAAGGTAATCGTCAGACATACCCTCTCTTCTTAAAAACTCGTTCCAGATATCTCCGAAGGGAGCGACCTTTAGAGCCTCCATTTTTACCATAAGAGCGGTAAAATCGGCACTTTCCTGTAGCTTTTTAAGCTCGTTTTTCGGCTCGAGAAGAGCGTAAAGAAGCGCCTTGGAGAAATTTCTGACTCCTGTCACCCATGCGGAAATGCGGTTTATGGATGCATCGAAATAGTCGGTCGCGATAAATACTCTGTCAAGAGCATCAGAGCGAACGATCTCCTTTGCGATCTCCTTGGTCTCGTCATCAAATAAGACCACGTGGTCCGAATCCCAACGAACTCCTCTCGTGACGTGAAGGGCTATCTTTTCGCTGAAGAGAAGGAGAGAGGATATCTTGTCGGATACTACCTCGGTCGGATGGTAGTGACCGTTGTCCATAAGGGGAGTAAGACTATTTGCGATCGAATAGGAAAGCGCGAATTCCGCCGATCCTACAGTGTAGGATTCTACTCCGATGCCGAATACCTTGGATTCGAGCGTAATATATACCTTCGTGCGGTCGTAGGGAATAGAAAGGATCTCGTCAAGTGAAGCCTTCATACGCGCTCTTGGACCGATTCTGTCTGCGGGAAGATCCTTGTATCCGTCAGGCATCCAGAAGTTTATAACGCAGGGATATCCCGTCTCGCTTGCGAAATATTCTCCGATCCTGATGCAAGCCTTTCCGTGATCTATCCAAAATCTGCGGACATTATCGTCGGGAGACGAGAGCGTGAGCCCGTCCTTTACCATGGGATGTGAAAAATAGGTGGGATTAAAATCGATACCGATTCCGCGTTCCTTTGCGAAATCTACCCATTTTTTAAAATGCTTTGGCTCGAGCGCATCTCTGTTTGCATACTCTCCGTCCTCAAATATCGCGTAGCTTGCGTGAAGATTGAGCTTTTTCTTGCCCGGAATAAGTGAAAACGCCTTGTCGATATCAGACATAAGCTGATCGGGATTCGTGGCTTTGCCGGGATAGTTGCCCGTTGTCTGTATTCCGCCCGAAAGAGCTTCCTTGCTGTCAAATCCGCCTACGTCGTCACCCTGCCAGCAATGTACCGATATGCATATTTCTCTGAGCTTTTCGATAGCCGATTCGGTATCGCTGCCAAGCTCGGCGTAGATCTTTTTTGCTTCCTCGTAACGTGTCATTTGGATGGTTCCTTTCTCACTCTACTTCCTTTATGTCAAAGGTGTTTATTACTATTCTTCTCGAATCCTCAAGCGATATCGAGGGATCAAGATATCTGAACTGAGAGAGCAGATTTCCGACCGCTGTACCTTCAATAGGACCGACCGTTACTCTCTTGCCTGTGTATTTTTTCGTAAGGCGATTAAGATAAGCGTCCTTTGATCCACCGCCGACAATGCTGACAGTGTCAACAGTCTTTCCGGCAACGCGCTCGATCTCCTTGACGGTAAGATCGTAGCTCGATGCAAGCGAGTGATATACGCTGCTTAAAAGATCTCCGAGCTCAAGCTCCTTTTCCCCGAGCTGGTCGCGAACTGCGCCGATCATGCTTTCGGGCATAAGGAAGGCATCGCTCGTGGGGTCGATCTTCTTTTCATAGCTGCTTTCCATTGCCATTTGCATCATTTCATCGTATGTGTATTTCTTGCCGAGCTCCTTGCGAATGCTCTGGAAGAGCCACATTCCCATTATGTTCTTTAAGAATCTGTAGCGGTATTCGACTCCACCCTCGTTTGAGAAGTTGGCATCCATAGCCTCCTTGCTCGTTACCGGATAGAGATTTTCGCTTCCAACAAGACTCCATGTGCCCGAGGAGATAAATACGCTTTTTTCGTTTATCGGGCATGCGGCGACCGCGGAGGCGGTATCGTGCGATGGTGCAAGCAGAACAGTGCAGTCAAATCCCACCTCGCTTTGAACGTCAGGCGTGAGTCCTCCGAGCGCGCTTCCCGGAGCGGCGATCTCTCCGAGCACTGACTCGTCTATTCCCAAAAAATCGAGAAGATCCTTGTCCCATGTTCTTGTGTGGGCGTTTATAAGATTCGAGGTGGTAGCCTCGGTGTATTCGTTTTTCATTATGCCTGTCAGCTTGTAGGAAAGGTAAGAGGGCATGAGCAGAATGTGGGCTGCCTTTTCAAGACGTCCCGCCTTTTTGTCCGCGTAAAGCTGATAAAGCGAGTTGTATTCCTGCTTCTGTATTCCCGTCTTTGAATAGAGCTCTTCCTGAGAGATCGTTTTGAATATTTCCTCGGGAATACCGGCGGTGCGTGAATCTCTGTAAGCGTAGGCGGGAAGGATCTCCTTTCCGCTTCTGTCAAGGAGCAGATAGTCCACTCCCCATGTGTCGATAGCGACCGTGTCGGGGATCTTTCCGATCTCCTTGCAACGCTTCAGACCGCTGACAACGTTTTTGAAAAGTGAATCGATATCCCAAACAAAGGATCCGTCCTTTTCGATCATACCGTTTTCAAAGCGGTATACCTCCTCGCATACGAGCTTGCCGTCCACGAGCTCTCCGAGCAGGTGACGTCCGCTCGATGCGCCTATATCTATTGCAAGACAGTAAGACATAAAAAAACCTCTTTTCATATATGATATACAATTATATCACATATGAAAAGAAGTTTCAATATCCTTGTTTGCAAAAAAGTAACATTATTTGCTTTTGTTTGCCACCCTGTATTTTCTCGGAGACAGACCGTAACGCTCGGAAAACATACGGTAGAAGAATGTAAGGTTGTAGTACCCGATGCTGTTTGCGATGTCGTCAATCTTCATACTCGTGCTGCAAAGAAGATATGCTGCCTGCGAAAGCCTCTTCTCCTGAAGAATGTCTGTAAAGGTCTTGCCGGTCACAGCCTTTAATTCTCTTGAGAGCTTATATATGTCACTGTTTATAAGCTCGGCCGCTTCGGTAAGAGTCGCGTCCGTGTAGTTCTGCTCAATGTAGCGAATGACCTTGAGTACGTTGTTTTGCTCGCTACTCGCGCACTGAAGATCCTGAGTGTTGTTTACAAGATGTAAAAACAGAAGCCCCATCGTGGTCTGATTTATCGTGTTTTTGTTCGGGACGTCACTCGTTATGGTCCAGATGAGATTTTCTACAAGATTCTGGACCGGAAGCAGATCGGATGCCTTAAAATGCAGATAATGACATTCGGATGGTGACTCGTGAAGAGCATCTATTATAAAGCGCTTCAAGGGGGTATCCTGATATCCCATTATGTCAACGCACCTGTCGAAAAATTCGGGGAGAATGATGAGATTTATCGCAATGTCATCCTTTTTCGCAGCCTTTATCGAATGAACTGCGTTCTTGGCAAGGAAGAGAAGCTCGCCTTCGCAAAGCAAAAGCTCCTTTCCGTTTATAATGTGCTCTGTAGATCCCTTGCACATGTACACCATCTCAATGTAATCGTGTGAATGGGAGGGAAAATCGACAAAACGTACGTGAGGACGCAGAGTTATGAGCTTTCCCGATTCCAAAAGCTTCTCCGCGTTGATAACGCTTGTGTTCTCCTTCATGTAAAGCTCCCTGTCGACGGGATCGCCGCTGAGAAGCTTTTCCTCCTCGGGAGTTACGGGTGTAAGTTTTTCAAGTAATTTGTTGTTGATCATAAAATTTCCTCACTCTTCGCTACTGCCGGCAGCGTGATTTTTTCTGTAAACGCTCGGAGTTGTTCCTGAGTATTTTTTGAATATTCTGAAAAAATATTTTTCGTCGGAAAATCCGCACTTTCTTGCAATTTCAGATATTTCGAGGGAGCTTGAAACGAGAAGTGATTTTGCAATATCAACGCGGCTCTCGGTTATGTGATCTATAAGAGAACGGTCGGTCGTTTTTTTTACGAGTGTCGTAAGATATTCGCTGTTGTATCCAAAATGGTCAGCGACGTCACTCACCTTGCTTATGTCGGCGGCGTTGAGACGTATCCATTTGATAACGTTTTCTACCGTTGCCTCTCTTGAAAGGAGGTTGACGCTTTCACCGGACGTTTCAAAAATATGCGAAAGAGTCGCGAGTATGATCTCAAGAAAGTTTCCGCACATCGATCGCAGTATTTGACTTGATGACGAGGCGCATTCGGAAAGCTGACAGAATAGATTGCCTATCTTTGCGCTGTTTCCTACGTTTCCTGCAAGCGGGATGCGAAATCTTCCGTTTTCACCGAAAACAAGTATCTCGCGCGAAAGGGGATCCTTTTCTATAGTGTAGTTTCCGTTTATATAGAAATGTACCCAGTAGTAGGAAAGACCGGGAGGCGACTCCTCGGGACAGTATCCTTCGCGGTTGGATTCAAATATAACGTAGCTTCCGGGCGATAGAGTGTAATTGTTGGTGAAATCCGAAAGATACATAGTTTGGCTGATGCCGTAGAGAAGAACAAAGCTGTCCGTGTTGTGGCGCTTGTGCCGTACGGGTGTCTTTTCCGATTGGAATTTTCCCGAAGTGCAGTATGTTACAGATAATGTCTTGTTCTCAAAAGTGTAGTAAGACTCCATGATGTAATAATTGTCCACCTCGAAATCTCGCTCCAAGAAGACTTAAAATGCTCGATACGAGGCGTAATCCTATTTTTTTGTTCGCTTTTATTGAAGTTGTTGACGATAATTATATATCGCAATCACGGATCAACAAAGAATTTTACATAAACAATTATAATACAAATAACAAAAAAATAAAGTAATAAAGGCGACAATTTTCGATGTTCTGTGTCCGATTTTTGTAGTTTTTTAAATAATAAAAAAAATCTTTTATTTGTCTATTGACTTTGCGCGCGCAAAGTGGTAATATATAGGTCGGGTTTTGCAAAATCCAATGACAATACTATGAAATGAGGCGTTATTTACGACAACTATACTTATAATCGCGGTGGCGCTCCTTGTGGGATTGCTTCTTTCGCGAGTTGCAAAGGTTTTGAAATTTCCTGCCGTGACCGCATATCTCGTTGCGGGAATAGTTATAGGTCCATTCTGTTTAAGGATGCTTGGAATAGAGGGAGTAGACATTGCTGCACTAAAGTCGGTTTCCGATTTCAAGATAATCTCGGATGTTGCCCTCGGATTTATCGCATTTTCTATCGGTAACGAGTTCAGACTTTCTCAGCTTAAGCAGACCGGTAAGCAGGCAACGGTAATAGGAATACTTCAGGCGGTGGTTA
This sequence comes from Clostridia bacterium, assembly GCA_017466445.1. Taxonomy (GTDB): domain Bacteria; phylum Bacillota; class Clostridia; order Oscillospirales; family CAG-272; genus SIG672. The sequence continues at coordinate 73,063 of JAFTUC010000022.1, forward strand.
CGACCCTTCTCGTTGATATCGTTCTCGTCATTTTTGCGATTACCACCGGAAAAATATCGGTTTCCGTAGCCATAGTTCTCGGTGCGATAGCGGCGGCGACGGCACCTGCCGCTACCCTTATGGTAGTAAAGCAGTATAAAGCAAAGGGACCGCTCACCGACATTCTTCTTCCCGTCGTTGCGCTTGACGATGCGGTCGGACTCGTTATATTCGCGGTATCGTTCGGTATCGCTAAGGCACTGTCGCTCGGCGGAGCTATAAGTATAGCGTCGGTCGTCCTGAATCCGCTTATCGAGATAGTAGCGTCCTTGCTTCTCGGATTGATTATGGGCGTGCTTTTTACCTTTACCGAAAAATTCTTCAAATCGAACAGTAAGCGTCTTTCTATATCGATAACATACGTTCTTCTGACCGTTGCCTTCTCGATGCTCGAATTCAATATAACGAGCGATATACATCTCAGCTTCTCGCCACTTCTCGTTTGCATGATGCTCGGAACGGTGTTCTGTAATCTCTGCGATTTCTCCGCAGAGCTTATGGACAGGGCAGACAGATGGACGGCTCCGCTTTTCATACTTTTCTTCGTTTTAAGCGGAGCGGAGCTCAATTTCTTGGTTTTCGGAGATGTTTACGTTATAATAGTCGGTGTTCTCTATATTATAGCAAGATCGGCGGGTAAATACGTCGGAGCATTTGGAAGCGCGGCTCTTGCCGGATCTTCTCCCACGATAAAGAAATATCTCGGCGTTACTCTTCTTCCTCAGGCGGGAGTTGCGCTCGGAATGTCACTTCAGGCAGAGCAGGTGCTTGGAGCTGACGGAATACTTATAAGAAACATCGTGCTCTTTGCGGTGCTGATATACGAGCTTTTCGGACCGATGCTCACCAAGATCGCACTCACCAAGGCGGGCGATATCATCCCCGACGGAGCGGTCAGCGCGCGTGTGCATAACGACGATCATCATAAGAATAAAAAAGCGTAATAACAAAAGCTTTGACCCGTATCGGGTCAAAGCTTTTGTTATTTTCCGAATCTTTTGTCTGCAAAATCCATATAAGCGAGCCAGTCCGTGCGGCTGAGAAAGTGCGAGCCGTTTCTTATGTGATAGGATACCATTCCGTCACAGATGTGCGTGTACGGCTTTGGCATCTCGCCGTCATGCGGATAGGAAAGACCGTCAAGACCGAGCCTTTCGAATATTTTTCCCGCCTCGCGCGCCGACTCGAATTCACCCTCGGGACAAGCCCAGAGATCCTCGACGGCACTTCCGACAGCGACCGCGCGCGGAGCGATCGCGGCTACGAGAAAATGCTGATCGAAGGGCATGTCATCCTCGTTGTTTGAATATTTCGCATAGTTCTTGCAGAACCAATATGGGAATCTTTCATAAATTATAGAATTGTTTTCGGCGTTCCTGTCGAATCTGTTCATTCGCGAAAGGGAAGCACCCGAGCATCCCGAATCGTTTGATATTCCCATAGCAAAGCGCTCGTCCTGAGCCGCGGTCCAGAGAGCGGTCTTTCCGAGACGGGAATGACCGATAACGAATATGCGCCCTTTGTCGATCTCGTCAAGCGTAAGGACGTAGTCCATAACTCTGCTTGCAGCAAATGCCCACATGGATATCTTGCCCCATGCATTGTCCGCGCGATCCTTTGCACCATACATGCCCGCAATGCCGTTTTCCATGTCACCATCGTCCGAGGTGACGTCCTTGTAATATATGCGAGCGCACGCGTATCCTCTGTCGACGATCTCCTCTTGCGGATAATATTTGTCGGGAACGTCAGGTCTGAAAGTCAGTAATACGAAAAGCGGATTTTTGATACCGTTTTTAGGCACGGTAAGATTTATCGGGAATGAAAATTCTCCGCCCGGAGTGTCAAATGATATCTTCACGGTGCGTTCTATAGCCTTGTTTGCCGCCGCGGGAGCCTCCGAAATTATCTCGCTTCTTATCTCTGCGGGAGCCGCGGGAGAATATCCGTAGATCTGCTCTCGAAGAATATTTGTTATTTCAAGACGGCGCCTTGCCCAATCTTCGGCACTTATCGGACCGTTTCCTTCAAATATCGGTGGAAGCTTGATGTCTGCTTTCATTTTTTACACCTCGCGTATGTAATATTTTTTATATATTATCATAAAACGTCCTCGAAGTCAATGGGTATAGTCAAAACATAACTTGACAAAAACGTTTTTGTATGATATCATATCACGGTGCGATCTTATCTTGATCTATAAAACGTCAGAAACGGAGAAGCCTTATGCAACGGGAACGTCTTGGAAGCCGTCTCGGCTTTATACTTTTGAGCGCAGGCTGCGCCATCGGAATCGGAAACGTCTGGAAGTTTCCTTATATGGTAGGTCAGTACGGAGGAGGAGCCTTTCTTCTGATCTATATTTTCTTTCTCGCTATTTTCGGAATACCGGTTCTTGCGGTAGAATTTGCGCTCGGACGCGCCAGCCAGAAAAGTCCGGCAAAGCTCTACTACGCTCTTGAGCCGAAGAAATCGAAATGGCATATCCACGGATACGCCGCAGTGGCCGGAAACTATCTGCTTATGATGTTCTATACCACTGTTTCGGGATGGATACTTACCTACTTTATCTATTCCGCGACAGGAAAATTCGAGGGCGCAAGTCAGTCGGCGGTGTCCGGAATATTCGATTCACTTAAGCAGAGTCCGACGGAAATGATGATATATACGGCTATCGTTATAGTCATCGGATTTCTCGTTTGCTCGATAGGCGTGCAAAAGGGACTTGAAAGAGTCACTAAGGTGATGATGATAGCCCTGCTTGTGATTATGGTAGTCCTTGCGATCAACAGTATCGTCACAGATAAAACGGGTGACGGACTTAAATTCTATCTCGTGCCCAATATGGATACCGTAAAAGAGGTAGGTATCTGGAACATAATAGTAGCGGCGATGAATCAGGCGTTTTTTACCCTGAGCCTCGGTATCGGCAATATGGCGATATTCGGAAGCTATATCGGAAAAGAGCGCTCGCTTATGGGAGAGGCGGTAAACGTTGCCGTGCTCGATACCTTTGTTGCGTTCTGCTCGGGACTTATAATTTTCCCCGCGTGCTTTGCCTTCGGAGTTCAGCCTGATAGCGGACCCTCCCTTATATTCATCACTCTTCCCAATATCTTCAATAATCTGCCCTTCGGACGCCTTTGGGGAAGCCTCTTCTTCATCTTTCTTACGTTTGCCGCACTTTCGACGGTGTTCGGTGTGTTCGAAAATATCATATGCTGCGTTTGCGAGACCTTTGGCATAAGCAGAAGAAAATCATGTATAATAAACTGTATTCTGATGCTCGTCCTTTCGATCCCCTGCGTGCTCGGATTCAATCTGCTCAGCGGAATCACTCCTCTCGGTGCGGGCAGTAATATTATGGACTTTGAGGATTTCCTTGTTTCCAATATCCTTCTGCCTCTCGGAGCCGCCGTGTTCGTGCTCTTCTGTACCACAAGGTATGGCTGGGGATGGAAAAACTTCTTTAACGAGGTCAATACGGGTAAGGGACTTAAGCTTCCCGCGTTTATGAGGAAGTATATGACCTTCGTTCTTCCCGCTATAATTTTTGCGGTATTCGTTATCGGAATAGTAAATATATTTGCCTGAATAAAAACTAAAGAGATCGCTTTGCTCGGATGATCTTAATGACCGCCTTGTAATGGATGTGTTTGAATTTTTGTCAATTTTTATAAAATTATGTACCTCCGAGGATCGCAGATGTTCGGGGGTACATATCAAAATAACGGTACTGCGGATCTGAGGAGATAGTTTTATGAATGCTATAACGGTTGTAGTCCTTGCGTTTTCTGTTTTTGGCGCCATAGACTGTATAATAGGAAATAAGATTGGTGTCGGAAAGGAATTCGAGAAGGCCTTTTCTCTGTTTTGCCCAATGGCGCTCACTATGCTCGGAATGATAGTAATAGCTCCTGCTATCGGAGTCTGGCTTACACCGCTTTTTGAAGGGTTCTATAAGCTTTTCGGAATAGATCCGTCGATAATCCCCGCGTCCCTTTTCGCAAACGATATGGGAGGAATGACCCTTTCCGAGGCGGTTTGCAAAACGAAAGATATAGGCCACTATAATGCGTTTATAATTTCCTCTATGATGGGATGCGTTATATCATATACCGTGCCTTTCTCGCTCGGAATAGTTAAGAAGGAGCAGCATAAGGAGCTTTTCTTCGGCTTGCTCTGTGGAGTCGTTACCGTTCCGATCGGTAGCTTCGTTTCGGGCCTTATTTTGAAAATCAACCCGCTTTTGCTTCTTTTGGATCTTCTTCCTCTGATAGTTATCGCGATTTCAGTTGGTCTTATGCTCGTCTTTATTCCTAAGATCTGTATAAAGTGCTTTTCCTGCTTTGGCTTTTTTATGAAACTGCTTGCTATTGTCGGACTTGTGTGCGCGATATTCACCTTCCTGACAAAGATGGAGATCAGCCCTCATTTTGATACGTTTGAAAACGCTGCTCTCATCTGTGCCAATGCTTGCGTAACTCTTTCCGGCGCTTTGCCGTTTATGTTTATCGTCTCAAAGCTGTTAAGTAAGCCTCTCGGTAAGATGGGCTCAAGAATCGGAATCGACGGTGTATCGGCACTCGCATTTTTGGGAAGCCTTGTAACGAATGCGTCAACCTTCGGCATGATGGAGAAAATGAATAAAAGGGGCGTGGTCTTGAACGCGGCGTTTGCCGTTTCCGCTTCCTTTACCTTCGGAAGCCACCTTGCCTTTACTATGGCATTTGACAGCAGCTACGTTCTGCCTATGATGGTTGGAAAGATAATATCCGGCGTGTTTGCAGTGCTTCTTGCTTTCTTTGTATATAAGGGTGACGAACGGGAATCGGAAAAGATAGCATAGAACCGTGAAAATATAAACGTCAGAGTGATTATACCGTATATATATCCTTTCGTGTTTGCGACGGTGTTTTATCGTAAATACTTTCAAAAACCTTTCTGAAATATGCGGCAGACCATAAAGGTATTGTATCATCGGTATCTTGATCAAAGTTACGGGGTCTATGTATACCATACTTTCCTCATTTTTGCAAAAAAACAAAGCCACTTTTCAGTGACTTTGTCTTCAGTCTGATCACTTGCCATCGGCAAGTGATTTTATTGTACACGAAAACCACGCGATAGTCGCGTGGTTCGGAAAAGGTTAACCGATGAAAAGAAATCCTCCAAATATGATATAATAAGATTGACCTGCCAGTCAAATCAAAAACATATTTGGAGGATTTATCTATGAAAAAAGTGACCATAGACAATAATAGTTTAGCACATACAAGTTGGAATTGCAAGTATCATATAGTGTTTGCGCCAAAATATAGA
>JAFTUC010000023.1 GCA_017466445.1 Clostridia bacterium
ACCGTATGTCTTGGAAGTCAATCGCTCGTTTGCATCGAATACAAAGGTGTTGGTGGCAAGAATGTTTCCGTTTATATCGGTTTCAACGATCTTGGTCACGTTGCCCTTGGCATCGTATGTATAATTATAGCATACTCCGCGTTCGTTGTCAATAAGCTGCTTCACTTTTCCGACGGAATCATAAGTCGCATTGCTGATAATTCTTTCGACATTATTCGTATCCGTGTACTTGCTGACAATGGGATTGCCGAGAATATCAGTCGTTACAGTGTTCTTTTCGTTTGAAGCATATTCGGTTGTGATAACATCGTTTACATCATTAATGCCGGTTTTGGAATAACTCATCGACAAAAGTGTCGTGGTTGCTGCATTGTCGCCAACGGTTACCGTCTTGCTTCTGCCAAGCTGGTCGAAGCTAAAACCAAAATTAAATCCATTGTGCGCAACACGCGTCAAATAACCGCGCGTGTAGAAGAACTGATTTTCGTTGGTTTTGTTCTCAACAGTAGAGGACAAGGACATAAGATCGTCGGTGGTATCATCATAGGAGTAGTTGTATTCCTGACCGTTGACCGCAGTCTGTTTCAAAAGAAGATTGCGAGAGGTGTCGTGCTGATAGGTCGTCTCGAGTTTTTCTCCGTTCAGCGTGTAGCGAGGATCACTTTCGGACTTTACAAAGGTTCCGTCCTGATAGCTGTGCTCGGAGAACATATAGGTTCCGGGAGTGTCCTTGTGATAGGTCTTACGAGTCAATTCCTTACCATACGCGTTATAGGTGTACTCAATAACAAGTCCGCGATAATCCTGAGTCTTGATAAGATTGTGCTTGCTGTCATACTTATAGTCAGTAGTGTAACTGCGCCCATATCTGTCGATTACAGTAGTGCGTACAATATCAGAATCATCATCGGTATAATCGATGGTGGTAAGAACGCTATCCTTTTTGGTCGTAGTCATCTTAATATCCTTGCACTCACCGAATACATTGATCGAATCAATGGGAGTCTCGTCAGTTCTATAAGCATTTGTAGTAGAAATACCATCCACCGAGACGAGTCTTGCATTGGTAAAGTAACAAGTTCCGGTGTTACCGGTGTAATCCAGCTTGACCGTAATACTGATCGGGCAACATTCTTTGTTCAAAACGAAGGGGATTGCGGCATACTGCCAACCGGTGTAGCCCACGTCATAGTTTTCAAAGTGTTCCTCGGCTTCACCGCCTTCATAGGTGACTTTGAGGCAAAGTCTGAACTTTGCACTGGAATTATCAGATTCCGCAGTAACGTTACCGGAGGCTTTCGCCCAAGCAGAGGCAACAAGGACGTTACCGTTCAGCTGACAATTACAAAGGTCAATCGTTTGTGACAAATATTTGCTATAACCTGAGGAAGTAAATCGATACGATTTCTTTCCGTTAATATAGCTTTGCGAGATGACGCTTCCACTGCCAACGGCAGACCAGCCAATAGGCTTGGAAGAACTGTTGACTTCGGTGAAGAAACCATTCTGAATGAAGTTGGTTTCATCAGCAGAATCATTGCTCATCGACACAGACAAAGAACGGTATTTACCGATTCTACTGGTTTCCAAATTGTCAACGATCGATTCGTAGCCGGAAATCTCGGTAATAGTAGATTCACTGATCTTAGAAGAGTCAGTAATATCGGTCATATCCTGATACGAGCTCAATTCACGACCGTTTGCATCAAACTTATAAACCGTTTTGATTTTGGTTCTATCGTTGACGATTGCGGTGGACTTGGCGCGATACTCAAAAGAGATAGAGTCGTCCTTAATTTCATTGGATGTAGTAACGCTATTATCAACTACAATGGTATTGCCACTGATGGAGAGTGTTTCTACGCGTCCGTTAGTATCATACCCAATGGTGTGTTTGATGCCGGTATAATCAATCACCTGTTCGAGTCGTGAGTTGGCGCCATATACGAACTGTGTCTGGAGAGTTCCCTCGTTAGAATAAGCTGTATCAGCAGAAGGATAGGTGATTGAGGTCAGCTCACCGGAGGAATTGTAATCGTACAGAATTGCACGATCCATGTCACCGTTATCAACAATCTTGGTCAGCATTCCGGAGTTATCATAATACAACTGCGCGGAATGGTTAGTTCCGTCTACAACGCTGCTAAGTCTGCCATTGGTGTAGTTGAGGCAGCTTACGTTGCCGTTTGTGTCGATAAGCTGGATAAGCTTGCCGGCACTGTTGAAAGTCATCTTGTTACCTTTTTCATCAGTCAAGATGTGGGTGGTTGCGTGACCGCAAACACAGTTGCATTCTTCCTTATAGGTAAGTCCAAGACCGGCATCATCGGTAATCTCACCGTTCGCATTGGTATCGTTATACGTAAAATAATGACGCTTACCCTGTGCGTTAGTATAGACAGCTTTGATACCGTGCTTTCCAATAACCTCCAAGGTCTGTTCTACAGAAAGCTTCCATCCCTTACCGTAGCGGTTAACAGAATTCGCATCCTCATTAACATACTCGTGTCTATACAAGTGCGAAATAGACAGCGGCAGTTTGACACCTTCTGCAGTTACATCACCGTGAGCAAAGGACATCTTACCTGTGAACAGATTGATGGAGCCAGTTCCGGCTCTGCCGTTTTCAAAAGTGTGGAACTTCTGGTGGTCGGAATACATATCAGTACTGGTATATTCAATATACATCTTGGGATGGTACTTGTAATTTGCGTACAGAGAATATAGGTCAATATATGTAGAAACGCAATTACCGTTGCAACAGCAAGGATCCTCATTGTTCTTCTTAATAACGATGCACTTTTCTTTTACAAAGGTTTTGGTAGGATCGTACCACCGTTCCATTGCAGCTGTCATATCGATCTCAAGCTCTCTCTCAGCGAGACGATGTTCTCCCCGAAGAGTATCAATTGCTGTCTCCATAGTGAGATTTTGTACATTTTCCCATTTGAAAGAATCAACCGAAAGAGTCTTTCCATCTGGATCGACAACAGGGGCAATCGTGTAGTCTTCAATACTACCATTGTAGGATGCATAAGCTTTTTGATGGATAATCAAACCTGCTTTAGTAATCTTGAATCCATCAGCGAGTGTAGGAAGGCTAAACCCAATATACAAACGATGGATGTTTCCACAAGAATCTACACCAACACGTCTTCCGGCGTTTGTGTCAGATGCCGATACCTTGTTCCCGTTAGAACAGAGTTCCACCATCTGAAGGCTGTTACCGCTATACCATGAGATCTCTACACGCGGATCGATCACAACAGGATATGCGCGTTCGGGATCGGAAAGCCAATCGCTATCCAGCACCAAATCAAGGAAGGTGCCCTCATCCATCTTGCGGATCTCATAATGAATATCGTCGCAAAAAGCGTCGTTTGCGTCTTCCATATACGCGGGAGGAATCTTCATTTCAGGCATTTCTGAACCAAGATCGTCATCATCGCGAACAAGCGATACTACCTTTTTGTCTTCGCTCAGAACAGGAAGCAGCCCTTTGAACTTCATCTGGAATGTGAATATTTTACAGTTGGGATTCTTTGTAAGAACGATGGATTCCTTCACGCCGTCATCGGAAACATCGTATTCCAAATCGACATTGGTATCAGCTCTTTCGTACTTTACAGAAGGATGATCACCGATATCCCAAGGATCGCGTTTCATCTTGTTAGCAAAGGCTGCCATTGACTTTTTGCGGCGAGATGTGCTTCTCGGGATAAATTTCCACGAGATTTCTCGATTGTCTTTTTCTACGGTGACAAAGTGTTCTTTGCCTTCTGTCTTTGGCAGTCTAACCTTGAAGCAAGGCATAATTGCTTCATAATCGGTATCTGTTTCCGTAACTTCAGACGAGATATCCACAAATTTTCCGGTATCGGGATTCAACTTGTGGATTGGATGGTCATACATGACCGCCATGAAGTTACCGTTTTGAAGGCGGAAATGCTTGATATTCGCTCCGCGCTTCGAGGTGTCTTCATACAACACCTTCGATGTTGAAGGCTTCTTTTCTTCAAGTGTTAATTCTTCAACTTCAACATCATTGATAAAAAAATCTTTGTTTTCGTTAATCATTTTGTTTCCTTTCTTTTTTAGTTTTTTAATTTGATTTCCAATATCTGAGGAGCCGAATAACAATCTCCTGTAGATATTGCAATAAAGTCGTCTTTGCCTTTCGGCTTTTTTAGAATTAGTCCTTCATTGTAGATCAATGTGCGATCGGTACGATTTACAAAAATCGTGGTTACATCAACTGTCAGATATCTGCAATTGTTATTTGAAACAGTAATTTTAGGAGATGCGTTAACCTTTTTGTTCCAAGTAGAACCAAAACTGCAAAAGCGTTTTTCGGGAATGTAAACATCAACATTTTCAGGACTACCGTTTAAAATCGGAATATGAAGTAGTACTTTTTCAATACGTTCAGATACGATATCAGGAATTTTTGAAAAGTCCGGTCTTGAATATAGCCACTGTTCTCCAAACTCATTTGTTCTTCCGATAAAGCCAACAGCTCCGTAGGCATTGTTAACATCCGGATGAGCGCTTTCTACGGTTGTATCTTGAAACAATTTAGGTTCATATAAATTCACCTCGAATATAAGACATCCATTTTTTCCGGAATGAAACAGGGAAATATCATAGGTTTGATTGCCTTTATCCAAATACTTTATTTCAGCCGGTAAAGCTCTGTTCTTTTCATCCCGTGCGTATAAGCTTGCAACGGAAAGAAAGGGCTTGAATTTTTCTTTCATTACCGAGAAACACAAGGAATTAAATCTTATGCTATCTTGTTTTGCCTCTGATTTAAGCTGTAATTGAAAACGATTTCCTTTCACTGTGAAACGCAATCCACTTAAGGTCGGAGTGATAATAACATTCGACTTGGAAGCAGTATCTCTTTTATATATTTCAGGAACTTCCGACATGGTAATCGTGCACCTACCATCATTGTTTTCAAAGATACAATGATGGTGATTTACTGAAATGAGTCCGTTTGTGCCTTTGAATATTGCTCCGGTTTTAGTTGTTGTGAAATTTGTCTGAACCAAAGTTTTTGTTTTGATATTGTATATTGGTGTACTGAAACAGTAGGCTGTATTCCCAACTGATTCTTTTACCATAATACGATATCGGTTACTATTCCTTCTATCGATAATAAAATCGCTCATACCTCGAAGATATTTTATTTCTTTTAAGATCGCATTATATTGGTAGTCATTTTTGCTGCTCTTTATATTTATCACCTCCTGTTCAGAGCACTGTAAAATCCAATGGTTAGCCGGTGTCACTTTGTTCCATAGGATATAAATATAAGTCGTTTTACAGTCTGCGCACTACTGCATTACGACTATGGCTGTAGTATAAATGTTAACCACGACAGTTAGTGTCATAGTTAAAAAGTTTTTTAATAGTGCTCGTAATAACCAAAACCGGATGGGGAGTTGCAAGATGAACCGTCAAAGTACCCACAAGAAGGACAAACGCTTTCACCCGGAATAAGAGTCGAAGTAACCGCGCATGTAGTCGTCGGGATCCGAGTAGTCAAATGCAGTGGTATTGCTTTGCTTTTTATCAGAAATAGACTTTTGTTCTGCCACATTAATGGGACTCATTTTCTCGAAAAATCTGTTAGATTTACTTGGTACGCTTGGAAGATTGGCGGCGCTTTCCTTGTAGGCAAGGAAACATTTGCGACGTGTGAGCATATCTTTGAAAATCTTCAAGATCGCTTGTGCATCCTTTTCGTGTTCGGGCGTATACTCGATTTCAAGCTCAAAGTCTTTGTGACCGAGATATTCGTTCTTATCAAGCACAGCTTTATAGTGGGCGTCCTTGAGCACAACGCAACGTTTGGTAACAAGCTCACCATGAAGCTTCAATCCCATATCGGTAAACGCATTGCTTTCAAGCCCGTTGCGGATTTCCATTTCGGTTTCCGTACTCTGATCGCTGCCTGATGCGTGCTTTTTCATCGTTGCCGTATACTTTCCGTCCTTCAAACGGATACGGCAGGTCGTGTTCTGACGGTTCATCGAGAAGTCGTCGGTGTCAAAGTAGTAATTGACCTGTGTGGTGATGGGCTTTTGGATCAAAGGACTCTCATAGCCTAAGTGTTCCATCAGATAGTCATACTCATCTTCTGTGAGCAGTAGCTTCTTTTCAAGTTCAGTCATAATCTTTTCCTCCTGATAATTTTTCCCGAGCCGTTTTTGGGAAGCTCATCCAGCAGCTCAATAACAGACGGCACTTGGAAAGAGGGAAGTACTTTCATACAAAGCTGCTTAACCTCTTCCACCGAAGAAAACGCTCCGACAAGCTTCATACCGATTTGTGTACCGAATGAATTCTGAAATCCGTAAACGAGGACTTCTTTGACGCGGAGATCCTGTTTGACGACACCCTCAATTTCAGCAGGGTAAACGTTCATACCGGATTTGATGATCAGATCGTCGTTTCTTCCTTTGATTTTGAGGAAACCGGCATCGTTGATTATCGCAATATCGCCAGTACAAAGCCAGCTGTCTTTGAGCACCCTTGCCGTCTTTTCAGGCTCGCGATAGTATCCGAGCATTACGTTGTGACCTTTTACGTAGAGGATACCTTCCTCATTTGCGTGGCAGAGGTTGCCTTGCTCGTTCAAAATCTTGATTGATACCGATTTTAAAGGAATTCCTACGAAATCGGGATACTCTTCAAAATATTCGGGTGGCAAATAGCTGACACGAGGGCAGGCCTCAGTGAGCCCATAGATGTGATAAATCCTACAAGTTGGGAATGCCTCACGGATCTTCATACCGACTTTAGCACTCATACATTCTCCGCTGATGGAGATATGACGGAGTGTTGCGGATGCGTTACTTCTGTTGAATCTTGCCATAATGGAGAGAAGCGTAGGTGTTCCGCAGAAAGCGGTGATACCATGCTCCTTGATCAGCTCAAGCATCTTGGTAGGATTGAACTGCTCGGAGTAGAAACGAATATTTGCGCCTCTTACGATTGCGGTCAGAAATTCACCTGTGAGAACCGCACAGTGATACAGTGGACGTGCGATCAGAATCGTGTCACTCTTATCCAAAGTGAAATAATCGGCAATATCCGAAACGTTCGTCAAGACATTTCGTTCACTGAGCATAGCCCCCTTGGGTTTACCGGTCGTTCCGGATGTACACATAATCAAGGCAGGATGCTCATCGGGAGCGATATACTGACTATCCTTGAGCTTGTACACAGTGATCTCACCGTTAGTGTCCATAATAATAGCATCGGGGCTGATCGTATCGAGAATCTTATTGCAGTGCGCTTCACCGTACCTCACAGAAAGGGGAACGGCGGTTACACCTGCTGCTAAGCAGGCGAGAAGGGACATCGCGGCAGCCATTTCGGAGGAGCAGAGAATGGCGCAGCATTCCACGCCGTTCAATCTCTTCTCAAAGCATTCTGCCCAGATCATTGTTTCCTCAAAAGAAAGGGATGCTCCGTTTTCACAGATCTTTTGCTCGGGATTCTTGAGCATATGCTCCTTTATATAGTGCCAAAGCTTCATTTTACATCGTCTCCTTTCGCTTCTTCAATCAGCTTTTCCAAGATTTCCTTTTCCCTCTCCTTCAAGCTTAGAAGTTTCTTTTGGATCATCGGTAGAACCGAATTTCGCTGTTTCATATGGTGTGCTGCGTAGAGCATACGGCAGTTGTCGGCTTCGCGCACAACCGACTTGTATGCGTTGCTGAAAGAATGATCCAATGAAAGCGCATCCTCGATCAGCTTGATTCTTTCAAGCATAACCTTCTTGTGCTCCCAGATCATTCGGAACACGCGGCGGTCCATTTTCTCATAGGGAATAGATCCGTCGTACAGCTTGCCGACGTACTTTGCGATGTAGTCGTGAACTACGATTCCGGATACCGTTCCTTCCTCGGTCTCGAGATACTTCTCAAGGTTGGAATCAAGATACTCGGCAATTTTCTTCAGTGCGGTTTCGTGAGAGAATACGATCTGATCCCCCTTGGGCTTGATACCGCAAATGCTTCCGTATTGCTTCTTTTTGAACTGTGCTTTCCTTCCTGCATCAAATGATTTCTGCGTGGTCCAGAACTTGTGATAGATCCAGTTCTGATCGTAGGAGTAGATGCAGTAGGTCTTATTCTCCTGATCGTATCCGCAAATGCAACCGTCGTGATTGAAATGTCGTTCGTGATACCAGCTTTTACCCTCAACGTAGTAATCGTCGATTCCGCTGAAGCAAACATAATATCCCGCATCGAGAAGCTTACGGATAACGAAATGCACGTGACCTTCAAGAAACTGCATTCCGTACCACTTCTTGTCGAAATGAGGGTTCACATTCCAAGAGGATTCTGCTATACCGATTTCGGGAGTGGTAAATCCATTCAGAAACTTTCTGGTACAGGTAAGGATCATGACCTGATTCAGATACCAGTTTCGGATCGAAGGATTATTGACAAGAACAGCCGTGCCGGGACCTTGATAATGATAGGTGCTGTAAAGCGGTTCAACAAGAGGAAGCTCAATCTTCTTTTTTATTTTCTTCATTGTTCTCACCGCCTGCATACTTTTCCACAAGATCGACAACCTGCCATACGTTGACGAGATCAAAAGGATTCATATCCGATTCATCCAACGTAATCTGGAAGTTTTCTTCGAGCATCATAAGAAGCGTTACCATTTGAAGACTGTCAAGACCGAGATCGGATTGAAGCTCGTGCTCAAGACAAATCGTTTCGATTCCGCTAAGTTCGGATAAAATTACACATACTTTATCAAAGAATTCCATTGCGAAGCATCTCCTTTACTGCATTTTTTACGATACCGTAGCACTCATCCTCGGACTGCATAGTTGAGATGAGAATGCCTCCGTTGGCGGTGCAGATATCTACGTATTCCTTGCGGAGCTTGTATTGAAGCTCCATGTCAATGTAGCGATCCTTTTCTTCGGGACGACGACGAACACGTGCAACCGCTTCCTCCACGGGAACGTCAAAGAAGAAGGCGATATCGGGCATGATTACCGATTCTGCGATTTCGTAGATCCAAGCATCCTTTTCAAATCCTCTTGCACGAAGATTGGCGAGGCAGGAATAGAAATATCTGTCGCTGAGAACGATCTTGCCTTGCTTCATTTCGGGTTCGATTACTTTATTGACGTGCTGCAAACGATCACTTGCGGCGAGCAGAGAAAGACTGCGGTAATCAAAGGCATCGTGATCAGGGCAGTCCATGTAGGTTCGGAAGATTTCCGAATTACGCACCGCGTTGGTGGGCTGCTTTGTTACAAATAGCTCGTGCTCTTTTTCAAGATCGGTAATGAGGCGCTTCATCATTGTCGTCTTACCGCATCCATCAAGACCGCAGAACGTGATGAGGAAGCCGGGCGTTTCATTTTTTCGCATATTAAGGTGCTTCATTTTCGTCAACCTCCTTCAGATCCTCGGCTCGCGCTTCCATGAAGAAGCGCTCGGTTACGTCGTTTGTTTGATACTTCAATACCTTCTTATCCTTTGGGGAAGCAACTCTCAGACAAAAGTCGGGATCATCCTCAAGTACTACGTTAGCAATACCGTAAGCAAAGGTGTTGTCCATATCGAAAAGTCCCATCGTTTCAAGAACCGTATAAGCGCAGACCTTTTCCATACCGAGTTCGGTGGCTCTTGCAAAAATTCTTTCAAGCTGTGCGTCGGTCATTTCCGAGAGCAGCATATAGATGTCGCAGTACTTATATAACGTCATATCGCGGTGCATCTCGATCCACGGAAGCGTAGTAGCTTCCTTGTAAAGATGCGCGCAAAGATGGATAAAAAAATCTGCGTCATCGAGCATAGGAATGGAAAGCTCTTTTTCGTTCTTGATGCAAACGTTCGATAGCATATCCGAAAGCGTATCGCCAGTGCCATTCTTATAGTCGAGGGAGAAGTTGATGTCTACCTCGAAGAACTTCATAAACGGAAGATTGACTTCCTTGATGTAGGGAACCGTTTCGCCGCGCATCATCTTGGACTCAATGATCTCCTGTCTTGTTGCGGGGACAAATTCGCCGTTTCTTATGTTACCCTGCATGAACCCTGCGGAAGAGAGGAGATGACCGATTGAGGTAACGTCTTTCGGTAAAACGAGCAGATCCACGTCATTCGAGGTTCTGTAACCGTCAGGATAATGAGCGCACAGATAGGCACCCTTGAGCATAGCAACCTTGCAGGTACAGGGAGAGAGAATCTCGGAAAGCATAACGATACACTTCTCGAAGCTATCGTTCTTTTGAATATTCTGATCGTATGCTGTACCGAGGGAATTACGGAATTCACGGTTAACTTTTCCCAGAAGATTGTGTCTTTTAAGTGTGCCGTAAGCCACGCCTTGCATCCTATTGAAGAAAAGTTGTCCAAGAACCGTGGGGGTAGCAAACTCTAAAAGGGAAGTGTCAAACCAGTTTTCCTTAAATTTGCATAGTGCCTTAAATAATTGTTTTTCTTTTTCTTTCATACTAAGATCCTTTCATTTTAAATTTTGGGTTTGGTGTACTGCGAGATAAGAAATCCGAGCAGTTTCTTTTCATCGGATGTAAGTAACAAAGCAGTCTCGTCAGCTGCAGCGTATACCTTATGTAATACATCGAGTTCTGCATCCGTCATATACATACGATCCATAGAATAACCTTCGATAACGTATACACCGCCTCCGTATTTTCCGGACTGTGTAAAGATCGGCTCGGTTCTGCTCAGGATTTCTATATCACGCTGAATGGTTCGAGGGGAAACACCGAGCTCCGATGCCAAATTATGTGTTGTTTCATATCTGCGCCGGCACAGTATTTTCATAATTTGGTGTCTTCGCTCGGCTGTTCCCATATAGTCTATCACCTCCATTACGCCATTAGTTTAAACGCTAACCTAGACAACTACTGTCGTGGTTAAAAAACTTTTTGAAGATGATAATAGTATGATAGAATTTAAACAACTGAGCGTAACAGCTTATCTTTTCACACATCCTCTTCTAATAATTTTTCTAACAAACATCCCGAAAACGAGAAAAACCACGCAAAGTGCGCGGTTGTGGGATTTTATGAAGTTTGATAGAAAAATCCGCATAAATATCGGATTTTTAAGGAACTCAGACGCCCTGCAAATTACTCACACGAACTAATATCTATTAAATTCAGGTTCTTATGATCGCAAGGTTGTGCAGGTTCAAGTCCTGTCGCCCGCATACACAAAAAGCACGGCATATGCCGTGCTTTTTGTGTATCCAAGTAAACCGAGTTGAACCTCGCAAATCCGCAGGATTTGCTGATCGGCGCAAGGGGAAATAAGCGAAAAAGTGAAGCGTCGGCGCCGATTTAGGTTCGTAAGTCCTAACGGAAGTATACACAAGAGCAACTATCCATAATGAGCCAAAGGGGTCAAAATGCTATCATTTGTTTGAGATTTCCAGACGATATCTGTTCGAAAAGTGCAATAAAATTGGTTGTAAAATCTATTGTCTAAGCTAAGAGTAGGAAGTATAATGAAATCAAAAAAAACATCATAAGGCGGAGGGTGACACAAAATGAGAAGAATCAACGTTACAATATGGAACGAGTTCGTCCATGAAAAGGAAGATAGGATAAGAAAGATATATCCCGACGGCATTCACGGTGCAATAGCTCAGATGCTTGGACGTGACAAAAAGTACAATATAAGAATTGCAACTCTTGAAATGGAGGAGCACGGACTTACCGAAGATGTGCTGAACGCTACTGATGTGCTTATCTGGTGGGGGCACTGCGCTCATTCTGAAGTATCTGACGAGGTCGCCACGCGAGTCAGGAACAGGGTGCTTGGCGGCATGGGACTTATAGTTCTGCACTCGGGACATCGTTCTAAGCCGTTCGTCATGCTGATGGGCATGGATTGTAGGTTAAAATGGCGCGAAAACGACGAAAAGGAACGCATATGGGTCATCGAACCGGCTCATCCCATCGCGCGCAATCTTCCTGAATATATCGAGCTTCCCATGGAGGAGACGTACGGTGAAAAATTTGACGTTCCGACCCCCGATGAGCTTGTGTTTATAAGTTGGTTTTCCGGTGGAGATGTTTTCAGAAGCGGGTGCTGCTACAAAAGAGGAAACGGAAAGATATTTTATTTCAGACCCGGTCACGAGGAATATCCTACCTTCTACCGAGAGGATATCTCGCAGGTAATAAAGAACGCCGTAGATTGGGCAGCTCCGACTAACGGACCGATATCTACAGTCGGTCATTGGGAAGCACTCGAGAAGGTCGAGGATAAGTTTGCGGGAAGACCGGACAGCGAAAGACTTCACACGTATATTACTAAATAAATACCTGATAAGAAAGGAAAATAAAAATGGAAAACAAGATATTAAGAGTGGGAATTATCGGTATGGGCAGAATATCCGGGGCTCATATCGACGGTCTGAAAAAGGCCGAAGACGTAAAGATCGTTGCGGTATGCGACATAGATGAGCAAAAGCTGAACGCGGCAGGTGATCGACTTGAGATCGCCCCTGAATACAGATTTACAGATTATCACGATCTTATCTCCTGCGATATCGTTGACGCAGTTGAGATATGTACACCGAACTATCTTCATGTGCAGATGGCTTGTGACGTTATCTGCGCGGGTAAACCGGTAAATATTGAGAAGCCGCTAAGCGATACGTATGAAAAAGTACCCGCTCTTCTCGAGCTTCTCGAGAAATATCCGCAACCCAATATGATCTGCTTCTCATACAGATTTCTTCCTGCAGTTCGCTATGCGCGCAAGCTGATCGGAGAAGGAAAAATAGGAAAGATACTTACTGTGAATATTGAGTATCTCCAGTCCGGTTCGTTCGTTGAAGGTCGTAGAATGGAGTGGAGATTTGTAAAATCAAAAAGCGGAACAGGTGCTATCGGAGATCTTGGCGTTCATCTGATAGATATGACAAGATACCTTATCGGGGAAATAACTTCGGTGTGCGCAAGAAAAAGAACCTTCGTGAAGCAACGTAAAATGCTTGACAGCGATATAATAGGCGATGTAACTACCGACGATTACTGCTCGTTCCTTGCTGATATCGAGGGTGGTGCTGTTGCAAACTTCACAGTTACACGCTGCGCTCACGGTCATTCCAATACGATAAAGTATGATATTTTCGGAACGGATGGCGTTATTTCTTTCAATCTTAACGATCCATGGGAGTTGTGGCTCTGTCTCGGAATTGAAGAGGTAAAGACTGTAGGTCTTCATCGGATAAGCGTGCCGGAGGAATATTTAGCTTCTCAGGAGCAGAGCTTTGTCGATATCGCGCTTGGCAGATTTAAGGAAGAGGCGGCGGATATAAAAGAAGGAGCGGTGTGCCAAAAGATCGTGGATGCCGTTGCGCTTTCGTCCGATGAAAACAGATGGATAGATATCGTCTGATCAGTACCGTCACTTGTGGAGATAAATCATCATGTCTATAGGTAAACATGAAATAAATATGTGCGAGGGATCGCTGTTTGGAAAGATCGTGCGCTTTACTCTCCCACTTATTGTTATGAATGCTTTACAACTGTTCTATACAGCTGCAGATATGATCGTTGTAAGTAGATTTGAGGGAGATCTTGCGGTTGCAGCAATCGGAGCTGCTTCTCCGCTTATTACGCTTATAGTGAATGTTTTTATCGGTCTTTCGAGCGGTGTGAGCGTATGTATAGGGTATTATATTGGCGCAAGGCGCGAAAATGATATAAAACGTACTGTAGAGACCTCTGCACTTCTTGGTATCGTATCGGGACTCATAGTTGCCGTGATCGGTGTGTTGGCATCGGGTCTGTTTCTTTCATGGATGGAAACTCCTGATGATATTTTTGCTTTTGCGACATCGTACGCAAGGATCTACTTTTTGGGAGCGCCCGCTAATCTGCTTTTCAATTTTATGTCAGCGGTGCTTCGCGCAAGGGGTGATACCGGGAGACCTCTGTATATCCTTTTGATTTGCGGAATAGTAAATGTTTTACTTAATTTTATCCTAGTAGGTTACTTTGGGATAGGCGTGATCGGAGTAGCGATCGCTACCGTTGTTTCTCAGTATCTTTCTGCCATTATAGTATTGATCGTCATGGTACACGACGGAGGGGCGTATGATTTTTCGTTCAGACGCTTGCGTTTTCATAAAGATATACTGGGAAGACTGCTGGCGCTCGGACTTCCGTCGGGTATTCAAAGCTCGGTCTTTTCGATATCCGGTATGATTATTCAGTCGGCTGTAAACTCCTTTGGCAGCGTGGCAATAGCAGGGAATACCGCGGCCGGAAATATTGATACCTTTTCCTATATAGCGTTCAATTCCTTCCAGACTACCTGTATCGCATTTGTTTCTCAAAACTACGGAGCAAGGAATATGAAACGTGCGGAAAGAGCCTTCAAGCTGTGTATGATTTCAGCCGTCGCAGTAGCAATTCTTACCGGTTGGTGCTTATGCTTTTTCTCGGATATATTGCTTGAATTATATCTTCCGGGGGAGATATCGGCCATATCCTTTGGCATGGTGCGAATGAAATATATATGTATTCCGTATTTCATTCTCGCGCTTATGGATGTGACTGTCGGAGCTCTTCGAGGCTTTGGAAGCTCGCTGGTTCCGACTGTAATTTCGATTATAGGCTCATGCGGAATTCGTGTGCTTTGGATATTTACCGTCTTTAAGGCGTATAAAACTCCTGACATCCTATATCTTTCGTTTCCTATTGCGTGGCTCGTGACCTTCGTCTCTCTTTTGATCGCGTATTTCTTCATCAAGAAAAGAAGAGAAAGGGAAATGGCTTTGCAAACCGATTTTTTTGAAACTTTGAAACAAAAAACTTGATTTGTCGGTAAATGAGTGATATAATTTTCTTACCCGAGTTTCACGTAAGGAGGTACCTATGGAGGATCGAGAGTATATTTCCTTTTCGGAGCTGTGTGCGCTTGATTTTGATATAACCGATATTTTTGCCATGCGGCAAAAATGGCAAAAGGGCGCTCTGTTTCATATGGATCATCCAAGAAAGAGCAGTGCTGTCATATATCTTAACGGATGTGAGGGCGTTTATTATACGTCCCTTGGTCAAACGGTTAACGCACAGCGTAAAAGCCTTCTTTGCCTGCCGGCACGTAGCGAATACAAGTGTCTTAACGGGGAATGCGGATCGGAATTTCCCGACGTATATCTTGTTGAATTCAATGTAGTAAAGGACGGTAAAATATTGACCTTCGGTCGGTCGCCCTTTATTATAGATAGTGTCAATTCTTATGTCATAGCTGATATTTGCGTTGAGATTATAAAAAATTACGAGGCTTCGGTCCGCTCGTATCCGGCACTTAAGGCGTCTGTGTATAAACTTCTTGCATATATCGGTCGCGAAGAAACACTTTCAAGGGGTAAACGCTTTGACTCGATCGCTACGGGAATAGAGCTCCTTGAGGCAGACGTTATGAATGAAAGCTCGATCGATGAGATAGCGAAAATGTGTGGTGTCAGCAGCGGCTGCTTCAGAAGGCTTTTTAAAGAATATTCCGGTATTACACCGGGTGAATATCGGATGCGCGTCAAGCTTGATAAAGCGAAACAGATGCTTCTCGGAAGTAATGCCGGAATAGAACGGATAGCCGAGGATGTCGGATTTGAAAGCAGTGCGTATTTTTGTAGGATCTTTAAGAAAAAAAGCGGTATGACGCCATCAGAATACAGAAAATTTAATACGTGATATCTGACGAAAAACAATCGTAAATTCAAACGGTATCACTTATCGTAAAAAAGCACGGCATATGCCGTGCTTTTTTGTCTAATTAACTTTCGCGATATTTCCTGGATTGAAGCTCAAACATTTCCGCGTATTTGCCTCCGAAATCAAGCAGCTCTGTATGAGATCCCTGCTCGATAAGATGTCCTTTTTCAAACATGTAGATCTTGTCGGCTATGCGTGTCGTTGAAAGTCGGTGCGATATAAATATTACCGTTTTTTCTGACGTGCGCTCAAGGATCGATCTGTTCAGATTGTATTCCGCATTCGGATCTAGCGCGCTTGAAGGCTCATCCATAATGACGATAGGGAAGCTTTTGGCAAAAACTCGTGAAATCGCGATCTTTTGAGATTCTCCTCCCGATAGATTAGTTCCTTTTTCATCGAATTCTCTTGTAAGATGCGTGTGTATCCCGTCCTCGAGCGTTGATAGCTTTTCGGTGAAATCGGACGCCTCAAGAGCATCAATGACCGTGCTTTCCATTTCATCGGAATATTCTCCGTTCATTACGTTTTCCGCAATCGATGTTGCAAAGATCTTGAAATCTTGAAATACGGTTCCTATTTTCGAGCGGTATTTTTCTATATCGTACTGACGTATGTCAACTCCGTTGTAGAGGATCTCGCCTTCGCTCGGGTCGTAAAGACGCATTATGAGCTTTATGAGAGTGGTCTTGCCCGCTCCGTTGTATCCGACTATTGCTATCTTTTCACCCTTGTTTATTTTGAGGCTTACATTGCACAGCGCATCGTTTGCTTCAGCGTCCGTGTGGGATTTGTGATCCGCGTCGTGGTACTGATATTTCGGATGCGAAGCAAATTCGTAGGAAAAGCTTACGTTTCTGAGCTCAAGACTTTCAAATTCGGGTACGTCCTCCGTCCCGCTTTTTACCTTGTTGTCAAAATTCATAAACTCAAGGTATTTTTCCACGTAAAGAGAATGCTTGGGATATTTCGTTATGCGTTGGATAAGATCTACGAGCATCCAACGTATGCGAAATACGACTCCGACGCTTGCTACCATACTGCCTACGGCAAGCCCCTTTCCGAGCATGGATATCATGTATAAAATGATACCGAATACGGTAAGTGTTCCGAGCGCCTCGAATCCGAGACCGAATATAAGGAAATATTTCTTTCCGTATTTCATATCGCACTCGATAAGCTTTTGAGTGTTTTCGTCGTACTGCTTTTCAAGAAGCTCGCTTGCGTGACTGATACGTATCTCCTTTGCGTGATCGGACAGACGGTAGACTCTGTTTATGTATCCCTTTTTTCTGTAAAGCGGATTGCTTTCCTTACTGTGAGCAAAGCTTACCTTGTTGCCGATCAGATTGCAGATCACCGTTACCGTGCAGGATGCAAACAAGATCAGCGCGACTGTCGGATCTACCGTCAAAAGCAGAGTGAAAAGGGTGGAGGATGCCACTATGCGGTTTATAAGCTTTCCGGTATCCTCTATTATATCGACCGCCCGCCTGTCGGACTCGTTCATGGCCCATACAAAATCATTGTAAAATTCGGGATCGTCAAAGCATGAGAGGTCTATCGAGCGTGCCTTTGCGAACATCTCCTCGTGCATGCTGAGATGGAGCTTTTGCCGCATAAGAGGATTTTTTATCCGCCAGTACCACTGATCAAATGCGTACGCAAGTAAATAGAATGTGGCCATAACGGCGATTATTTTTGCGGCGTAAGAAAAGGAACAGCCGGCGCCTACCGCATTGAGTAGCTTGTAGCTGAATATCGCAGTGGCTGAATTTATAAGACCCCATATAACGCCCTCGACTATCATCAGTATGAAATATTCGGGAGTGTGCTTTGCTATTTTTCCGAGCATTATGGCATTGTTTTTGATTATCGAGGAGAGCCTTTGTCTTTTTTTCTTATTCATTGACGCTCACCTCGCTTCCAAGATAATTTTCCGCTTGCCTTCGGAACATTTCCGCGTATTTGCCGTTCTTTGAGATGAGCTCTGCGTGCGTGCCGATCTCCGCTATCCTTCCGCTATCCATAAGTATTATTTTGTCAGCGAGGACCGCTGAGGACAGACGGTGAGATATAAATATAACGCTGCGCCCTTCGGTAGCCCTCATCATGTTTTCGAACATTTTGTACTCTGCTATAGGATCGAGAGCGCTTGAAGGCTCGTCGAGTAAGAGAAACGGCCTTTCATCTGCAAATACACGTGCGAGAAGAACCTTTTGCTGCTCGCCAGTTGAGAGATTTGCTCCGTTTTCGTCGAATTCTCTTGTGAGTATCGAATCAGCCTTGTTTTCAAGGAGCTCAATCCTTTCCCACGCTCCGCTTTCCTTAAGAGCATTTTCGACCCGCTCAGGATCCCCTTCTGCTTCCGGGCGGAGAAGGATGTTCTCACGAACGCTCATTGAGAACATTTTGAAATCCTGAAACACGGTGCTGAAAAGATCTCTGTACGACTGCGACTCAAGCTCCTTGATGTTTTCTCCCTCAAGCAGAATCTCTCCGTTTTGCGGGTCATAAAGACGGAGCAAAAGCTTTACAAGCGTGCTTTTTCCCGACCCGTTGCTTCCGACAAGCGCGATGCGCTCTCCCTTTTTCCAGATGAAGGATATATCGCTGAGCGCATTCTTGTCACTTCCGTCATATCTGAATGAGAGATTCTTTACCGATATTTCGCCAAGACACTTGTCTGCGATCTTATCTCCCGAAACGACCGTGATCTCGTGATCGAGAAAGGTCCTCACGTCCTCTAAGAAAAGAGCGTGCTCGCCGAATTCTGCAAGATTCTGTACGAGATTGTTAAGACAGTATGATATCGTACCGATAGAGGTAAGCACCACGATGCAGTCTCCGATCGTCATACCTCCG
The DNA here is from genome assembly GCA_017466445.1 of Clostridia bacterium. Taxonomy (GTDB): domain Bacteria; phylum Bacillota; class Clostridia; order Oscillospirales; family CAG-272; genus SIG672. The sequence continues at coordinate 18,617 of JAFTUC010000023.1, forward strand.
TTCGCGCTTCCGAGCTCTATCGCGCTCCAGACCGAATATAGGGTCGCTCCAAGTACGGTTATGACCTCAAGACCTATCCTTTGAACGTAACCGTATATCGCTTTTTTTCCTCCGTACTTTTTAGTGAGAGACTTGAAGTCTCCGTATGCCTCTCGCAGGTCACGGAGCATACTTGCGTACATTCCTCCGATACGCATCTCTTTTGCGTATTCTCCGAGATAAAAGGTTCGCTTTACATAATCGGTACGCCTTGTTACCGGCTTTTTTGCGACCTCAAGATCGTGATTTGCCACGTTTTCAAGGCGGCGGAAAAATCCGAGAAGGAGCGGGAAGAGCCCGAAAACAGCGAGCCACGGATCGATTATAAAGAGAAGGAGCGAATTCGCCAGAAGAGCGATGATCCTCGAAATAAGGTTGTCAAGAGTGTACATTACCTTCATCACTCGGTTGTACGCCTCGTCCATAGCCTTTACGTAATTGTCGTAAAACGCAGGATCCTCATAGCAGGCAAGCTCTAATTCGGACGCCTTTTTAAAAAGCATCTTCTCAACGTGGGCTCCCACAAGCTTTTGCTTTATGGGAGAGATCACGTTCCAAAAGTAATTGAGCGCCAGATAACATATCAGGGTCGTTATTCCGAGTATCAGGGTAAAGCGTATTACACTTTCGATGCTGTCGCCCTTTTCAATGCTGTTTACTATCCTTCGCAGCAGATATCCCTCGCCAAGGAATCCGAGAATACCGTACACGAGCGAGGAGCCGAGATATACGGAAAGATATATGGGAGATGCTTCCCAGATTACCTTGAGCGCAAACAGGTTGTTTGACAGTGTTTGCCTAAGCGGCAGTTTTTTCTTTTTTTGATCCTTCAAATCCTTATAAACCTCCTTTTCGGACTCAATAAAAAAGTGTGCCCCAAGTAGAGGGCACACCTAAAAACGCACCCTCCGTTTGTTGCTACACAAAGTTTTCATGACCGAAACGAGTACGAAAACAAGGAGTATGCATTTTTACCGAAATAAAAACAAATACTCGTCCGATCAGATTATTAACTTTGTGTAGCGATACTATTCTACTATATTCCCTTCAATTTGTCAAGTGCGATATTGAGATCTTGTTTAAAGAATACCGCAAGCATTGCCGCCTGCGGTATCGTTTGTTAAAGTATCAACAGATCCTCCATTTCCTTTGAAAGTCCGTCCTTTTGAATGTGGACCTTGATCTCGTTTGACATTTCGTTTGTTTTTATGTGCATAACAAGACTTGTAATTCCCGCTTTTTTGCGAAGCGGCGTGGTTACGTTTTCCGCGGCAGTAAGATTTTTTGTCATAAACACCGTGATGTTTTTCGTGAATCCACCGTAATAAGCGGTTATCTTACCACTGCTTATAGCAAGACCGTTCGTTTTGTAGCTGAGAACAGCACTTAACGTTTTTATAATAAGCAGTATGACCGCCACGCCTACTGTCACAAAGCAAGTGGTCGCGATAAGTGAAGATGAAACACTTAATATCAGCATAGTCAGAACAGTCTGTAAAAGAACTGCGCCCGTTACTATGGCGAGAAAGAGCATGAAATAGGACATAAAAGGGAAAAAGGAAACCGACTTTGTCTGCTTTTCATCCGGAATGTAGTCGGGTAATACCTTTTCAAGGATCTCTCTTACCTCATCGTATTTGCAAAAGGGAACAAGCACGCCGAGATCTGCGCTATTACTGTTATCTCCGTCAAGCGTATATCCGATGACCTCGAGCTTTATTGTAGCAAATCCAAGCGCTCTTTGAACGAGTCCTTGAGATATCTTGAGGGCCTTGATCCTGTCATGGCTGAACGTGTTCGTTTGACGCTCTAAAAGTCCGTATGAGATCTGAATTTCCTTGCCGCGTCTTGTGATCTTAAAGTCGTGATATCCGATGAACGAATGGATCATAGTTCCGATAAAGGAAATTACGGAGAGGATAAGGATCGCACTTAATGTGATCAGACCTGAATATATAAAATACTGTCCCCACGTACCGAGTCCGTCAAGACTAAGCACCGATTTGGCAATACCTGTAACGGTGATTGCCGATATTCCAAGCACGGCGGTAAAGAATGCGGTCGAGGCTATGCTTATCAGCGTGTACAGCATTTTTCTTTTAGAGGTAAAGCTGTACAAGATGTCATTATCGGAGAGTAAGATCTCTTCCTGTGCGGACTCAGCGTTTCGCTTGCCGCCCTCTTTTAAAGCGTTTAATTCGCGTATAAGCGCGTCGACAGTCCCCGACTTCTCAATAACGGTTATCTCTGCAGTGTGAGATGTGTTGGCAGATCCGCTGTCGAGTGTCAAGACCGCAATACCGAATATCCGGTAAAGGATTCCTTGCTTTTTGTTTATCGCGTGTATGTTCGTATATTCCAAAACGGAGCTCTTTTTAAACAGTACACCCCTGCAGCATTTGATCTCCTTTTCGGTCAGCTCGTAGCCCGAGGTCATGTAGTACACGATTCTGTATGCGACAAAACAGAGATAGGTTATGATAAACGCCATCGCGAAAAAGGGAATTGCCGCGAGAATATCATCCTTTTTGGCTGTTTCGTCAAGAAAAAAGTCTCCCATAAATATGTACGCTATTACAAGACAGGTGAGAAGATCGGAGATCAGCGCGGAATAAATATATCCTTTGTCAAATCTCTTCATTTTTCAGCTCCTCAACTCTTGCTTCAAGACTGCGCTCAAGCTCATCGATCATCCTGCTTGCCTCACTTGTGGTAAGGGTGGAGATGTCAAAATTTGATCCTGCGGTCGAGATTGTAATGTCGCTCAGCTTCAGCATCATCATAATGGGACCTTGATTCCTATGAAGATCCTGTATCTGACAGATGGGGATCACGACTCTGTGCCTGAAAATCACCCCTTGATTTACGACGATGCGCTTGTCGTCATAACCCCATGAATACATATTGTAGCGTAGTATCGGCATTATAAGGGTGAGTACGAGAAGTAAGAATACGGGTATCCCTACCGACAGTAAAACGGCAAGTGTAAGGCTGAAGGATGCTTTGTTGGCATGCAGTATTGCGGCACTGCCTGCAAAGATGCCAAGAAGTATGAGTGAGATAACAGATGCACGGACGTACCATAATTTGAGCACACTTTTGTCAAGTTTTTTCAGTTCCATATGTGTTCCTCCAACTTTTTTTACAGTATATCACGACTCACTTTTTGTGTCAATACCCGGCTACAAAAAACGAAGGATTTGATCTATAATAAAGCTAATTAAAAATAAGCAGCGGGAGCAAGCTCCCGCCATACGCTATGAAACTGAATTCTCCGCTGAAAATGCAAAGGAAAATTTAAATAAGGGTGAATTTTTGGGTAAATCTCATATGATCCGCATAGCCTACCGACAGGGTAAAATCGCCCGGCTCGGATATATATCTGCACTCAGAATCGTAGAAGCGGAGCATGTCCTCACGTATAAAGAAATCCAGCGTTTTGCGCTCTCCTGCGGCAAGAGAGATCTTCTCAAATGCGATGAGCTCCTGAACAGGTCTTACCGCCGAGGCTACGAGATCGCAAAGATAGAGCTGAACGACCTCTTTTCCGTTTGTGTCACTGTCATTTCTGATGGTGACCGATACTTTTAAGGTGTCATCCTTCGTTATTTCATTTTTGTCAAGAACCATGCTTTCGTATACGAAATTACTGTAGGATAAGCCTTCTCCGAAGAAGAAAAGAGGAAGATCACCGCAGTCAAGATAGTCGGAAACACAGATCTCGTGTTTGTCGTCCGAATTCTTTTTCGGACGTCCCGTCCTTGTGCGGTCGTAATATATCGGGCACTGTCCTACATGCTTGGGGAAGGTCATGGGAAGCTTTCCGCATGGATTTGCCATTCCGAGGATAAGTTTTGCCGCGGCAAGTCCGCCCTGCGTTCCGGGATGCCACATTTCGAGTATGGCGGCCGCCTTTTTCTCAAGATTCACAAGAGTTAAGGGTCGTCCGTTAAAAACAAGTGCCACGGTATTTGAGTTGACCGAGGTGACCGCGTCTATAAGCTCATCCTGAACTCCGGGAAGTGATATATCCACACGGCTCTGTGCCTCTCCCGAGTAGCCCTGAGGCTCTCCGACGCACAGTATAACGGCGTCTGCGTTTTCGCATATTTCTACTGCTTGTGCGATCTTGTCCTTGGAAGGATCGTCGATGCTCGCCTCGCATCCGAGAGCCCATTTTATCTCGGTGTGGGGTAAAAGTGCTTTGAGTCCGTCAAGCACGCTGATGCAATCCTTGTTTTCGCCCATTGCCGCCCACGTTCCCTTGATAGCCTGACTGTTTGCAAACGGACCTACCACGGCAAGCCTTTTTATATTTTTGTTTAAGGGAAGTATACCGTTGTTTCTGAGAAGGACCGCGCTCTCAAGCGCCGCGCGCTCGGCGATCTCTTTGTGCTCGGGGCAAAGGAGTACGTCGCTGTTTTCGATCGATCCGTGGTACGGATCCTCGAAAAGACCGAGACGCTTTTTAAGCTCCAGGATCCTCATTACCGAACGGTCAACGATATCCTCGGATACCCTTTTGCTTCTGACGAGATCGGCAAGCGTGTCGTAATATGCGCGGGATACCATCTCGATGTCGCAGGAGCAGTCGAGCGCCATTTCGCCCGCCTCAGACAGATCCCTTGCGACTCCGTGAACGCAGAGCTCGTATATTGCCTCCCAGTCGCTTATTACCACTCCCTCAAAGCCCCACTCGTCACGCAGGATCTTTTTCATAAGGAATTTGTTTCCCACGGACGGCAGACCGTTAAGATTATTGAAGGAGGGCATTACCATAGTCGTGCCTGCGTCTATGCACGCCTTGTATGCAGGGAGATATCTTGAACGGAGAAGACGCTCGGAGATCTCGACCGTGTTGTAGTCACGTCCCGCCTCGGCACCGCCGTAAGCGGCAAAATGCTTTACGCAGGTGGCAAGAGACTCCGGACTTGAGATGTCATCCTTCTGAAATCCCTTTACCTGAGCCTCGCCCATTTTAGAGGCTAAAAGCGCGTCCTCGCCGCAGCTTTCGGCGACCCGTCCCCAGCGTGCGTCACGCACGAAATCGACCATCGGTGCAAAGGTAAGGTGTGTACCCTCGTGAGAGGCCTCCCGAGCCGCCATATGGGCGCATTCCTCCATAAGAGAAGGATCAAACGATCCCGCCATCGCAAGCGGAATAGGATATATCGTGCGATATCCGTGTATTATGTCACGCATAAATATCAAAGGGATCTTGTTTCTGTCGGTCGCAAGGTGACGGTCCTGTATCTCTCTTTTGTGCTTTGCGTTGAGCCCTCCGATGCAGCTTCCGATCATAGAAAGACCGTGCTCGTCGAGATCCCATTCCTGTGCGGGACCGGTAAGCTCGCCGTCGGCTGAGTCGAAAAATATCGCGCTGAGCTGGATCATCTGTCCTATCTTTTCTTCAAGCGTCATTTGCTCCAAAAGAGCCTTAAGATCTACTGAACTCATAGTTTCCTCCGTGCGGTAAATGAAATGTGATATAATTATACTATCTTGGGAGACGTGTTGTCAATCTTATATTTTTACATTATTTAAGGTGTGAAAAGTAAAAATAAAAACGCAGATCCCTCTGCGTTTTTACCGATAAATATGATCATTCCACAACGAAAATGAAGGGATATATCTCCTGACCTCCGTCTATAAAATAGACCTCCGCGTCGGGATGACTCTTTGAAAGATACGTGCTGAGCTCCTCCTGCTCCTCGGGCGTTGAATCCGTACCCCTGAACACGGTAAGCATAAACTTTTCGGGCATATCAAGTAGATAAGAGGCAAGCTTTTTCGTTGCCAACATTCTGTCCGGCTCGGAGACAACGATCTCCTTTCCGATAATTCCTATCGTGTCTCCGCTGTTTATGTGAATGCCGCTTATGTCGGCATCGCGGATAGATGGTGATATGTATGCCGATGTGACTCTGTCAAGCACGTCATTGAGTTCGGAAAGAATCTCCTTTGCACTTTGAGCTTCAAGATTCATGCAGGAAAGAGCAACGTATCCGGTGCCGATGCTCTTGCTGGGAACGACGTATATGCGCGCTTTTTCGTAAAGATCTCCCGCCTGCTGCGCCGCCATAAAGATGTTTGAATTGTTGGGGAATACGAATATGTTTTCTGCGTTTATATTTTCAAACGCACTGATGAAATCGCTCGTTGACGGATTGTTCGTTTGTCCGCCGAAGATCACCTCGTCGCTTCCGAGATCTCTGAAAAGCTGCTCGACTCCCGGTCCGTTGCTGACCGTTACTATACCGTATTTCTTAGGCGGAGCAACCTCCTTTTTCTCGGGCTCGGGCGCTGACTGTGAGATATCCCCGGACTCGGTGTGCTGAAGGGACATGTTTTCGATCTTTACGGTTATGAAGTCACCGTAGGCAAGACAGTATCCGAGCACCTTGTCGGGCGTGAAGGTGTGTACGTGTACCTTTACTATGCTTCCTGTCATAAATGCGACTATAGAGTCTCCGAGCTCCGAAAGGAAGGCTTTCAGCTTGTCAAGATCAAAGGTGGATACGTCAGCCTTGCCGTTTCTGAGCTGAAGAAGAAATTCGGTGCAGTATCCGAAGGACATATCGCTGTTTTCGTCAAATGCGGATGTGCTCGGTGCGGACACCCTTGCGACAGAATAGTCAGCGCTCTCGTCGGAGACATCTTCGCCGTTAAGTACACGGTTGAAGCCCTCCATTATGTAAAGAAGACCGGCTCCGCCACTGTCTACCACTCCCGCCTCCTTGAGAACCGAAAGAGCCTCGGGCGTTCTGTCAAGAGAAGCGTGCATCTCCTTGACGAGGTCGGCAAAAAGCGAACGTATCGTGCTCTTTGGGGTGATGTTTGCGACCGCATATTCGACCGCCTCTCTTGCGACTGTGAGTATCGTTCCCTCGGTAGGGGTCATTACCGACGAATAGGCCTGCTGAACACCGAGCTCAAGCGCGTGTCCGAAGGTCACGGGATCGGCTTTTTCGGAACCGTCAAGTCCCTTGGCCATGCCTGCAAAGAACTGAGAAAGTATAACTCCCGAGTTTCCTCTCGCACCGAGAAGCATTCCGTGAGACAGAGTCTTCATTACCTCCGCAAGGTCGTCCGAATCTATGTTTTCGATGGCGGCAATACCGCTTTCGATGGTCATTCTCATGTTGTCGCCCGTATCGCCGTCCGGAACGGGGAATACGTTCAGCTTGTTTACCTCTTCGGCGTTGGAGCGAAGGCGCTTGGCTCCGCCGATAGCCATCTTCGAGAGAAGAAGACCTCCGAGATATTTTATGTTGAGACCTCCGAGCTTGGAGGCTTTTTTCTTCTTTTTTGTTGCCATGACAGACAATCTCCTTTGTGCTCAGATCTTGATAACTTTTATCCGCGACTCTTTCCTATAAAGAACAGAGCGAGGGTACCGGGACCCGAATGGGCGCCTATGACGGTTCCGACGTCTGTTATGAGATCTACCTTCGCGCCGTATCTTTTCGATAAGATATCGGCAAGCATTTCAGCATCCGAGATGCAATCACCGTGGGAAATGAATATATCGGCACCGTCGAGCTTTTCCGCGAGCTCACCGTATTTGTCGGCAAGCGCGTTTATCGACGTGCGTCTTCCGCGTACCTTTGTTACGGGAACGAGATGACCCTCGTTGTCCATGTGAAGCACCGGCTTTATTCCGAGCATGTTACCGAAGAATGCGGCGGTGGCGCTGACACGTCCGCCTCTCTTGAGATAAACAAGGTCGTCGACCGTAAACCAGATAGAGATCCTGAATTTTATGTCTTCGGCGTATTTGGCGACCTCTTCAAGAGATGCGCCCTCTTTTTTCTTGTCGAGCACGAGCTTGAGAATAAGACCCTGACCTGCCGATGCGGCACGTGTGTCCACGGTGAATATTTTTCTTTCGGGATATTTTTCAAGCACCTGAGCGGCGGCAAGGCGCGCGGAATTGAAGGTGGTGCTGAGCCCCGAGGAAAATCCGATATAAACTATATCAAGTCCCTTTGATAAAAGCTCCTCGAATGCGGAGGCAAATCCCTCAGTGTTGACAGCGGATGTCTTGGCGACAGCTCCCTCCCTCATTTTTGCGTAAAATTCGGACACGCTCATATCCTCGTTCGAGTATTCCTTTTCGGAGCCGTCAAATCTGAAATTGAGACTGCGGAAGGGAACACCCCACTCTTTCAAAAGCTCGGGAGATATGTCGCATCCCGAATCGGTCATTATTATAAAATCGTTTTTTTCCATTTTATTCTCCTTTAGATTAGTGTATGTGGAAATACAGTCAGTTATTGTAGCTGTCGCAAATTTCCTGAAGATTTTCGCTTATTACGAGAAGTCCCCTGTAGAGTATGTCACGTTCCTGTTCGGAAAGTCCTCTGTCAGAGTCCTCAAGAATACTGTCGATACGTTGATTTACGTATTCGGCAATGTGAGTTCCGGACTCGGTAAGCACGAAGGAGCGCTTGTATTTACCGTGAGAGGAATCGGCAGTCCTTATGTATCCGCTTTTTTCAAGATACTCTACCGATCTCGATACCGCCGCTTTATCCTCGTCGCAGATCTCGCAAAGCTCCTTGGCAGTAAGCTCCTGCATGGTGTAAAGATAGTAAAGGCAGGATACGTGAGAGCTTTTCAAGTTGTATTTTGCCATCTCCTCGGTCTTGATCCTTGTTATAAGACGCCTGATTTTGGCAGTTAAAAGGGTAAATTCTTTAAATCTGTTCTGCATAATGTTCGGTTACTCTCCTTAATACGGAGAAATTATAGCACAATATTGTTGATATGTCAACAATTTTGTTAAACTGTTAAGATATCGTTTACTTTTTGGCAAATAAATGACTAAAAAGAAGGCTCTTTCTGCTTGCTTTCCGGTAAGATGACTTGAATATCCCATAAACTATACCATATCGGCAAGAAAAAATCAAGAGGCGGAAGGATTTATTAAGTCAGTGTTAAATAAAAGTAAAAAAGTTTTAATTAATAATATTATGCTTGAAATGGTGAAAGAGCGCGTATATAATCGAAAATCGTAAGGAGGCTTTGATATGGTCGAAAGTAATGGTAATAAAAGCAGCGGAATTGATTTTATCGTAGAGCTTCAGGGACAGGATAGCTCGATACCTGACGATATAGATAATATCGTTTCACTTATAGGAAAAGAAAAACTTGAGGTGTTTGCGAAATACCGTGAGATGCGTATGATGTATGCCTGTGCTATAAAAGAGATAGAGACTAAGTTTGAGGTGCTTAGTAGTGAATTTGGTGTGCGTACTCTGAGAAACCCCATAGAGTCTATTTCCACCAGATTAAAAAGTAATGCAAGCATTATAAAAAAGATGAAAAATAACTGCGTGGAAATGACGCTTGAATCTATGCGGAAAAATATACGTGATATAGCCGGAGTGCGTGTTATCTGCTCGTATATTGACGATATTTATACCCTTGCCGATGCGCTGAAATCGCAAAGTGACATAACGGTAATAGAAGAGAAGGACTATATAAAAAAACCTAAAACAACGGGATACAGAAGCCTGCATCTCGTTGTCAGCGTCCCTGTCTTTTTTGCCAATAATAAAACGGATATGATGGTAGAGGTGCAGATACGTACCATTGCAATGAATTTTTGGGCGAGCTTAGAACACGAGATAAAATATAAGCGAAAAACTGCAGATGATGACGAGATAAGCTTGGGACTCCGCAGCTGTGCCGAAACTATATTCGAACTCGACAAGCGGATGCTCTCTCTGAGAAGGCTGGCGGATGAGAGATATGCTCTCAATGAAAACGAAAGCCTTATGCAAAGGCTTTCCCGAGGATATCTTGAGAATTGACCGCGATAACGTATGTTAATAAAAAAATACACCGTATGCTCTTGAAATTTTAAATATTTTGATGTATAATATTTGATTGTATATCTGATAAAGAAAGGAATGATTTCGGATGTTCAAACGATTGCTCGGTTGTGTAAGAGAGTATAAGCTGTCTACGATCCTTACTCTTATATTCATAACCGGCGAGGTCGTCATAGAAGTTTTCATACCGTTTGTTACCGCCGATATGGTCAACCGTATCGAAAAGGGAAGACCGCTTAAGGAGGTCGTGCTTATCGGACTTGTGCTTTTTGTGATGGCTATACTGTCGCTCTGCTGCGGAGCTATTGCGGGATACACCTGTGCGAAAGCGTCGTCGGGATTTGCGAAAAATCTCAGAGGCGATCTTTTCCATAAGGTGCAGACCTATTCATTTGAAAATATAGACAAATTTTCGACTTCGTCTCTCGTCACAAGAATGACGACCGATGTAAGTAACGTTCAGATGTCCTTTATGATGCTGATACGTATAGCGATAAGAGCTCCCCTTATGCTGATTTTCTCGATCGTTATGGCGTATATTATGGGAGGACCGCTCGCAACGGCATTCGTTGTGATAGTGCCTTTCCTTGCCTTCGGACTTTTCATAGTTGCAAGAAACGCGATGCCCGCATTCAGAAGGGTGTTTAAAAAGTACGACAGACTTAACGAATCGATAGAGGAAAACGTTCGCGGAATGAGAGTCGTAAAGGGCTTTTCCCGTGAGGAGTACGAAAAGGATAAGTTCGGAAAGGCGGCTGAAAATATCCGTGCCGATTTTACAAAGGCGGAAAGGATAGTTGCCTGCAACAACCCGCTTATGCAGATCTGCGTCTATTTTAATATGGTATTCGTGCTTCTTATCGGATCGAAGCTTATAGTTACTACAGGCGGTGAGCTTATAAACGTCGGTGAGATATCCGCGATGCTTACCTACGGAATGCAGATACTTATGCAGCTTATGATGATATCGATGATCTTCGTAATGCTCACGATGTCGCTTGAATCTATGAAAAGAATTTACGAGGTCCTCTCGGAGAATTCCTCGCTCACAAATCCCGAAAATGCGCTTTCCGAGGTTTCTGACGGCTCGGTAGAGTTTGATAACGTAAGCTTCAAGTATTCGGAAAAGGCTGAAAAATATGCGCTTTCGAATATAAATATAAAAATTCCGTCCGGATCTACCGTAGGTATCCTCGGAGGAACCGGATCGAGTAAATCTACGATAGTCCAGCTCATCCCCAGACTGTACGATGCCACCTCAGGATCGGTAAAGGTCGGCGGAAGGGATGTAAGAGAATACGACCTTGACGTGCTCAGAGGCGAGGTAGCGATGGTCCTTCAGAAGAATCTGCTTTTCTCGGGAACTATCAGGGAAAATCTCAAATGGGGTAATGAAAACGCGAGTGATGAGGAGATAATAGAGGCTTGTAAGCTCGCTCAGGCTCACGAATTCGTAAGCGGCTTTCCGGACGGCTACGATACAAAAATAGAGCAGGGCGGAACGAACGTTTCGGGCGGTCAGAAGCAGAGACTCTGCATCGCAAGAGCGCTTCTCAAAAAGCCCAAAATACTTATTCTCGACGATTCCACGAGCGCGGTCGATACCAAGACCGATATGCTCATAAGAAGGGGATTTAAGGAATATATCCCCGAGACCACCAAGATAATTATCGCGCAGAGAGTAGCTTCCGTAAAGGATGCTGATATCATCGTCGTTATGGACGGCGGACGTATAAGCGACGTCGGAAATCACGAGGAGCTTCTCGAGCGCAGTGAGATATACCGCGAGGTCTATTCTCAGCAGACGGGCGGAGGTGATATGCAGTGAACGGCAGACATAAAATGCCACCCGGCAAGCGTAAGATCGATAAGGGAACGCTCGGAAGAGTAATAAAGCTTCTCTTTAAGTCCTATCCCGTGCTCGTTCCCGTGACACTGTTTTGTATAGTATTTTCGGCAGTGGTCGCCTCGATACCGTCAATGTTCATTCAGAAGGTGCTCGGTGTCGTTGAAGCCTATATGAAAAATGGCTCTACCGATTGGACGGCGGCGGTGAAGGAGATCGCTCCGACCATTATAGTGCTTGTGATACTCTATATCATATCGCTTATATTCATAACCACCTATACGCAGCTTATGGCACATATAACTCAGGGATTTCTCTGTAAGATGCGTCGTAAGATGTTTGACGGAATGCAGAATCTTCCCATAAAGTATTTCGATACGCATAAGCACGGCGATATCATGAGCCACTATACAAACGATATAGACGCCCTGCGTCAGCTCGTTTCGCAGTCTCTGCCGCAGCTTATACAGTCGGCAATAGTCGTTGTTACAGTCCTTTCCCTTATGCTCGTATACAGCGTGTGGATGACCCTTGTAGTCCTTGTCGGAGTCATTGCCATGCTTTTTGTCTCAAAGGTGATAGGCGGAGGCTCGGCGAAATATTTCATACGTCAGCAGAGAGCGATGGGTACTGCCGAGGGCTATATCCAGGAGATGATGAACGGTCAGAAGGTCATAAAGGTCTTCTCGCACGAGGCAAAAGCAAGCGAAGAGTTCGACCGTATAAATAACGAGCTTTACGAGGATAGCTCCAAGGCACACGCGTACGCAAATATGCTCGGTCCGATAATCGGTAATATCGGTAATGTGCTCTACGTGCTCTGTGCGATAGCAAGCGGAATCTTCCTGCTTTCCGATGTTACGAATATCAGTATAACACAGGTCGTCGGTATTCCCGCAAAGGTGTTCACGATAAGCCTGCTCGTTCCGTTCCTCAATATGACCAAGCAGTTTACCGGAAACGTAAATACGCTCTCTCAGCAGATGAATACGATAATCATGGGTCTTGCGGGAGCAAAGCGAGTTTTCGAGATCATGGACGAGATCCCCGAAAAAGACGACGGATACGTCACCCTTGTCAACTGCGAGATCGATGACGCGGGAAATATCACCGAATGTGAGGGACATACCGGTCACTGGGCGTGGAAGCATCCGCACGGGGACGGAAGCATCACTTATGCCGAGCTCAAGGGTCACGTTACCCTTAACGACGTGGATTTTGCTTACGAGGAGGGTAAGGACGTACTTCACGGAGTCACCGTCTACGCCGAGCCCGGACAGCAGGTAGCGTTCGTTGGCGCTACGGGAGCGGGCAAGACGACTATAACGAACCTTATAAACCGTTTCTACGATATAGCGGACGGAAAGGTGCGCTACGACGGAATAAATATCAATAAGATAAAGAAATCCGATCTCAGACGCTCGCTCGGTATCGTGCTTCAGGATACCAACCTTTTCACCGGAAGCGTAATGGAAAATATCAGATACGGACGTCTTGACGCTACCGATGAGGAGTGTATCAAGGCGGCAAAGCTTGCGGGCGCGGATGATTTTATCACGAGACTTCCCGACGGATATAATACCGAGCTCAGTAATAACGGCTCTAACCTTTCGCAGGGACAGAGACAGCTTATCGCGATAGCGCGCGCTGCAGTCGCGGATCCTCCCGTTATGATACTTGACGAGGCGACATCCTCGATAGACACGAGAACAGAGGCTATCGTTCAAAAGGGTATGGAAAAGCTAATGGAGGGAAGAACGGTCTTCGTTATCGCGCACAGACTTTCGACTATAATGAATTCGGACGTCATAATGGTCCTTGACCACGGACGCATCATAGAGAGAGGAAATCACGAAACGCTGCTTGCCGAAAAGGGCACCTATTATCAGCTTTATACAGGCGCATTTGAGCTGGAGTAAAATAAGAAATGACCCCGACCTGAAATAAGGTCGGGGTCGTGCGTTTTACAGTAAATTATTTGATTATGCCGCCGCCCCATTCGACAACGGTGAATCCTTTTCGGATAAATCCGCCGAACTCCTGAGGCTCGATCTCGATTGGCTTTGTGAGAGGCTTATACGTCATGAAAACGCGAAGCAGACTGTCGGGCATAGGATCGATTATCAGATCGCATACGTCGGTATAAGCCTCCCTTTGGAAGGAGATGAGATTGTATTCGTTTTCCTGTAGCAGGGGAAGCCAGTAGATTATAAATTCGTTTGCCTCTCTCGGAGTAAGTCCGATCTTAGGGAGTATTTCGGTGAGGAAATCTGCGGTGTCCTCACCCTTTACACAAAATCCCTTGGAAAGATCCGGCTTCATATTCGAGATCCCTTCCCAATACAGGCAGTAATATTCCTTGCCGTCGGGGAAGATAAGCGTGCCGTCGGGACGGGCGGTGAAATTCTGCCAACCGTTTTCGCCGTGCTCGGGATAAGTGCAGGTGAGTTCTCCG
>JAFTUC010000024.1 GCA_017466445.1 Clostridia bacterium
CACAAGAAGGAATTGAACCCCGTGATCCGAAGGATCGCTATAGCGCGCGATAAAGAAAACAAACGGTGGTGGAATATTTCACCGCGCGCGTTGGGTTCTGATTCCCGTACGGGTCATAAACAAAAAAGCAGAGGTCTTTGACCTCTGCTTTTTTTGTTTCTTACACAAGAAGGAATTGAACCCCGTGATCCGAAGGATCGCTATAGCGCGCGAAAAAGAAAACAAACGGCGGTGGAATATTTCACCGCGCGCGTTGGGCTCTGATTCCCGTACGGGTCATAAGCACAAAAAATGATTCTGCATAGCAGAATCATTTTTTGTTTCTTCAAATTGGAGTGAACCCTACAATTTCGAAAAATTCGCCTAAATGTACGCAGAATATTTACGAATTTATAAGGTTGTATTATAGTCTTGTCATATTGTATAAGGGCATATCAAACATGGTGGATTTAGACCGGATATCTTGACATCAAAGTAAAGCTGTGGTACAATAACTTCATCCGATAACAAACGCACAGTTCAAAATATTTTACTTAAACAAACGACATGTCATATATCTTAACTATTATTTTTACATAGATATCGACAAGAAAGGATTTTTATGAAGCACGCCAATCTATCAAACAAAACCGCAATTGACCATTTAGGGCGCGAATTGCCTCATGCAGGTGACGTACAGCAAAAGGACGAAAACAAGGTAGTAGGCCTCTTTTATTATCTTTGGCACGGCTATCACGGCACTAACGGTCCGTATGATCTTACAAAAATACTTGCAGCTGATCCAAATGCAATGGAAAACCTCGACAGCACAGAATGGCCCGATTACAGAAACGCTCCTATGATGCATTGGGGCGAACCATTATTTGGCTACTATCTTTCCACTGACGAATGGGTATTGCGCCGCCACGTGCAAATGTTCATTGATGCGGGAATCGACGTATTATATTTTGATACTACAAACGGATTTACCTACCGCCGTTCCTATCTTAAGCTATTTGATATATTGACCGATCTGAAAAAACAAGGGCACAACGTACCCAAAGTATGCTTTTACCTTGCTCCGCAAACACGAGGTTGCGGAACAGGTAATATGATGGATCTTTGGGAACAACTATATGAGCCGGGACTCTATTCCGATCTTTGGTTTTATTGGAAGGGAAAGCCGCTGATCATATGTCACAGTGAACGCGCTATTCCCGACGAGATACGTAATTTCTTCACATGGCGTGCTCCCACATGGAATGCTCCATCTCGTCCAAATACATGGGCTTGGGAAGGAAACCCACAAAAAGTAGCTACTGACGAGCACGGAAATCCCGAACAGATCGCCGTCAGTGTCTGTGCCAACCAATGTGCCCTTCCTCCGAACGATCCAAATCACGGAAGCAACATGAGTGATGCTCATTGGGGTATTCCGATTTACGGCAGATCATTTCACGACGGTGCACGTGACGAGCGGGAAAACGCATCACATTACGGTTTTTTTCTGCAGGAGCAAATGGATGTTGCGCTTCGAGAGAATCCACCGGTTGCATTTCTTTGTCAATGGAACGAATGGCTCGTTCCTTTCCTTACACGCTATACAGTTTGCGCACCGCAATACGACTATCACGGGCATGACATCGTATTTCGCGATGAATTCAGTGAAGAATACAGCCGCGACATTGAGCCTATGAAGGGTGGATACCGCGATGCCTATTATTTGCAAATGGTTTCCTTCTGCCGAAAATTCAAAGGAATGGATGCACCTGCGGTGGATACGCAATTACATACTATTAAAATCGATCGAGATTTCTCGCAGTGGAATACCGATGCAGGCATTTTGTATACGGAATACATAGGTGACTGCAAGGCGCGTGATCACAAAGCATACGATTCCATCGGAAAATACGTTAACACAAGCGGAAGAAACGAATTCTCGCATCTTGCCGTTGCTTCCGACGATACGAACATCTATTTCTTTGCCGAAACGGTTCTGCCGATCACACCCCCAAATGATGACACGTGGATGACGCTCTTTATACGAGTACCTTTCTCCTCAGCTCCTACATGGGAGGGATATCATTTTGCCGTACGACAGGGAGAATTACAAGTATGCGACAAAAACGGCTCTTATACTTGGCGTACTGTCAAAAATGTTGAGTGGTATTATGAAGACAATCACATACACTTCTCGGTTCCCAAAACACTTCTCGGTATAGATGAAAAATGCTTTACCTTAGAATTCAAATGGTCTGACAATCTTCAGGAAAATGACGTTATGGATTTTTATGTAAACGGCGACTCTGCTCCGCGCGGACGCATGAATTATATTTATACCTTCGGCAAAAAATAAGAATGTAAAAAACGCTATTTTCATACAAAAAACAGAGCCTGCCTATTGACAAATGCACTACAAATACTAACCTTTGCACGCTTCGAAATGTGTAAGGTGCTAAACGTGCACGCCTTGGGTTCGCATTCCCGTACGGGTCATAAATAGAAAAGTGAGGTTTTCTGACCTCACTTTTCTATTTCTTACACAAGAAGGAATTGAACCCCGTGATCCGAAGGATCACTATAGCGCGCGATAAAGAGAATAAGCGGCGGTGAAATATTTCTTCGCGCGCGTTGGGTTCACATTCCCGTACGGGTCATAAATAGAAAAACGAGGTCTCATGACCTCGTTTTTTGTTTGTTTCCGTGCCGCAATCGGCACGGTGTACGAAGCACGCATGAGTTCGCATTTTGCTCAAAAAACAGATTCCCGTACACATCCCACTTTTCCCACCGAGCACCCGAAGATCCGAGATTTAAAATTTCTCATATCTATTGCAAATCTCAGCCTATACTGCTATAATACAGACAGGTGCAAACCGTATCTTGTTTAAGGAGAAAACAATCATGGACAGTAATATTTTAAAAACCGTCGTACTCAGCTCGCTTGAAAAGATCTTTCCCGAGTCCTGCCCCGAGGAGAAGGAATTGACCCACCTTTCCGCTTTAAGCGGTGAGCCGATATCCTTCCAGGTCGCCTACAAAATAGTTTCCGGAGATATCGACGCGGCAACCGTCTTTGCGCGGATTACTGCAGAGCTTCCGATCTCTCTATATTCCGTCGGATTCGTGCCTGCGTTTCAGGCAGCGGATCCTAATCTGAATGACAAATACCGCTCCGGACTTTTTCCCGACAAGTTGCTTGAAAAAAAGGTAAATCCAAAAATGTCGGTCAAGCACTACCCGTGGATGGGAATACACGTCGAGGAGGACTCTCTCCACATCAGCGCTCAGAGAGATTCGTGGCGCAGCCTGTGGATAACGGTCAACGAGCGCCAAAAGTATCTGAAGGGCGGAACCTATCCGATCAAGATAGAATTTTTCAGCGGAAACAACGGTCAAAGGATAGGAGAGGCTTCTGTAGATATAAAGATAATTTCAGCACGTCTGCCTAAGCAGGAGCTTAAATGTACGAACTGGTTTCACTGCGACTGCCTTTGCGACGCTCATTCGGTAGAGCCTTTTTCGGACAGATTCTGGGAGATCTTTGCCGACTATGTGGACAAGGCAAGCCTCAACGGAATGAACACTCTCCTGACTCCCTGCTTTACCCCGCCTCTGGACACACCAATAGGCGAGGAGCGTATGACCGTACAGCTCGTCGACGTCTATCTTTCAAACGGAAAATATTCGTTTGATTTTTCAAAGCTTGAAAAATACATTTCGATCGCATCAAAAAACGGGATAAAATATTTCGAGCATTCCCATCTTTTCACGCAGTGGGGTGCAAAGCACGCGCCAAAGATCATGGCCTGCGTGGACGGAAAATACAAGCGCATATTCGGTTGGGAAAGTGTTGCGTGGGGCAAAAAATACACCGAATTTCTGCATGCGTACATCCCTGCCCTGCTCGATTTTCTAAAATCAAAGGGACTTGACAGGAAATTCATATTTCATATTTCGGACGAGCCATCTCCCGAAAATCGCGAGTCATATACAAAAGCAAAGAATGCCATCGGAGACCTGCTCGACGGCTACACCGTTGGAGACGCGCTCTCGCATTACGAATTCTACGAGGACGGCACGGTATCGACTCCCATCGTCGTCACAACGAGTATTGAGGATTTTTACGGAAGGTCCAAGCATCTTTGGGCATATTACACGGGCGGTCAATGCTCAGACGGTCTCAGCAACAGAAAGCTGAACTGCTCGGGAGAGCGAAACCGCATGATAGGTATACAGATGTACATGCGCGACATTGAAGGCTTTCTGCATTGGGGATACAATTTCTGGTACGATGCTCTTTCTCAGGGTTTTATCGATCCCGGCACCGATTCCTGCTTCTACTGCGGAGCAAATCCCGCGACCGCATATCTCGTATATCCGTCACTTAACGGAAAATGCATCCAGTCGATAAGGCAGAAGGTATTTTACGAGGGAATTTGTGACATGCGCGCTCTCAAGGCGCTCGAAAAGCTCATCGGCAAGAAGGAAACGAGAGGCTTTGTAGAGGATTTCTTCGGAAACGTCACGTTTTTCACGCATCCAGGATCCGCTGAAAATCTTCTCTTATTCAGGGAATTACTCAATCAAAAGATAGAATCATCACTAAACAACAAATAATTTTTCAGTATACCCCCCGTTTTTCCTCGGTGGGTATACTGAATTTATTTACACGTTGTTAACAAAAAAATATTTTAAAGAATCCTCATGCTCGATATAATGAAAACAACACTTATATTTTTCCGAGGGGGGATTTCAACATGAGGTCGTATCTGAAAGGCATTTTAAGCGTCATTTTCACCTTCATAGTACTCATATCTGCTATTTCTTGCAGCAAATCATCCGATTCTGAGTTTAGTGACAGTCTGTCACCCGAATCGACACCGCCTATAGTTAACGGCGAAGTAAACAGAAATATAGTGTATAACGTCAATGTATCCTTAGTATCCGATAATGTTTCCAAAACAAAGGAAAATATAGATAAAAAATCCAAGTCGCTCAAAGGTTACGTCGAAAGCAACGACGAAGAGTTTTCAGACGGAAAATGCACTTATATATATGCTGTCTACCGCATACCCACCGAAAATCTCGATGCGTTTCTTAAATCTGTAGAAGGAAGCGGAAGCATCGAGCGCAAAAACGTATCGACCATGGACATAACGACCGAATACGTCAACGCAAAAGCTCAGAAAAAGGCGCTCGACGACCGAAAGGCTATGCTTGAGGACATACTTAACGATTCGGGTATCAGCGCAAGCGACCGTATAACGACGATAAACGAGATCGCATCGGTAAACACAGAGCTTCAGTACATCGAGCTCATGATAAACGGGTACGATTCCGACCTCAATTATTCGACAGTTACCATACGCATCAGAGAGCCGTACGCTCCTATCGGTATCATAATAAATCTGATCTTTGTAATAATCCTCCTGACAGCGGTGACTATCCTCATTATAAAGCGCAAAAAGTCAAAGAAAAAATCAGCGCAGTAAGCGCACAAAATCAAACCTCCCGTTCGAAAATCGGACGGGAGGTCACTTTTTTATTACAGATCGACTCTGAAGGTAGCTATCTTAAGATCGATAGGTCCTGTCATTCGACCTTCGCTACTATATTTGCAGGTCCAGTAATTCATAACGAAAAGCCCCGATGACGTTATCATGATCGACGGATTGGTAAAGGCTCTGTCGGGATCGTCCTCCACGTTAATAAAGTCGGTGAAGGTTCGGAGACCGTCCCTTGATATTGCCATAGTGAGCGGTGTTCGCTTTCCGCCGTGGCTTGCCTCGGATGGATTATAATTATTATTCCAAACTGCTATCTGCGCGTCGCTTTCGGGCACTGACACGATACACGGGCAGGATTCGGGGGCCGTAATTCCGCAAGACCTTGCCTCCGTCCACGTCCTTCCGCCATCCTCACTTTCGCTGAAATAAACGCTTCCCATCTGAGTTCTCATAACCATATTAAGAGTTCCGTCGGAGCGTTCGGATACGCACGGCTCCATAAGACCTCTTTTGGGTGCCGTAAGCATATTCGATTTTGTGTACGTCTTAAAATCATCCTCCGAGCGAAGAACGACAACTCTTGAATTTTCATCGGGAGCTCCCTAAGCACTGTGGATAATTTCTGTCGGACAAATAACGCTTGTATCCGAAATACGCTTAAAGGACGCATTTATGGCAAGCAGAGGCTCATCCCAAAGCGTATATTCATCGCTCCAGGTCTTACCTTCATCAAGCGAGACGATATATTTAGCCTCCGCCTCGATAGGCTCAAGCCATACAAGGTGCGTATATCGCTTGAAGAAGAGCGCTATAGAGCCATCCTTACGTCGAAGAAGACTCGGCGAATACACGTTAACGCATTTACCGTCCATTCTGACAGCGGTACGCTCGTTTACCCATGTTTTTCCGTTATCATAAGAATTGGCAAGTGCTATCGTGGACGGTGCCTCATCGCCCGATCCGTGCGCGCTTTTTTCGTGACGTTGCCATGCCATAAGAAGGCCACCGTCTGCAATCTCGATTATGGACGCCTCGGAATGACGGGGAAAATCATCGTTTCCCTTCCTTGCGGTATATATAGACAGATCATAAAATACAGACCCCATATCAGTTCTCCTCAAATGGAAATTTATAGTCGAGTCCGTACGGAACCTTTTCTCCGTTTTCATTCTCTTTCCCGTGAGAGCTTTTCCGTACGTTAGAGAAAAATTCCAAGTATCTACCACGGAACAGTTATTTTCCATGTTCCTTCCGCGTGAGCTTTTACCCTTCAACAACAATGTCCTTATGTTCGCGTATCCAGTTCTTCATCCAATAAACGGCTTCGATATCCAAATCACCAATACAGTTACTGCACACGATAATTCCGTCTATTTTACCTTTCTTCAGGTATTCCAGGTAAATATCGGTTTGCAATTTCATTTGTTCAACAGTCAAGGGACAGGCTTCACCGTAATTCCACATATAACATCCTGCAAGCAACCTTTTGTCCGGAGCAAGCGAACGGACGTGATCCAAATTCTTCTCCAGATCCACGAGAGCACTACCGTTCCACGTCCAAAAAGTTATCACATCAAACGAATTTAAATATTCAGCGAGATTCGGAATATCGAATTTTATTTCGTAGCAGACGACCCACGTATCCATATTCCTTCCCGTGAGCTCACTCAAACGATTTTTCACATGTCTCAAACGCTCGGGTGTAAAGGTCCTCATTCGTGCGGGCGAGAAGAAATCGTCAAACACCCCGCCCGTAATATTTTCATATTTTCTCGCTTGACGGGCGACCTCTTCCAAATCTCCCCACTCTGTTATTTCTTCGCCTTCCGCACCGAGCAACGACCATACTACCTCTTGACAACCTTCCAAAACCAACTGCTCCTGGTCAAACGGTGCTTTGGGCATACCCGACATTCTGATACGGCACATATTAGGAATATCAAAATAAATCGCGCCCTCCATAGGTGTCATTCGTGAATGACCCGGCAAACGGTAGACATTATCGTCAATCCAGTGTATGTCGGGGGACTGTCCCCAAATCCACAATTTATCGCGAAGTGTTTTCATTACTTTTCCCCTTTTTATTCAAATTACTTTCGGTCAAAAAGAAAGGTCTGTTTTGCCCGTTATACCCCTTCCTTGCGGGTATATACCGACAGATCGTAAAACGCAGATTTCATATTATTCCTCCTCAAACGGGAATCTATATTCAAGTCCGAGCTCGTCTCTTATTGCGATAATTTCCTTCTGAACAGATTCATTGATCGGCACGCCCGCGTGGCGCGAAAGCCTTATCTCATATTCCTTTTCACCCGCGGTATAGATCCTATCGGCACCCGGTGCTTTTTTAGTCGAGCGAACCTCTCTTATGATATCTCCCGCCTTCTTACGGCAAAGATCCTCGCCGAGAAAATGATCGGTATCTATCGCAATAAAGAAATGTCCGAGTCCGTAGGGTACCTTCTCTCCCCTTTCGTTCTTTCCCGTAAGCGCTTTTCCGTAATTTCCGTCCTGTAGAACGGCGCTGAGAAATTCAACGAACATCGCAAATCCGTAGCCCTTATATCCGCCGAGCTCCTCTCCGATGCCTCCGAGCGGCGCAAGTGCCGCATCGCCTCTTCCTATCTGCTTAAGAGCCTCTCCCGCATCTCCCGTGACCGCATTTCCGTCCGAACCTACCACGGTCCCCGGTGCAAGCTCGTGTCCGATACGCTCATAATATTCGAGCTTTCCGTTTTGAGTGATCGATGTGGCGCAGTCGAAGTTGAAATCAAAGGCTTCGTCGGTCGGAACACCGAGAGTGAGCGGATTTGTACCGAACGCACCTTCAACTCCGAAGGTCGGCGCAACGGTCGGGCGCGCGTTGGTTCCGGTCATACCGATGCATCCTGCGTTTGATGCCATTGAGGTATAATATCCAGCGATTCCGTAATGGCAGGAGTTACGTACGACTACCATTCCCATTCCGTATTTTTTAGCCTTTTCGATAGCCATGGACATCGCTCTGTATCCGATGACCTGACCCATTCCGTGATGTCCGTCAACAACTGCGGTAGTCTCGGTCTCCTTTATTATCTCAAAATTCGTCACGGGATTTTGTATTCCCGCCTTGATCCTGTCGAGATAAACCGGCTTGAAGCGGTTCACTCCGTGCGATTCTATTCCTCGCTTATCCGATTCAAGCAGAACGTCCGCGCATATTTTTGCGTCCGCCTCGGGCACCCCGTATCCTACGAACGAATCGACAACGAAATCTGTTATTGTATTCCAATCAACAATATTAGTTTTAACCATATTTTTTCTCCTTGCGAGTTTTTATGCAACTATTATACAGCACCAAGCCTCGAAATTCAAGGTTTTATAAAAAAAATATCATAAATTCAAAAAGCCGCCGAGTGAAATCGCTCGGCGGCTTCAGTTTTTTATCAGTTAAGGAACGAGAGAAGGTTGAATGCCTGAAGAAGGATGACAACGAGAAGAACGGGTGCTATGAACTTTATCATAACGACGAAGAGTCCTTTACGTGCAAACTTCTTGCCTCCAAGTCCAACGCTCACCTCGTCGATAACGCTCTTTGGCTTGCACACCCAACCGACAAGAACGCAGGTAAGAAGTGCAACGACGGGAAGCATGAGGTTATTTGTGATAAAGTCGAGAATATCGAGTATCTGTGCGGGACTTCCGTTGGGAAGAGTTATATTGAAGTAGAACAGGTTATATCCAAGGCAGACGACAATACCGATAACGATCGAGCCGATAAAGGTGATGAGCGTTGCAGTTGAGCGCTTTATCTTGAACTTATCTATTATACTCGTTACGACTGCTTCCATAAGAGATATAGAGGAAGTCAGTGCCGCAAAGAGCACAAGAACAAAGAAGAGTGCGCCGATGATATGTCCCAAGATACCCATCTGCTCAAAGACTCTCGGAAGAGAGACGAACATAAGGCTCGGTCCGGATGCCGCAAGACCCTCTGAGCCCTGGAATACGAATACCGAGGGGATAATGATAAGTCCTGCGAGAACGGCGACGCCGGTATCGAAGATCTCGATCTGGTTTATCGATTTTACAAGGTTGCTCTCCTTCTTTGCGTACGAGCCGTAGGTTATCATGATACCCATAGCAACGCTTAGCGAGTAGAAGAGCTGCCCTACCGCGTCAAGAAGGATGGATATGAATTTTGAGAAGGTTATGCCATCAAAGTTCGGCACGAGATAGATCTTAAGTCCGTCAAGAGCGGTCCTCTTCACTCCGTTTTCGTCGGTGTGAGAGAGGGTCAGTGAATAGATCGCTATACCGATTATCAGAAGGAAAAGTATGGGCATCATTATTTTCGACGCCTTTTCTATTCCCTTTTCGACGCCGAAAAGAACTATAAGTGCAGATGCACCCATAAAGATGAGCAGGCAGATGATAGGCGCCCAGTGGCTTGTTATAAAGCTACTAAAGAAGGTATCGGCACCCGTTTCGTAGATCTGCTTTGCTGCCCCTCCCGTAATATAAGTAAAGCCGTACTGAACGATCCAGCCGCCTATTACGCAGTAGTAGGGGAATATGATGATCGGAACTGCGGTCGCGATCCATCCGAGAAAGCCGAAGCGCTTATCCATATGTCCGTATGCCTGAAGCGGTCCTACTCCCGTTTTTCTTCCGATCGCGATCTCAGCGGTCATAAGAGTAAAGCCGAAGGTTAGAACAAGAATTATGTAAATGAGAAGGAAAAGGCCTCCACCGTCCTTTGCCGCAAGGTATGGGAAACGCCAAAGATTTCCGAGACCGATTGCGGAGCCGGCTGTCGCAAGAACAAAGCCGATATTACTTGTAAAATTGCCGCGCGTATTCTTTTCCATAAGCAATCCTTTCATGGTGATATATCTTCCCTAAAGGGGGTACTTTGCTTATTATACAACAACACGTGACAAATTGCAAGTGTTTGAATGATTTTTTAACATTTTATTTTGAAAATCCCCCGCCGAGGCGGGGGAATATAAAATCATTTGATGTTTATATAAAACTGCTGAAGCGAGCTTTCACCGTCGTTTCCCGGTCTGCTTGTATAAACGCAAATATAGTAGTCACCGTTTGTGTCTATTACAAGCTCGGGTTTGGATATATTCGTCCACGAATCATGGAGCGAATCGCAAAGCACCTTGTATGCGTTTTCTACGTCGTTCTTCGTGAATTCCTTCTCCACTCCTTCAAAATATCCGAGAGAAAGAGCGTTTATAGCATTAAGCGATCCGTCGGGATTGAAACGCACCATGATCGTTTCGCTTGTTTCATAGCCGTGAACCTTCCTCATATACATTACCGAATATTCCGGCTGATACTCATCATAGTTTGGTTCAAAGGTTTTGTAGTGAGTATATGCTTTCAGCGTATTTTCTCCGTACAGCTCCTTTATCAGTCGATCGGCTTTGCTTTTTGCCGCATCCGAATTGAAGCTTGGATCGGCCTCGTTATTTACACCGTCGTCATGAATCATAAAAAAGACGAGATCACCGCTTTCATGATTAAATTCAGCCCACGTATTGAATTTTCCCTCGGTGTTACGATATCTGTCAAATTTTCCCACAGAGCGAAGTCGGGTGTTTTCACTGCTTGATAGTCCACCGTTCAAATATGAATCGTAAAGCTTAAGCTCGTAATCATTGCCGTCTATATTTATCGTCTTTTGCTTTGGAGCATTGGAACTATCTGTCACAGTATCGGTAAAATGAAATTTATTTACGCCAAAAGTATAACTGACGATCTTCTCGGCACCTTCTTTAAATAGATGCTCGTTTTTACCGTCATCCGACCACGCGCTTT
Source organism: Clostridia bacterium (assembly GCA_017466445.1). Taxonomy (GTDB): domain Bacteria; phylum Bacillota; class Clostridia; order Oscillospirales; family CAG-272; genus SIG672. The sequence goes on from JAFTUC010000024.1 coordinate 11,301, forward strand.
CGCCGTATACCGTGTATTTAACTTTGTTTTCCTCGCTGTTCTCCTTTTTCTCCGGTGCAGAGCACGAGCAAAGGATCATTACGAGAATTAAAGATAATGCTAACAGTTTTTTCATTTTGAGTACCTCCTTTTTTGGGGTTGTTGGGGTATTTCCCCCGCCGAGGCGGGGGATAGGTCGTTTGCTTGGTCAGTTTATATTAGTATATAACGTTTACTTTGTATCAGATGACATTTGTAACAAAGATATGTGCATAATCATATCCGTCAGGATGTTTGTACCCAACTTTCATTTCCATAAATACTTTTCCGTCGGTGCTTGTTATGATACACGGAGCATAAGTCTTTGTGACCGTACCCAGATCTTTAATCGAGACAATCTTTTCTTTTAGTGCTGAATGTGCCTCGTCAAGTGCTTTTTTTGTGATGCTTTTTGACAGAGAATCGTATTTTCCTGAATTTTCACATTTGAACGAAACAAATTCGCCCGAACCGCTGAACAATACCATGATAGCTTCGTCGGTAACATAGCCTTCTATATATTTTTCATATATCACGGCATGCAAAAGATTGGCTACATTTTCAATTTTGGAATAGACAAATTCACTTAGTTTCTCGCGACCTATCATCTTAAGCAGAATATCGTTCGCTGCTCCCTTGAGATCATCCTCGCTTATCTCTTTAAAAGCTCCACTCTGATAATCGTTTTTCAGATATCCGGTAATAATATTACTTCCGCGAAGAACTTCAAATTCTTCCTTCGGGTTGTCTTGGTTTTTATACGTATCATATATACTGTAAAAAGATCCGTATTCACCGCTTTTTTCTCCTTTAAGAAGACATCTGCTCTCGTGATATACGAAAATTCCGTCAACACCCGGAAAAGTTTTGGTAGTTCCTTTGAGCTCTTCGAATTTTTTATACTCAGAAATGGTATGCACACCCAAGCTTGCATTGGAAACAAGTCCGGTACAAGAACCGGCGACATCATCGCCAAAAGCGTCAACAGTTGAAAACACTCTTTTTTCCGAATCATTATCAAGAAACTGTTTTTTTTCGTCTTTATTGTTTTCACTACTCATCCGACACGATACGGTGAAAGCAAGGATCATTGACATGAGTATAAGAATTGCTATCAGTTTTTTCATTTTTGTTCCTCCTTTTTGTGGTTGTTGGGGTATTTTCCCCGCTGAGGCGGGGGGGATAATATCAAAAGACATTGGTTACTATAGTTTCTCCGCTTACATTACCCTTGAGATCCGTATATTCATAATTCATTTGCAAGAACACCTTACCCTCGGTATTTGTTATGATGCACGGATCGTAAGTCTTCAAGTTTTCGAGTTTCATAGAAGATAGCTTTTCATTTAGCGCATCACGTGCTTCATCAAGTGTTTTTTTTGTGATTTTTGATTCAAGAGAATCATACTTTCCCAGGTCGGTGCCATTGTACCCCATGATTTCTCCGGATTCATATAGAAAGATCGACAAGGATTCGTTGCTTGCGTACCCTTCGATGTATTTCAGATATTTAATATGATGAAGTCCTACATTTGTATGGCTGTTCTGAACAAGTGTAAATTCATTAAACTTATCTTCGCTGATTATATCGAGCAAAAAATTTTCTGCGATCTGCTTTCGATCGTCTTCCCATAATTCCACAGATTCCCCCATCTGACCTGCAAGATTTGAATAGAAGGTAATAATGTCCGTTCCGTGAAGAACGTGTATTAATTCATGGGAATCGTTTTTGTAAACATCATGTATACTGTAAAAAGAACCGTATTCACCGGATTTATTTCCTTTTAGCGTGCACTCGCTCTTTTGATATACAAACTCACCGTTAAAGCCACTGAATTTTCTTGTTTTTCCGTTTAGTTCATTAAAAACTTTGTCTTCGACAGATGTGAACAGTCCTATGCTTGAGGTGGAAACCAATCCGGAATGATTTTCTCCCGACTCTCCAAATCCGGCGCTACCCGAAAATATTCTTTTTTCCGAAACACCGTTATGAGAGTAATTATTTTGGTTTTTTTTATCTGCATCGCTATTCTTGCAAGATACAGTAAAAGTAAGGATCATTGCTAAAAGTATTAAAACGGATATTGTTTTTTTCATTTTGGCTCCTCCTTAATTAATGCTTAAATATTGACATGTATCACCCACATAGTATATGGGATATGTACAAGATGAAGTTGATGCAGCCGTATTAGCAACATACAAGGCAAGGTCTATATCGTATTGTAGGTGTATCGAGTTTATAAAGTATCTAAGCCACGTATTGTTTACTTCGGTATCGCTAGCAGTCTCAGTTCTGCCCGTAGCACATCGTTATCACCTCCAAAATTGCTTTCACTTATACAGACACCTTTTTTATCAAAAAAATTCGCTGAATTTCAAAAAAAGTTTGTTATTTACAAAAAATTCATATTTTTTCGCTATCGAAGTCTCGAAGCATCGAAAAAAGCGCACATAGAGACCCTTAAGATCCCTTCCGTGCGCTCAAAATGCATCTAACAAACAGGTTATTCAAATCATTAAATGCCACTTTGGCTATTTTCGGGATCCGCCTTCTCCGTTTCCCTTCTGTTTACAGTATATCATATATGGCATATCTAGTCAATGTGTGATAGTGCACAAAGATGGGAGGCAGTTTTTGTACATAGTATATAGCACAGTAATGCTTTCAAAGGGTATTTTGAAGTTTTATATTGACAAATCCGAGGTAATCGATATAATTGAGATATAACACATCTTAAAATAGAATGTGTCCATTACAACTTCAAAGGAGCTTTTTATGAACATTACCGTCAATCCTTCACACGTAGCAGCAACAATCAAGCCTCTTCACGCATGCGGCGGAGGTCCCAAAACCGGAGGTCACCGTCTCTCAAACGATGCTACCGAGATCTTCAGGGAAATAGGTATTCCCTACTGCAGACTTCACGACATAGAATATCCGTACGGATCAAGTCAGTTCGTTGACGTTCACTGCATCTTCCCAGATTTTGATGCAGACGAGAATGCAGAGTCGAGCTACAATTTCAAGGCTACAGACCGATATCTCCTTGCCATTAAGGAAAGCGGCGCAGAAGTTTTTTACAGACTCGGAGAAAGCATAGATCATTACGAAAACAAACTTTATATACATGCTCCCAAGGATTTCGCAAAGTGGGCACGCATATGTGAGCACATAATCCGTCACTACAATCAAGGCTGGGCTGACGGTCACTATATGGACATCAAATACTGGGAAATATGGAACGAGCCGGTCGGCGACTGCATGTGGCGCGGAACGTATACGGAATTTTACGAATTCTACACCGTAGTCAGCAAGCATTTAAAGTCCTGCTTCCCTAATCTCAAGATCGGCGGATATTCCTGCGTCGGAGTTTATGAAAAGGTAAGAGACCGAAACAATTCTTACGTTCTTCCTCTTTTCGATACAGTACTCCCCTTCATGGACGGTTTCTTCGATTACATTGAAGGAAAGAACGTTCCGCTCGACTTCTTCAGCTGGCATTCTTACACGCTCTCTCCCGAGGAAACGGTCGCTTCGGCAGATTACGTAAGAAAATATCTTGACGAGCGAGGCTACAAGGACACCGAGAGCCTGCTCACCGAGTTCAACATGTTCTATTCATTTGACAGTCGTACTCTCTACCAGCACACCGAATTCCCCGCTGATCTTCTTGCAAACTACATCGAAGCTCAGAATTCCAGCATAGACATGCTCTTCTATTACGATCTGCAGCTTTTATTATTCAACGCCATGTTCTACAAGGATCCGCTTGACAGACAGATAAAGAAGCTTCCCGCTTTCAACTCCATGAAGTTCTTCGGAGATCTTTACAGACTCCAAAAACAGATAGAGGTCGAATACGAGACAGGAAAAGGCATCTACGCCCTCGGAGCAAGTAACGGAGAAAAGGCAGGAGTCGCCATCGCATCAAGATTTTTTGAAGGCAAGCTCACGCTGAGCATTCCCTCGGAAAGGGTCACGGTATCTCTTATGCATGGATGCGGTGAGCTTGAAAGATTCGAAGCAGACGTAACGAACGGATCACTTGAGCTTGACGTTCAAAAAGAAACGATTGTATACATAGAATTTTGAAGGAGTAAAAATTATGAGGGCTAAAATAACCGTAAACAAGGATTTTGCTATCGGCGAGATAGACAAAAGACTCTACGGCTCGTTTATCGAGCAGCTCGGCAGAGCGGTATACGGCGGAATATACGAGCCGTCTCACGAGAGCGCCGACGAGTGCGGATTCAGAAAAGACGTTATCGATCTTGTAAGCAAGCTGAACGTGCCTATCGTACGTTATCCGGGCGGAAACTTCGTATCGGGCTACGATTGGGAGGACGGAACGGGAGACAAGGCGCTTCGTCCCAAGAGGCTCGAGCTTGCGTGGGGCGTTACAGAAACCAACGAGGTCGGGATCGACGAGTTTCAGGAGTGGGCAAAGAGAGTCGACACAGAGGTCATGATGGCGGTAAATCTCGGAACGAGAGGTGCGGATGACGCGAAAAATCTCGTCGAATACTGCAATCTCGACACCGACACGAAATACGCAAACAAAAGAAGAGCAAACGGCCTTGAAAAGCCGTTCGGCATAAAGACCTGGTGTCTTGGAAACGAGATGGACGGTCCCTGGCAGATCGGTCACAAGACCGCATCCGAATACGCGCGCATCGCTCACGAGGCAGGCAAGATGATGAAATGGGTCGATCCCTCGATAGAGCTCGTCGCCTGCGGAAGCTCGAGCTTCTACATGCCGACATTTGGAGAATGGGAGTGGACCGTTCTTGACGAGGCGTACGACGTAGTCGATTACATATCGCTCCACACTTATTACGGAAACGCGGCAAAGAACACTCCCGAATTTCTTGCAAACTCGGTCGCTATGGACGAATTTATCAAGGGAGTTGCCAACATCTGCGATGCGGTCAAGGCAAAGAAGCATTCGAGCAAGACTGTAAATCTTTCCTTTGACGAATGGAACGTCTGGTATCACAGTAACGGCGCGCCGTTTGAAAAATGGTCGGTCGCTCCGCATCAGATAGAAGACATCTACAATTTTGAGGATGCGCTTCTCGTGGGATGCATGCTCTCTACACTTCAGAACAACTGCGACAGAGTAAAGATTGCTTGTCTTGCCCAGCTCGTCAACGTGATCGCTCCGATCATGACAGAAAACAGCGGAAGGGCGTGGGCACAGACGATATTCTACCCATTCATGTACGCGTCGAATTACGGAAGAGGAACGACGCTGAGGTCGATAGTTACCTGCGACACCTACAAGGCGCTCGGACGGGACATTCCATATCTTGAAAGCTCGGTAATATATAACGGCGAGTCAGGAGAGATCACCGTATTTGCCACTAACCGCTCGCTTGATGAGGACATGCTTCTTTCTCTTGACCTGCAGGGCTTTGAAAACGCAAAAGTGATCGAGCACATCGAGCTTTACTGTGACGATCTTCTTGCAATAAATGACAGTAATTGCGAAAGAGTTTCGCCCAAAAGCGTGGATATCGCAAGCGGCATGGATATAAATCTCAGAAAGCATTCTTGGAATATGATCAGATTCAAAACAGAAAAAAACAAATAAATCTCATCTTAATCAAGGAGAACGTTATGTACATTTGTGCGGACATGGGGTCTTCAAACACCAGACTTGCTCTTTGCGACAGCAAAGGCATCATTTTCTCAGAGCGTGCAGCATTCGGCGCGTTAAACGGAAAGCGCGACGGAAAAGAGTTTCTTTTTTCGCAAATGAGGTCTCTGACAAGCAAGCTGCTTTCACATCTTCCAAAGGATTCTCCCATGCCGGACTGCATAATGATCTCGGGCATGGCAGGCAGCGAGATAGGACTTTGCGAGATCCCTCACATCTCGCTTCCCGCAAACGCGAGCATTCTTACAGCCTCACTTTCCGAAAAAACAATACCCGAAATATGCGACATTCCGTTCGTTTTCGTACCCGGACTCAAGGCTCTTGACGGTCAAGATCTCCGAGATATCATGAGGGGTGAGGAGGTCGAAGCAATAGGAACATTTCTATCTCTCGGTCTTACCGAGGATGCAGTTTTGATCCTGCCCGGTACACACAACAAGGCCGTTAAAATATCGGCAGACGGAATGATATCCGATTTCATAACCACGCTCAGCGGAGAGATGCTTTCTATGGTAATCTCACATTCCATACTTTCGGGAAGCGTAGCTCACGATTTCACTCTCAATGAGGAGCTCCTTTTCAAGGGTGCGGAATACGCCGATGAATACGGTATAAATGCGGCGCTCTTTCACATACGGGTGATGTCAAAAAATTCTATTGACCGTGACAGTATGTCATCGTTTTTATACGGAGCCGTTCTCGGCGAGGATGTCGAGGCGATAAAAAAATTTGCCGACGGAGTAAGGATATTCGTAGGAGGAAAGGAAAATCTGAGGCGCGCGTATTCCCTTCTTCTCGGAGAAAACGCGCTCGAAACCGATCCGGAATTATCTCAGAATTCGGTATTCATCGGACTTTCACACCTATACAATCTGCACAAAGCGATGCATTAATCAAAATCAAAGGCTGTAAAGGATCCTCGGAAAATTCCGTGGATCCTTGCTTTTTTGCGCGTTTTTATATTCAGATCCTATGAAACCGGTATCGGCAAGTCGTCTTTTGTATATTTTCAACATATTTCACTCCTAATTTTCTACACTATCGACACATCGTTTTTTGTTGACTTTTTACGTTTTTTATAGTATAATTTCTTTATATATTTATCATTATGGAGGTAGCGCGATGATCCACACGCTATACGGTGACGGAATACACGATGACTATCCCGCCATACAAGAGATGATAGACTCGGGCGTATGTGAGGTATCTCTCCCTGCGCCAAAGAAAAATTATCTGATCTCAAGCACCCTGGTGCTTCCGTCAAATTTCAGACTTGTTCTTCCGAGATTTGCCGAAATAAGGCTTGCGGACGGCGCAAGCTGTCTCATGGTCAGAAATCTAATGAAGCCCTTCTATGCCGAGAGGCTTTTGGCGGAGCACTCCCCCCTTTGCAAGCATCTTTGGTATTACGTTGACGAGTGCGATCCCGACTTCACCGTCGAAAACGTAGAGATCTGCGGCGGAATATGGAATTTCAACAACAAAAATCAGATGCCGAACGTTGAGCAGACGAAGGATCTCTCTCAGCACGGGTACACCGGTGACGGAATGCTCTTTTACGGCGTTAAGAATTTAAAGCTCACCCATATGACCTGCAAGGATCCCGTTCACTGGGGCATATCTCTTGACAGAGTATCCTACTTCACGGTAGAGGACATTACCTTCGACTACAATCTCGGAAATCCCGTAGCGCTCAACATGGACGGCGTGCATCTCAACGGAAACTGTCATTTCGGTGTTCTGAAAAATCTCAAGGGCGCTTGCTATGACGATCTCGTTGCGATCAACGCTCACGAGGGATCTAAGGGTCCTATAACAAACATCCATATCGACGGTATTTTTGCTGAGGTCTGTCACAGCGCGGTAAGACTTCTAACCGTAAGCGACGACATACGTAACATAAAAATATCAAACGTATACGGAACATACTATCAGTACTGCATCGGCTTCACAAAATATTATCCCGGAGAAACGACCGGTGTTTTCGATGCGATAGTACTCGACGGCATACACGCATCCAAGGCTTCCCGCGAAGGAATATATCCGTATCCGAACAGCTTTGTTTTCCCCTTTATTTTCATTCAAAGCGATACTTCCGTAAAAAATCTGAGAATATCCAATATGCATCGTGACGAAAGCGTTATACCGATCTGCACGGTAGGCATTCAAAAAAAGGCAAGCATCGAAAGCCTTTATATCGACGGTGCCTCGACGGCAAACCGAACGAACTCGTCAATGCCCTTTATCCATAACGAGGGAAAGATCGGCAGTCTTACACTTTCGTGTGTAGATACCGACAAGGATCCTCTTATAAGCGGAGACGGTATTATTGAAAATCTGAAGCATTTCTGACAAAACAACCGATAAAATAGATAAAAAAAGGAGATAATCTATGAGCACAGCAAAACCGAAAAGATTAATATCGTTTATCGCCATCTTGCTTGTCCTGACCTTCTTGATCTCCGCTTGCGCCCCCGCGGCAAGCGTCAGTGACAAAGATGATGATAAAAAAGGTGATGTCACGAACGACGACAACACCGGCGATGACAACATCGGTGACGACAATACCGGTGATAACAACACCGGCGATGACAACACCGGCGATGACAATACCGGCGATGACAATACCGGTGACGACAATACCGGTGACGACAATACCGGCGACGACAACACCGGCGATGACAATACCGGTGACGACAATACCGGCGATGACAATACCGGCGACGACAATACCGGCGACGACAATACCGGCGATGACAATACCGGCGATGACAACACCGGTGACGACAATACCGGTGACGACAATACCGAACCCGAGCCCGAAAAGCCTCAGCACAACGGCGAGGTCTCAAACCTCAATCTCCCCATAGTTTACATCACCACCTCCGATGGCGGCGAAATACTCGACAAGGAAAATTATTCGGAAGCTCACATAAGATTCGCACTTACCGACAGATACATAGAGTACACTAACTCCTATACCGATTTCGACGGTAGAGACGCCCTTCTGCGCTGCAGAGGTAACTCCACCTACGCGTCGGGCAAAGGATACAAGAAGATGTCCTACAAGGTAAAGCTCGAGAAGAAGAACAACCTCTTCGGCATGGGCAAGAGCAAGCATTGGTATCTGCTCGGCGAGATCTTTGACGTAACTCATATGCGTAACAAGCTCGCTTACGATATGGCGGGAACGCTCGGAATGACCTACAACGAATCTGTATGGGTAGTTCTCTATTACAACGGTGAATACCGAGGAATCTACGCTCTCGTTGAGAGCATCCGCGTAGAGGGCGGACGCATCGAGACCTTCGAATGGGAGAATTTCGCAGAGGACACCGCAGCTCTCTGCGCAGTTGACAACGGTCTTTCCGCTCCCGAGCTTCTCTATCTTGAAGAGGCAATGAAGGATAATCTCGCATGGGTTAGCTCCGGAAGCATCTCCGTAAACTACAGTGGAAACGTAACCGATGACGACGGTGTAACTCACAATATAAGTATAAACCGCACGTTTGATCTGACACCCTACTTTGACAAGGACAGCATCAGATACGATACGGGATACGTTATCGAATACGATAACCGTATGGAGGGCTCGAACGCCAAGTGGAAGACAAGTCACGGAGTTCCCGTTTACATCGACACTCCCGACGCTGCGGCGACCAACTCCAAGATGGTATCGACCGTCAAAACACTCATCCAGGACTTTGAGGATGCCATATATTCTACTACATTCTTTAATGCGAAGGGCAAGCACTACAGCGAGTATCTCGACGTTCAGTCGCTCGTCGATTTCTGGATGGTATGGAACCTCTTCAACAACATCGAATTCGGTGTTCTCTCGCTCTACTACTACATCGACGACGGCAAGATAGTTTTCGGTCCCTGCTGGGATTTCGACAACGCTTCGGGTAACATCGTAACTCTTAATGACAAGTGGATGCGTTGGGACTACTGGGTCAACGACCGCGGAACCGGAAAATGGTTCAGAACCATTATGAAGGATCCTTGGTTCGTATCTCTCTGCCAGGAAAGATGGTTCTCAATGCGTGAGGCGGTAGACGATATGATGCAGTCGCTTGACATATATCACGATTACCTTCAGGTCGAGGCGATCAAGTGCTATCAGCGCACGGGACCCCGTGTAAACTGGTATCTTAAGTCGCTTAACGGCGGACACAGCTATGATTTCGAGACCGATTTCGGTGTGCTCAAGGATTGGCTCACCAACAGAATAAAGTGGATCGATACAAATCTTGCGGTCAAGGCACCCAACATCGACGGAAGCGGATTCTCAAGAGATCCCAAGGTATTCTTCTCTCTTGCAGACTCGAATGGCAACGTCCTCCCCGCTGACAACGTGACATCCTACGGCACGAAGGGCGATTACCTGATATCTACCGACGCAAAGGGCGATCTTACCCTCACTCTTACGACCACGAGCACCTCGGCTACCGAATCGCTTATATACATAAACGGCACGATAAGCCGCGGCACAAAGACCTTCAACGACGACGGACCCACGACCTACACCTTCCCTGCAAGTCTTCTTAACCTTGAGGACGGAGCGCTCAACGTTATCTACATAATCGTATATAACGGAGAGGGTGGAGTTCGTGCAAGAAGCTCTGTAAACATCAGAGTATCCAAAACGGGAAATCCCACCTCCTCCCAGATAGCGGTAAGCTTCGGCGGAGACGTCAGTCTCGTTTACAAGGGCTCCTCTGTAAAGGTTCCCGCTATAACCACAGTACGCGAAGGCTTTACCGCACTTGGTTGGACCACCGGAGATTCCAAGGTCTACAAGCCGGGTGAGAACGTTTCCGTAAGCGGAAACTGCTACTTCTACGTAAGATGGCAGCGCAACGATATGGAATCGTTTATGGTGCTTGAACAGTAATAACAGATCAAAAGATCGGACGGTCGCCGTCCGATCTTTTTTTCGCCCAAGCAATGAAAAAAATGTTAAATTTTATTTAGGATGCTATTTTATACTTGACAAATACATATTTTGTTTGTACAATAATTACATATGCAAACAATGCTATTTTCTACCCAAGGAGGTTTCCATGAAAACAGTATCAAAGAGGCTGATATCACTTATTTCTCTGATACTTGCCCTCACGTTCGTTCTTTCGGCGTGCGCTCCCGCATCGTCGGACAATAACAAAAACAAGAACGATAATTCTAGCAATTCCGAGCAAAAGGTCGAGTATCCCGAGCCTACGGCAAAGGGTTCTCTTCCCGAGGTATATATAACATCCGCAGACGGGCAGCAGATAACGAGCAGAGAAGAATATTCGGAAATAAACATAAGATTCGCACTTTCCGAGCGTTACGTTCAGTATTATAACTCGTACACGGACAGGGACGGCGGTAAGGCTCTGCTCCGCTGCAGAGGAAACTCAACATACGGTAACTCTCCCCGTTACAATAACAAATACGCGTACAAGCTGAAGCTCGACACCAAGACCGATCTTTTCGGACTTGGCGAAAGCAAGCACTGGTATCTTCTCAACGAGATATATGACGTAACTCATATGCGTAACAGACTTGCATACGATATGTCGGGAACTCTCGGTATGTCCTACACCGCATCGAGATGGGTCGTGGTTTATTACAACGGCGAATATAAAGGAATCTATTCGCTTGTTGAAAGTCTCCGAGTAGACGAAGGACGTGTCGAGACCTTTGATTGGGAAGAATACGCAGAGGACATAGCAGGTCTTGCCGCTATCGATCTTCGCATTCCTCCGGATGTCGCAGAGGCTCTTAAGGAAAAAATGAAATCCGATTTCTCCTGGATGAACACGGGAAGCATACATTTCAAGTACGAGGAGAGCTTCGAGTACGGCGGTACTGATCTTAATAAAACCGTTTGGGAAAAGACGATAGATCTAAAAAAATATTTTAATCCGAGTGAACTCAATTACACAACGGGATATTTTATAGAATATGACGGAAGACTCTACGGAGAAAACGCGAAATGGAAGACAAATCACAGCATTCCGGTATACATAGACGCTCCGGACGCTGCGGGTACAAACCCGAAGATGGTAAATTTCGTTAAGACTCTCGTTCAGGATTTCGAGAACGCGATCTTCTCGGACACCTTCTTTAACAGCAAGGGTAAGCATTACAGCGAGTACCTCGACGTTCAGTCGCTCGTCGATTTCTGGATGATATGGAACCTCTTCAACAACATCGAATTCGGATACCTTTCGCTCTATTACTACATCGACAACGGCAAGATAGTTTTCGGTCCTTGCTGGGATTTCGACAACGCTTCGGGTAACATCGTAACTCTTAACGACAAGTGGAAGCGCTGGGATTATTGGGTAGACGACCGTGGCGGCGGATGGTTCACCCAGGTCATGGGAGATCCGTGGTTCGTATCTCTCTGCCAGGAAAGATGGTTCTCAATGCGCCCTGTTCTCGATGATATGATGCGTACTCTCGACGATTACGATGCGTATCTGCGTGAGGAGGCAATCAGATGCTACGAGGAGACCGGTCCTCGACAAAACTGGTATCTTTCCAATGTCAACAAAGGATACAGTTATGACTACGCGACCGATTTCGGCGTGCTTAAGGACTGGCTCACCAACAGAATAAAATGGATCGATACCAACATAGCAAAGGTCGGCGTAAATATCGACAACAGCTCATTCTCACGAAGCAGCAAGATATTCTCCGAGATCTCGCTCGGCAAAAATCTTCTTGAAAAAGACCTTACCACCGTCTACGGTACCAAGGCAGATTACGTTATACCTGCAGGCTCAAAGGGAACGCTTAACGTTTCGCTTTCTACCACTCACACCTCCGCAGCCGCAGTCGCGGTCTATCTGAACGGATCAAAGCTGCTCGATGGCGAACGCAAGACATTCAATGACGACGGACCTACTGTATACAAGATAAATTGCTCCGAGCTTAATCTGAATCCGGGCGACGTCAACGTACTTTACATAATAGCCTATAACGGTTCGGGCGGTATCCGCTCGTTCAGCTCGATCAACATAAGAGCGGTATCACAAAAGAATCCCACCGAGGGTGAGGTAGTCGTGGTATGCGGCAACAAGACCGCCGTTGTAAAAGAGGGCACATCTGTCACCCTTCCCGACATAACCGAGTCCAAGGAGGGCTTCAAGATCCTCGGTTGGACCACGGGCGATGACAAGGTCTACAAGCCCGGCGACAAGGTAGTTATAAACGATGACACTTATTTCTACGTGCGCTGGCAGAGACTCGATCTCGACAACCTTATGGTTCTTTAAAAAGCAGCAAAAGATCACGGACGAAGGATACGTCCGTGATCTTTTATTTTGCCGATCCCCCTTGATTTGTTCACAAGATTAATGTATAATATATTATAAGTATATTATACTCGGCGTAATCCGACCGACTATTCAAGAGGTTTTCAAAATGCTTATTTGTCCTATATGCCAAAGCGTGCTTACTCGCTCGGGCTCGAGCCTCGTTTGCGAAAAGCGGCACTCGTACGATATATCAAAATACGGATACGTCAATCTTTTGATGTCGCAAAAGGGCGGCAACCACGGGGACAACCGCGAGATGCTGCTCTCGCGCAGAAGCTTCCTCAACAGTGGCGCATATTCGCCTATGCGTGATGCTCTTGCCACAAAGGTACTTGAGCTTTGTAAAAAAAGTGATATCTCCGTTCTCGATTCGGGATGCGGAGAATGCTACTACACATCAAAGATAAAGGAGCTTTGCAAGTCAAGCGGAAAACGTGTTCGCGTCTTCGGCATCGACATTTCAAAGGAAGCTCTCCGACTCGCCGCGCAACGTTTTCCCGGCGAGTGTAAGGGGGATGATCCGTCGGTCACTCTTGCCGTTGCGAGCTCCTATTCTCTGCCGATAAAAGAAAGCTCTATCGACGTACTCATCTCTGTCTTTGCTCCGCTCTGCCCCGATCAGTTCGCACGGGTCCTTAAGCGCGAAGGTATATTTATTACCGTAATACCCGGAAAAAAGCATCTTTGGGAGCTCAAGTCCGCAATCTACGACGATCCGTACGAGAACGAGATAATGCCGTACGGGATCGAGGGATTTGAATTCCTTGGTGCAGAGCATATAAGCGGAAGCTTCTTTATGGGCAGCCAAAAGGAGATCTACGATCTTTTCACAATGACGCCTTATTTTTGCAGAACAGGCGAAAAGGATCGCGCGAAGCTGAGCGCCCTTTCCTCGCTCGACTGCACCTTTGAGTTCGAGATACTTTCATACAAAAAAGTATAAAAAATTTTAAGAAAGGAGACGTGAACATTCTGTTCGGATTAAGGAAAAAATTCAATTCAGCAAGCACCAAAAGCAAGGCTATAGCATTTATCGATTACGAGCATTGGTTCTTTTCACTCAACAATCTGTACGGCATGAAGCCTGACATCAGGGCATGGTACAACGAAATATCCGAAAAATACGATATTAAGGAAATATATTTTTTCGGCGATTTTTCAAAGCCTTATTTACGCGCCGAAATATCGAAAATACGCGAGATATCGAGCCTTATAATAGAAACGCAAAACACGAGCGCCCGTCACAAAAAGGATTACACGGATTTCATCATGCTCGATCACATCTATCAGTCTGCGACAGGCAAGCCCGAGATAAAGACCTTTATAATATTCACGGGCGACGGACATTTTTCGTCGGTGGTCAGCTATCTTACCGCAAAATGCCGCAAGGAGGTCGCTATATACGCAGTACGCGAGGCACTCAGCACGCAGCTCAAAAACTCAGCGACCTATCATTTCACCCTACCCGACACTGAGCAGTACACACAAAACGTGAAAAGAAGGATCGTAAATGCCGTAAACGAGCTTTACATAAGGCACAGAAGTCCCCGTCCGACCTTCAACGCGACCGTGGACGCGATCTCAAAAAGCGATGGAATACCGCTCGAAAGCGTTTCCGACGCAATGCGCGAGCTGCTTGACTCGGGATGTCTTTTCCAAAGGCGCGTAAAAATGAAGGACAACAAGGTCATAAAGGTGCTTACAGTAAACCGCACGGTCGCTAAAGCACAAGGATATTTAAGCTGATGACAGATCCAAGGTCACGCCTTGTGAGTCTTATGACAGTACTTAGCATTCACAATTTTCTTCATCCCGATTTAACTTTTTTGCAAAGCAGTTTACTTCGTAAGATAAATATTCTATACCAAACAGCAGGATATAATTTCACAGCAATTATGATATCACCAAAGAAAGGACAGTATTATGAAAATCTCGTTAATTATTTTTATTTGTTTGACGATTCTCTTTTCCTTGCCTGCCTGCTCAGACAATGTTGAGTTTACGGAAACCGAGAATAAAACCATCGTATCAGCAGATGGAACTGAATATACTTTTGTCGGTAACGAGGGCAGAGTTTGGTGCTTTGGAGAACAAGAGTTCATCGGGCATGTAAAGGGAGAAAAAAAGACCTTTGTTCATCTTACCAATAAGATTAAAACAGGTATGTATTCTGTTGGTGGCAAACAAGATGTTTTGATAAGATATTTCCCTGATAATGAGTTCGCTGCTATATATGTAAAGTCCGGATTACTGAAAACCGAAGTCGCACTTGATAATTGTATTAGATTTGATTTTGTAAAAGGTTTGCTTTTTAATAATGATAAAACGATAATCTCAAAAACCGGAATAACTGAATGCGAAGATTTTCTTAATGAAATTAAAAGTGGGCAAAAGGCAAAAGATGCTGGATTGTATGATTTGGTAAAACAACCCGATGGAAAGTTAAAAAACTGCTATGTTTACGGGTATGTCTGCGGTGTTATACAGGAAGATGTTAACATAGTTATTCTTTTGGAGGTAATGTCATTTAATGACAAAGCATACTCAATTAATATTGATAACACAGAATACGTACTACCGCAAGAATGGTTAGACAGACTAACAACCAAATCGAAAATCGATAACAGCAGCACCGACTCAACTCCTGTTGACAACAATACCAATATCAAAGCAGAATTGATTACCAAGGTCGGTCTACCGTTCCGCCTTCGGAGAACAAGCGGTATGTCTCTTTGGTGCATCAGTATCAGCGAAGACTCCGCCGAGAGAGAATACAGTAATAGCATTGAGGGTCAGCTCATACAAAAATCCCTGATCTGGAAAATCGAGAATGGTGAACTTGTAATTTCCGGCGAGTGGAGCGAAACATTCACTTTGGATTTGGACAAAATGGAAGCAATATCTAAAGCAGATGGAAAAGTTTACAGTATAGTTGCGGGCGACTCATAAGCATCAAATTAACAGTTCCGTTTTCCCGAATAAAAAAGATGCCCAAAAACCCTTGATACACAAGGGCTTTTGAGCATTTTACATTTTCACCGTTTTTTGTGATTTTTGCCCTTTTTCGATGCAAAAACCTTTGATGTAGATAGTATAGCACAAAAGGACGTAAAAAGCAATAGTTCCTTCCGACCGACCAAACATATAGGAAAGATGTTGAATAAAGTTACAAATAAATCCTTTAATTCTTTTCTGTTTTATGGTATAATCAGTTCGATAAATAAGAATTTGGAGGGTTATTCAGTAATGGGAGATTTCATCGTTGCAATTGCACTTGTTATGGTTTCGTTGTTTTTATTTATTTTGAGCATCCGCTCTTTTCTGGAAAAAGGATTTCTGTTTAATAATGCCTATATTTATGCATCCAAAAAAGAACGGGAAACAATGAATAAAAAGCCCTATTATCGTCAGACTGCAATTGTGTTTTTTCTTATTGGTATTACATTTTTGCTTATTGGCTTTGCAATACTTTTTGATGCTGGCTGGATAACTTACATTGCGGGAGTGGTTATCATAATCATACTTATTTATGCCATTATTTCCAGTATCGCAATTGAAAAA
Source organism: Clostridia bacterium (assembly GCA_017466445.1). Lineage (GTDB taxonomy): Bacteria > Bacillota > Clostridia > Oscillospirales > CAG-272 > SIG672. The sequence continues at coordinate 27,853 of JAFTUC010000024.1, forward strand.
AGCAAGAAGCAGAGATAACATGCCGTCCAATTCCAATATGTCGAACAGTTAGGAAAATAAGAATTTGTAGGTGTGCAATGGAACTCAAACTGATAGAATTAACACATAAAAATGATGTTTGCAAAACATACGAGATATACAAACACTGTATGTTTCTGCCAACCGAAGAAAAATTCAATAATAAAATAGATACATTTCTTATTGATAACTCTGTAAAAATCTTTGCTTGTTTTAATCAAGGCGAAATTGTTGGCGTAATTGTCATTTCATTTTCAGAGCAGCGCAAAATTGAAATAATAGGCATTGCTGTAGAATTATCTGCTCGTGGCAAAGGCATTGGTTCTTATATGATAAAACAAGTGATAAATAATTATGATTTATTTTCTGTA
>JAFTUC010000003.1 GCA_017466445.1 Clostridia bacterium
CTACGCTCACACACGAACGCGTAGGGTTCCGCCCTAAGACCCCGCTCGGAAACTTTTTGTAAAAAGGTCCCGAGACCTTCAAAAACTTTAATTAAAATGAAAATCTCCCTCCTTGTGGGAGATTTTTTCGTTTATGTAAGGCTACGCTCAAAAAAGAACGCTTAGGGTTCCGCCCTAAGAACCCACTCGGAAACTTTTTGTAAAAAGTTCCCGAGACCTTCAAAAACTTTAATTAAAATGAAAATCTCCCTCCTTGTGGGAGGTTTTTTCGTTTATGTAAGGCTACGCTCAAAAAAGAATGCTTAGGGTTCCGCCCTAAGAACCCACTCGGAAACTTTAATATGGTCACATCTCCCACTTTGTCGGGAGATCTTATTTTATTCTGTCATTGTGGCAAATTAACATCTGAAAGTACCCATTCACTATCGTTAATGATCAAAGTATCGCCTTCTTTTCTAAATGAATACTCTCCATTCCCATTAATGGTGGGAGCAAGAGTATAACCGATTTCCAAAACAATCAATACGCTTCCTTTAATTTGATATGTTCCTTTTCTACTACTATATCCCACATATTTCGATACTTCCGTAATCTTAAGCTCCCCGTCTTCGCTAAAAGTTAAATACCAGTCGTAATAATTATCTCCGTTATATTTATATGTACCCGAAAGACTTGTCACAATTTCGTTTGTCCATCCTTTTGGTGATATAATTACGTTGCCCTTTGTATTGATAACAATTTTATCATTGACTGTTGCATATCCGTCTGTGGAAAAAATAGTCGCCGAAGAATACTGCGGTTTGATTTTCCAGTTACCTTGAGGATCAATATAACCCCAACATCCGGTCTCCTCATCTTTGGCAGGGCACAAATCTTTACAAAATTCGTAGTTATCAATTCCGGTAGGAAAATTATTTAAAAGCCCCTGGTCTTTTATAGGGAAAATAATGTTTTTCTGAGGTTGCATGAGGATATTTCCTTTACTATCAACAACAGCATAATACCATACCTTATCAGTACTCTTCAATGCGACCGTTGCTAATTGACCTTTAGTATTGTTACCTTCAGATACATGATAATAATAATAATTAGCGGCATCAAAGTCTCCTATTTCGTCTAGATCTATATTCCAATCATCCGATTTAGGCGAAAAACTTTTATCATATTCTTTGATATTGAACGCCAACACATCATCCTCATAGTATGTATAATTATCCAGTTCATACGCCAATAAACCGTCCCCACTATCCGTTAGTGTGGAATTAGCCCCAAATATATGTTGATTATCCGGAATTGCTCTGATATCTTCGAATGTTGCAACAACGGAAAGATCATCGGCTGAATAATATTTGACTATATATGTATTATTTGGGAATCCCTCTTCAACAGTCTCAACCCAAAAATATCCCTCGGAAACTTTTCCTATTGCAGTTATATTGTTTTTGCCGAGTTCAAACTTAATATCACCATCCTTATCGATAATGTACTCATGATTTTCAAGGTCTCCAACCTTTGTATAGTTATATTCAAAATCGGGAAGTTCTACATATGGATTACACTCGTAAACAGGCTCGATAACAACCTGTCCTTTGATATTAACAAATCCATAATAATAGTTGCCCTTCCATGAACCGCTGCTTCCAAAATGAGAAGTTGAACTCGAATTATAAACCAGAAAAGTAGCCAACCCATTCTTAAACTTATCAATTCTGAAAAGATTTTCATATTGATTGTGTACTTCCGAACCATTTTCTATTGAATTATTGTCGTAATCATCGTCACTAATATTGTCAAGATCATCACTTTCATCTATAGTTTCCTCGTCATCATAATCATCATTTTGACAGGATACCATACCAGCTGTAATCATAGCCAATATCAAAAACATACAAATTATTTTTTTCATTTTTGTTACCATTTCCTTTCATTGATCGATCTGTTTTTGATTTCTTATAATATGTCAAGTCACAGTACCTATTATACTCAATCTTTGAGTATTTGTCAATACTCAAACGCTGAGTATATTAAAATATTCTCAGGATATTTTAATTACGGAGGCGTTTATGGATTACAGAACGAGAATAAGGAACGTAAGAGAAGACAGAGATCTTACTCAGGCACAGATCGGCAAGCTTTTAAACAAATCTCAACAGGGATACAACCACATTGAGGCCGGAAGAGCTGAGCTGAAAATAGAAGATCTTGTAAAACTCTGCGAATTTTACGATCTATCTGCTGACTATTTAATAGGTATAACTGACGAGGAAAAGAGACCGAGATAAATCAAAAGCAAAATTTACGATATCACTATTGATATATCAAAAAAAATATGATATAATTAGTAAAAAGCTCGAAAGCGGTGAAGAAATGAACATATTACACATGAAATACGCAGTCGAGGTCGCGAGACTCGGTTCACTCAGCAAGGCGTCCGAAACTCTATTGATCGCACAGCCCAACATAAGCAGATCGATAAAGGAGCTCGAAGCCGATCTCGGGCTCACCATATTCATCCGCTCGGCAAAGGGTGTCACTCTGACTCCCGACGGCGAAGAATTTATCGACTATGCCCGTGGGATTTTGAAACAGATCGATCAGGTGGAAAATCTATATAAGCTTGGAGCGCAGAAAAAGCGCAGATTTTCCATCTCTGTTCCGAGAGCCTGCTACATATCCTCGGCAATGACCGAATTTTCAAAAAAGCTCGGAAACGAAGCGGTCGAGGTATTTTACAAGGAGACCAACTCAAAACGGACGATCCACAACCTCCTCATCAACGATTACAAGCTCGGGATAATTCGCTACGCCGAAAATCATGACATATATTTCAAATCAATGCTCGAGGAAAAGGGACTCGCGTACGAAACGGTAGCCGAATTTTCCTACCTTCTTATTATGAGCCGCGAGCATCCGCTTGCAAGCAAGGAAAACGTATCGTTTGAGGATCTTTCTCCATACATCGAGATCGCGCACGCCGATCCTTACGTCCCCACTCTTCCCCTTTCCAAGGTCTTCAAGGAAGAACTGCCCGACAACATCCACCGCCGCATCTTCGTATTCGAGAGAGCGAGTCAGTTTGATCTTCTGTCAGAGAACACCGAGACCTTTATGTGGATGTCACCCGTATCCAAAACGGTTCTTGACAGATACGGTCTCGTCCAGAAAAAATGCAAGGACAACAAGAAAATATACAGGGATCTTCTTATATATCACGACGGATACAAGCTCACAAGGCTTGACAAGGAATTCATCTCCGCACTTTCACTTTCAAAAGAAAGACACGCACTTTAAGCGTGTCTTTCTCGGTATATCAAAAAGTATATACCTTTATAACATTTTAATTCTTCACAAGACCGCAGAAATATGTTAAAATAATAACATGATAAAAGAGAAAAGATCAAGGAGATGCTTTAAAATGGAAGAAAAGATCTATGACGTCATCGACAGCGTAGAAAAGCTTGAGCTTGCGATCGCGCGTATAAAGGAAGCGCAGAAAATATTTGCCACCTATTCCCAGGAGCAAGTAGACAAGATCTTCCTCGCAGCCGCGTCCGCCGCTGACAAGGCAAGGATCCCGCTTGCAAAAATGGCGGTCGAGGAGACCGGCATGGGTGTCATCGAGGACAAGGTGATCAAAAATCACTACGCAGCCGAATATATTTACAACGCGTACAAGGAGACCAAGACCTGCGGTGTGATCGAGGAAGACAAGGCATACGGAATCAAGAAGATCGCAGAGCCGATCGGTGTAATCGCTGCCGTAATCCCTACCACCAACCCCACCTCGACCGCGATCTTCAAGTGCCTTATCGCTCTGAAAACCAGAAACGCGATCATCATCAGCCCTCACCCCAGAGCAAAGAACTCCACCATCGCGGCTGCAAAGCTCGTTCTTGAAGCTGCTGTATCTGCAGGTGCTCCCGAGGGGATCATCGACTGGATCGACGTTCCTTCCCTTGAGATGACCAACACGGTCATGAAAGAGGCTGACATCATCCTCGCAACCGGCGGTCCCGGAATGGTTAAGGCAGCATATTCCAGCGGCAAGCCCGCACTCGGTGTTGGTGCAGGTAACACTCCCGCTATCATTGATGAGTCTGCCGATATCCTTTTGGCAGTTAACTCCATCATTCACTCCAAGACCTTCGACAACGGTATGATCTGTGCATCCGAGCAGTCGGTAATCGTTCTTGAAAGCATCTACGATGCGGTAAAGAATGAGTTCGCAAAAAGGGGTTGCTATTTCCTCGATCCCGAAGAGACAGAAAAGGTCCGTAAGACTATCATAATAAACGGCGCACTCAATGCAAAGATCGTCGGTCAGAAGGCCGCAAGGATCGCAGAGCTCGCAAGCGTGACAGTTCCCGCAGGTACAAAGATCCTCATTGGTGAGGTCGAGAGCGTAGAGCTTTCCGAAGAGTTTGCTCACGAAAAGCTTTCTCCCGTACTTGCTATGTACAAGGCAAAGGACTTCAGCGAAGCCCTCGACAAGGCTGAGCATCTTGTAGCCGACGGCGGCTACGGTCATACCTCCTCCGTATATCTTAACGAGGTAACCGAAAGAGAGAAGCTCGACACCTTTGCCGCTCGTATGAAGACCTGCCGTATCCTCGTCAACACTCCTTCCTCTCACGGCGGTATCGGAGACCTCTACAACTTTAGACTCGCTCCCTCCCTTACCTTGGGATGCGGATCTTGGGGCGGTAACAGCGTATCCGAGAACGTAGGTGTAAAGCACCTTTTAAACATTAAAACAGTAGCCGAGAGGAGAGAAAATATGCTTTGGTTCAGAACACCTGAGAAGGTCTACATCAAGAAGGGCTGCCTCCCCGTTGCTCTCGACGAGCTCAGAACTGTAAGAGGCGCAAAGAAGGCGTTCGTCGTAACCGACACCTTCCTTTATCAGAACGGCTATACAAAGCCGATCACCGACAAGCTCGATGAGATGGGCATTCAGCACACTACGTTCTGGAATGTTCAGCCTGATCCTACCCTTGCAAACGCAACCGAGGGTGCAACTCTTATGAGAGCATTCCAGCCCGATACCATCATCGCACTCGGCGGCGGTTCCGCAATGGACGCCGCAAAGATCATGTGGGTTCTCTACGAGCATCCGGAAGCAGACTTTATGGATATGGCAATGAGATTCATTGATATCCGTAAGAGAGTCTACACCTTCCCCAAGATGGGTGAAAAGGCTTACTTCATCGCAATTCCTACCTCCGCAGGTACGGGATCTGAGGTTACTCCTTTCGCGGTTATCACCGATGAAAAGACCGGTGTGAAGTATCCTCTCGCTGACTACGAGCTCCTTCCCAACATGGCGATCATCGACACCGACTTCCATATGTCCGCTCCCAAGGGACTTACCGCGGCTTCGGGTATCGACGCTGTTACTCACGCAGTTGAGGCTTACGCCGCGATGCTTGCAACCGACTACACCGACGGTCTTGCGCTCCGCGCTCTCAAGGTGATCTTCGAGTACCTCCCCAGAGCTTACGACAACGGTCAGACCGACGTTGAGGCTCGCGAAAAGATGGCAAACGCCGCTACGATGGCAGGTATGGCATTCGCAAACGCATTCCTCGGTGTCTGCCACTCGATGGCGCACAAGCTCGGTGCTTTCCACCACCTCCCCCACGGCGTTGCAAACGCTCTGATGATCGAAGAGGTTCTCCGCTTCAATGCTGCTGAGGCTCCCGCAAAGATGGGCACCTTCTCGCAGTACGATCATCCTCACACGCTCGCAAGATATGCTGAGATCGCCGACTACCTCGGCATCAAGGGTGCAAACGACGAGGAGAAGCTCGAAGGTCTGATCAAGGCGATCAACGACCTTAAGACTCGTGTAGGCATCAAGGCTACCATTAGGGATTATGGCATTGACGAAAAGGACTTCCTCGACCGTCTTGACGACATGGTCGAGCAGGCGTTCGACGATCAATGCACAGGCGCAAACCCGAGATATCCGCTTATGAGCGAAATTAAGCAGATGTATCTTAACGCTTACTACGGAAAGCATTTCGTTGAAGACGAAATGCCCATGCAATAAGGAGGAGAAAATATGAAGCTTGACAACATTATCGCCGTAAGGACCAACAAAACAGTCTACCGTGACGGAGACAAGTGCATAAAGGTCTTCAACGAAGAATTTTCAAAGGCGGACGTTTTAAACGAAGCGCTCAATCAGGCACGTATCGAGGACACCGGTCTTAACATTCCCAAGATCCTCGAGATCACCATGATCGACGGAAAATGGGCGATCGTTACCGAGTTTATAGACGGAAAAACGCTCGCATCGCTTATCGAGGAGCATCCCGACAAAAAGCAGGAGTACATTTCTCTTCTCGTTGACGTTCAGATGCTCGTACACTCGAAAACGTCTCCTCTTCTCAGCAAGCTCAAGGACAAGATGAACCGAAAGATCAGCATGAGCGGCTTTGACGCTACCACAAGATACGAGCTTCACACACGCCTTGAGGGTATGCCCAAGCACAACAAGGTCTGCCACGGCGATTTCAATCTGTCTAACGTCATCATATCCGAGGACGGACGGCCCTTTATCATCGATTGGGCGCACGCTACACAGGGCAACGCCTCTGCCGACGTAGCAAGGACCTATCTTCTCTTCAAGCTTTCGGGAGATAACGAGGGCGCGGAATTCTATCTCAGCACATTCTGTAAAAAGAGCGACACCGCACGACAGTACGTTCAGAAATGGATGCCTATAGTCGCCGCATCGCAGTCGGTAAAGGGCAATGAAAGAGAAAAAGAGTTACTCGCTTCCTGGGTCAACGTCGTAGATTACGAATAAACAAAATGCCCGCGCTCACAAAAGGCGCGGGTTTACTTTTTTCAATTATCCGCAAAACAGAAGTAACCCTTGATCCGCTATCTTTCTCGCAGACCAAGGGTCACTTCTGTTCACTCTTGATATCTAACATCTTTTTTAATCCTCTCTTTCTTAAACTGTTCTGACCTTTTATAAGGCTTTTCACTTCGGATGACTTTTTCAATCATCTATATCATGCGTACACTTTTCTTTTCACAAGATCCGTGCTCTGCACCGCCGTGCTCTTCTTTCCTATACATCCGATATCTGCCTTATTTAAGGTCCTGTCTTACCTTGCCAACGGTATCGCCTCCTCTCTTTTCACTTGTATTATATCACATAGTTTCAGCTTTTTCAATTGGCAATTTGTTCAAAGTTTACAAAAATATTTTGTACAAAAGGTAGATTTTGTACACTGTGTCATCAAAGAATATTGACAACGCAAACATTATATGATATAATAAATATGTTGTGTGCGCCGCATATCGGCGCACACATTTTATTTTTCGTCCGTATCATCGGGTCTACGGTAGACCACCGCTCTTTGTGTAGAGTCGGCAAATCTTCCGAGAGATACTGCCGCGTAATTTTTCGGAGGGACGCCGTAGCTTTGTCTGAAGCGTCTGCTGAAATATTTCACGTCGTTGAATCCCGATCTTTCAGCGACCTCGGCAACACTGTAAAATCCGCTTATAAGAAGCTGCGATGCATATTCGAGCCGAAGAGCTATTATATAGCGTGTCGGTGACGTTCCGTACTTATCGACAAAAAGTCTTCTGAAATAGGTATCCGAGATATGGATCCTGCGCGCGATATCCGAAATACTGATAGAAGGATCCTTATAATTTTTATGTATATAAGAAAGAGCGTCCGACAGAGCGTTTTCAAGATCGCTTGACGCAAGGTGAGAGTCCGTCTTGCCCTCCTTTAACGCTATGTAGATAAGCTTATAAAAGAGAGAGCTGCAAAGATATCGGTAGCCTCTTCTCTTTTCGCTCCACACCGTGTACATCTCGTTCATTATATCAAGGATACGTCCGTCCTGAATCGCGGCCAGCTTTACTATATTTTGCGAGTCGGAAACCGAATAGTTTATAAAATGTACCGCTATGATCGTCTCGCCGTGTGTATACTGCTCGTACCTTGCGTTTGACGGAATATATATAATATCGCCTGTTTCAAGATCAAAGCTTTCGTCCTCGGACACAAACCTCGCGCTCCCCTCGGTCCTTATGCTGAGGCTCGAATAAGCTCTTGCTCCGAGACTTTTATGTGTATATTCATCGCGAGTCAGTTTGAACACCCCGACTATCTCAACAGTAAGATCATTATCGTCAAAAAGCACGCTCATCACCCCGATTTTTCCTTTTCGATGTCGATTATAACACTAACTCGGTATTTTGTCAAGTTTCGTTTTGTCCACCTTTTTGGGATGTTTTAGTTGTTTACGCATTTCGGTTTATATGATAAAATTTATCTAAACTAGCGAAAAGGAGCAAGCATCATGGACAAAACCAAGGTAAATATTCCCGAAAAATTTAAGGACCATCCGATATTCAACGAGCGCATATGCGGAACGAACTTCGGATTTATGGCAAAAAGAGGATACTATCTCCGTCCCGAAACGATCATACAGCCCAAGATCATGCGTGAAAACGGGATCAACTGGGCCACTCTCAACATGAATTTCTGTCAAAAGAACTATTTCAGCACGGACGTTTATCTCGATTTTGAATATTCGAGCAGCGCGTTTGAGATCTCAGAAATGGTAAAACGTCTTCACGCCGAGGGAGTAAGGGTACTTTTCAAGCCGGCACTCACCCTTCTTGACGGAGGATGGATGGGTCTCGTCAGATTTCCCGAAAAAGGTCAGCTCTGTCAGATAAACGGGGTAAGAAAGGATTACTGGAGCGACTGGTTTGCATCGTTCACCGAAGCACTTAAGTACTTCTCCGATCTTTCCGAACGGATCGGTGTAGATGCTCTCATTCTCGGAGCTGAATACTTCGGTACCGAGGGTCAGAACCAGTACTGGGAAAACGTAATAAAAGAGGTCAGAAACAATTACGGCTCACCTATATCCTACGAATTCACCTGCGAATCGAGAAAGCATTACGATCTCAAATGGATGGACACCCTCGATTTCCTCTGCTACAGCTATTATCCGCCCGCCGCTCCCCGTAACGAGGGTTGGGTAGACGATCTCGTAAATCCGACTATAAAGGACAATCCTCATTATACGGTAGAGGATATGCAGGAATATCTCTTCCCTCGCAGAAAGAGGATCCTCAGCATAAGCGAGAGATTCGGCAACAAGCCTATTGCCTTCACCGAATTTGGCGTACGTTCCGCTCATGGATGCTGCATGGAGCCCTACAATTTCATGTGGGATTCACCGTACGACGGTCAGGAACAGGCAAACTACATGGAGGCTGCATTCCGTACCTTTGACGATCTCGATCCGTGGATGGGTCTTTTCTGGTGGAAATGGGACGAAACGCAGGACCGCCCGCAGTACAAGGGAGATCCGAACGGAGACCGCGGATTTACAATTCAGGGCAAGCCCGCCGCAGACGTTATGAGAAAATGGTTCCTTGATAAGAAAAAATAAAGACTCGCAAAATAGCAAAATCGGGAGGCTGTATGCCTCCCGATTTTTTGTAAGACGAAAACCCCGCCATAGTGGCGGGGTTCCATAAAGGCTTTGCCGTTAAGCAGAAAGCAAATAAAAAATCAGCGTAGAAAGACCTTGTGTCAAAGGCTCCCTCCGGGAGGGAGCTGGCGAGCGAACGCGAGACTGAGGGAGCACGCGCACGCTCAATCATGCAGTTGAAATGAGGCGAGAGGGAGAACTATAGTTTTCGCGGGCTCCTTCCACCGCAAGCGGTC
>JAFTUC010000025.1 GCA_017466445.1 Clostridia bacterium
GGAGATATGATAGATCTTCGTGTTTCGGACGGAAATATAAAAGCACGGGTATGTGCACTGGAGAAGGAAAATGGCAGAAAAAAATAAGCAGAGCTTTGAGGAGATGATCTCCGAGCTTGAAAAAATAGTTGCGTCTCTCGAATCGGGTGACGTCGGACTCGAGGAGGCGATCGAGCTTTATAAGCGCGGAACGCTTCTTTCGTCCGAATGCGCAAAGCTTCTCGAAAACGCCGAGAAGCAAATAAAGATACTTACCCGCTCTCCTGACGGCGACGTGGTAGAGGTTGATTTTGAGGAGAACTGACTTTATGATGGAAAATAAACTGAGAACCGTTATGTCCGAAAGAGGCGGTGCGGTCGAAAAAAGAATAGATGAGCTTCTTTCCGAAAGAGATGATGATTTTGCGTGCCTTATAGACGCCGTAAGATACAGCGCTCTCGGACCGGGAAAAAAGGTAAGGGCATTTCTTACTACCGAGTTTGCAAGACTTGGAGGCGCTGCACTTGAGGATTCGCTCACCTATGCCGCGATCATAGAAATGATCCATGCGGCGTCGCTTATCCATGACGATCTTCCTTGTATGGATGATGACGATATGAGAAGAGGAAGACCCTCTTGTCATATTGCTTACGGAGAGGATACCGCACTTCTTGCGGGTGATGCTCTTATGGTATACCCTTATGAGATAATAAGTAAGCTTGATAACAAGGGCGATAAAGAAAAGCTTGAGGCTATCCGGATAATCTCAAGCGCATCCGGAATGTACGGTATGATCGGCGGTCAGCAGATGGATATCTCGGGCGAGAGCAGATCTGTGGAAAAGCTTACTAAGCTTCAGGGACTCAAAACGGGCAGGATGATAAGAGCCGCGGCGCTTCTCGGTTGCGTGGCATCGGGGAACTTTGAAGGAAGCGACCTTTACAAAAGAGCGATAGAATACGCTGATAATATCGGTCTCGCATTTCAGATAATAGACGATCTTCTTGACGTTACGGGAGATCCCGAAAAGCTCGGAAAAAAGGTCGGAATGGATGAAAAGAACGGATATTTGACATTTGCGGGTCTTATGAGCTACGAGGATGCGTTCGACCTTGCGGCTATGAAAACGGCGCAGGCGTGTGCGGCAATTGCCGATATAGACGGCTCGGAAATTCTTGTTTCGCTTGCAAAAGAGCTTCTTATGCGTGAAAGCTGATCAAAATGAGGATAGACAAATACATATTTGAAAAGGGAGACGCTCCGAGCAGACAAAAGGCAAGGGAAATGATCGAGGCGGGATTTGTCACCGTCGGTGACAGACAGGTAACGAAGCCTTCCTTTGAGGTGGATCCCGATAATGATTTTGTTAAGGTGCTTGGACGGCCTTACGAATACGTCGGTCGCGGCGGTGTAAAGCTCGAAAGCGCACTCAAAGGCTTTAAAATAGATCCCAAGGGACTCGTTGCGGCTGATATCGGCTCATCCACGGGCGGCTTCACCGATTGCCTTTTAAGATACGGGGCAAAAAAGGTGTTCGCTATTGATAGTGGGAGAGACCAGCTTCACAAAAGCCTTCGTGCCGATAGCAGAGTCGTCGTTATGGAGGGATTCAATGCAAGAGAGCTCGGTGAAGCGGCGCTCGGCGAGAAGGTCGATATTACTGTCTGCGACGTTTCCTTTATATCGCAAAAGTATATCTATCCGTCCGTGACTGCAATACTGAAGGAAGACGGGATTTTCGTAAGCCTTATAAAGCCGCAGTTTGAGGCGGGCAGAGAGCATCTCAATAAAAAAGGAATAGTAAAGGATATCAAAATACACAAAAGAGTGATCGAGTCCTGCATATCAGAGGCGGCTCGTCTCGGACTTGCTTGCAAGGGAGTTATATCATCACCGATAAGCGGAGGCGACGGAAACGTCGAGTACCTTGCTATGTTCAGATATACAAGCGATAAGTCAGAGCTGCGTATCGGAGACGTTATGCCAAACGGACTTTGAAAAAACGCTCTTTGAAAGGATGTATCGGACAGTATGAAATATAATTTTAAAAAGATCGCAGTTCTTCCGAATCTCAAAAGAGATGAGGATCTCAGATACACTAAAGATCTCATATCCTATCTTGTGCGCGAGCATAGCGTGCTCGTCCGTGAGGAGCTTGCCCATCTTGCGGACAGGGAAAGAGTCTTTGTGTCGGACGAGATAAGATTTTTTTCTGATGCCGATCTCATTATAGTGCTCGGCGGAGACGGATCGATACTCCGCGCATCGGGGAAAGCCGCACGTCTCGGAAAGCCTCTTGTCGGTATAAATCTCGGACATCTCGGATATATAGCAGAGCTTGAGACCTCGGATATACCGAAAATAAACGAGATACTTTCGGGTGAGCTTGATACCGACGAGCGTACTATGATCGAGGCAGAGGTGTTAAGAAACGATGATACGGTAATGTCAGACTTTATCGCTCTCAACGATGCGGCGATAGTACGCGCATCCGGACTCGGAGTAATACGCACCGAGCTTCTGTGTGACGGTGTTCCCGTTTATAACTATAGAGGTGACGGAATAATATTCGCTACGGCGACAGGATCGAGCGCATATTCCATGTCTGCGGGAGGACCGGTCATGGATACCGGACTTGACTGCATCTCGGTCACTCCGATATGCGCGCATTCACTGAGATGCAGACCGATAGTTTTCTCCGGAGAATCGCTCTTTGAGGTGAAAAGCAGCGCAAGCCCCGATCAAGCACGTCTTTCCCTTGACGGCGCAGAGGTCTGCGCCCTTGAGGATAACGATACCGTGAGAATAAAAAAATCCAGATACGTGACAAGGCTCTTGCGTATGCCGGGCAGGAGCTTTTGCAGCGTGCTCTACCGTAAGATGTCGGATATATGAATCAAAACAAATGAAAACGGAGAAATATTTAATGAAAAACGAAAGACACGCAAAGATCCTTGAGCTTATAAGTAAATATGACATAGACACTCAGGAGATGCTTCTTGAAAAGCTCCGTGAGGAGGGCTTTGTCGTAACTCAGGCGACTGTTTCAAGAGATATAAAGGAGCTCAATATAGTCAAGACCTCGATGAAAAATTTCGGATATAAGTATGCCGTAAAGAGTGTCTCGGAGGAGCGTCCGAGTGCAAAATACGCAAATATACTGCGCGAGGCGGCACAGTCTGTGACCTCGGCTATGAATCTTGTTATAGTAAAGACATACGCGGGTATGGCGGATGCCTCCGCGGCGGCTATAGATCTTATGTGGCATTACGATATACTTGGAAGCATTGCGGGAGACGATACCATATTCGTCGCGACATCGGACGTCGCTTCGGCAGAGAATCTCGCAAGAAAAATAAACGAGGTGCTCGGTCATAAGAACTGAAAAATGCATATCTGTGCTTTTTAAGAAGGGAGGCGAGAAAAGTGCTCGCGTCAATGCATATAGAAAATATAGCGGTCATAAAGAGGCTTGACGTTGATTTTTCGGACGGATTTTCCGCACTTACGGGAGAAACGGGTGCGGGAAAATCGATACTCATAGATTCACTCAGTATGCTTCTCGGAGCGAAGACAGAGCGTGATCTCGTGCGTGCGGGAGAAAGCAGCGCAAGTGTTTCTGCTGTCTTCTCGGATATCTCACCCGCGGTCGTAAAAAAACTTGAGGAGCTTGGGATCGCTCCCGATGAGGAGGGCTGTGTCTTTATTCAAAGAACTGTCAGCGCCGACGGAAAATCGAGATCGAAGATAAACGGTACCACCTATCCGCTCTCTCTGCTGAGAGAGGTCGGAGCGCATCTTGTAAATATACACGGTCAGCTTGACAGCAGGGATATATTCGATGAAAAGACCTATATAGGACTTGTCGATTCGTATGCGTCACTCGAGTCCCTTCGCGCCGAGTATGCAAGCGTATATCATAAAATGTCGGAAGCGCTTTCCGAAATCGAGCGTCTTTCGAGGGATGAAAGAGATAAGGAACGCAGGCTTGAGCTGCTTGCTTATCAGATAAACGATATAAGTGCGGCAGAGCTTCGGCACGGCGAGGAGGAAGAGCTCGAAAACGAGAAAAAACTGATAAAAAATTTCAGACAGATGTCAAAGCAGGTAAATACGGTATACCGCGCTCTTTATAAAAACGATAAGGGAATGTCGGCATCAAGACTTGTCGATATAGCGCGCGATGCGCTTGAGAGCGTATCCGATCTCGTTCCCGATGCTACGCAGCTCGCGGAGCGGCTTTCTGAGATCAGCTTTGAAATGGAGCATATTGCGGAAAGCGTTCTTTCGTCTCTTCCGAGCGAGAGCAGTGATCCCGAGCGACGTCTTGACGATATCGAGAACAGACTCGATCTTATCCATAAGCTTAAGCGTAAATACGGAAGCAATGTTGACGAGATACTTTCGTTTCTTGATAAAGCGAGGGATGAGTATGATGAGATCCTTCTCTCGGACGATCGCATAAAGGAGCTGGAAGGTAGTGTCGCTGCTTTGCGTAAGGAAGCGCTGGGGCTCGCCTCCCGGCTTTCGGAAAAGCGTCGAAGGGCAGCGGAGGAGCTTTCCGAAAAGATCGGCTCTGAGATACGTTTCCTTGATATGGAAAAGGTGAAGTTCATAGTTGATATATCCGCGCTTACCGATCAAGACGGAGAGCCTTTGTTTACAAGGGACGGAACAGATAAGGTCTCATTTTTGATCTCAACGAATCCGGGCGAGACGCCTAAATCTCTTGCGAAAATAGCGTCCGGCGGAGAAGCGGCGAGAATACTTCTCGCTATAAAATGCGTGCTTACGAGTGCCGACGATACCGAGACGCTTATCTTCGATGAGATAGATACTGGTGTGTCGGGAAAGACATCCGAAAAGATTGGAGTCAAGATGAGAGAGCTCGGAGAAAATATGCAGATACTTTCCATAACCCACTCGGCACAGGTCGCCTCAAATGCGCGTACGCATTACCGTATAAAGAAAAACACGGTGGACGGACGCGCGGAAACCGAGCTCGTTATGCTTGATAAAAACGGACGTATCGATGAGATATCGAGGATAATGGGCGGAATAAACATTACCGAAAAAATAAGGGAATCCGCAAAGGAAATGCTTGAAAATGCGGAAAACTTTAAAATAAGATAAAAAACAAAGGAGTAATAGACATGACACTTTACGAAGAACTCAAGGCGCGCGGTCTCGTTGCGCAGGTTACTGACGAGGAGGAGATCGCAGACCTTATAAATAACGGAAAGGCGACCTTCTATATTGGATTTGACCCTACCGCAGACTCTCTTACGGCAGGTCATTTTATGGCGCTGACTCTTATGAAGAGACTTCAGGATGCGGGCAACAGACCGATCGCTCTCGTAGGCGGCGGAACCGGTATGATAGGTGACCCCTCCGGTAGAACCGATATGAGAAAGATGATGACAAAGGAGATAGTTGATCATAACTGCGAATGCTTTAAAAAGCAGATGAGCCGTTTTATCGATTTCTCCGACGGCAAGGCTCTTATGGTAAATAACGGAGATTGGCTTCTTGCACTCAATTACGTTGAGTTCCTGCGCGACGTTGGACCTCATTTCAGCGTAAATAAGATGCTTTCCGCGGAATGCTATAAGCAGAGACTCGAAAAGGGACTTTCCTTCCTTGAATTCAACTATATGCTCATGCAGAGCTACGACTTCTACGAGCTCTTCCAAAGATACGGCTGTAACCTCCAGTGCGGCGGAGACGACCAGTGGTCGAATATGCTCGGAGGCACCGAGCTTATAAGACGTAAGCTCGGAAAGGACGCGTACGCTCTTACGATCACTTTGCTTTGCGACTCTAACGGTAATAAGATGGGTAAGACCGCAGGTAACGCGGTATGGCTTGACGCTGAGAAGACCTCGCCGTATGACTTCTTCCAGTATTGGCGTAACGTCGGAGACGCTGACGTCATAAAATGTATAAAGATGCTTACCTTCCTTCCTCTCGATCAGATCGCGGAGATGGAATCCTGGGAGGGCGCTCAGCTCAACCGCGCAAAGGAGATCCTCGCTTATGAGCTCACAAAGCTCGTACACGGTGAAGAGGAGGCAGAAAAGGCACTTGGCGCCGCAAGATCTCTCTTCGGAGCGGGTAACGCCTCTGAGGATATGCCCACCACAGAGCTCAGCGCAGAGGATTTTACCGACGGCAGGATCACCGTTATCGGTATGATGCTCAAATCAAAGCTCGCTTCCTCGGGAAGAGACGCAAGAACCCTTATCTCTCAGGGCGGAATCGCTCTTTGCGATGAAAAGGTAACCGATATGACCGCTTCGGTCTCAGTTGAAGATTTCGACGGTAAGGATATCGTTATAAAGAAGGGTAAGAAGATACACCACAGATTCGTTTTGAATAAGTAACGAAATAGATAAAAAGGCGGAATATCCGATGAACTTGACAGAAAAGAAAATATTTTGGCAGAAACTCTGCGAGCTTTCGGATAAGGGAGCTCTTACTTATGCTGAAGGTGAGACCGTCGCGCCCTATACTACGTTCAAAATAGGCGGAAAGGCCGATCTTATCATAAAAGTGCTTTCAAGGGATGCGCTTGCCGAGATCGTCGGTGCGGCACAAAGAGAAAACGTGAAATTCTGCGTCATCGGGAACGGAAGTAACGTTCTGTTCCCCGATGAGCAGTATGACGGCGCCGTCATAGTCACAACGGGGATAAATTCCTGCCTTGTCGACGGAAACAGGATAATTGCCGATTGCGGATACTCCTTCACCTCTCTTGCCGTGCAGGCGCAAAAGGCGGGTCTTACGGGACTTGAATTTGCGTACGGTATTCCGGGAAGCGTCGGAGGCGCCGTGTATATGAATGCGGGCGCATACGACGGAGAAATCTCCTTTGTTGTAAAAAAGACCTTTTATTATGACTCTGTAAACGATATGCTCGGCTGCTTTGAAGGTGATGAAAATCACTTCGGATACAGAGAAAGCGTTTATCAGGAAAGAGATGGACTTATCATCCTCGGAGCTGAATTTCTTCTGGAAAAAGGAGATAAAGATGCTATTTCTGAAAAAATGCAGGGATTTATGAACGCAAGAAGAGAAAAGCAGCCCCTTGAATATCCGAGTGCGGGAAGCACCTTCAAGCGTGCCCCCGGGCATTATACCGGTAAGCTTATACAGGATGCGGGCATGAAGGGATATTCGGTAGGCGGAGCACAGGTATCGGAAAAGCACGCCGGTTTCGTTATAAATAAGGGCGGTGCGACATCTTCCGACGTAAAGGAGCTCGTTTCACGCGTTAAAAAGGCCGTCTTGCAGTCGAGCGGTGTCAGTATCGAGTGCGAGATAAGAATAATAGAATAAAGCGAAAGGAAACGGAAAAATGTCCTTTTCTTCCGACGTAAGGACCGCGGTAAGTGCGGTCAATATAAAGAGACCGTGCTGCAGGGCGGCGACTCTGTACGGTATGCTTTTTTCCCTTAATGAATTTAAGGGCGCGCCGCTTAATTTTACTACCGACAACGAATCGGTCGCCAATCTCTTTACAGCGATGATGCGCTCGGTCTTCGGTACAAGAGTCACCTTTACCGAGGGAGAGCGTCTCTCAAGAAGAAGGGAAGCGCAAAAATTTTACAGACTCGATTATCCCGGACTTGATATAATGAACTCGATAAACGAGCGATTTTCAAGCGAAAAGATAATAAATGATAGTCTGCTTACCTGCGAGGGATGCTCGGGCGCGTTTCTCAGAGGACTCTTTCTTTCCTCGGGAACTATAACCGATCCGAAAAGCGGATATCATCTCGAATTTTCGGTCTCGAACGATAAAAAATGCTTTTCTCTTATGGAATATTTTACCGAGCTTTCCTTTCCCGCAAGACGTACCGTAAGGCGCGGAGTCTCATCTCTTTATATGAAGGAGAGCGAGAGCATCGAGGACTTTATGACATATATAGGAGCGGCTCAGGCATCTCTTTCGATAATGAATGCCAAGATAATGCGCGATATAAGAAATAACGTCAATCGAAGGATGAACTGCGATGCGGCGAATATTTATAAGACGACGGGCGCCGCAACGGGTCAGATACATGCGATAAAGCATCTTATGGATACGGGAAGGTTCGACTTCTTGCCCGATCAGCTCAAGGTTACCGCGAGGCTGAGGCTCGATAATCCGCAGGCGTCGCTTGAGGAGCTTGCGCAGCTTCACGAGGGAAATATAAGTAAGTCGGGAGTCAGCCATAGGCTTGCAAAAATAGTGGATTTTGATAAAAAGTAATTTTACTGAAAGGAACGGTGCGTGGCATGAGCGATTTTGTACATCTTCATCTTCATAGCGAATACAGTCTGCTCGACGGTGCGTGCCGTGTTTCGGAGATACCGAAAAAGGCAAAGGAGCTCGGACAGAGCGCCGTTGCCATAACCGACCACGGAGTTATGTATGGAGCGGTCGCCTTCTATAAGGCGTGCAAGGATGAGGGAATAAAGCCGATAATCGGATGCGAGGTCTATCTTGCACAGGGAAGTCGGTTTGATAAAAAGCATACGGGAAGATATTTTAATACTCATCTCGTACTGCTCGTTAAAAATGAAATCGGATATAAGAATCTTTCGTATCTTGTCTCCTCCTCCTTTACCGACGGCTTTTACGTAAAGCCGAGGATCGATCTCGAGATACTCGAAAAACACAGCGAGGGTCTCGTTTGCCTTACAGGATGCCTTTCGGGATATATGGCAAGAGCTGTTCTTGCCGACGAGACAGACGAGGCGGAGCGATTCGCTCTTCGCCTTAAAGCCATGTTCGGGGACGATCTCTATATAGAGCTTCAGGATCACGGACTTGCCGATCAGAAAAAAACGGTAGATGTCCTCGCGTCCATAGCGAAAAAGCATTCTATAGGCATAGTTGCAACAAACGATACTCACTACATTTCGAAATCGGATGCAAAGGTGCAGTCGATACTTGTTTGCGTTCAGACGGGAAACAAGCTGTCGGATGATAATCCTCTCGGATTTGAGACGGAGGAATTTTATCTTAAAAGCGCCGATGAGATGCATACTGTCTTCTCAAAATATCCCGAGGCTATCGAAAATACGGTAAAGATAGCCGAAAAATGCAATTATGATTTCGAGTTCGGAAGGCTTAAGCTTCCGACCTATACGCCGGAGGATGGGTCTTCTCCGAAAGATTTTCTCAAAAAGCTTACCTACGAGGGATACGAAAAGAAAAAAGCAGAGGGAAAGATAGTATTTACCGAAAAGCATACCGAGGATGACTATAAGGCAAGGATACTTTACGAGCTTCTTATGATAGAAAAGATGGGATATTCGCAGTATTATCTCATCGTGCGCGATTTCGTAAATTACGCGAAGGAGCACGGAATACAGACGGGTCCGGGGCGTGGATCGGGAGCGGGAAGTCTCGTTGCGTATCTTATCGGTATAACCGACGTTGATTCTATAAGATACGAGCTTCTCTTTGAAAGATTTTTGAATCCCGAAAGAGTCAGTATGCCTGATTTTGATATAGATTTCTGCTATATCAGACGTGATGAGGTCATAAGATACGTTATATCAAGATACGGAGAGGATCATGTTTCTCAGATAATAACCTTCGGAACGCTTGCCGCAAGAGCGGCAGTTCGCGACGTCGGACGTGTTCTCGGAATGCCCTACGACGACGTTGATAAGATATCGAAGATGATACCGAGAGACATCGGTATGACGCTTGCCGATGCACTTAAAACAAGCAATGATCTTGCCGAGGCGTATGCGGGAAGCGTTGAAGTGAAGACCCTTATAGATTACGCCGTAAAGATAGAGGGAATGCCGAGGCATTCGTCTACGCACGCGGCGGGAGTCGTTATAACCGAGGAGCCGGTCTCATCTTACCTGCCGCTCGCACTGAGCGGAGATACGGTGGTCACGCAGTTCGATATGGATACCGTGGCAAATCTCGGACTTCTCAAATTCGACTTTCTTGCCCTCAGAAACCTTACGATAATAGCGGATGCAGAGGAAGAGATAAGAAAGACAGAACCCGGATTTTCTGTCGAGGCTCTCTCTCTTGATGATCCCGAAACGTACGAGCTCTTCTCTCAGGGTAAAACAGAGGGCGTGTTCCAGTTTGAATCTCCGGGTATAAAGAGACTTCTCATAAATATGAAGCCTAAAAATATCGAGGATATAATGCTCGCGCTTTCTCTCTACCGACCGGGACCGATGGATTCTATACCCAAATTCCTCGAAAACAGGAGAAATCACTCAAAGATCACCTATAAGACCGAGCAACTTCGCGATATTCTCGAAAACACCTCGGGTTGTATAATATATCAGGAGCAGGTCATGCAGATCTGCCGCAAGATAGCAAATTATTCGTACGGAAAGGCGGATACCGTGCGCCGTGCCATGTCCAAGAAGAAAAGCGAGGAGATGGAAAAGGAAAGGGAGACCTTTGTCAGGGGCGCGGCGGATAATTTTATCTCAAACGAGACCGCTAACGAGATCTTCGATGAGATGGTAAGCTTTGCGAAATACGCTTTCAATAAGTCGCATGCGGCAGCGTATTCGATAACATCGTACAGAACGGCGTACCTTAAGGTGCACTATCCCGCGCAGTATTATGCGGCTCTGCTTAGCTCTGTTATGGGAAATACACCCAAAATGTCAGAGTATATAGTCGATGCACGCAAAATGGGTCTTAAGGTGCTGCCTCCCGATATAAATGAAAGCAGATCGGGATTTACCGTAAGCGGAGATAAGATACGCTTCGGACTTGCGGCGGTCAAGGGAGTCGGTGATGCCTTTGCACGGCAGGTGAGAGCTGTGCGCGAGAACGGACCCTTTACCTCGTTTGGCGATTTTGTTGACAGAATGACGGGAAGGGAGCTTAACAGACAGTCTCTGCTCGCTCTTGTAAGCGTCGGAGCCTTTGACTCGCTCGGAACTGCGAGAAGCTCGCTTGTTGAAGCGCTTGATATCGTTATAGAGAGCGCATCCGCGGCGAAAAGACGGAATCTTGACGGACAGCTCGATCTTTTTGCTTCGTTTTCGCAGGATCTTGACGAAATGTCGGATTCTTCTCTTAAGTATGAATATCCGGATGTTCCCGAATATGACGCAAGAAAAAAGCTTTCGCTTGAGAAGGAATATATCGGAATATACGTCTCGGGGTCGCTGCTCGATGATTATACCGATTCTCTTTCTGCTTTGCAAACTACCGATATAATCACGATAAACAGTAGCGCAAGCGATGAATCCGATATTTCCGACGGTGATGAAAGGATAAAGGACAGACAAAACGTAAATATAGCGGGAATAATCACGTCGGTAAATAAAAAGGTCACGAAAAACGGCGCCGTTATGGCGATAGCTACCCTTGAGGACAGGACCTCACAGATAAGGATACTCGTTTTTCCGGCTCTTTTTGAGAAGCTTGCGAGGTATATAGCAAATGACGCTGTTATAGCAGTGAACGGAGACGTGTCCATGAAGGATGACGGGGGTGCCGAGATACTTGTAAGACGCATAGCGCCGATATCAAGAAACGGAGAGGGAAGTCCTGCCCATTCACAAAAAACACCTGCACCTGCTTCCACGTACGAGCATTCGAGATCTGTTTTAACTCCGATGGGTGAAAAGACGCCCGATCTTCATAACGCTAAAAAAATATACGTAAAGCTTCCCGACCTTTCGGGAGATGTGTTCAAAAGAGCTTTTGCGATATATGAGATCTTCTGTGACGGAGCGTGTGAAATGATACTCTACGATAGCTCAAAGGGAGAATATAAAAAGCTTCCCGGCGCTACGTTTGAGCCTACAGATAACGCATACAGACTGCTTTGCTCGATCTGCGGAAAGGAAAACGTTATAATCAAGACTTAGATCTAAGTTTACTCTTTGTCCAATTATCCTCAAATAAATTTTCACAGTAATGATGTATAATAGTTTTTATAAAATGTATCAAAGTGTGGAAATATATTTGTAGTATTCAAATCAAAGCAATTTATAGCTGAGAGGTCGTATAAGTGAAAAAAAAGAAAAATATTTCTGAAGAAAATCAAAAAAACAGGGAGGCCATGGGAAAGATACCGATGGTGTTTCTGAAAACGGTTCTGAAATGTATGATGGCTGTTTTCAACGTAATACTGACCGTATGTCTTGTCGGAGCGATAGCTGCGGCTATCGTGGTTTGCGCTTTCCTTGTCTACATTGCCAATAACGTTGATTCGAGCGTTGACGATGTACTTCTTATAACGCAGAATAACGAGCTTGCGACCCGTCTCTATTATTATGATGCAAACGGCGAGCTCGTCGAAAATACCGACGATAATATAGGCAGCGGTACGGGTGCGACGTGGGTAAATTATGAGGATATTCCGACATATTTGAGAGATGCTTTTATCGCGATCGAGGATAAGCGCTTCTGGGATCATAACGGAGTTGACTGGATAGCGACTACACGAGCCGCGGTGACCTTCTTTGTGCCAATAGGCTCAGACCGAGGCGGATCGACCCTCACCCAGCAGCTTATAAAGAATATTACGGGTAACGACGACTATTCGATCCAGCGAAAGATCCAGGAGATATTCAAGGCAATAAATCTCGAAAAGGAGCTTGGCGGCGATAAGACCGTAATAATAGAGCAGTACTGTAATATAGTTTACTTTTCGCAGGGAGCCTACGGAGTTCAGGCGGCGGCACGTACCTATTTCGGAAAGGATGCCAAGGATCTGACTCTCGTTGAATGTGCATCTCTTGCATCTATAGTACAGAATCCCGCAAGATGGGATCCCAGAGCGTATCCGGAAAATAATACGGAAAGGCGCAGGATCATACTCAAGGAAATGCTTTCTCAGGGTCTTATAACCCGTGCTGAGTACGATGAGGCGTATAATACCGAGCTCGTTCTCAGATCAAGAAGCGACGAAAATATCGAGGATACGCCAAGCGACAGTAAAAATTCGTCCTTTACCTCTTGGTATACCGATGAGGTCATAGAAGAATCTATTCGCCTGCTTATGG
Organism: Clostridia bacterium; assembly: GCA_017466445.1. GTDB lineage: Bacteria > Bacillota > Clostridia > Oscillospirales > CAG-272 > SIG672. The sequence continues at coordinate 12,980 of JAFTUC010000025.1, forward strand.
AGAAATACGAGGTCTCGTATGCGATAGCGGAGAAGATGCTCTTCAACAGCGGATATCAGATCATAACCGCAATGGATTATGAGATCCAGAGAATAATTGAGAAATACTATGAAAAAACACCGAGTGATTATTTCAACAATTCCGAGGTGCTTAACCATGAATCGGCATTCGTTGTCATAGATCATAAGACGGGACAGATAAAGGGACTCGTAGGAGGAAGAGGAGAGAAGACCGGAAGCCGACTTTTCAACCGCGCTACACAGTCTACAAGATCTCCGGGATCCTCGATGAAGCCGATAGGAGCGTATGCGCTCGCGCTTGAGAGGGGAATAATCTCCTACGGCTCGGTTCTCGATGACGGACCGCATATAATTACCGGAAACTCGGGATGGCCGAGAAACGCAAACAATAAGTACGGAGGACTTGTAACTATCGAATATGCGCTCGCCTATTCGAAAAACACTTTCCCCGTAAAGCTTGTCGCTTCTCTCGGAGTTGAGGCCTCGTATAACTTCCTTTCGAAATCTCTCGGTATAACTACCCTTGCGGGCAATGCAGATAAAAACCTCTCGTCGCTTGCGATAGGAGGTATGACAAACGGTGTCAAGCTCAGTGAAATAACGGCGGCGTATGCTGTGTTCCCGTCTGGCGGAGTTTATACGAAGCCTACGACCGTGCTTTCTATACTCGACTCTGACGGAAACGTCATAATCGATAACGTGCCGCAGAAAAACGTTGCTATAAGCGAGGATACCGCACAGTCGATGGTAAGACTTATGAGAGCGGTAGCAACCTACGGAACCGGTTACGGATACCTCAACAAAACCAAGAATATGGGACTTCAGGTAGCAGGAAAGACCGGAACCACCGATAATAACTTCGATAAATGGTTTATCGGATATTCTCCTTATTACACGGCGGGAGTATGGATCGGATACGACCAGAACCAAAGCCTTGGTGGAACCCACGGCCATATCACTATGTGGGACGCTATTATGACGGAGATCCACAGGACTAAGATAACCTCAAAGGGACAAAAGCTTGTCGGATTCGATCTCAGTATGCTTATTTCGGCTAAATTCTGTAAGGATTCGGGCGGAATTATGACCGATATCTGTAAGCAGGACCCTCGCGGAAACCGTGAAAATACGGGATATTATACCAAGGATACCCTTCCTACCGAGGAATGTAAGGTCCACGTCAAGGTGCAGGTCTGCTCAAGCTGTAATAAGGCAATAACAGAATACTGTCCCGAAAGCTCGATTGTTACCAAGGTTCTTTTGAAAATAGACAGAAGTTACCTCCCTGAAGAGTTCAAGCCGATGCCTACGGATACCGCCTATGTTTACGATCCAAGCGTCACCTGTGTTTGCCATCTTCCCGTAGTGGAGCCTGAGATCCCGGAGACTCCCGAAAATCCGGAAATTCCTGAAATTCCGGAATTACCGGAAGTGCCGGTAACACCCGAACCCGGTACGGGCGATGACGAAGACGATACAGATCCTCCCGACACAACAGAATAAAAATCAAGATCGCTTCATACCTTTATGTATGAGGCGATCTTTTTTGAATTTTTATCGGAGGTGTCCTTTTTGAATATACGCTTCAGATTTCGTAAAGAATGTTACTGCATAGATCTTAGAAGAGCACTCTTGTTTTCTGGGATGATCCTTGTCTTGGGCATGCTCGTTCGCTTGCTTTCGGGAGATACGCATGCTTATAGGCTGCTTCTTTTGCCCCGGTGTGCCCTCGGTGTCGGAGCTTATATAATTGTCGGAACCGTGTTTTACTTTCTGATGGGATTTGCGATCGAGCTTGTTTGGTCACACGTACCTTGCTTTTCACGGGTAAGGTATACGTCTCTTGTTATGTGCGTATCAGCGATGCTTCTTTCTTATTTGAGACATTTTTTCTTTTTCGGAATGAACGCTTTTTTTCTTTCTTCCGTTGCGGCAATACTCGCCTGCGTCCTTCTTGTGTTGGCATTTTTACGTCTTATACGACTTTGCCTTCCGTGTAGCCTGATCATTCTTGCCTTTGCAGCTTGGAATGCTTATATAGGCTTTGTAAATTTTTGTGTTTTTTTGCTCAACTGATGAGAAAAAGAAATATTAACTATTGAAAAATACTGAAAATGTAGTATAATAGCAATATAAAACATAAGAAAGGGGAGTGCTTCCGATGAAAATAATAGGACTTACCGGAAATAGCGGAAGCGGTAAAGGATACGTTTGCTCCCTGCTTGAAAAATATTCTGTAAGATCGGTGGATGCAGACAGTATCGTTCACCTTCTTTATAGGTCGGATAACGAGTGTAAAAACGAGATGCGCGATATTTTCGGAGACGGTATTTTCGACAAGGATCAGAATATCGACCGAAAAAAGCTCGCCGCTCTTGTATTTTCTGACCGTACAAAGCTCGAGCTGCTTAATAAGACCGTCCATAAATACGTAATAAAGCACTGTGAGCGCGAGATTATGCTTGCAAAAGAAAAAAATGAAAAGGCTATAGTCATAGATGCGCCGCAGCTCTTTGAAGCGGGAATGGACAAGGATTGCGATTTTGTGATCTCTGTAGTGGCAGATACGGAGACCTGTGTTGAAAGAATAATCGGGCGAGATAAGATTTCGAGAGATGACGCTCTTAAACGCCTTAAAAATCAACATACCCGTGATTTCTTTGAGAAAAGATCGGATTATCTTATATTTAATGACCAAAATAGCGACGTCGAAGATAGAATAAAGGAAATTCTCCTGAAGGAGAATCTTATATGAAGAGTGCGGGAAACAGGATGACGCGTGGCATCATCGTAGTCTCCGTAATACTTATCACGGCGCTGCTCACCGTTCTTACACTTCTTGCGGTAATGGCGATATCGGGAAAGATTCCCGATATGATCGACCGCGCAAGAAAGAGCGCATATCCTGTCGAATATGAGGATATAATCCTTGAAGCGTCAAAGGAATTTTCGGTTCCGCCCGAGCGTATCTGCGCCGTTATATATGCGGAAAGTAAATTTAATAAAAACGCCAAAAGCTCAGCGGGCGCGATAGGTCTTATGCAGATAATCCCCGAGACCTTCGATGACGTGCAAAAATATATGGATACCTCATACAGCTATGAGGATCTGTATGATCCGCGGGTCAATATTTTTGCGGGCACCTGCTATCTTTCTTATCTTTACTCCCTTCTGGGAGATTGGGACGAGACGCACGCTGCGTATAACGCGGGTATAGGTAACGTTTGGAGCTGGCTTGAAAATGATGAGTATTCGGAAAACGGAAGGCTTACGCATATTCCGTTTGAAGAAACAAAAAACTACGTAAAAAAAGTAGATAAGCTGCAGAAAAAATATGCGGAGATCTATTTTTCGGATAAATAAAAATTTAGAGAGGTATATGATCTATGAATTTTACTAAAGAAGAGCTTGATAATATCAGAGACGAGCTTTCCTATAAGCGCAAAAACGTGTATTCGAGCGTTTCCGAGGAGGAAATCGAAAAGATAAACGAGTATGCAAAGGGCTACTGCGCCTTTCTTGACGCTGCAAAGACCGAAAGGGAAGCGGTAAAAAAGACTCTTGAGATCGTAAGCGAGAACGGATTTGTTCCTTACGAGTTCGGAGATAAGCTTGAGGTCGGCGGTAAATATTACTATAATAACAGGGGCAGATCGGTCTATCTTTTCGTCATTGGAAGCGAAAATATCGAAAACGGTATCAGGATCTCGGCGGCACATATCGATTCCCCGAGACTTGATATCAAGCAGAATCCGCTTTACGATGAAGGAAATATGGCGTTTCTCAAGACGCATTACTACGGCGGTATAAAAAAATATCAGTGGACTGCTATCCCGCTTGCTCTTCACGGCGTGGTAATAACCCTCGACGGAAAAACTGTCGATATTTGTGTCGGTGAGGATGATAATGACCCTGTATTCTATATAAACGATCTTCTTCCGCATCTCGGACGCGATCAGATGGAAAAGACGGCGTCTCAGGTCATTCCGGGTGAAAAGCTGAACGTTCTCGTCGGCTCGATCCCGCTCGGAGAGGGCTCAAACGATATAAAGCTCGGAATACTGAAGATTCTTTCCGAAAAGTACGGGATAAAAGAAGAGGATTTCCTCAGCGCCGAGATTATGGCACTTCCCGCGTTCAAGGCAAGAGATATCGGATTTGACAGAAGCATCATCGGAGCGTACGGACACGATGACCGTGTATGTGCTTATCCTGCCCTCAGTGCGATCATCAAGACCAAGGCGCCCGTTCATACCGTTATGACCGTTCTTGCCGATAAGGAAGAGACGGGAAGCGGAGGTAATACCGGAATGAAGAGCGACGTTTTTACCGATCTTATTTCCGAGATATCCGCGGCGCTTGGCGCGAATGAAAGAAGGGTAAGAGCAAACTCAAAATGCCTTTCCGCAGACGTTAACGCTATTTACGATCCCAATTTCGCAGACGTTTACGAGACTAAAAACGCGGCGTTCCTCAACTGTGGAGTCGTAATGTCCAAGTACACGGGATCCCGTGGAAAGAGCGGAACGTCGGACGCATCTGCGGAAATGGTAGCGTTCGTGCGCGAGCTTTTTGATAGAGAGGGAGTTATATGGCAGAGCGCCGAGCTCGGAAAGGTAGACCAGGGCGGAGGCGGAACCGTAGCCGTCTATATAGCGAACCGTAATATCGAGGTGGTAGACCTCGGAGTAGGCGTTATATCCATGCACGCTCCTTACGAGGCAATATCCAAGGCCGATCTCTATATGGCTTATAAAGCATTTCTCGCGTTTAATAAGTAAAATAAATGAGCTTGCAGATACGGGCAGGGGAGTAGAATGCTTTCCCTGCCCAAAAGCTTTGCTTGCGCTATGCTTTTATCGCCGTAGCGTATAAAAAGATGCAGACTGTAATAAAAAAAACCAAAAAAATTCAAAAAAGTACTTGCAAAATAAAATAAAGTGTGATATAATAGATCCCGCAGTGCAGATGAGCGCCGCGATAACCGAATATGGAGAGGTATCGAAGTGGTCATAACGGGGCTGACTCGAAATCAGTTTGTGCGCAAGCACACGTGGGTTCGAATCCCACCCTCTCCGTCAAATGCGGCATCTGCCGCGAAAAGAAGCCGCAGAACAAAGATGTTCTGCGGCTTTTTCATACTAATGAAAGGAGGCTCTTCTTATGAACAAAATGAAATGGTATCAAAAACTATTGATTGGTTTATTGGTCCTTCTATTATCTCCGTTGATTCTTATATGTCTGATCTCTGCGGGAATTTGCGCTCTTGTTCAAATACTGAAAAACAAAAAAGAATATAAAAAATCCCGGTATTATTTGGATTTTAAGCAAAAAATTATGATGGACTCGCTGTATTCACCCGAGTACCGTTTTTACAATTCTGCAATTCATCGTAATCTTCCGATTCAATACATCAAGCAAGAATCAAACGGATTTGAGTATTTTATTTTCGACGGTACCTTATATCTTTTCCCCGATTTTGAACAAATTGATTTGGATGCGGAAAAAGGCGAATGGCAAGTTGATCGCGACGGTGATTGGAGTGGATTTGAAGAATCTCACAAGAATCTGCTTGCAAAGCTCGATAAAGAACCTGACCTTCCCATTAAACTTTTGATTGAAAGAAAAATGTTTCCTTTGGAAAACTTAAACGAGGTAAATATTCCCGAGGTAATCTATATTACGTGGGGATATGACGAAGCATTTGAAAATGAAGAGTCGCCGCTTAAAATGCTCATTCCTCAAAACTCAAAAGACCTTTATGAAATGATGTTACAAACACCGGACCTCTGCGGTACATTTGAGCTTCTATCGGACGACGGCAATATTGTTTGGAACCTATATGATGATATCCGTATTGAACTTGGCGTTGATCATCATGACTGTTATTTGGGTGTTTCCAAGATGCTTTTCGGCAAGGTTGAAAGCGGGTTAACTCATTGGCATCCCACTGCATTTGAAATTTACAACGAAGTTTGTAAAATCGGTAAACGAGGAAACGTAATGATCCTACGCACATTCGCAAGCGGCGGAGGTGTTATATACATCGGCAATAAAGAAGATTGCCCCTATCAAAAAAACAAACGATGTTTATTTGGTAAACTTTATTACTTGGAAGCAAAATAATTGTAAGCCCGAGGATTACGCGTGCGAGGGTCGAATCTCTCTCCGCCAAAGGACCGTAGTTCTCACGAATTGCGGTCCTTAATTTTTATATCGTAAATAGTTCATTAAAACAAAATTTATTGAGGATACATTATGGGAGATATTTTAATCAAAATACTGGTGTGCTTTATCGCAGGTGCGGGCGCAGGTATTGGAACAGGGTTCGCAGGAATGAGTGCTGCTGCGGTTATAGGACCTATGCTAATCACCTTTTTGGGCGTTCCTGCCTACGATGCGGTGGGTATAGGATTGATCAGCGACGTTTTAGCAAGCCTTATCAGCGCATATACCTATAAAAAAAGTGGCAACTTAGACATTAAAAACAGTTTGCCTTTATTGCTTAGCGTGCTTATTGTAACGATGATTGGCAGCTTTGTGGCAAGCTTTCTGCCCGAGCAAGCTATGAGTGGCACGATGCAGGTAGCACTGATCATCATTGGACTGCGCTTTCTTTTAAAGCCCGTCAATAAAACGAGGGAGCAACTCGAAGCTGTTTCTCCCAAAAGCAGGCTGATCAAGGCAATCGTCGGCGGCATAGTCGTTGGATTTATCTGCGGATTTGCAGGTGCGGGGGGTGGAATGATGCTGCTGCTTGTTCTGACCACTTTCCTCGGATACCCTATGCATTTGGCGGTTGGTACAAGCGTGTTTATTATGGCGTTTACGGCTCTTACGGGAGGCATTAGTCATTTTATGATCGGGGGAATTCCCGATATTCTCTGCCTTGTGCTGTGCGTTGTGTTCACGCTGATTTGGGCAAGAATTGCATCTAAAATTGCTAATAAATCTAACGCAAAAACCTTAAACCGCGTGGTTGGTATTGTTATGATTGCCACGAGCATCGTGATCTTGGCGGTAAATTATCTTTAATACTAACGCGCAAACGTTAATTACTCGAACAGAAGAAAATGTAACAAGGGCTGACCGCAAGGTCAGCCCTTTCCTTATGCTCTTTTTATCCCAACGCCTTACTCATTGCCGCACCGGTGTCTGCCTTGGTCACGGCATCGAGGTGGCTGTAAATATTAGCCGTGGTGAATATCAAATATCCTCACACATTGGCCCATCAAGATACTTTTTCTCGGGTGGAGGTGTTTTATCTATCAGTTTATAATAGATGTGAATTTCTCTTGGCTCCTTGCTATACTTGCCGGGGCATTTATCAACCGTAACAAACTCTATGAGCTCCATACACATTTCTCTGGTCAGAGTGGGAACTTGCATATAGCTTTTCAACCTACGGATGAACTCATTAACGTCTGCAATTTCTTTGCTTTTGTTAGCCTGTCGTGTCTCAATCTCGGATTGCTCGGTCAGCAGCTCGTTTTTTCGTCCTGATACTTGTTGAGCTCTCGATGGTCAGTGTTCTCACCCTTGCGGGTGGATATAAGCTCTTTTCCGGCTTGCTATACTGATCGGTGATCAGCGTGTCCGGCGGATGGATGCTATGTACGATACATAACGCTATTAAATTGTCTTTTGAGTTTCCTCGACAGTATTATATCAAATGTGGGCCGAGAAATATGTTGAAGTATGTAGGCTGAAGGAAATTTTTTACTGCTTCGAACCCTGTGAGCATATTATACACGAACGTCTTTGCGTTTTCAATAGGGTTTTATGAGATCGCAAAAATGGGCGTATTTGCGCCCACCTTTCGAACCTCAGAAGTGTTTTTTCACAACTGCATAATACGTTTTTTGATTTCTTCAATCACTTTGATAAACTCACCGTCGCTCTTTCCCGTCGGATCGGGTAGTCCCCAGTTGTCATCGAACTCTCTGCCGATGAAAGGACAGCCAACGTCGCATCCCATAGAGATCGCCACGTCAGGTGTGGGGATTTTATCAAAGGTCTTGCTGTACTGTGTCAACTCCATATCAATACCGTACAGCTGCTTTATAAGTCTTACGGCATCCTGATTGATCTGCAGTTTCGTTTCTGTACCTGCAGAATAAAAGTCAAATTCATCACCGCGCAGATGCTTTCCGAGCGCTTCGGCAATCTGACTGCGGCAGGAATTGTGCACGCAGATAAAGGCTATTTTCTTTTTCATTTGAACGGACACCTCGCACCGATGCATTGATTGTTCTGAGAAGAGTGAATACACTTGATTCTGCCAAGCTCCATTCCAACGCCGAGATATGCTTTGGCAAACTCCACCGCCTTAATAATGGCTATATAAGAATTTCGTTTACAACAACGAGGTCCGCCGGCAGATGCGATTGCACCCAAAGCGCCTGCTGTCATATAGTTTGAAAGCTGCCATTCTTTTACGGCAAGCGGAGTGGAGCCTGTCACGATAGAGACAAACATTCCCGCGCTCACCCCGCACCGCAAGCTCCCCAAAAACCGCAAGCACCGCCGGGAACTTTTTTGCCCCGTGCTTGCATTTCGGATAGGGCTTTGGGCAGATCGATTTTGCCACCGGCATTCTTATAGGCAGTTAGAAGTGCCGAGCCGACCATAACGTGATGCTCGGGACCGTGCATATGGAAAAACGGCAGATCCATCATCTTTTGAATAATTTCGATCGGATTCTTCGACTTTTCCGAAAGACACAGACCGATGATGCTGTCCATTCCTCCGGTGTGGCATTCGTTGCACACGTAATGACCATTACGGCATACGGTATTGCTGTTTTCTTTTTTGTGGCAGATGGCACATTCCATCTGCTGTTCGGTTTCCAAATATTTAAGCGGCGCACCGCAAATCAAACATTCATCTTTCATACTTGTATCGTTCATCCTTTTTCTTTTCGGCATCCACAATCGGTGGACGTTAGTTCCTTTAATAAGTCCTTTGCAATCTTCGCTCCCTCGCCCGAAATGGAGTAGTGCATCCATTTACCTTCCTTGCGACCAACCACAACGCCGGAGTCGCAAAGGATCTTCATATGGTGGGACAGCGTGGGCTGGGTTACGTTCAGCTCCTCAAGCAGCTTGCAAGCGCACTTTTCTCCGCTTCGTAGCATCTTCAAAATACGGATGCGGTTTTCATCGCAAAAGGCTTTGAATATGAGCGCCGTTTTTCTTTCGTCCATCAAGGCACCTCACATAGACGTTTATCTATATATAGTATAGCAGATATATAGATAAATGTCAATATGTTCGGGAGCTTTCATACCCTACGGCACAAGAAAAAGTCGGGCTTTCGCTCGACTTTTTCTCGATATTGGTATCAGAAGTGTTTTCCTTCTCCGGGACGATTTTCGCCTTCGCCGATGTAGTCCTCGACAGGACGGTCATCGATCTCGGTCGGTGTGTCATTCTCGAAGGGATTCGGTTGACTGCCGATCTGTGGCTTGTATTCCGCAAGGCTTTGATCGCCTTCGTCGATGCATTCGACGGTGTCTTCTTCCGGTTTGGTAACGCTTTCTTCTGCGACCTCAGCGCAGTCTTCCGTAACCTTTTCCTGAACTACGGGCTCTTCTTTCTTTGGTGCTTCGGTCGTTATTTCTGCCTCCGTCACCTCGCCCACAAACGCCGTTTCTGCGGTTGTTTCGCTTTCTTCGGGTACTTGCTCCACCTGTACCGTTATCGCCGTCTGTGGCGTTTTTTCGGCGGTCACAGGCGTTTGATCTGCACCTTGATTCGGCGCGGATAATAACGTCATAATAATTGCAAGGATAGTGGTGATTAACTTTTTCATATATGTAATTCCTTTCTCTTGTTCGATTTCCGTATTCATTATTTCGATGATGATCCTGGCTCCGAGCGTAAACCCTCTTACGAAAGCCTCCCGCTCTGCGATACCGTACATCTCGCTTTGGCACTCGGTGAATTTTTCGAAGATCTCTTTTTCTTCATCGTTCAGCCGTTTTTGCAGATCTTCTTCGTGCCTGACGATATACCCAAGCAGTTCCGAATATGTACTGCCTTTTTTGAAGTCCCTCTCGCAGGGACTGATGTTGCCGTACCATAATTCTTCAAGAATCCCCATGCTTCCCGCCTCGCTTTCCGATACTTTCGTCGATGATCACCGCTGCCAGCACCTTGCCGAAGAGATCGATCTTGCTCTCACCCTCGCCGCACTCATAATCGCTGAATCGCTCCAGCGCCATTTCGATGTGCTCCGGCTTGGCGTTAGGGTAAAGTTTCCTCAGTTCCTCCGGCACCATAATGAGAGAGCGGCCCCGCCTCGGGAAATCCCGATTCAGAACCGCTCTTTTTTGGTTATTTACTTGTTTTTTCCGTGTCATATGCACTACCTCCTTTTCGTGGTAGCACACACAATATCACAGAAGCAGACGGAAGTCCAGAGAGAATGGTGCAAGTATCTTAAAACTCTACATCCTCTGCGTGTAAAGCATACGCGCCTCTATCAACAACCATTTGCTTTACTTTATAGTTTTTCTCTTTTGCTATTTGCAAAACAGCGTTACGATTCTCACCGCTGATCGATGCGCCCAAGTATACACAAGATACACGAGGCATTGGGATATCCGATACATCTGTAGCTTTAATCAAGATTCGCCATTCATTTTCATAAGACCATATGTTATCTTTGGTTAACAAACCTTTTGTGAATTGCAGAACTGCTTCTTCAACGTTTTCGGGAGAATTATTCAACGCCGCTTTCCACGAAATAAGGGGGCGCTCATCGGAATAGATAACCGGTAAAGGCAGAACCGTGTGATCGTCAACAACCAGATTGCTGTAATCGTATTCAATGCAAAATCCCTTATGGCTATCCGCATAATGAGACCACATAAGTTTATTTTTATAGTTGGTACATATACACCCTATCAAAAACAACTCTTTCATTTTTAATGACATTTGTCGATCGGCATTGTCAAACAATCTTTTGATGTCTTCTCTTGCAGAAATTAACTCAGGTTGTATTTTTTCACTAAGTTTCAAGGTCAATCCGATTTCATCAGTATCATCGTAAACGCCATTCGCATGTGCAAAATCCTCTAAAGTTGCATCATCACCGGAAATTTTTAGCATTCCATCCGGCGAAATGTTATCCATAATTTTAGGAAGCATGGATGCGCAGATCCCAAGCGAAGACGCAAGTGCTTCGTCTGACAAGAAGGTTTGTAACATATCTGTGATTATGTATCCGTTTTCAAACAATATGCGTGATTTTTCCTCATCAGTAATATCTTTGCCTTGATTTTCGGAAATGAAATCCATTAGTCTCTCATTATTTAGCAATTTGTGAATAATCCGCTGCTCAGTTTCCGAGCATTCTGACAATTCCATAGTGCCCGACATAACTTGCATGAATTTCCCAAAAACAACTTCCATCAAATCAAATTCGTCTTCATACTTCGCTTGGTATAACGAACCAAAGGTAACACCGATTTTACAGTCAAACGGATCGTTGAAAACCGACGGATCAGAGCAATGTAAAGTATTTTCTCTAAGATTATTAAGTGAGAATCCGTCTTTATCAAAAGAGCGAAATTTGTACAACTTTCCATTCTGTGTATCTTGAAGTAAGAACTCGTAAAGCTGTTTCTGCATTTTGAGAGCATTCTCTGGCTCGCGTGAAGACAATATTAAGTTTTCAATAAACGCTCCTTTATCAGTCGAAGAAACCATGCTTTACTCACTTCCTTCTTTTTAAATCATCCATCACTACTCTTGTACTGCATTTAATTGATGCAAAGCCTCAATTTCTTTATCCCAATCAAGTATTTTATAATTAAAGAAATTGAACTTGTCCTTGTTATTATTGTAGTAGCTCTTTGCGCTAAGGGTTATGATCATGCATAATCGTCTAATGTTAACTCTGTATGATCTGTGTTCAATTTTGCCTTGACTCGATTCTATTATGCTGGAAGAATCGGCGTAAATATCAAACTCATTTTTCTTTTCAACAACCAAAGTAAACTCATCCAATTGATTGGAAGGGTCTTTGATTTGGCTACTATCAATGTTAGGTGTACCTTGATGCAAAAAGGAATTTCTCAAATTATAGATAACCTCTCCGCTCAAATAGGGCATTTGAGTCTCCTTACAATCATCGCAAGGGCAACGATCGTATTGACCTATATACTCGTTATACCATGTAATATATCTCTTGGTAACGCCTGCTGAAGGATATTCTGCTCGTCCGCAAATGTCTGGGAGAGTGAGAACCAATGACAGTGCAGCAAAATATAAATCGTGGGATAATGCTTCGTTAATTTCATCAATAAACTTGTCTATCATATATATGTATATCTCCCGCTTACATCTCCAATGTTATTCCATACTATAATTGATTGGATTTAACGCATTTCAATTTCTTCGCAAAACGCCTCATAATTCCCAACTTCTCGTTCGGTATGGTACACTGCATACTCAATTGTATCAAAGTAATACAGATAATCTTGCATCACGGTGTTGAATACCTTTGCGACGATCTCGGGCGGATTTCTGAACGCTCCACAACCGAAGGCGCCGAGGATCAGTACTTCATTTCCGTTGGCAACCGCAATTTCGAAGATTCTTCGAATACGTTTCGTCAGCAGTTTTTCAAGCTCTGCAGGCGTAATCTTTGCCGCCTGATTACCCGCATACGGATTCATCGTATTGCTCGGTCGTTCACGCAGGTTAGGTGCCGCACAGGTAAGAATATTGACATTCCACCATTCGTCTTTTGGCAAGATCTCGGGAAAGTTTGTGTCGCTTTTGAACACGCAGACATCCGGAGTATAAATGCAGTCATTGTTGTATAACGGATTCAACGCCTTACGATGCGGTTTATAGAACGCATTCCACATTGCATCGGTGTTCAGACACGGATAAAGCGTCGTGCATCGGCAGATGCATTCCTCCTGGGCAGAAGAGCCGTTTACAACACCGCCACCGGGATTCGTCGCCGAAGCAAAATTCAGCACGCAGACTTTCTTGCCTTGCTTGGCGTATGTCTCCGCTGCTTCGAGCGAACGTTTCCCGCTGACAATCGCCTTGGTCTTTTCGGGGTTATAAGCTGAAGGAACAGCTATATTCTCGCTTTCAGCTATAAAAACTTGATTGTTTGTTGATTGTTGAACAGCACTCATCAGAGCCGGATCCGACGTGTATCGCCGTTCAGTATCGCGGAATATCTCCGCGTTTTTTGTTCTTTTGTCGATCATCTGATCACCTCACTCAACAAAAGAATTACCTTTTTCGAGAATTTTCTTTCTTTCCTCCCAATCGGGCATAAACATTGCAAGCTGTTGATAGAATTTTTTCGAATGATTTGGCTGTAAAAAATGCGTGAATTCATGCACAACAACATATTCGATACACGATATAGGTGCTTCTACCAAAGCATAGTTGAATGTTAAAACTCCGCGTTTTGGCTGGCAACTTCCCCAACGAGATACCATACTTCTGTACCGAATCGTCGGGTATGCGACACCATACTTTTGAAATTTGGGATAAATGGCATCGCACAAGGATTGAATCGTATCTTTGCAAATCGACATCAACCATTTGTCAATCATCTTCTTTTTTAGTGCAAAGTCGTTTGAATCTTTAACAGTCAAAGTGATATATGATTCATCACATTCTACTTTGTTTTTCTTTCCCGAGAAAACTTTTAATCTTCTGTCATGACCAAGTATTCGGAATGTTTCGCCATCCACATATTGTTTTGGCTTAGGCGCATATTTCGCAAGTTCTTCATAATGAGCAAGTGCTTTGAGAATATACTCTGATTTGGATTCAATAAACTCTTCGATTATCTGTTCGGAAACACGAGGATTTGCTGAAAGAAAAATCGTTCTATCTGCTTTGATTCTCAAATTGATATTCTTAACATCTTTCCTTTGCAAATCATACTCAATTCGTTTTCCATTCAACACTATTTCTTTGATCATTTGAATCTCCTAAGGGCAACTGTAATTACGTTCTCAATGATCTTGTCAATAGAATCGAAGTCAACTTGAATGCCTTTTTCCTTCTCAATTTCATAGAACATATCATCAATGTCTTGTGCAATCTTGTTGTGAATATCTTTGTTTGTCTGCCAATCAACCATATTGTGTTCGTCAACGATTTCAGTAATGCGAATCGAAATGTCTGATATAACATCGATGTTGGCACTAATGTCCATCACATCATCCAGAATTGCAGTAATAACACCGTAGAATGCCTGGGCATGAACATTGCCCTTGATCTTTTCGGGATAGGTAATATTCGTTGTGCCTTTTCGGTAATCCTCCATAATGGATTTCATCTTGGCAAGATATTCTGCTTCTGTGATAACTCTGTTCTTGTATTCTTCAAGAGCATCCTTGATTCGTTTAGAGAAAGTGTCGTAGTAAGCAGGGTTTTCATCTCTGTTTACCTTAATACTTTTTGTCATATGCGAAACAATTGCATCTGCCTTTGATCTCATTGTTCCGAGCTCGTGAAGTTCTTTTTCCAATTCATCACGGTCAAGAATATCGACGGGATTCGTAATCTGTTTGATTCCTGCAACAGACATATGTGTATCAAGCAAATTCTGCATCTGTTTTTCGTACTCTTTGTTATCTATAGTGTCCGCATAACGCTTTTTGACACTTCTTCTAACCTTTGAGTAGAAGATAAACGCAGATTGATACATTCCGATTTCCTGCTTGGTAAATGCCGCATATGCCTTTTCGGAATTGAGCACCATACTGAGCGCACGACCGAAGGAGCAAAGCTCATCATAGAACTTTGCACGGATATCAATGTCCGCGAGGAATACCTCGATTTCCTCTGTATCCTCTTTGTTTTTTATAGATACAAAGATATCGCAAAGGTGAGAATAAGCTTCACGAAGACGGCTCACACAAGCCATAACGTCAACAATTACACCTTGAATGTCAGCACTATCGAAATCTTCAAGACCTGCGCCGCTATATACTTCCATAGCGGAATCAAGCTTTTGAATAAGACCACGATAGTCCACAATCAAACCGAAATCTTTTCCTTCAAAAAGACGATTCGTACGTGCAATTGCCTGAAGCAAGCCATGTTCCTTTAACTCTTTGTCAATGTAAAGAACCTGTGTACGAGGAGCATCAAATCCGGTAAGAAGCTTGCTACAAACGATAAGGATATCAATCTCACCATCAATAAACTTGTTCTTGATCGCCTCCTCATAGTCATCCGCGTTGCCGTACTGCGCCATCATTTTGTTCCAGAAAGCTACAACCATATCGTCCGTGCTTTCATCCACCTCTTCGCTACCTTCACGCATATCGGGTGCGGAAATCACAACAGCAGTGGTCAAGTCGCCAAATTGTTCAAAGCATTTCTGATAACGAACCGCATCTTTTTTGAAGTTACAAGCAAGCATTGCCTTGAATCCTGTGTTCTTGTAACCCTCAATAAAGTGTTGGTTTACGTCAAGTGCGATACGTTTGATGCGTGCATCGGTCGATGTCAAACGCTTAATGGTACTCCATTTATTCTTAAGATCTACCTTTTGTGCGTCGTTGAGCTTCTTGGTGACTTGATCGAACCAAAGATCGATGTTCGCCTCGTCCACGTTCTGTTCAACGAATTTACCTTCATAAATCAAGGGAACGATAGCCTGATCGTCCACACCATCTTTGATGGTATATTTATGGATCAGCTTTCCGAACTTCTCCATCGTATTTTTTTCATTCTTCATCAAAGGTGTTCCGGTGAATCCAATGTAGCATGCGTTCGGGAATACAACACGCATTTTTGTAGCCAACGAACCATAATTGGAACGGTGGCTCTCATCAATCAGAACAAAGATATCACGAGAGTGGTTTTTGAGTCCGCTGCTTTCGACCGTATTGAACTTGTTGATAATTGAAGTAATCACATCTGCCGATCCTTTGTTAATCAAATCGATCAAATGCTTACCCGAGGTCGCTCTTGCAGGAGAGAGCCTTGTGTGAGCAAAGGTCTTGGCAATCTGTTTATCAAGCTCTTTTCGGTCAGTTACGATAACAACGCGAGGGTTAAAGCGGCTCATTTCCATAAGGATATACTTAGCCACCATAACCATAGTCAAGGACTTACCACTGCCTTGTGTATGCCAAATAACGCCGCCTTGACGGTTTCCTGCGCTATCATTCTGTTGAATTGTTTTGATTATTTCTTCAACGGCAAAGAACTGCTGATAACAGCAGATCTTTTTGATATTTGCATCGTAAAGAACGAAATACTTGGTCAAAGTCAGCAAACGTTCGGGATCAAGCAAAGACACAATGTTTCTGTCTTGCTCGGTGATCTCACGACCAAATACGTATTGATCAAGTAGCTTATTCTGCCAATCCAAGGATTGCTCACGCCATACGCACCAAAAGTTCTTTCCGGAGCCGCAGGTTGCATACTTAACAGCATTCTTATTGGTAGCAACCACAATTTGAGCAAACTTGAAGAGCTGCGGAATATAGTCTTTGCCCTGATTACGAATCATCTGCTCAACCGCCTGATCTACATCAACAGTGGGAGCTTTGCACTCAATTACAGCAAAAGGAATACCGTTGACGAACAGAACGATATCAGGGCGTGCGTTCTTCTGCTTATCCCAGCTATCACAAGAAAATTCCTCGGTTACGTGAAAAACATTGTTTTCGGGATGCTCCCAATCAATATATTTCAGATTGAAGCTCTTTGCAGTGCCGTCCACAAGCTTTTCAAGGTAGCTCTTGCCAAGCATCAGCGCATCATATATCTTCTCGCTTGTGCGAACAAGACCGTCGGTAAGCGGCTCGTCCAGCTCAGATATCGCACGCTCAACATTCTCCGCAGTAAACTTGTATGTAATGCCGCCATAGTTAAACTGATTAAGCTTGTGAAGTTGAGAGCGAAGAACGTCCTTCAAGATCACATCATAGAGCCCTCCGCGCTGAGCTACACACTCTTTAGGAGAGATATATTGATATCCCAGCTTGCACAAAAGTTCTATGGCTGGATATTTGCTGATATTATCTTCGAGATATAAATCTGGTTGTGATTTGTAGCTCATGTATTTCTCCATTAATCGATATTTCCATCAATCATTTTTCTAATGTTGCCCAGTAATTCTTGACTTTTCTTTTTCTGTGCTTTACTTTGGTCTATATTATCAAATACATCTCTTAGATTTTTATATATTCCAAACATTTCTGCAGAATCTTTTAATGTTTTTTGCTCTGCTTTGATTTTTTCACGAGAAGAAATTTCGTCAATAATATTTTTTAAGTACTTTGAAACATTGCCTCGTGCAGAATAATCTGCGGGAGCATAAAAACTAATTCTTCCATCGTTGTACAGTTGATATACTTTTTTTCGGTTATCACTCGAGGGATCATAAACTCCTATAGAATAACCACCTTTGCTCTTTACTAATCTCATACAAGGAATATCGGTAGCACTATCTCCTATATAAACAATGTTTTCGTAAGGAATTCTCAGTTTGCTATCGTCAATACTATCATTTACCCTTTCATCATACTCTTCAAGATAGCCCTTTGCAATGCGAAAGATAAACTGAGTCTTGTTCGTATAATTTACTGCTTGTGCTGGCCATTCTGCAACGCCATCCGTTGTATACAAATACGAGGACGCATAGATTCTTTTGAAATGCGAAGCGATTTTGCTTCCTTCGATAATTTCCTTCAATCCTGAAGATATGATATAATGTTCAAGTTCAATGCCTTTTTTTGCGGCATACTGATCCATTCTGTCAAACCAAGATTCAACACCATTGTAAAGTTCAACATCAGCACCAATCTGCTTGAAGTAATCTTTTTTTATTGGAAGACGCTTTAGTTTAGAATAATTTAAAAGTTGATACATCCAAGCTAAATTGTTATCCATAAGGTTGTTTTTTGCAAGTTCTGTCGACTCAGCCCAAAACGCCACCTTATCCACACCAAATGATGGGATAAGCGTAAATGTTTGCATATCATCAGGTGATAGCGTTTTGTCAAAATCATAGCAAATCGCCATTCGAGGCTTGTTATTTATTACATCGTCATGTATCTTTTCTTCCATAGTTAATTGTCCCTTCTTTTAGATTATATTTGCTTAGTAAACGCCTCGCTTGCTGCGGAATTATTTTTCCTTGCGAACACCTTTAAACGGCGTTCCGTCTTTCTTGCCATCCATGAACTTGCCGGTATTTGTATCGCGCTTGGTCCATATCTGTGTCTTGGGATTGTAGGTCTGCGAACGCTCTTTTACCATGCCGTTTCTGTGACCGTCACCCTTGGGGGGATTGGTTGCCATATAGAGACCTCCTTTCTTAATAATCTATATCATCGTGGTCTTCACCGTCATAGTGGTTGTAATAGTGAAAACCATCTTCGATATGCTTACCACACAAAACGCAAGTGTCCCAATAACCGTTGGAACCCGATTCTGTATCGGATGTTTGCCAATGGCTAAATCTGCAAGTACAAAACGGGGCATTGTTGCTGTATGTTTGCTTGATAGTCGAATAATATAGGCTACAATTATTGACTGCACTCAATGGTATTGGCGTGGCTTTAACGAAACCTTTGACGCTTAATTCGGCGATACAATTGTGCGCTATTATTTCCTGAATATCCAGGGCTTGAGCAACTTCATGATGCGAACTCATAGGATGGTCTTTTATGTATTCAAATACTTTTTTTAACACGGTTGCACCCTCACAATACCCGTCAGCAGAAGCTGCATCAGGGCTTTTTTCTTTTGTTTTTCTTGGTCGAGATTTTTATAGAGATAATCAATTTCCTTGTCAATTGTCGAAAGAACGACAGTAATCTCTTCTTGCTCGGCAAGATCCGGAAAATCAATAGTAATATTCTGAACAATTTTTTTGTTGAGATTCGGTTGAGAACTGGCTTGACTTAGTTTTTTAAAACGTTCTCGTCCATCTAACAAGAAATAGTATAGATATTCATTATTTAACTCTTCGCCAGTTTCAATACCTAATATGGCTTGACTGCTGCAACACTCGTTCGCCGCAATTGAGCATTCCCCTACGGATGCATACATAGCGAAAAGTACTGTCCCAGCAGGATATAATTTGGCAGAACTGTTCATATATCCACATTTTGATAAGCCCTTTTCACTTGAATATACATACTTTCTTGAGGCACTCATATCGCTTATTGAAATCCAAATGTAATCATTCCCATAGTTTTTTTCTAGACTACTATCAGGTGTTCCTCCACTATTCATATTGGCCAAATTTCCTAACTTTTCGTCTCTCCATTTCCCTTTGAACCCCGACAATCTCTTTTTGCCTGTGAGAAGTTGTTGCATCAGCGCCTTTTTCTGCCGTTTCTTTTCTTCGATGAGTTTTTCTTTCAGCGCAATCAGCTTGTCCTGGGTGGATAGAATTTCGGCGATCTTCTTTTGCTCGTCGAGAGGGGGAAGCGCGCACTCAACCGATGCAAAGGAATCCCAATACAACCGAAGTCTGAAATCTGTAACACCATAGGACTTGCGGTGAAGACGGTTGATCATTTGCGGCGTCTTCATATAGTAATCCATAAACGGTGGGCAGATGGCAGGATTTGGCGTTGCGACAATGTAAGCTGGGCTTACCAAACCATCTTGCCGCACAACGCCGATGGCACCCTGCCATGCTCGCATCATATTGAATACAAGATCCCCGGCGCGCGCCGTTCTGTATTGGGTTTTGTCCTCGATTCTTTTGACCTTTTTTCCGATTTCCTCGTCATCAAGCGCACCGTCGGAGACGCCAGAGTGAATGGAAACGGTCAGAATGGGCAGGGAAGGAACGCCGGGGTCCTTTCTTTCGGTATAAAGATCTCCGATTGAAAAGGATGTCCAGTCGGAAGGGATTATTCCTGCTCGTGTCTTTTGATATCCCTCTGGCACGTTACCGTGCCGGATTTGTTCAATTCGTTGTTTTACTATTGAGGTCATTTTTCCTCTCCGTTAATTGCATTTGTAAGCTTGTCCCAAAGCTTTTTTCCATCTTCAGTTAATATGGTTTCGAGCTTCAATTCGCCTGAAGCTGCTTTTTCGTAGAGTTTTTTCGCCAAGACATACTTTGCTCCGCCTTGTTTCTTGTTAACCTCTTTGGAAATAACCTCATTTGCTTTTGAAATTTCCGAATCCGAGTAATCCAGAATGTTTTTAAGGTACCACTCTCTATTGAAAATATCTTCTATAGCTCTATCTCGGTTTTCTGGATCGTGAGTAGTCAAAAGTGCATTTTCACAATACATACCATCTTTTATGAGATTGTTTCTTTCTTTTATGCCTGCGCCATCGGAATCTACCAATGCGAATATTTCTTCCGTTCCTATTCCAAGAAACAGAGATGTAATTTTGCCTATGTTGCTACTTCCGTTTGCATGAGTTATTCCACACTCTAATTTTTGTTTAAAAAGAACTTCCAATGCCTTGACATAATAGTAATCGGATACCCCTTCGCAAACCAAAATCTTTTTTCGTGACAAATTCAGTTCGCTTCCCATTGAGTAGCCTATTGCGTCAACAATAGGTTTAAGCGTATCAACGTTTGCAGAGTGATGAATCCTTTCTTTAATTTGGCTGAATTCATTGTAACCATCTTCGCCGCTTCCGCCCATCTTTTCTACCAACCTAATTTGACTAATATTATCAGCATCTATCAAATATGGGCTGTGTGTTGTATAAATGATTTGGTTATTTTCACTCTCTGAGTTCAAAATTTGGCGCATCTCTTGCTGTGCTTTTGGATGAAGGTACATTCCGGGTTCATCAACCAAAACAATATCTCCCGGCTTAAGCTCTTCTCCTTTTAAAGCAATATAAAAGTTTAAATACCACCGCAGACCCATGCTTCGCTGAGAAATATAAAAAGGATATCCCGCGTGTTCTGTACCACTTATTTTGTCATGTATGTAGATAGATATGGTAGAGTTATTTATGTCAAATTCTAACTGCACAGATTTTTGTTTATACTTTGAAGAAAAATCGTCAGAAATAACTCGTGATAGACACCTAGTTTGGTTTTTTTGTTGTTGCTGAGTTCTTGCGGAAAAAATTGTTGTAAAATCAGTATCTAAATACTTGCTCAGTCTTTTAATGGGAGTTTTGGTTACATCTTGAGCAGTAAACTTGTCTGGAAGCTCATCAACAAGCGTTTGATAGGTGATGAATTTCGGAAGCTTTTTTTCGAAGTGTTGAGTCAACTGCGCTTCAACATTTGGCGTTGAAACGCCTTCTTCCAATTCAATCGAGTAGGTAAAATCTATATTTCTCGTGTTGTTTTGAACAATCACTTGCAAAACATTTTCAAGTTCTACTTTCGGGAAAAGCAATTTTACTTCTTCGATGTCAGTTTCTGAAAGTTCAAAATCATAAACAATTTCAGGTGTTTCGCTTTTGCCAAAGCTATATTCTTCTTCTGTAAATGTAGGAGTCTTATCATTGATTTTTGCCAAAGCTTTAAGAATATTTGTCTTGCCGCTTTCGTTTTGTCCGGCAAATATAGTGACTCCATTTTGAACGCTGCATTTCCCGCTATCAATGAAAGATTTGTAGTTTTTTATCTGAAAAGATTTGAAAATCATAATGTTTTTCTCCTTTGTTGTTTGTTTAAAGTCCTAATTCTTTCATATATTTCTTCATCTGCGCCTGTACCTCGGCGAGTTCTGCCTCGATATTGGCGATGTTCTGTTTTACCTCGTCAATGTCAATGAGCTCTTCCTCTTCGAAGGTATCAACATAGCGAGGAATGTTGAGGTTGTAGTCGTTTTCTGCGATCTCCTCAAGCGTAGCAATGTGGCTGAATTTCGACTCGTCCGCATAGTGGATATCGGTTTTATACTGAACGTAGGTATCCACGATCTTCTTGACGTCGCATTCACGCAAAATGTTCTGATTCTTGCCCTTTTCATAACGACCTTCGCCGCTTGCATCGATAAAGAGAACCTTGTTATTGGTGCCGCGATCCTTGCGGAAGATCAAAACACAAGCAGGGATGCCTGCGCCGTAGAAGAGGTTGGCAGGAAGACCGATAACTGCGTCAAGGAAGTTGAAATTCTCAATAATGGTACGACGGATCTTGCCTTCGCCAGCTCCGCGGAAGAGGACACCGTGAGGAAGGATAATGCCCATGCGTCCGGTGGAATCATCCAAGCTATGAAGCATATGCATTACAAACGCGTAGTCGCCCTTTGATGTCGGGGGGATACCCCAATCAAATCGTCTGAATGGGTCAAGTTCTGCGGACATTTTCTCCTTGGGTTTGCCTTTTTCATCGACGGCTCCGGAGAGGAATCCGCTATCCCACTTATCCAGCGAAAACGGAGGGTTCGCGCAAATGCACTGGAACTTCATCAGTTTATCATCCTTGATGTTTCCTGGGTTGGAGAGTGTGTCACCCTGCCAAATGGTAGCGTCGTCTACGTTGTGGAGGAACATATTCATACGGCAAAGAGCCCAAGTCTGCATATTCTGCTCCTGACCGTAAAGAGCAACCTTGCGGCTTTCGACCTGCTTGTAAGCTTTGAGAAGAAGGCCTCCGCTTCCGCAGGTAGCGTCATAAATGCGGTCATTTTCCTTGGGGGCAATCAGTCTTGCTACCAGTTCGGATACTTTGCTTGGGGTATAAAACTCGCCGCCCTTTTTACCTGCGTCGGAAGCAAAGTTCGCAATCATATACTCATAGGCATCGCCGATAATATCGGCGTTGTCAAGTTGATCTGGGGAAAGGTCGAGATCCTTGAAGTCCTCAAGAAGGTTTTTGAGGATAGCATTTTTCTCTCTGACCTCACCAAAATCAACGGTGGAGTTGAAGTCAATCGCACGGAACACGTTGTGAAGCTTCGCGCTGTTGTTCTTTTCAATGTTTGCAAGGGCAATGTTGATTTTCTCGCCGATAGCGGTATCATTTCTATTTTCATAGAGATAATCGAATGTCGAGGTCTTGTCCATAACAAAACGCTCACGGCTCATAGCACGCGCAATGCGTTCTTCGTTACCGTTGTACTGCTCACTGTATTTTTTACGGGTATATGCATATACGTCGCTCAGGTATTTCACAAAGAGCATAGAGAGAATGTAGTCTTTATAACGAGAACTGTCAATTTTTCCGCGGAAACTATCGCAAGCATTCCAAAGTACCTTTTCGATGTTTTGTTTGGTCGTCATTGTATATTACCTCTTTTCATATTATCGTAGATTTGGTTCAGCAGCATGGTGTTGTACGTTTTCTTTTCTTCTGCTAATTTATTGATCAGTTCTTGTTCTCGCTCCGAGAGGCGGAGGAGATCGCCTATGATTTGCTGCTCGTGTAAAGGCAAAAGCGTTATGGGTAGCGATGCAATCAATCCGGAGCTTATCGTTCCGAATGCGGTACTGCCGCTACTGTTCTGCATCATTGTGATTCTGTTCTTATCGCGTCTTAACGACCAAAATATATATTCGGGTATAGCATAGCGACTATCAACACGAATGATTGCAAAATGCGATGGAACGACTATTCCGCAGAGATCTTGCTGATCAATCAACACAGCGGTGTATGGGGCACTTAATCTGACGATAATATCTCCCATGCTGGTTAAGTAATCGTCTTTCAATCCAACCGGATATTCATCTATTTCAATGTGTTTTTTATTGATATATCCTTCGTCTGCGATGCATTTTAAGTTTAGCACTCTATACTCGCAGGTTTGTGAAGACGATATTTTCTTTTTTTCTCGCACCGTTACAAGTCCTGTTCGGACAACTGCGATTTCACCTATCGTCATACGCCCTCCTAAATAATTTGTACTGATGGTTTTGTGACAGATCTTCTGCAAATAAAAATGAAGATTCGACTTCATCATATATATTGTAACCTATTTCCTCTCACCTGTCAATAGGTTTGCAAAATAATTTGTAATGAATTTTTTGTGACTTTCCCAAAAAGCTTTGACTTCGCAAGTTTCGATTACATTTCAAAGTACCTATCCGGCAGTTCGCGGTGGGTTTTGCTTTTCCTCGCGATGCGAAAGGCGTAGTCGCAGGTGAAGTCGATGAGCCACTGGCGGGGGCGATCTCAAAGTTATGGGCTTTGGTAATCTTGAGCCAGCCTCGGCTGATCCATCGACGGACGGACTCGTGCTCGTAGCCGAGGACGGTCTCCACATCCTTGGGCGTGATGACGTCGGGCAGATCGTACCACATATCGTCAAGCCACGGGTGGAAGTCCTCGGGGATCTGGTGTGGTAGAGGTAGTACTTATCGGACTCCCGTTTGCCGGGGTTATTTGAGGTGAAAGTGACGGGGATGAAGTACTTTTCGGGGTGCTCGGTACTGTCCTTTATGTATGCGTCGAGGTCTTTTCGCAGGACGGTGTAGCGTCGGGTTTTCTTGCTGGAGTCCTTGCAGGGGATCATTCCGTTTTGGAGCATCCAAGCGCACTTGCGTTTGCTGATATGTAGGATCTTACAGATCTGCTCGGCGGAGAGCTTTTCATCTTTCTTTGTTTTATTCGTCATGGCTTATCCTCTCCCGCTGTCGCCTTTGCCATGCGGTTTCGTCGTCGGTGGTGGCGGCGAGGTAATCGATGAAGTCGGCTTTGCTGATCAGCCGCTTGCCTCGGTAGGCATATGCGATGAGTTTGCCCTCGTTGATCGCCGCGTGGATGGCGTTCTTGCTCACGTGGATCAGCCTTGACGCCTCGAGCGCGGTGATCACGTCAGGGCATTTGCGGAGGAGGTGCTCCATCCCTTTTATCTTTTCTTCGGTTGTCATCGTGTGACTCCTTTCTGCTTTGTCAGCACAAAGGATATCACAAAGATTTGATAAGTCCAGAGAGAATCGACGAGAAAATCATATCTTTTGTCACAAATTTATGATATAATATAAAAATAATAAAACAACCGAATCAAATTCAATTTTTACGACTTATGGGTGAAAGCTTTCAAAGAGGTCTCAAAATGGAAAATGAAATTATAAAATATGTGGAGTATCTGTTTGCTCTTGCCCTTAAGAAATGCGGTGATGTGGACGATGCCGAAGATCTAACGCAAGAAACACTTCTCGCTGCGTTTCAGTATATCAACCGAGGCGGCAGTATTTCTAACATGAAATATTGGCTTACCTCTGTTCTTTCAAATAAATGGAACGAGGCACTACGAAAAAAATACAAATTGCCTCTCATTAGCATCGATGTAATTCCGGATGTCGAAGATTACAATGATGAAAATGATGTTGATCGGCCAACTGCCGAGCAGGTCAGACGCGAGGTGGCATATCTGGCAAAACTGCAAAGAGAAGTGATTGTAAAACATTATCTTGAAGGAAAGAAAGTTCAAGATATAGCCGACGAATTAGGCATCCCGAAAGGAACGGTGTTGTCGCGGCTCTCTTCGGGCAGAGATCAGATGCGGAAAGGATTTGATTCAATGGAACAGTATGAAAAGCAAAGTTATGTCCCCGAACGACTTGAGGTGGGATGCTCCGGTAATCCCGGATTTAATGAGGAACCGTGGTCGCTTGTAAGCGACGATTTGATGAAACAAAACATATTGATCATTGCGTATGAGAAACCTGTAACCTCTGTGGAAATTTCAAAAGCTCTTGGAATTCCAACGCCTTACGTTGAAAATGCAATCGAGGATCTTGTTAAGTGCGAGTTAATGGTACGAAACGGAAACAAGGTCGTTACCGATTTTTTGATTTCCACGCCTGCCGAAAGATCGTCAAAGCTTGATGTTCAGCTTGATTTCGCAATTCAGCAGTATGAAGTGGTATGGAATTTGATTACTGAGTTATTCTCGGAAATTTGTTCTTTAAGCTGGTTTGAACGATTGTCAGTTGGCGAGCAAATTGATCTTAAATATTACGCTATGATCGATGTTCTTGCAAGAGGACAATATCACGCCATCAGAAGAATCGTTGACACGAACGAAATTTATCCCGAAAGACCGGATGGTGGCAGATGGATCGCGCAAGGCACACGATATGGAATGGATTTCAAGTGGGAAAATGATCCGTTCTCAAAGTTTGCTTATGATGGCGAAAGGCTCGCAAATTGGGATAATTGCTTCAGCAGTAAATCGGTGATGCTTCATGTTTACGATACCCAACCCGATTTGAACAAATACGAACACGGACCCGTGGAAATACACGACGATAATCTGTGTAAGATGTTATACATCCTTCATAAAGGTATTCCGTTTGA
>JAFTUC010000026.1 GCA_017466445.1 Clostridia bacterium
AGCACCCGCAGGAAGCACCGTTTCCTTCGACGTTACCGCTGACAACTTCAAGGAAGGCACCGGAAACAACGGTTTCTTCTTCGGCGGCGACCACCTTTACGCTGCAAACAACGCAGAGAAGAATTCTGCAGTTGGCAAGGGTATGAACTACTGGATGGTTTACTTCAACAACAACAATACTGCTGCGGTTAAGGTTATCAACGCTAACTGGGACGGACGTGTTGATGGACTCAAGGTCATTGACTTCGCAAGCATAATTCCCGAGAACGCAGAAGAGGTTACCATCAACGTTACCGCTACTTACACCGGACGCAGTGCAACCATCACCTTCAAGTGCGGCGACAAGTCCGTAACTGAGAACTATACTCTCACAGAGGGCACAAAGACCGCAGCCGGCAATGATGTAATTGCTCCCAGCGGATCTGAGGTTGCTTTCAGAGTATGGAACGGTAAGGCAATGACCTTCTCTAACATCAAGGTTGACGGCAAGGCTATCAATGAGCACGACACTCTCGGCGCAAACGGCGCATGCTCTGTATGCGGATACGTTGCTCCCAAGACCGGCGATGCTACCGTTATCGCAGTTGCAGTTGTTTCCTTCGCGCTCCTCGCATGTGGCGCAGTACTCACCCTCTCCAAGAAGAGAATCGCTGAGTAATCTACATTAAATTTGTTTTAAAGCATTTTAAAAAATTCTCCATCCCCCTGTACGGGTCCTGCGTGGCAGGAAAGTACGAAAAAGAAGCACGTTTTTACGTGCTTCTTTTTTTGTTGCGGGGAGTTTTCTTTCAAAAATCGTACGTTTTATAAATATTAGCGCTGATATCCGAAAAAACGGGGTGCATTTGTCGCTTTTTGCAATATAATATAAACATTTGATGAATTTTGTATTGACAACAGAGGATATTTGTGGTATAATTATGTAACTTTATTAATCAAGGAGGATCTACTTATGGTAGGCACTTTTTGGGCGTTTACGCCTGCGATAGTTGCTATCGTACTCGCCCTTATCACAAAACAGGTCTACGTTTCTCTCTTTGTCGGAATTTTGACGGGAGCTCTCATGTTTGTTGGCGGAAATCCGCTTCAAGCTCTCGGAACGCTTTACTCGGTAATGAGTGAAAAGGTTGGCGCAAACGTCCCGATCATCGTTTTTCTCGTAATACTCGGTATCTTCGTAATTCTTATGCAGAAATCGGGCGGATCGAGAGCATACGGCGAATGGGCAAGAACAAAGATAAAATCCAAGAGCGGAGCTCTTGCTGCTACCGCAGGTCTCGGATGCCTTATCTTCGTTGACGACTATTTCAACTGCCTTACCGTTGGCTCGGTAATGCGTCCCGTCACCGATAAGTTCAACGTTTCTCACTCCAAGCTCGCGTGGATAATTGACTCCACCGCGGCTCCTGTCTGTATCATTGCTCCTATCTCCTCTTGGGCGGCAGCAGTTTCCGGACAGCTTGAGGGAGACGGACTTGTAGTCTTTATGAAGACCATCCCCTTCAACGTTTATGCAATACTCACCATCATTATGGTCTTTGTCTTCTGCTATATGAAGCTCGACTTCGGTAAGATGAAAAAGAACGAAAAAATTGCGGAAACTACCGGAGATCTTAACGCAGGAGAGACCGATCTTCCCACTGATGAGGATGCCTCGATCGTTGCAAACCCTCACGGAAAGGTTCGTCATCTTATCGTTCCCGTTATAATTCTCATCGCTTGTTGCGTATGCGGAATGATCTATTCGGGATTCTTCTATAACTGGGATACCGGAACATACGGCACCGCAGTTCAGTCCTCGAACGTTATTGAAGCGTTTTCTAACTGTGATGCAGGCTCCTCTCTTGCAATCGGCTCCACGATAGCTCTCATTCTCGTCGGCATCTACTACATGATCGAAAAAGCGGTATCCTTTAAGGATATAACCGATAGCTTCACACAGGGCTTTAAAGCTATGGTTCCTGCTATACTCATACTCACCTTCGCATGGTCGATCTCGGGTATAATGGGCGCAAAGGGTGGATATCTTGATGCACAGGCATTCGTTCAGGAGAACATCGCGCTTATTCCCGATACCGTTCAGGCACTCTTCCCGGCGATCTTCTTTGTTCTCGCTTGCGCTATCGCATTTGCGACCGGAACATCTTGGGGAACCTTCGGAGTTCTCGTTCCTATCGCGGTAACCATACTCGGCGGAAGCGGAACGCTCACCCTCATGACCGTTTCGGCAACCCTTGGCGGTGCAGTATTCGGCGATCACGTTTCGCCTATTTCGGATACTACCATCCTTGCCTCCACGGGCGGTAACTGTAACCACGTTGACCACGTAAAGACCCAGTTGCCATATGCGCTGACAATAGCGGCTATATCGGTTGTTTCTTACGTCGTTGCAGGATTCCTCGCTAAGTTCGGTGGTGTTGTCTCGGCACTTGCAATGTGGGCAGTAGCTCTCGTACTCTTTGTTGCTATCATCTTCATAATTAAGCTTGCAAGAAAGAACAAGACGGCTGATATCGAGCAGTAATTACCTAAAAGTTAAAGAAAAATTACGGATCGGACACGTATGTGTCCGATCCGCGTTTTTGCAGCGTGTCAGATGCGTATTATTTTGTATCGTCCGCTTGTGACCGCCTTCGATACGCTTAGATCCTCGAACGCAAATCCGCTCGGCAAAGAAGCGACGGCACTTGCATTATCGGGAATCTCAAGATCAAGAATGACTCCGTCGGGGACTCTTGTCCATTTGGATGATACCCGACCTATAGGCATAACGTGATAAGCGGACGCGTCATCGAGATCGTCGATAAACGAGGGTCTTATCAGGATAGCGCGTGCGTCGTTTTCGCTTGGATTTATATTTATTCCTGCAACGCATTTAATGAACCACGCGCTGACGTCTCCCCAAAAATGATGATTCATAGAGGATACATCGCTTGTGAAAGCGGAATCTTCGGGAATGAAATTTTCCCAAAGCGTGGTCGCTCCGCGCTTCAACCAGTTTCCGTAAGAGGGAAAGTCCTCTCTTGTTATCATCTTAAATGCAAGATCGCTGTATCCGAAATCCGAGAGAACGTGGAATATGACTCTTCCGCCGAGTACTCCGACGTCAATGTGATCGTCAAACTCGCGTATCATGCAAAGAAGCTTTTCAAATGCAATATCCTTTTCGCTCTCGTCAAAAACTCCGTAAAAGAGACACATCGCCTGCGAGGACTGGCAGCTGCCGCACGCGATAAGGGTCTCGCGGTCTATAAGATGCTCGCGTATAGCATCTCTGTATTTTTCAGACTCATCGAGCGCGTAAGCAGCTTCGTTTATCATACCAATAGCCTTAAGCATGACCGATATTTTGCGCGCGATGTCCATTGCCATTACCGAATCGGTCAGGATAAGGGGTGCCTTGGGAGGATGGATATTTCCAACGTGGCACCAGTCTCCGAGTCCGATTGAGAGCAGACCGTTTTCATCCGTGCGCGTTCTCAGATATCCGAGATATTTAATGAAGCTCTCATGTGACTCCCTTATCATCTCGGTCTCGCCTCGGTAGACGTAGGTAAAATAGGGAAGATATGCAAGAACGCAGTCCCAGGCAGGTCCGTTGCCCCAATCAAATCCCCAACCGCCGGTCGGAACTATTCCCGGAAGACTTCCGAGCTTCGATTGAGCCTTGCAAATATTGTGCATCCATTCGCGGTAATTTCTTTCGGGATCAAAATTCAGAAGAGCGGCCTCGCAGGAAAGCGCGGCGTCTGCGGTCCATCCGTTCTTTTCTCTTTGCGGACAGTCTGTAGGGAAGTGATGGAAGTTTGAAAGTATGCTTCTTTTCGTTATTTCCTGAATTTTTGTCGCGGTTTTGCTCGAGCATTCGAAATCACCGCGTGCATGAAGTTCGGTGTGATAAACGGCGAATGTGATAAGATCCTCGGTCGCCTGCTCTTTTGTTATGCCGCTTACCTTGACGTACCTGAAGCCGTGATACGTAAAAGAAGGCTGATAGACCTCAGTGCCGTCACCGCGACATATGTATGTGTCCTTGTGGACAAGTCCTTTGTCTCTTTCCCAAAAGTCTCGGACAAACCATACCTGAGCTATGTTAAGATCGCCCTCGTGCAGGGAATCCGCGTGCTGAAGCTCGATCTTTTGTCCCTTTTTGCCGCTTATCCGAAGGCGACATACGCCCGAATTTGACATACCGAAATCGTAAATATATCCGTCCTTGACCTCGGTTATGCCGATCGGTCTTATCTCGCATTCCTTGACGATCGGCGCTACGTCTGCCATTCGAAGCTCGCCCTTTGGGGCGTCGGCAATAATCGCGCTTTGCCACCCGGAATCGTCAAATCCTTTTTTCTCCCATCCGTCGATCTCAAAATTGGCATCGTAATACTCTCCGAATCTGTAATCGTCACTGCGAATGGGGGATGGTGCAACCTTAAAATCGGTGTCGCTCTCGAGAATAACGGCTTTTTCCGAATCGGTTTTGTAGCTTACGGTCAGTGCAAGCTTGGGAGCACTTCTGAAATCGCACCTGTCAAAATCCCAGATGTATCCGCCTGGATTGTTCTGAAATCCGTTTCCGAGTAAAATACCGATAATGTTTTCTCCAACGTCAAGATCTATCTCGTACTCGTCAAAATATACGCAATCGTTTGTGTTACTGATATATGGAGATAAAAATCCCTTCGTTATGCGCTTTTCGTTAAAATACAGCTCGTAAAATCCGCATACCGCAATGGAGATTCTTGCCGTGCATGCGCTTTCGGAATAGAAAGATCTTCTGAAATAGTGTGCGGGAACATTTTTTTCAAACGTGTTGAAATTTTTCGTGGCTGCTATAAAGTATTTCGGTGTGATCATTTTTACCTCACTTTTATTTAAAATGCCTTAGCGTTTGCTTTTTGCCGATATATTTGAAAGTATCGCTTTCCATTCTTTACGGTCATTTCGTATTATACCTACGATAGCGAAAATGAGTACGA
Organism: Clostridia bacterium; assembly: GCA_017466445.1. GTDB lineage: Bacteria > Bacillota > Clostridia > Oscillospirales > CAG-272 > SIG672. Next base: position 4,980 of record JAFTUC010000026.1, read on the forward strand.
TCGAGTGTGTCAATATGCTTGAGGGAAGAACAAAGGCATCGTAGACAAGCCATAATATGCTGTTTATTACAGAAAATATGCGGCAGATATAGGAATGCTCTTGAACGATCGATAAAGCAAATGTCCATGCCGCAAGCATTGCAAGGATATCAAACGGGGTCGCAAAGGTCAGAATTGTTACGGTTGTGTATCCGAGCATAAAAAGAATAGTCAGCCATATCGGGAAACGTATCTTTTTTGAACTGAAAATAAAGCTTATAAGGCTTTGCGCAGCCGCAAGAAAAACTATTCCGCTTGCCGAAAGCGTACCGCCCACTATGCACTGGATTCCGAGCAGAGCGTTGGTCATCAGCTGAGTGATGATGATTACCTTCATGCTTTTGAACTGAAGCGAACATATTGCCGCCAGAGTAGTGAATACGGAGATTATGTAGTCGGGATTGTTTTTGAAAAATTCTATCATTTCTTTCATCACGTTGCCTCAAATAATCTGATTTACAATAATTATAGATGTTTAAAAAGCAAATGTCAATATCAAATCTTAATTTCAAAAAAATCAGGAGTTGCTTTGATAGTGCTTTCTGAATTTAAGCGGTGTGGTTCCCATGATATGCTTAAAAATCTTTGTGTAGTAAGCGGCACTTGAAAATCCCACTCTTATCGATATTTCCTCGATCGAAAGATCGGTCTGCCCGGTCAGTAGCTCGACCGATGCCCGTACACGCTTTGCATTTATGTATTCGCTGAGGGTGCACCCGAAATTATTACGTATCATAGAATAGAGAGTGCTGCTCGAAAGATGAGTTGCTCTGCTCACCGCATCAACGGAAAGATCCTTGTGAAAATTATCATCGATAAATTTTACTACGCTATCTACGCGATTTTCCGAGGAAACCTTAAGCATGTCCTCAAGCAGCAGATGCTTTGCCAGAATCACGGCAAGCCTTGATATGATTTCGACCTTGTCCGGATCGTAATACGAGGTTTGGTAATAATACTCGCGCATTTCGTTTGTCGGAAGAGAAAGGGAAGCGACGTACTCCTTTATCCTGTCAAAATCCTCCGCTCCTCTCATTCGACCGAGAGTTATGCAGGCGATCACTGTGTCCCCGATGATTATGGGGACCGCGATATCAATAAGACCTGCGTGACACAAATGAGTGGATACAGTTCCGCTTGAAATGCATTTTTCAATCATAGTCTGATCCGAGCATCTGCAAGCGTTGAGTCCTCTTTGGGTACTCTGTATCGCGGCACAGTAGGGAATAGTCGGCATATCAAAGCTTATGTACGACATATCTCTTAAATAAAGACTAAGTGGAATTTCCGTCGCTTTGTAAAAGTCCCAGAAGGCGGACTTTATTTTCTCGGTGTTGATATTTATTTTCATATTTGTGTGATCCGTCCCCCCTTTTATAAATGATTATATTTAAAAGTTCAAAAATGTCAATATTTACTTGCAAAAAAACAAAATAATTATAAAAATAAAAAAATAGTCTCTTTTTTTATTTCAAAATAATGGTATAATGTAAATATATCATAAGAAAAGGAGAGATAAATAATGTATAAGGTTACAGTTCCGATTAGTATGAATTCGGTCAATTTGGAAAACATGCATATCTACCTTGAACTTGCAAAAAAATGCAAGGTGGACAGGGTTCTTATTTGTGGTATGGGAGACATTTATTCGGAGAACTCGAATATAAACACAAGAACGTCGGAGGTAAAGGCGGTTCTCGATCTCTTTAAGTCAAACGGTTTTGAGACGGGCGTGTGGATATCGGCATTCGGACACGGCATAATACTTTCGGGAGAGCATGAGACGGGAAAAGTCAGTAAATATACGGTGATCGAGGGCGTAAACGGCGGCGTATCTCAGCACGGATTCTGTCCGCTTGACGAAAATTTTGCCTCCGATTACGCAGAAGCGGTAAAAAAGATAGCAGTACTCTCTCCCGATATTATCCTTCTCGATGACGATTTCAGAATAAATACAAGATACGGATACTATATGGGATGCTTCTGTCCGCTTCATCTTGCTAAATTTTACAGTGAGGTCGGTGAAGAAATCCCAAGAGATAAGATCGAAAAGTTTATGCTCGTTGGAGGGAAAAACAAATACAGAGATGCGTATATGAAGATAATGAAGGATACGCTTCTTTCGTTTGCTAAGCGCCTCAGAGCGGCAGTTGACGAGGTAAACGAAGATATAAGACTTGCAAGCTGTTCCACGTTCGAGAATTGGGATTTTAACGGAACCGATATGATAGAGATAGCGAGAGCGTTTGCGGGAAAAACGAAACCGTTTACGCGCGTTGCGGGTGCTCCGTACTGGGATAATGATATAAGTATGGTTATAGAAACGACACGTTCGGAATTCTATTGGTGTAAGGATACAGAGCTTGAGATCTGCGCCGAGGGAGATACCTATCCCCGTCCGCGCTATAATGTACCTTCGAGAACGCTTGAGCTTTTTGAGTATGCGATTATCGCATCGGGACTAGGTAACGGCATACTTAACTATATCTTCGATTATCATCAGAAGCCCGATTATGAAACGGGTTACATAGACCGATATGTAAGGAATGCGCCCACGAGAAAGCTCATTTCCGAGCTTTTTGAGGGTAAGAGCGCCACCGGTGTAAGAACGGTCAACGTGATGCATAAGCTTGAAAATTGGGATCTTCCCGACGTTGGTATCGGCTGGATAGCAGATGCACTCCGTGATGCCGTGATTCCTTCATCAGTCGCACTTCTTTCGAGAAACTCCATCTCCACATCGCTCGATGCGGGCGAATATCCTGCCATGATTACGGGAGAAAATGCAAAATATACTGATAAAGACGATCTCAAAAACGGAGCTATCCTTGACGTTACTGCTGCAAGGATATTTATGGAGCGTGGAATCGATACCGGACTTCTTAATGCTGAGAAGGGTGATTTTATTTCCGAATATTACAGCAGGCACGGAGACTCTGTTCCGGATATCAATAATAATTCACTCTATAGGATCACCTGCAATAACAAAGCTGAGGTGCTCAGCATTTTCAGACCGACAGATACTCCTGCGTCATATATCTATGAAAATACTGAGGGACTCAAATTTTATGTGGTCGCGTATGACGCTTTCTTTGCGAGAAAAAATGCAAATTTCTCAAATAACTATTACCGTCAGGATGATATCATGTACGCAGTAAAGCGTCTGTGCGGCAAGGATCTTCCTGCAGTGTGTAAAAAGAACCCGGGACTCTACGTCTATACAGCGGCAGATGAGGATTCTATGTCGGTTCTTTTGATGAATATACACCTTGACGATGTAATAGAGCCCTTTGTGCAGCTTGACAGAAGCTATTCCGATATAAGATTTATAAACTGCTCGGGCAGACTTGACGGCGATAAGGTCTATCTCAGTGATATTGGAAGCTATTCCATGGCAGCCTTTGAGGTGAAATAATATGGAAGCACTTTTGCTCTTTTCGATAGTTTTCGGTCTCGGCATACAGAATGTGATGAAGAAGATGTTTACGCTCAAAGTCTCAAACGGAGCGTTCACCTTTACTGCGGGAAGTGTTTTTTTTGCTCTGCTTGTATTCGTGATAACAGGGCTCGGAAAATTCAGCTTCACCCCGTCCGTTATTTGGTATTCGATAGCCTTTTCGGTGGCATATTCGCTTGCTTCTGTCGGAGCATTTCTCGCGATAAGCACAGGCTCGCTCTCGCTGACCTCACTGATAACGCAGTATTCGCTTATAATTCCAACATTTTACGGACTCTTCGTGCTTGATGAAAAGGCAGGTCTTCCTCTTATAATCGGACTCGTGCTTCTTTGTATCTCTCTCGTTTTTGTAAATATAGAAGGGAAGACAGAGAAAAAGATCACCTTAAAATGGATGATATTCGCTCTTATCGCGTTTGTCGGGAACGGAATGTGTTCGACCATCCAAAAGGCTCAGCAGATAAGATTTGACGGTATGTATAAAAATGAGTTTATGATAATCGCTCTCGCGATATCGGTCTTGACTCCCGCCGTTTTCGCGATAGTGCTTGAAAGAAAGCAGATCGTCGCGAGCCTGAAAAAAGGATTTCCTCTATACGCCGTGTGCGGTATTGCAAACGGACTTGTCAATCTCTTTGTTCTAATTCTTTCGGGTAAGATGTCGGCATCGGTTATGTTTCCCGTGATATCCGCAGGAGGAATAGTTCTGACCGCGCTTATATCTATCTTTGTGTATAAGGAAAAGCTTTCACCTCAGCAAAAAATCGGATTTGTCCTCGGAACGGCGGCTATAGTGCTTCTTAATATATGATATGACACAAAAACACCCCGACATCGTCGGGGTGTTTTTGGATCGTTACTCGTATGGTTGAAACTGTTTGATTTCTATAAGCGTTTCGCTCTTCCTAAATCTTGTTCTTTAGCGTTTTTCCCGTTTCCTGACGGTACATTTTGCAAAGATGCGCGGAGTCGTAAAATCCAAGTGAGGTCGCTATTTCGAAGGTTGTGAGCGACGATTTCGCAAGCTCTGTAGCAAGCATTATTCGAAGCTTGTTTCTATATTTTATTGGCGAGCTTCCGCCGGAATATTGCTTGAACCTTCGCGCAAAGGTTGATTCGCTCATCAGACAAAGCTCGGAAAGCTCCTTTACGCTCAGGTTTTTTTCGGGAGAACGCTCTATTATCTCAATAGCCGCCTTTATGTCACGAAAGCGCTTGTCAGTCAGTTCTGCCTTTCCGGGATCGTCAAAAAGCCGTTCGAGCAGGGAATATATCTCGCTTTTAAAAAGAAGTCGATTTCCGTGCGGATGCATAATCGCGTAAAGTATGTTCTTAAGATGCCTGTAGCAGCTTTCGCCGTGATCGTCGTGAAAGACCTTTGGCTCTTCGCTGAAAAGAATGACCTCGCCGCTCTCCGATCTCAGATCAAAGGAAAGTCCCATCCCTTGCGCGAGCTTTAGCGGATCCTCGCTGAACGAGCGATATTTTGTTCCGTGCGGAATAAATAGGATATCCCCCTGTTCAAGTGTGCATATGTGACGGGCTCCGCAGAAGTAACGTCGCTTTCCACCGAGCTGATAAAAGATCAAATGCTTTACTCTTCCGTGCTCCTGACAGTCGTAAAGATCCTCAAACTGAGGGTCGAGTGTTGATACGTTCACGTTTTCAAACGTGAAATCAATCGACGGCAGATCGTCGTACTTTATAAGCATAATTACCTCTTTTTTACAATGAATTTGCCCATAACGGCAATATAGGTGCTGAAAAACAAAATTACTTGACTGTATTTTACAATAAAACGCCCGATTTGTCAATGGAAATTCCGTAATATGTATGTATATTATAAGTAGACGGACCGTTTTTCGGAGCGTTTTAATAATATGTCACGTGAAAGGACGAAAAAACAATGAAAAAAGTCAGGATCGGAATAGTTGGCGTAGGTAAGATAGCCGTCGAGTGGGCGCATATTCCTCAGTATAATCAGGTGGAGAACTGCGAGATTACTGCAATATGCGATATCGACGAAAAGAAGCTTCGCGAGGTCGGAGATATGCTCGGTATTCCCGAGAACAGACGCTTTGTCGATTATAAGGAGCTTATCGCGTGTGAGGACGTTGATGCAGTGGATATTGCTACATGGAACAGCGTGCACTGCGAGATCGCAATGGAGGCGGTAAGAGCAGGAAAAACCTTCAGTATCGAGAAGCCGGTCGGAATGAATTATAAAGAGGTAAAGGAGCTTTACGATTTCGCAAATGAGAAGAACGTAGAGAGCTTTGTCTGCCTCAGCTGGAGATACCGTCAGTATCCCAGATATCTCAGATATCTCGTTAAAAACGGAAAGTTAGGAAAGCTTTACCATGTTTATATCCGTTGCATCAAGGATAGCGGACTTTGGGAGGGCAGAAAGCGTGAGTGGCGCTTTGACCGTTCCCGCGCGGGCTCGGGAGTACTTTGCGACCTCGGTTCTCATATGATCGATACCGTAAGATTCCTCGGCGAGGAATTTAAGGAGGTCAGCGCAAACTGGGGAATATTCATCACCGAGCGTCCGAGCGAGGAGACCGGCGAGATCGTTCCGGTCGATACCGACGACTGGAGCAACATCAACGGCGTTCTTGAGAGCGGAGCAAGCTGCACCATTCAGCTTTCGAGATGCGCTACCACCATTCCCGACCTCATTCAGTTCGAGCTTTACGGCGAAAAAGGAAAGCTTCTGTACACATATCTTGCAGGAGAGCAGAGTCTCGAATTTGTTGATGCTAAGGACAAGAAGAGCGAAATGCTCACTCCTCCCGATGAGTTTGCGGCGATACAGTCGAAATCGTTCGTAGATCTCGTTGACGGCATAGAGGATGAATATACGGCAAAGCTTTACCACGGTCTCGAGTGCCAGGCAGTTATAGATGCCGCACGTATTTCCTGTGAGGAAAGACGTATCGTTACCATCGACGAGATAAAGAACGTATAAACAAGGTTCGGTAAGGAAGATATTATGAAGCTTGGAACTCTTTTAAGAATAACCGATATAAACAGTGTCGGAGATGCGTTTGCAAGGCTCAGAACCTACGGCTTTGAGGCGTGTCAGATCGTTTATAAGCCCGAAAGATACGATACGGACGACGCTCTTAAGATAAAAGAAGCGGCAGAGCAAAACGGTATAGATATCTCCGCACAGTTCTGCGGATATTATGACAGCGCTACCGTTTGGGATAACTACGAGGGCTTTCGTACCTCGGGTCTTAACGTAGAGCCTTATGCAAAGCAAAGACTCGATTACGTGCTTTCGGCAGCCGAATTTGCCCATGCGGCGGGGATATCCGATATCGTTATCCACGCGGGATTTTTGCCGAACGATCCCTTTTCCGAAAAGTACGCGCTTATGCTTTCTGCGGTAAAAATGATCTGCGATCACTGTAAGAGCATGGGTATGAATCTCCTTCTTGAAACGGGCGGAGAATCGGCGGTCGCCTTTTTGAGACTTGTAAAGGATACGGAGTCGGATAACCTTTTTATCAATATGGATCCCGCTAATATGCTCATGTACGGCTACGCAAATCCTATCGATTTTCTTTACACCGCAGGCAAGTACGTCAGAAACGTGCACGGAAAGGACGGACTTCCTCCTATCGATCCGATAAATCTCGGAAAAGAGACGAAGATAGGAGAGGGAAGAGTCGATTTTTACCGTATGTTCTCCGAGCTTAAAAATCTCGGCTATGACAGATATATCATAATCGAGCGTGAGATAAGCGGAGATCAGCAGATACGAGATATACTCGATGCGAAAAAATATTTCGAGGAGCTTCTCGTAAATATTGGATACTGAAAAAAAGACGCGATTTTTAAAAATCGCGTCTTTTTTGCTAAATCGCTTGACTTTTTTCTCCCTCGGTGGTAAAATCACTACAGATATAGAACGGAGGAAAAGCAATGTACCTTTACGAAACACACCTTCATACCTCTCCTGTCAGTCTTTGTGCGAGAGTTGGCGTTCGCGATACGGTTGAATTTTACAAAAACGCCGGATATGAGGGGATTTTTATTACTAATCATTTTATAGACGGCAATATGAGAGGCGATCGCGCTCTTCCTTATAATGAAAGAATAGAATATTTCTGCTCCGACTACGAAAGCGCGGTCGAGATCGGAAAGGAAGTCGGACTTTCGGTCTTTTTCGGAGCCGAGCTTTCTTACGGAGGCAGTGATTTTCTTATTTACGGACTCGATAAGAAATGGTATCTCGATCATCCCGAGATAGAAAAAATGCCGAAATCACAGGAGCTTTCATTTATGATAAGCGAGGGTGCGCTCGTTATCCACGCCCACCCCTTCAGAGAGGCAAGCTATATAGACCATATCAGACTTTTTCCGAGATGTGTGCACGGCGTAGAGATATATAATGCCAACCGTACCGATTTTGAAAACGAAATGGCAAGACAGTATGCGGAAAATTATCAGCTTCTTACCTTTGCGGGAAGCGATAATCATTCTGCGGGTATACAAAATAAGCTTGCGGGTATGCAGTCGGATTCTCCCATAAAGGACGAGCTTGATTTTGTAAATCGCGTTAAAAACGGCGAGATGAAGATATTTACAAGAGTTATTGAATAAAATGAGTGCTGCCTGTTCATAAGAAATCGGGCAGCACTTTAAATATTATTTCCATTTACCGAGCTCTTCGCGTCTTTCCTGCTCCAAACGCTCTTTTTCAAGTTGATCGTTCCGCTCCTTCTCCTCTTTCATATTTTTAACGGTTTCACTGATACCTATAGCCAAATAGGCACTCTCACGAAAAATCACAGGAACCAATATCCAGAGCAGTTGGACATAGCCTTCCGTCAAAAAAATCATGGGTATGTAAAAAGGAATAACGATGCAGTGTATTTTGAGCATAAAGAAGAAGCGGTCTGAATATTCATCCGTAAAGGTATAGTCCTTGTCAGAACCAAAAGGATTTATAATACCGTGTCTTGTATATAAATAATTTCCCTTGTGACGGAGTAGATAAGCAAATATGGCGTGAGCGGTCATTCCGAGCATAAATAGGATTGGCAGTACGGAAAAAAGAGAAACAGACGCTTTGTTTATCTGACATAAAACGATCAGTGCGTTTGCTATCAGCACAGCAAAGAATACTATTAAATACAGTAATTTCTTTTTTGGCATACAAGTGACTCCTTTTGGAAACAGATGATAGAAATTTACAATTTCAGTATAGCATAACAGCGTATGAAAGTCAATATAAATAAGAAATTTTCCGCATATATATGGCGGCGCTCGCTACTTTTGCGGGAATATTGGCACTGTTTTTGTCGGACAGCCGATATAGCTTACTGATAAAGATTACGCCGAGGCAGCTTTTTTTGATGCTTGCCTCGGCGTCTTTTATTTTTCTTTTCTTTTGATGTCGAATCTGATTATTCCGATGATTATCGAGAATATGCTGAATACCTCGCAAAGTATCGCACCGATCGAGAGATTTACTATGTTGTAGATCAGCCATGAGGGAGAGCTTATAAGTCCCAAAAATCTGATTGCCTTTGCTCCGTTCATGGCAAAGCTCACGTTCGTAGCGATCATACCGATTACCGGTAGAAGCTCGATCAGCATGCTCGTAAAATTAAAATCCTTTCCGAAAACGGTAAAGGTGAGTACGTAGGATGTGAAATAAAGCGTTATAAAAATCACGAGCCATATCGGATTTTTAGCCTTGAATCGCTCCTCGTTAATGTAAACGATCGAGCGTGCGACTCCTATAAGATTCAGCAATCCTCCGACGAATGCTCCGAGCATGAAAAAGCTTACAGAGAAGAGAAGTCCGCCGAAAAATTGAAATGCGATGGCGTTGCGTTTGACCTTGTTCTGAAAAGAGAGAACGTTCATTGCCATTGCAAAAATGCTTATTATTTGCGCTATAAGAGTCATTACTTATCCTTAATCTTCAAAAATCATAGTTTTGACAAGCTCGTACGCGAACATTTTGTTCATGTCTCTTGTCGGATGGTTTATCTTGTTTGATAAAAGCTCGGTAGTATCTGCGCCGCATTCGTGAAGCTTTTTCCATATAGCGTAGCAGTCGCATACCGCAATATTCTTTGATCTGCAAAGCGCTCTTGCAGATTCTATAAACGAATCGAAATGTCCGTCATTTTGAAGCATTGCGGTGCGATTTGCGATCTCCGTCATATCCTTGTCTGTGAGAAAAGGACTGATTTTCGTGTTCATCATATTTGGAGTCATAAATATGATCTCGCTGCCGCTTTCCTTTATTTTGTTAAATATTTGCGACAGAGCATTTATATAAATTTCTTTAGACTCGACAGTATCGGAGCAGTCATTGAGACCGTAGCAAACTACGGTAAGATCGGGCTGATGACGTAAAACGTCACGTTCAATACGGGCAAGCCCTGAAGGCGCATTGTCTCCGCTTATTCCCGCATTTATGATGTTTACTGTGCATATTGGAAAGAGCGTGGCGAGTATGTCGAAAACGTAGCTTTCGTATGAATGCTTTTTATCAAAAACGGTTTCGATAGTACCGTTTTCTTTTTTGTATATTTCAAAGCATCCCTGCGTAACGCTGTCACCGAGAAAGGCAATGGTAACTCCCTCACACGCATGGTTTGATATGCTTTTTTGAGCAATCTTTTCACAGATCTTCATGTTTCTTCTCCTGATATCCTATGATCAACAAGAGGAATTTTATCATATGTCGATGTTCTTGTCAATAGCATACCCAAATGTTTTTTTTCATTTGCTTCACTTGACAAGCCGTGGAGAATGTGATATTATGATTTCTGTCGAATCTTTACAATGGCTTGATTGTGAAAAGTATTTCTGAATTATATAATATATAGATCACTTGAATGATAGGGAGAACGTATAACATACGCTAAAAGTGGTGTGGCTGCGATCATAATAAATTGAAATGTGGGAGAAAATCTATGAATATTTCATTTGATACCAAAAGCATTATAATAAACGGAGAGAGAAAATACCTTGTCAGCGGAGAGTTTCACTATTTCAGAGTGCCGAGATCCGATTGGGAGCGCAGAATGAAGCTCTTTATCGAGGCGGGCGGAAACTGTATCGCTACGTACGTACCGTGGCTCGTTCACGAGCCCGAGGAAGGGAATATCCTTTTTGACGATTGCGATGAAAGAGCCATTACCGAGTATCTCGCGCTTGCCGAAAAGCTCGGACTTATGGTCATTCTTAGACCCGGACCCTATCAGTATTCCGAGCTCAGATGCGACGGTCTTCCGAGCTGGATGCATAAAAATCATCCCGAGACTCTCGCAAGAAGAATAGACGGAAGCGTTGTGGACGAAATCACGGTCTCTTATCTGCATCCCGAATTTCTCAGGCTTGCCGAAATATACTATAAAGCTTTTGTCGAGGTTGTAAGACCCTTCCTCGATAAAAACGTTGCTATGATACAGCTCGATAACGAGCTTGGCGGAGTTCATCTCTGGAGAGGCTCGCTTGACTATAACGCTGAATCTATGGGCTTTGGCGATGAAAACGGCAGATACTCGAGGTATCTTAAAAATAAGTACGGAAATATCGAAGGCCTTAATAAAGCGTACGGTACGGAGCTATCCTCCTTTGCCGACGTCATACCCTCAAGGCTTTCTCTTGTCGGGCTTTGCGATGCGAGATTTAGGCGCGATTACTACCTTTTCTATTGGGCGGGTGTTGCCGAGTACGGGTCGATCCTTAAGAAAATGCTTAGAAAGTACGGCGTTAATAATATGGTCTGCCATAACGCTGCGGGAAAGAGCATGATCGCCGATTTTGAGCAGTTCGTTGAGAGTCTCGGTGACGATTGTCTGCTCGGATACGATAATTATTACAATCTTGACTACGGCTGGGCGCAGAATAATCCGACGCCTCAGTATTACGCATCCACGCTTTTTGCAAACGACGTGATAAGAGATCTCGGACAGCCTCCCGTTGTAATGGAGATGCCGGGCGGATCTCCGAGCGATCTTCCTCCGATACTTGAAAACGATCTTTACGCTTGCTATATGTCCAATATGGCGGCGGGAATGAAGGGCGTGAATTACTATATCTATACGGGAGGTCCCAATCCCGACGGCACGGGAAGTACCGTAGATATCTACGATTATAATGCCTTTGTTTCGGCTGACGGAACTGTAAAAGATACCTATAATGCGCTTAAGAAATTTTCGACGTTTGCTACTGCGGATAAGGAATTTCTTACCTCTGACAGATGTGCGTCCGTTTCCGTCGGATTTGAATGGGATATGCTCAGATCGGATGAATTTGCGGGAAATCCTGAGATAAGCCGTACAAAAGGCTTTATGCACGACCTTTACAGAAATATCTCATATTCGCTGATAGCCTCTAAGTTTTCGGGAGAGTTTGTAAATCTTGCCAAGAAGCTCGATACCTCGCGTCCTCTCATAATCAAGGGGTGCGAATGTATGTCAGAGACAGCGCAGAAAAACGTTATCGAATTTGTTGAAAACGGAGGAGGTCTGCTCGTTGTCGGAGTTCTTCCTCATCTTGATTTTGACTTTAACGAGTGCACCTGCCTCAGAGATTTCATCGGAGAAAATGTAACGCCGTGCAGTCCGCTTTCGGTAGTTACCAAGGTCGACGGGAATAATATTTACCGCATGAATATATGCGTAAGCGCAGATATAAGCGATAGCGCAAGAGCGTTTGCCTTTACCGAGGATAATGTGGTATGCGGTTTTGAGAAAAACATAGGTAAGGGAAAGGTCGTTTTCTTCGGAGCAAATTGGCTTACCTCCACCGAAGCGCAGATAAGAATGCTTGAGGGACTTCTCGAAAAGATCTATGCTTCTCCCGTTGCATTTTCCTCAAACAGGGCAATAAGTGTTTCTGTCTTCACAAACGGAAATAACGTATCGGCATTCGTTCTCAACCTCTTCACGGGCAAGATGGATACCGAGGTGACCGTTTACGATCCCAAGGATCCCGCAAAGATTATTTTCAAAGAGAAGATGACCCTCGACCCGATGCACGTGGAATATATAAAAATAAAGTAAAAAACGCCCCAAAATGAAGTGAACCCCAAATAGTTCACAGGAAAAGAAATCAAGTAAAAAGACAAAATGGGAAGCCGGAGCGAAGTCAAAAGCTTAGATAAAAATTAAATATTAGATCATTTGCAAATGAGCTCGGTATTGAACCGGGCTCATTCCTTTTAGTTTGAGAGAGATTTTCTCGTTTTCATCGCCGATCTTAAACTCTGTAACGTCTGTTGTCGGCTTCGCAAATGCCATGCATCGGCTCTGCTTTTATTTTTCCGATATATTTCGGGATTTTTATTGACATAGACTCCTTTTTGTGATAGAATTTTATAAAATAATAAAAGATTTGCAGGGACTCAAAAAAATGGAATTCAATAAGATGATTACAGATATCGTAAGCGAGGCGGAAGAGAAGCTTGCGAAAAAATTCGCTGAGTTTGACTCCGTTGCGTTTAAAAACACCGAAAGAGTGCTCGATGCCTTCAGACGCCATAAGGTCAGCGACTCGATGTTCGCCGGAACTACCGGATACGGCTATAACGATAAAGGACGGGATACACTCGACCTTATATATGCCGACGTTTTCGGAGCGGAGGCGGCACTTGTGCGCCATAATATAGTAAACGGTACACAGACGATCGCGATAGGCCTCTACGCACTTCTTCGTCCGGGTGACGTTATGCTATCGGTGACCGGTAAGCCCTACGATACGCTTGAAAAGGTAATAGGAATAAATCCGGATGCTACAGTCTGTAAGACCGGCGAGGGCTCGCTTGCCGACTTCGGAGTTGAGTACGATCAGGTCGACCTTCTCGATGACGGCGGTGTGGATTTTGCCTCGATAAAACAAAAGCTCGAGCATCACGGTGAAAGAGTCAAGGTCGTGTTCATTCAACGCTCAAAGGGATATATGACCCGTCCCACGCTTTCCGTGAAAGCTATCGGTGATATAGTCAAATTCACAAAGGCGATCTCCGATGCCTACGTGGTTGTCGATAACTGCTACGGAGAATTTTGCGAGGAGCTTGAACCTTGCGCTGTAGGAGCCGATATGATCCTCGGCTCGCTTATAAAAAATGCAGGCGGAGGCATCGCACTTTCGGGCGGATATATCGCGGGTACGAAAAAAGCGGTGGAGCTCGCGTCCTACAGACATACGACGGTAGGAACGGGAAATGAGGTCGGCGCGTCTCTCGGTCAGAACAGAGATATGTTCAGAGGATTTTTCCTCGCTCCTCATACCGTGGCTCAGGCGCTCAAGACCGCGGCACTCGCTGCATACGTTTTTGAAAAGCTCGGATACGTTACAGAGCCATCCTGGAATGACGACAGATACGATATAATACAAAGGATACAGTGCGCGAGCGGAGATAAGCTGTGCGCCTTCTGCCGCGGAATACAGTACGCATCCCCCGTTGATTCCTTTGCGACCCCCGAGCCTTGGGAAATGCCCGGATATACCGACCCTGTCATAATGGCGGCAGGCGCGTTCGTGCAGGGTTCGTCGATCGAGCTTTCCGCGGACGGTCCGATGAGACCTCCGTTTACTGCCTATCTTCAGGGTGGACTTACCTATGAAGCAGGCAAGATAGGAATAATGTCGGCGGCAAGCGAGATGCTGAAAGACTGACTCGGATCAGAAAATACCGAAGTAACGAAGTATGCCCTCATAGATGCCGTCTGCAAACAAATTAGGATACTTATCCATAAGATACGCGTCGCTTGGATTTGTTATGAATCCAAGCTCGATGAGTGTAGCGGGCATTCGCGTCTTGCGCAGCACGTATAGTGACGGACGAACGTATACACCCCTGTTGGGTAGCCCCGTTTTGGACGAAATCCCGTCCGTTATCCTCTCCGCAAGAGTGAAAGCGGGGGACGTGCTGCTGTAAACGAATGCCTCGGTGCCTGTCGCAGACGATATCGTCGATGCGTTTGCATGAATGCTTATGAAGTAATCTGCACCCCAGTTGTTCGCCTCGGAGGCCCTTGTTGCAAGACTTTCTGCGTTTGTGCTCCCAAGAGTGGTGTCCGGAGTCGGTCTTGATAGCTTTACTTCGAAATTTTGATTTGCCGATAAAAGCTCGGCAAGCAGTATGCCTACCTCGTAGGTTATGTTTTGCTCGTAAAGTCCGTTTCCTTCCGCTCCTGCGTTCGGATTTTTCGGATTGTGTCCTTGGTCGATGAAGATCTTTATTGCCATTTGCGTTTTCTCCTTCGGATGTATTTGATACATTATATGTCATACGAGATGTTTTGACATTTATGAAAAAAGGATAGTTTTATATGAAATTTGAAAACATAAGACGGATGCTGAGCTTTGCCAGACGTGCCGTCGATGATTATAATATGATAGAGGACGGGGATAGGATCGCGGTTGGTGTGTCTGCGGGTAAGGACTCGCTTGCGCTTCTTGCCGTTATGTGTGACCTGAGACGCTTTTATCCCAAAAAATTCGAGGTCTGTGCCATAACTCTCGATATGGGATTTCCGGGAGCGGACAACTCCGATCTTGAGGCGTTTTATAAGGAGCTTGATATCGAGTACAAAATAGTGGATACCCGACTTGCCGAAATAATATTTGACGTCCGTAAAGAATCAAATCCGTGCTCGCTCTGCGCGCGTATGAGAAGAGGAATACTTCACGATACCGCAAA
The DNA here is from genome assembly GCA_017466445.1 of Clostridia bacterium. Classification (GTDB taxonomy): domain Bacteria; phylum Bacillota; class Clostridia; order Oscillospirales; family CAG-272; genus SIG672. Next base: position 20,162 of record JAFTUC010000026.1, read on the forward strand.
GGAACTCGGCTGCAATAAGCTCGCACTCGGTCACCATTTTGACGACGTTGTCGAGACATTTATGATGAATCTTTTCAACGAAGGAAGAATCGGTACCTTTTCGCCATATACTTATCTTGACAGAAAGGATATAACAGTAATACGTCCACTCGTTCTCGCTCCCGAAAAGGATATAAAATATTTCGTAAGTAAGAATACGCTTCCGATAAAACAGAGCCTCTGTCCTGAGGATAAGCAGACCGACAGAGAAAAATATAAGCGCATGCTTGCCGATATGGAAAAGGAAAACGAGGGCATAAGACACCGTATATTCTGTGCTATCAAAAAAGCGGACGTAGACGGCTACGGCACCGACGAGTCTCGGTCGGCAAAAATAGATAGTTAAATAAACAATTTTGTAATTTTGTATTGACATTTCGTTCACTGTTTGTTATAATATTGAGAGTGAGGAGGGAAGAATCATGAAACGTATAAAGAGTAAAAAAGTCTGGATACTTCTTCTTGTTTTCGGAACTGTATTTGCGCTCGGCGCAATAAGCGTGTTTGTTCTCTCGCTTTGCGGAATAAAGGTGTTTTCTACGGTAAGTGCGGGCGGATTTTTCGCCGACCTCTTTTTCCTTATCTCCGCCCTCATACTCTCGGCTCTTATTGTGACGGTATCACTTTTCCTTCGTCCGGAAGACTGATCGAGATGTGTCATTTTGCACAAAAAAAGAGCGAAAAAATAGTCAAAACGTAGAAAAGAGTTTTTTGCACCGAAAATTCATTTTAAGTTAATATTAAGTTAACATTAAGATATTAGACTCTTTATAAGTAGAAAGCTTGTTTTGGAGCGTACAATGGCAATATCGGTATTTAAAAGATACGAAAAAAAGTTCATTTTAAACAGTGAGCAGTATCGTAAGACTGTTGCTTTCGTTCAGCAGTATATGGATTTCGATAAATACTGCGTCGGAGAGAAGGATTATTCGCTTCTCAACCTTTATTTCGATACGCCCGAAAATGAACTCATAATGAGATCGACAGCCAAGCCCGATTTCAAGGAAAAACTGCGACTCAGAGCGTATTTTCCACCAAAGACACACGATGATAAGGTGTTCTTTGAGATAAAAAGAAAATACAAGGGAATAGTTACCAAGCGACGTGCGGTAATGAAATACGGAGAGGCGCTCGAGCTTATAGACACGGGAAAGGCACCGAAGCTCAGTAAGGATACATACATAGATACTCAGGTCGCAAAAGAGATAGAGTATATGTTTGAGCGCTATAAGGGTCTCGCACCCGCTGTTTATATAGCCTATGACAGAGTGGCGATGTTCGCAAAGGATAATCCCGAATTCAGACTTACCTTTGACAGAAACATAAGAACGCGCCGCGATAACGTCAGCTTTGATTACGGCGATTACGGAACGCAGCTGCTTCCCGAAGGATACAATCTTATGGAGATCAAGATCTCCGATGCGGTTCCGCTCTGGCTTGCGACCTATCTGTCGGAAAATAAACTGTATATGACCGGATTTTCCAAATACGGAAAAGAATATGAGGGTCTCGTGACCGGACTGTCGCCCGCCGAAAAGCTTCTTGCTTCCGACGACGTATAAATAACACTGCATCTTTGCATCAAGAAAGGAAATTATTAGTCATGGATAAGATTTGGAATTTTGTTATACCCAGTATTTTGGGAACGCAGTTCACCGTAGGAGCGGTAATTTCGGTTCTCGGATCGGCACTTCTGCTTGGCGTGGTTCTTTCTCTCGTTTACATATTCTCGAGCAGAAAGGAAAGATATTCGAGAGGACTCTCGATAACTCTTATCGTTCTTCCCATCATAATTTCGACTGTTATTATGCTCGTTTCCGATAGCTTCGCAAGAGCGTTCGGTCTTGCGGGTGCGTTCTCGATAATCCGTTTCAGAAGTACACAGGGCAACCCTAAGGATCTTGCTTATATCTTTGCGGGTCTTGCAATCGGTCTTGCATGCGGAATGGGATATATCCTTGCGGGTGTTATCATCACCGTTATCATTTGCGTAGTCCTTCTTGTTCTCGGACTTGTAAAGTACGGTTCTCCCATCGCTCCTCCTATGCTCCTTAAGATAACCGTTCCCGAAAGCCTCAACTATGTCGGCGTTTTCGACGAGTGCCTCGGAAAGTACGCTACGAGCTGGAAGCTTATCAAGGTAAAGAGCAATAACTTCGGAACAATGTTCGACCTTTCCTTCGATATCCGTCTCAAGAAGGGTGTCAACGAGAAGGAATTTATCGACGATCTGCGTTGCATCAACGGTAATCTCAATATAATGCTTCAGAACAACGCAGCCGATCCCGATATTCTTGTCTGATCGATATATGATCTTAAACGACCTCGAAAAGAGGTCGTTTTTTACGTGTTTCCATATATTATTTTGAAAAAAGATTGACATTTAACTTAATATGGTGTATAATACTTTGAATCTTTTATAAAAGTAAGTCGGTGTTACCGCAGAAACGGAGAGAAAAAATGATCGTACTTAATATTAAGGACTACGGAACGATAAAGATCGAGCTTGACGAAAAGAACGCTCCGATAAGCTCGGAAAACTTTAAGAGCCTTGTGTCCAACGGATTTTATGACGGAATAATCTTCCACAGAGTTATTGCTAATTTCATGATCCAGGGCGGAGATCCTAAGGGTATCGGTATCGGCGGAAGCGGAAAAAATATCAAGGGTGAGTTCGCCGCAAACGGAGTAAATAATCCCATAAAGCATAAGAGAGGAACGATTTCTATGGCAAGATCGCAGAACTATAACAGCGCTTCCTCGCAGTTCTTTATCTGCCATGTTGACTGTCCCTTCCTTGACGGACAGTATGCCGCATTCGGTCAGGTAGTTGAAGGAATCGAGGTTGTGGACAAGATCGCCTCCGTAAAGACCGATATGAGAGATAAGCCCCTTTATGACGTAGTTATAGAAAAGGCGTACGTAGAGGAATGAAAAAGAAATCGAAGCTGATATCTTCGGTACTTAATGCTGTAAAATCCTTCTTTCTTTGGACCGATAAGAACGAGATCGCGCAGTGCGCCATCATCGCAACTGTCCTGAATCTTATCATCGAATCGCTTAGCCGACACTCGGTTTTCGGCGGATTTGAGTTCTTTATAAAGAATTTCATATTCTTTGTTTTTTCCACAGCAGTCATATTCACGTCTCTCTGTATAGCGAATTTTTTTGCAAAGCGCTATGCGGTGCTGATACTTATATCGACTCTGTGGCTCGGTCTCGGAGTTACCAATTTTATAGTAAGATGTATGCGAAGGACACCGTTTGAAGCGAACGATCTGCTCGTCCTTGACGGCGGATTCAATATTATTTTTATGTACCTCGGAACGGTAGGATTTATAGCGATCTGCCTGCTTGTGCTGCTCGCTCTTGCGCTTATCGTATTCCTGTTTATAAAGATAAAAAAACGCAGGATCGTGTGGAAAAAAGCGACCGTTTCCTTCCTGTCGTCGGTCTTGGTGCTCGTTCTTTCTCTTTCGAGCTTTAAGTTTACCGGAATATCTCCGCAGAACTTCGCAAGCCTTATCGAGGCGTACGATAATTACGGATTCGTATACTGCTTCGGAAGCTCTGTGTTCGACAGAGGAATATCGAAGCCTGCTGCTTATTCGCAGAAATATATTGATTCCATAATTTCAGGCCTTGACGAGATAAAAAGCGTGGACGAGAAAGAGCTTCCGAGCATAGTTTACGTTCAACTTGAATCGTTCGTAGATCTTAACTATATGCACGGGCTGAAATTTTCCGAAAATCCCACTCCGACCTTTACCTATCTTAAGGATAACTATACCTCCGGCTTTCTCACAGTTCCGTCAATAGGCGCGGGAACTGCCAATACAGAGTTTGAGGTAATGACCGGAATGCGTGTGTTCGACTTCGGAACGGGAGAATATCCGTATAAGACCAAGCTTCAATCGTCCACGTGCGAGTCTGTTGCGTATATTTATAAGAATTACGGATATCAGGCGCACGCGATACATAATAATACCGCAACCTTCTACGATAGAAATATCGTCTTCCCGAATCTCGGATTTGATAGATTTACCGCCCTTGAGCATATGGTGAATGCCGAGACCAATCCCATTGGATGGGCTAAGGATGAGGTGCTTGTCGAGTCTATTCTGGGCGTGCTCGATTCCACGAAAGGTAAGGACTATATTCATGCGATATCCGTTCAGGGTCACGGAAGATATCCTAGCGAGAAAATAGACGACAGTCAGACCATAACCATCCTTCCTGAATATGCGCAGGATTATCCTTACGTAAATGAGATGGAATATTTCGCAAATCAGCTGAATGAGATGGATGATTTTATTTCAGAGCTCATAACAAAGCTTGATAAGCGTGAGGAAAAGGTCACCGTTGTTTTCTACGGCGATCACTTCCCGAGCATCAATATTTCAGACGAGGAGCTCTCGGACGGAAGCATATATCAGACAGAGTACGTTATCTGGAGTAATTACGAGGATAAAGAGGCTGAGGATGATGACAGAGATCTTTATTCTTATCAGCTCTCCTCCTACGTTTCGTACAGACTCGGAGTAAATAACGGTATAATAAATCGCTTGCACCAAAAGAATTTCGTAAAGGAATCTAAAAAATATCTTGAGCATCTTGAGTCGCTCGAATACGATATGCTCTACGGTAAAAATTACGCTAACCGCGGTGCGGTCATATATTCTCCCACCGAAATGAAACTCGGAATATACGATATCGTTCTGAAAAAGGTCTCGTATGATCAGGAAAATGGCGTGATTACTGTGTATGGTGAGAATTTAAACCGTTACTGTGAGATATTCGTAAACGGAAAGCGTCGCAAGAATACCGATTTTGTCTCCACGGAAAAGCTTTCTGTGAGGGGTGACCTTGAGGACGGCGATACAGTTTGTGTCGTTCAGATGAGCTCTCAGTGGATGCTGAGGCTCGGACAGACCAACGAAATAACATACATACAACCAACGAAATAACATACTGACAAAAAAGCATCGGTCTTTTATAAAAGATCGATGCTTTTTATACCTGAAAACGCTTTTTATCTGAATTTCACGTTATTATCTTTAAAAGCATCTCATATACTGTAACATCTATGCCGCGTGGCAGGGAAACTCGGAGGTATGAAGATGCGAAAGGTGCATAATGGGAATAATCGTGAAAGATGTGAAACGGTAGCTATGTATATGCTTGAAAATAATGCTACCGTGAGAAAAGCGGCAACACATTTCGGAATAAGCAAATCAACCGTGCATAAGGACGTTACGGGAACGCTTAAGCGCTATAATTACCGACTTTATCTTAAGGTCAAGGAGCTGCTTGATATAAATAAATCCGAACGTCATATGCGCGGTGGCGAGGCTACGAGAAAAAAATATAACGACATAAGGCTGGTGCTTGAAAAAAAGAAAACTCTGTCGTAAAACAGAGTTTTCTGTCGTAAAACAGAGTTTTTCGTTATTATTTGAAAAGCGCGGTGGATAAGTAACGGTCACCTGTGTCAGGAAGCAGAACAACTATCCTTTTTCCCTCGTTTTCGGGACGCCGCGCGAGCTCGATTGCCGCGCTTAAGGCGGCGCCCGATGAAATGCCAACGAGAATCCCTTCCGTGCGCCCGACCTCGCGCCCGACAAGGAGCGCGTTTTCGTCCGAAACGGTAAGTATCTCATCGTATACCGTTCTGTCAAGAACACTCGGAATAAAATTTGCTCCAATACCCTGTATACCGTGCGGAGCGGCTTTTCCGCAGGAGAGAAGGGGGGAAGCACTCGGCTCTACGGCAATTATCCGTATGTTGGAATTTTTTGATTTAAGATATCTTCCGACGCCGGTCACCGTTCCGCCGGTTCCGACTCCGGCAACGAAGAAGTCAAGCTCTCCGTTAGTATCCTCAAATATCTCGGGTCCGGTCGTAAGCTCGTGTGCTCTTGAGTTTGCGGGATTGTCGAACTGACCGGGAATAAAGCTGTTCGGGATCTCCTTTGCGAGCTCGTTTGCTTTTTCTATGCAGCCCATCATTCCGAGCGAAGCAGGGGTAAGGACGAGCTCTGCTCCGTAGGCACGTAGGATCGTTCTGCGCTCCTCAGACATTGAATCGGGCATAACTATGACCGTCTTGTAGCCTCTTGAGGCTGCAACGGATGCAAGACCGATACCCGTGTTACCGGACGTCGGCTCGATTATGACAGCGCCGTCTGAGATGATCCCTCTTGATTCGGCATCGTCAAGCATAGCCTTCGCAACTCTGTCCTTCGCGCTTCCCGCGGGATTAAGATATTCGAGCTTTGCGATTATCTCGGCTTTGAGCGAGTATTTTTTTTCGATTCTTTTAAGTCTTAAAAGAGGTGTTTTTCCTATCAGCTCCTCGGCGGATGAATATATTCTCAAGATCTGATCTCCTTTCTGTAGATGCTTAACTCTGTATTTCAAGCAAGGCTTTCTTTTTTGACGATCGGTAGGCGAAAATGAACAGAACTGAAAGACATATGATGCATAGCGCCCATGAGATCGGGTATATAACGTATACCGTCTCAAGACGGGGAATAGCTTTGAACACGGTGGATATCCATACCACCCTGAAAAAGCACGCGCAGGTGAGAGATATGAGAGTCGGAGAAAGGGAATATCCCATGCCGCGCAGGACTCCGTTCATAACGTCCATGGCTCCGCATAAAAAGTGAGGGATTCCTATTAACATGAGTCGCATGACGCCTACGGCAATAGCCTTTTCCGAGTCCTTTATGTATATTCCGAGGAGCGCTTCGCGAAACGAAACGGATATCAAAGCGAGCGATACCTCAAATATGAAGGAGTACATAAGGCAGATCCAAAGCGATTTGAGTATGCGATCAAATTTTCCTGCACCGCGGTTTTGTCCAACAAATGTTATTGCGGTCTGATGAAATGAGTTTGACGCGGTGTATATAAATCCCTCGATATTTGAGGCTGCCGTGTTGCCGTTGACGACAACGCCGCCAAACGAGTTTATCGAGGACTGTACCACAACGTTTGAAAGCGAGAAGAGTGATCCCGAAATGCCCGCCGGAAGCCCGATGGTGACTATCGATTTCAGGCATTTTGGAATGAATGCTATCTTTTTGAAGACCAGCCTGTGCGGTCCGTCAACTCTCGAAAGATATATGAGCATCCATACCAGTGCCACGTACTGCGATATAACGGTCGCTATCGCTACGCCCTCTACCGCAAGTCCGAAGAGATTTACGAACATCAGGTTGAACAGCACGTTTATTACACCCGATGTGGAAAGTATGAGAAGAGGAGTTTTGGAGTTTCCGAGCGATCTTAATATCGCCGCTCCGAAATTGTATACCATTGACGCGGGCATCGACAGAAAATATATTCTCATGTAAAGAGATGCGCCGTCTATGTGAGTTGCGGGCGTACTCATAAGTGTCAGAAAATATCTCGCACCGATAAGACCTACAAGCGAGCAGACCACACCTCCGACTATCGCGGTCGCGATGGAGGTATGAACGTATTTGGATACGTTTTCATAGTTTTTTGCCCCGTATTCACGGGAAACGCATACGCTTACGCCTACCGAAAATCCGGTAAACAGACCGACTATAAGATTTATGAGAGCGCCTGTAGCACCAACCTGACCGACGGGGTCGGCTCCCTCAGCTTGACCGACGATTATCATGTCGGCGGCATTGAAGGCAAGCTGTAAAATGCCTGTGAGCATTATGGGAACTGCAAATGATATTACGGTTTTGAACAGATTACCGCTCAGCGGATCGACAAGCTTGGTCGATCTGCGCTTTTTGATCGCTTTTTCTTTGATTTTTTACACCTTCTTTGTAAAGTGTCTTCTGCTGTATTAGTCTATCACTTATTTCAGTAAAAGTCAATAGTAATAAATGAGTATTAATTTTAATAAGCAAAAGAAAATTTCTACATACTTGACATTTTGATATCTTTACTCTATAATCATAGAAGTGAGATCACACGCTAAGTACAGATCAGTATACGAAAGGATTATTGATATGACCTCCAAGCTCAAAAGGATCCCCAAAAGAAAAAAGGGAGACAGTCACCTTCCTCAGATAACCGCGCGCGCCGACGATGCGTTCGGGTCAAAAAATTATGCAGAATTCGTCACGTCTAAAACTAAAGAGGGAATCTATAAGACCAAAAGAACGCTTGCGGTCATCGGATATGTGCTCTTTGTCGTACTGTACGTTGTTCTTTGCGCTACCGTTAAGATGCTCCTGCCGTTCATAGCGCTGACACCTCTGTTTTTGTGGATGCTGATATATTTTACGTGGTGGACTGTATCAGTGGATTACAGATATACGGTCGATGCGGCAACGCTTGTGGCAAAAAGCGTTTACGGCGATCGGTATGAAAGAACGCTTTTTGAAGGAAAAATAAAAGACTTTTCACTTGTAGCACCTAAAAACGATGAATATTTAAGTGCATTTGATGAGTTTGCGAATGATGCGAGCGTTATTGATATCACCTCCGGAAGTAAGGCGTACGATGTTTATTTTGCTCTTCATACCGATGAAAAGGGAAATAAGAACATAGTTGTCTTTGAAATGACGTCTCAGGCACTCGGCGCTATCAGATACTATAACGCATCCGCCACCGTTGTATCGAAGGTAAAAAGATAAAAACATAAAAATATAAAACAAAATTTTCCATACATAAAAGCCATGTCTGCGTTCATAATAATAGCAGAGCGGAAAAAAAGCCGCTCAAGAAAAAATGAACGCTCAGTTCATAACAAGGAGAATTGAAAATGGCAGGAAGCAATAAGAACCTTATCCCCGAGGCAAAGGACGGTCTTAACAAGTTTAAGATGGAAGCAGCGGGCGAGGTAGGTGTAACTCTTAAGCAGGGTTACAATGGCGATCTTACCAGCCGTCAGGCAGGATCTATCGGCGGTCAGATGGTCAAGAAGATGGTCGAAAAGTACGAAAACGACCTTAAGAACAACAAATAAGTATTATTTTATGAGAAGTGGGAAGCTTATTGCTTCCCATTTTCTCATTTTGTACGTTCGCTTGATTTGTGATCGGATAAAAAGGTTCAAATACACTGTAAAATATTTTGCTTTGACCTTGAAATATATCAAATAATATGTTATAATATATCATAATTGGGTAAGTAGTGGATAAATGGATTTTTACGGAGGATGCGTTATGCCCGAATCAGTATCTATCGAAAAACAGATTAAAGAGCTCAGAGAAAAAATAGAATACCATAGCCGCAAATATTACGTAGAGGACTCGCCCGAGATCTCCGATTACGACTATGATAAAATGTTCTACGAGCTTCTTCGCCTCGAAGAGGAGCATCCCGAGTTTTTCGATCCCAACTCGCCAACTCACAGGGTCGGAGGCGCGGCACTTGAAAAATTTGAAAAGATAGAGCATTCCTATCCGCTTAAGAGCCTTTCGGACGTCTTTTCGTTTGAAGAGCTGTCCGATTTTATATCCAAGATGAAAAGCGAGCATCCCGATGTGGATTTCTCGCTCGAATGCAAGATAGACGGACTTTCGGTAGCGCTTCATTATGAGGGCGGAGAGCTTATCTATGCCGCCACCCGCGGAGACGGACTTGTCGGAGAGCTCGTTACCGAGAATGTTCGCACTATCGGATCGGTACCGCTGAAAATTCCGTACAAAGGAGTGCTTGAGGTGCGCGGCGAGGTCTATATGCCCAAAAGCAGCTTTGAAAGGGTCAACGCCGAGCGAGAGGAAAACGGAGAGGCTCTTTTTGCAAATCCCAGAAACGCGGCGGCAGGGTCGCTCAGACAGCTTGATTCAAGGATCGCGGCCTCGCGCGGACTCGACATTTTCATTTTTAATCTTCAGTACTGTGATAAGAGCTTTGTCACGCATAGCGAGACCTTCGATTTTATGCGAGAAAACGGCTTTAAGGTCATACCTTATGCCGAGGTGCTTTCGAAATATTCGGATATCGTCGATTATATAAGCTCTGTAGGCGAAAAGCGTGAGGGACTTCCGTTTGATATCGACGGAATGGTACTCAAGGTCAATTCGCTCCCGCTTAGGCAGGAGATAGGAGAGGGAAGCTCTACTCCAAAATGGGCGGTGGCTTATAAATTTCCTCCCGAGGAGAAGCAGACAAGGCTGCTCGGTATCGATATTCAGATCGGTCGTACGGGAGTGCTTACCCCGATAGCAAATCTTGATCCGGTACGACTTGCCGGAACTACGGTAAGCAGAGCGACTCTTCATAATATCGATTTTATAAGAGAGCGCGATATAAGAGTAGGAGCAACGGTCACCGTACGTAAGGCGGGAGATATAATTCCCGAGATCGTTTCCGCAAAGGATACAGAGGGTCTTCCGGTGTTCGAGTTTCCTACGGTATGTCCGGCGTGCGGAGAAAAGGTATCGAGAGGCGACGAGGCGGCGATAAGATGCACTAATTCGGCATGTCCCGCACAGCTTCGCAGAAATCTCGTTCACTTTGCCTCAAAGGGTGCTATGGATATCGAGGGACTCGGTCCCGCGGTCGCAGATGCTCTCTGCGATAAAGGACTTGTTAAAAACGTTTCGGATATATATTATCTCACTATCGAGGATCTTGTCGCTATCGAAAGAATGGGAGAAAAGAGCGCAAAAAATCTTCTTCAGGCAATAGAAAATTCGAAAACGAGAGGACTTGCGAGACTTCTTTACGCGCTCGGAATAGGTCAGATAGGTGATAAAACGGCAGAGTCGCTTGCGAGCGTTTATTCCGATATCGAGGATTTCTTTGCTCTCGATGCTGAAAAGCTGACCGAGATAGACGATATCGGGTCGGTCGTTTCGCTCTGTGTGACCGAATTTTTCGCACACCCCTCAACGAGGGAAACTGTCGATAGGCTTAAGGCGGTCGGAGTTGTTACCGAGAGCGCAAAAAAAGAAAAAAAGGATGACAGATTTGCGGGAATTACCTTCGTTCTTACGGGAACGCTTCCTACGCTCACAAGAAGCGAGGCCGAGGAGATAATAATCTCTCACGGTGGAAAAACATCTTCCTCGGTATCTAAAAAAACGGGTATCGTGCTTGCGGGAAGCGAGGCGGGAAGCAAGCTCGCAAAGGCGGAACAGCTCGGAATCACCGTCATTGACGAGCAACAGTTCAGAAAAATGTTGGAAAACTGATATAAACAGATATAATACGGAGAAAAATATGCTTTTTGATAACGTAACTATACACTTAAAGGCAGGAGACGGCGGAAGCGGCGCGATCTCCTTTCACCGCGAAAAATACGTTTCGCACGGCGGACCCGACGGGGGTGACGGCGGAAACGGCGGAAATATAATTTTCACGGTAGACGAGGGACAAAATACCCTCACATATTACAAATACAAGCGTAAATTCAAGGCTGAAAACGGTGCCAACGGATCTACGTCCAAATATCACGGAAAGAACGGAGAGGATCTCATCCTTCCCGTGCCGCCCGGAACGGTAATAAAGGACGCGGAGAGCGGCCTTGTTATAAAGGATATGTCGGACGGCGAGGATCTCGTTATATGTAAGGGAGGCCGCGGAGGCTGGGGAAATAAGCATTTCGCGACGCCGACCAGACAGATTCCGAGATTTGCAAAGCCCGGACTTATCGGAGAAGAAAAGGAAGTAATTCTTGAGCTCAAGATGATAGCCGACGTCGGTCTTATAGGATTTCCGAATGTCGGAAAATCCTCAATACTTTCGATGATCTCGTCCGCACGACCCAAGATAGCCGATTATCATTTTACCACTCTCGCGCCTAATATCGGTGTGGTGTCCGTGGGTGACGAAAGAGGCTTCGTTGCCGCCGATATTCCCGGACTTATAGAGGGTGCAGCAGAGGGTGTCGGACTCGGACACGCATTCCTCAGACACGTTGACAGATGCAGACTTCTGCTGCATGTCGTCGATATTTCGGGAAGCGAGGGAAGAGATCCTATAGACGATATAATCGCGATAAATTCCGAGCTTGAGAGATATAGTCCCGAGCTCGCAAAGCGTCCGCAGATAATTGTGGCAAATAAATGCGATCTTCTGCCAGATGATGCAGATCTTACCGATTTTAAGGAATTTGCCGAGGTCAGAGGATGCGAGGTCATATACGTCTGCGCGCCTATCGGCGAAGGAATAAAGGAGATGGTCAATAAGACCTTTGAGGCTCTTAAGGATCTTCCTCCGATAAAAATATATGAGACCGAATATACGGGTCCCGCTATCGAGGAGGATATGACCGGTCATGAATTCTCGATACATAAGGAGGACGATCTCTTTATAGTCGAGGGAGACTGGCTGAGAAGGGTCATGAATTCGGTCAACTTCTCGGACAGAGAATCGCTCATGTACTTCCAGAGAGTTCTTAAAAACAGCGGAGTAATAGCCGCTCTTGAGGATGCGGGAGTGTCTGACGGAGACACGGTAAGTATTTACGATTTTGAATTCGATTACCTCAGATAGCTGTTCTCAAATATTGCGAAATACTATGTAATTTTGAGAATATTCGGAGGAAAATAGAATTGTTTACACTTACACAGAGCGAAAAAAATATGCTCGAAAAGCTCTCGGGCGCACTTGAAAGATATCATAAGCTCGAAGAGATGCTCGGAGATCCCGAAATAATCTCCGATCAGAAGGAATACACAAAGCTTACGCGAGAATATAAGTCTATTTCAAAAATAGCCGAAAAATACGGCGAATTTATGAGACTTGACAAGGAGACCGACGATCTTCACGAGCTTCTTGAACTCGAGGAGGATGAGGATCTTCGCGCTATGGCGAAGGAGGATCTCTCTCTCAGCGAAGCAAAAATGCGCTGCATAATAGATGAGCTTCGTATACTCGTTTTGCCGCGCGACCCTAACGATGATAAAAACGTTATAGTCGAGATCCGAGGCGGTGCGGGAGGCGAGGAGGCGGCGCTTTTTGCCGCATCTCTTTACAGAATGTACTCTATGTATTGCGCCTCGTCCGGATATAAGACCGAGATAATCGGAGCAAACGAGACCGAGCTTGGCGGATATAAGGAGATCGATTTTATGATCGAGGGTGACGGCGCCTACTCACGCTTTAAGTTTGAAAGCGGCGTTCACAGAGTTCAGCGAGTCCCCGAGACCGAAACTCAGGGCAGGATACACACATCGACTGTTACGGTAGCCGTGCTTCCCGAGGCTGAGGACGTTGAGGTTATTATAAATCCAGCGGATATCATAATAGAGTCCTGTAAATCGAGCGGAGCGGGCGGTCAGCATGTCAATAAGACCGAGTCTGCGGTCCGACTTACGCATAAGCCTACCGGTATCGTTGTAGAATGCCAGGAGGAGCGAAGCCAGTTTAAAAACCGCGATAAGGCAATGAAGGTGCTTCGCGCCAAGCTTCAGGATATGCAGGAAAGAGAACAGAACGATAAGATAACAAGTGAGCGAAAGAGTCAGGTCGGAACGGGTGACCGAAGCGAAAGGATACGTACCTATAACTATCCGCAGGGAAGGGTCACCGATCACCGTATCGGGCTTACTCTCTATTCTCTTGAAAATTTCCTGAACGGAAATATAGGCGAGATGATGGACGCTCTCATTACGGCAGATACAGCCGAAAAATTAAAGAACAGTGAATTTTGACAAATGTGTGAAAAGCATATAGATACCAAAATCGTCCGAGCTGATGATACGGACGCAATAAAAGAGGCAGCAGAGCTTATAAAAAAGGGAGCGCTCGTTGCTTTTCCGACCGAAACTGTCTACGGACTCGGTGTCAACGCGCTTCTCGGTGACCGTGTCAGAGAGGTCTATAAAGCCAAGGGACGTCCGTCGGACAACCCTCTTATAATCCACCTCTCGGACCCGGAGGATGCAGAGCGCTACTGCTACGTAAACGATGATTTCAGGCGTATAGCCGAAAGATTTATGCCCGGACCAATAACCGTGGTTCTGAAAAAAAAGGATATAATTCCGTTTCAGGTCACGGGAGGTCTTGATACCGTTGCATTAAGGATTCCTGAAAATCGGATCGCCCGAATGCTTATATCGCTTTCGGGGGTGCCGATCGCCGCTCCGTCGGCAAATCTTTCGGGGCGTCCTTCCACTACCTCTGCGGATCACGTTATTTCGGATATGTTCGGGCGTATCGATATGATAATAGACGGTGGCGACTGCGATATCGGACTTGAGTCGACGATCGTTGCTCTAGTGGGAAACAGAAAACTTAAGCTCCTTCGTCCGGGCGGAATAACCCCCGAAATGCTTAGAGAAGCGGGATTTTGCGTGGAATTTGATAAGGCGGTCACCGAAAAGCTGTCCGAGGGAGAGGTTCCCGCAGCGCCCGGAATGAAATACCGGCATTATGCGCCAAGATCTCAAGTTACTCTGCTTGACGGTGATGGCAGTAAGAGAAATGAGTATCTTACTCGCTTTAAGGATGATAGCTCGGTTGCTATAGTCTGCTTTGAGGAGGATAAAGAGCTTGCAAATGCTAAAAACTCGTACGTTATCGGAAGTATGTATGATCAGAAGCAGCAGGCACACAGACTTTTTGCACTGCTCAGATCGTTTGACGATATAAGTGATATAAAGCAGATATATGCGCCCTTGCCCGATAAGAGCGGAATAGGACTTGCTATATTCAACCGAATGCTCAAGGCTTCGGGATATACCGTAATTACACTTTAAATATAAAGAAAGCTGAAAGGAAGTCGCACAGGTGGCTAAGAAGAAAACTCAAAAAGAACATAAAGCGGACGATGTTGTCGCTCCCATACTCGACCAGCCTATAACCGAAACCGTTGAAAAGAACTATATGCCCTACGTAATGAGCGTTATCATCTCAAGAGCGATCCCTGAGATAGATGGCTTCAAGCCGGCTCACAGAAAGGTTCTTTATACTATGTATAAGCAGGGACTTCTTACAGGTCCGAGAACAAAGAGCGCGAACGTCGTCGGTCAGACGATGAAGATACATCCTCACGGAGATGCGTCTATATACGATACTCTCGTCCGCCTGACGAGAGGACACGAGGCACTCCTCCACCCGTTCGTAGACTCCAAGGGAAGCTTTGGTAAGCACTATAGCAGCGATATGGCATACGCGGCTCCCCGTTATACCGAGGTGAAGCTCGATCCCTTCTGCGCCGAGATATTTAAGGGAATAGATAAGACCGCTGTAGAAATGGTGCCTAACTACGATAATACTATGGTAGAGCCGGTGCTTCTTCCCACGACCTTTCCGAACATTCTTGTTTCGGCGAATATGGGAATTGCCGTCGGTATGGCGAGCCGTATCTGTTCATTCAACCTCGGAGAGATCTGTGACGGAGCGATCCAAGTGCTCAGAAATCCCAATACAGACGTGGATCAGATGCTCGATATAGTCAAGGCCCCCGATTTTCAGGGCGGAGCGTATATAATATACGACAGAAAGCAGCTTGCCGATATCTACGCTACGGGTCGCGGAAGCTTTACTATGCGCGCTAAATACGTGTACGATAAGTCGTCTAACTGTATCGATATAATTGAGATCCCGTATTCGACCTCACTTGAGGCTATAATGAAAAGGCTTACCGAGCTCGTAAAGAACGGCTCGCTTAAGGAGGTCTCCGACTTCCGAGATGAGATCGACCTTAAGGGATTTAAGCTCACGCTCGATCTTAAGCGAGGGGTCGATCCCGATAAGCTTATGAATAAGCTTTACAAGCAAACTCCTCTTCAGGACGATTTTTCCTGTAACTTCAACGTTCTTATAGATAGCGTGCCAAAGCAGATCGGTATAGTTGAGATCCTTAAGGAATGGATCCGCTTCAGAATGGGATGCGTCAGAAGAGAGCTCAGCTTTGATCTTGGAAAGAAGGAAGAGAGACTCCACCTTCTTGAGGGTCTGCGTGAGATCCTTCTCGATATCGATAAGGCAATAAAGATCATAAGAGAGACTAAAAATGACAAGGACGTCGTTCCAAACCTTATGCGGGGCTTCAGGATCGACGAGGTGCAGGCTGAATTTATCGCAGAGATCAAGCTGCGCCACCTTAACCGTGAGTATATAATCTCCCGTCTCGATGAGATAAAGAAGCTTACCGAGGAGATCGGAGAGCTTAAGGAGCTTATAAACAGCGATTCCAAGCTTAAGAACTATATCGCAAAGCAGCTTAAGGAGATCAAGGCTAAATACGGCAAGGAAAGACGAAGCGAGATCATCTACGCTGAGGATATAATCGAAGAGGTAGAGGAAGAGGTCGTCGATAACACGCCCGTACACATAGTTCTTTCAAGAGAAGGATATTTCAAAAAGATTTCTATGCAGTCGCTTCGCGGTAACGATGAGCAGAGCTTCAAGGAGGGAGACCTTCTCAGAGTCGAGGAGGATGCCGCCAACGGAGACGATATAATCTTCTTTACCGATAAAGCACAGTGCTATAAGTCGAATATCTCGGCGTTTGATTACAGTAAAGCCTCTCAGCTCGGTGATTTTGTTGCCTCAAAGCTCGGAATGGACAAGGATGAAAAGGTCGTCTATATGAAGGCTATAAGAGGCAATAACTATGCTAAGGGAAACTTTATGTTCTTCTTTGAGAACGGTAAAGGAGTAAAGATCCCTGTTCTCGCTTACGAGACCAAGACCAACCGTAAAAAGCTCGTTGGTGCGTTCTCTGACGTTTCGCCAATAGTTTCGGTCATATATGAGGAAAAAGCGACCGAGATCCTTATGATATCAAACGCAAAGCGAGGTATCGTTATAAGCAGTAATCTCATTCCCGTAAAATCATCGAGGACATCTCAGGGAGTTACGATCTTCACTCTCAAGGGCGGTCAGAAGCTTACGAGCGTTCTTACCGATTTTGCAGATAAATTCACGAGCGCAAAGTCGCTTAAAAAGATCAAGATCCCCGCTACGGGTATCGCTATAGACGAGTTTGATGCCGAAAAACAGCAGATACAGCTTATATAAGTCCACTAAACTCTAAGGAGGAGATGTTGTTCTATGTCGAAAAAAAATCAACATCAGAACAAAACGACAAATTCACGGCGCGTTCTCATCACGCGCGTGATAGCCGCATTTCTTTGCTTTTTAATGGTCTTTTCCGTGATCGCAATGATAGTAAGAGCGAATGCGAGTATGGAAATAGATCTTAAGAGCGGAGATGAGATCGACGTTGCGCTCTATAGCGGAGCGACACTTGCCGAGAGCCTTACGGTAAGCACAGGCAAGGGGTTTCAGATAGAGATCCCTTGCGACGGCGAGTGGATCTTATTTGAGGAGGCAAGCGAGATAAGATCTGTGGCAGTAGCAAACGGAGATCATCTTGTAAACGACGGAGGAGTCTATATCGACGCGGGAAATAACCCTTCGCCGCATATAGGAGGATACAGAATAATGCTTTCCTCGTATTCGACCAAGGTCGGAGGCTCGTCCGAAAATGATAATATAATTCAGTTCAGACCTTCAAGTGAAACGACGGGTACCTTTAACCGAAGCAACATAAGCGGATATGTATCGAGAATAACCGATACCGTTGTAAAGCTCGGAAGCTTCCCGTTTCCTGCGTTTGTTGACGGAGAATTTTATATATGTCTCGGAGGATTTGCAAGCGAGGAGGACGCGGACGCTTTTCTTGACGAATTTAAGAATCATTATATCTGCGAGGCCGAGATAACAGAGCCCGATCCGGACGCATATTCTGTAATAGACGTACAGGCCGGAGCTCTTATCATGCATTTTTCGGGGATCGACTCTCTTGCTTTAACGCCCGTAGGAGGCGCTGATTTCGCATCGTCAAGCGGAGAAGAATATTACGGAAGACTTTCCTTTTCTATGCAAAAGGGAGGCTTCAGGATAATAAATACGCTTTATATGGAGCAGTACATAGCGTCAAGACTTGCACTTGAAGTGGATACTTCGTGGAATATAGAGGCGCTTAAGGCTATAGCAACCGTTATAAGGACTAACGCTTACGCGGGACTCGATGACAGATCTGCTCACGCAAAGGACGGATTTGACTTCTGCTCCAACGCGCACTGCGGCGTCTATCACGGATGTGCAAATGTAAACGATAACGTTATATCCGCAGTCCACGAAACCGAAAGCATGGTCATAAAGAGCGATGGAAGACTTATAAACGCTCTTTACGGATCCTTCTACGGAGGAGCTACCGTCTCACTTGGCGAGGCTTACGGATCGATTATGGACGGCAAGGGAGAATACCTTGTCGGTAGCGTAAGCGCATGGGAAAGCTACGAAAAGCGTATCGGCGGCAGATGGAAGTATGAAATAACTCCGTACGAGCTTTACGAAATGCTTTCGAAAAGGATATCCGACTGTCCTCTCGAAGGAAATATAGCGTCTGTCGATATCGTGAAAACCTCCGAGAGCGGAGTTTACGTTACCGAGCTGCGTTTTACCGACATTTTTGAAAATACGCTGACTCTGAGTGGCGGCGAGATAATAAGAAATACGCTTGCGGGTATAGTTGACAGTGCCAATTTCGTAGTCGGAATTTCGGGTAGTACGGTTAGTGAGATCGGATTCAAGTATGATAAAACAAGTAAACAGACTACTACGTTTGAAAATAAAGTGAAGCTTGAGGGGTCGTACGGGAATTTCGTGTTTTACGGGCGCGGAATCGGAAGTGGACTCGGAATGAGCCTTTGCGGAGCAAACGATCTTGCGAAAATTTCAGGTGAGTACGAAAACGCCTATATTGATATCATAAAGGCTTACTATAGCGGAGTTTCTGTTGAAAATATAACCTCAAACGAGGAAAGCACGCCTGATCTGGCAATATAGAATGGAAAAGTCTTATGAACGTGAAAAAAGAAATTCTGTTTTCTGATATGGAAGAAATATTCTTTCCGAAAAACGTAATGTCCGATAAATATTTAAAAAGCAGCTGGCGTGTTATAGATATCGGAACGTCCGAGTATAAGGGAAAGACACTTGTCTCAATGAAGAACTCAAGCCCGGAGGATCTTACCTTTTCGCCCAAGCTTACGGGATGGTATAAAATCTATCTTGATATCCCGTTTATGTTTGCCGATGTCTGTCCCACGGTAGCAGTAAAGCTCAGCTCGGATGATTCCTTTACAAGGATAAGCGCTTCACCGCACGGTCTGAGCCCCGTAAGATGGATGACTATGCATGAATGTCTCTGGAAATGCGCTGACCTTACCGGTGAGGATATAATTCTGAGCAAAAAGAGCGCAAATATCGAAAATATAGCGGCACTTTCCGCAATCAGACTGATCGAGATGACCGAGCAGGAGATATCCGAGTATAAAAAAGAATGTGACCGTACGGAAACGAGAAATATATACGCGACCGACGATCTGCATAATATGTTCTATCTTTGCGATAGACTTGATTCCTATGATGATTTCCGCCCTATGGTCAGCGCATACAGAAACAGTGATGTCGAGTGGCTCTCTGTTGAAAACGTCCGTCCCATAATTGCGGATAATCTTAGCGAGGATATCATAGACGACGTCGATTTTATGA
This sequence comes from Clostridia bacterium, assembly GCA_017466445.1. GTDB lineage: Bacteria > Bacillota > Clostridia > Oscillospirales > CAG-272 > SIG672. Next base: position 39,659 of record JAFTUC010000026.1, read on the forward strand.
GAGCGGGCGATAAGCGTGTGCAAACAAGATTTCCAAAATGGGATCTCGGCGACCTGCTTAAAAAGATCGTGGAATACGGTCATAATGACGGTCTCAAGATGAGCATCTCGCTCAGAATGGGCGCTTGGGGAATGCTCGCTCCCTATGACGGCTATTATTTTGACAGCCCGTTTGTCGAGAATAATCCCGAGCTTTGCTGTGTTGACAGAAACGGTGATAAGATCCCCGCAATGTCATATGCGTATCCAAAGGTCAGAAAATATATCATAAACGAGCTTCTCTTTATGGCAGAATCGGGATGTGACGCAGTCACTCTCATGTCAAACAGAGGAATCCCCTACGTCCTCTTTGAAAAGCCGGTAGCAGACAGATTTTACGAGATGTACGGCGAATATCCGTACGAGCTTCCGCTTGACGATGAGCGTCTCAACTCTCTTCACTGTGAGATAATGACCGAATTTATGCGTGAAGCGAGAGCCGCACTCGATGAAAGATTCGGAAAAGATAAGGTGAAGCTTCATTTCAGGGCGATGTTCTCGATATATGACAGTAAATATCTCGGTTTTGACGTCGAGAGATACGCAGCGGAAGGACTTGTAGATACCTTTATAAGCTATCCTATGCGTTGCTACGAGGCGTTTAACGGCGATGTATGGCAGGATGGTAAGCAGTACAGACTTGATCTTGATAAATATACGACTCATATGCGTACCAAAATAAGAAGTATAGCAAGGATATCCGATTTTGATTTTCAGGCACCGTATACCGATTATAAAGGCATCCTTCGGGGACCTTCTACCCAAAAGGAAAGAGTCGAGGAATGGATGACGCTTTGCGAAAAATACGGAACTAAGGTGTATTTTGATATAATGCCGAGACATATGGCAAACGCGGAATTTAAGCGCCGCATACTTGAGCTTTATTCCTACGGAGCAGAGAATATCGGACTTTGGGATACTAACACCAGGGTGGAATACCGTGCAATGTGGTCTACCGTGAGGAATATAGGTCATAAGGATCGGCTTGCCGATATGTATGTCGGAGAAGGCGAAAATTACCGTAATTTCGTGATATATTCAATAGGCGGAAAGGATTTCAGCAGATACGACCCCGTTTGGGGAGGCTGATATATAACAAAAACACACTATCGGCTGATAGTGTGTTTTGTCTTTAAATAAGGGCCCCGCCGTACCGTGGGTCAAGAAATATAACCCTGCTTTTACCCAGGGTGGTGTCCTCTCCGATCGCTTTATGGTGCTCCCAACGTCTCAAAAGGACCGTGACATAAGCAGGGTCATTTGAGGAGGTCTGCACTCGGGCACGGAAGTTTATCCGGACTCCAATATCAATTTGTAGGTTTATTTACCTGACATTTCCACGCGCAAAGCAGGAAGCCCTTAACATGATATTCGGAAAGATACCGGAAAATACCTGTAAATACCGGCATCCTCCGTTTTTTTCTCTCCGATATTATTATGCTCCGATCAAAGGAAAATAAAAGCGGAAATTTATTCCGATTTATTCAGCGTCGTAATCGATCTCGGAGAAGAGAAGATCGTCGAATACGTCTGCGATACGGTCGTACTCGTCATCATCCTCGATCGTGCAAAGAGTAACGCCGCCGTCCTCTTCCTCTTCTACCTTGAGAATAACGTATTCCTCTGCCTCGCTGCCATCCTCGTTTACGGGTGCAAGTGCGTAGTAGATCGATCCGTCGTCAGCCTGGTAGGTCTCGATGAGCTCAAATTTGGACTCGGTTCCGTCCTCCTCGTCTGTAAGAGTGAGTACGCCGAATTCCTCCTCGGGAAGCTCCTGTGCGTCCTTGATTTCATCTATCATGGGTATCAGTTTCCTTTCTTTTGTTTATGAGTCTATTGTACACTATTTTTATCGTTCTGTCAACGGTTTTTAATAATTTCTTTTTGGAAATAAACTTGACATGCTTTTGTGAGGGTGATATAATCATAGCAGATAAAGGTGCTCGGAGGAAGGTAATGAAAATATTAAAGGATATAGTCTATAAAACGGTAGACGGTGAATCGCTTGCGCTCGATATCTATCTGCCCCAAACAGAGAAATTTTCCACGTTCGTCTTCTTTCACGGCGGCGGACTTGAGGCGGGTGATAAGGACTCCGCCGAAATATTTACATCATATCTTGCAGATAACGGTATAGCAACCGTATCGGTAAATTACAGAATGTATCCCAAGGCAAAATACCCGGATTTTTTGCTTGATTCCGCGGATGCCGTAAAATACGTCTTTGACAATATAAATAAATACGGAAAATGCGATAAAATATTCGTCGGCGGAAGCTCAGCCGGAGGCTATATAAGTATGATGCTTTGCTTTGACGAAAGATATCTCGCCGACTGCGATCTGAAGCCTACCGATATTGCGGGATATTTCCATAACGCGGGTCAACCCACGGCGCACTATAACGTTTTAAGAGAACGCGGTATCGATACAAGACGCGTGATAGTTGATGAAAGCGCTCCGCTTTGGCACGTGTCTGCTAAGAATTATTCTCCTATGATCTTCGTTGTTGCCGAAAACGATATGGTGAACAGATATGAGCAGACTCAGCTTATGATGTCGACCCTTGCGGCGTTCGGTCATAGGGATAAGGTCTCGTATAAATTTATAAAGGGTAAGTACCACTGTCAGTACGACGGGGAAAGAGATGAGGACGGAGTCAGTACTCTTGGACGTATGATCGTCGATTTTATAAAGGAAAAATGAAAATATAAAAAGGATCGAAAGCAAAGCTTTTCGATCCTTTTTTTCGGCCGAATAAGGCTGATCTTCTTTTTGCTCAGTTTACTCAGTCTTCTGCAGAGTCGAGAAGAGGTGTTCTTTCTCTGAAGAGAAGAGATATGCACCATATTGCTGAAACGCCGACGAGAGAGTAAATAATTCTGCTTCCTACAGCGTTCTGTCCGCCAAAGATCCACGCAACGAAATCATAGCCGAAAAAACCGATGCTGCCCCAGTTAAGACCTCCGATTATCGAGAGGATGAGGGCTATTCTGTCTATAATCATTTTTTCAGACCTTTCTTTTGTTATGCACCGAAATCATTTTTCGGGCGCAAGGTTATTTTGCACAGCCTTAAACAAAATATGCGGACAGTATAGCTTGTATCTTTTGGAATTTTAAATTAAAGATCTTTTTTGCCGGATGCGAGAAATCCGGTGAGTGCATTGAATCCGAGGTCGAGAGCGATAGAATCTTCCTTCAGTCTGAAATCAAAATTTTTCGCGTCAACGAAAAGCGGATCGCACTCGATGCTTCCAAGATCCTGGTGAAGCTCGCTTTGCCATTTTTTAAGATCTGCACCTTTGTACATCTTTGCGGGACCCGAGATGTTCCATAAAATATTGTTTCTTCTCGAAACGTTCGGAAGCTCCTCGGGATCGTTGATAGTCTCTCCGTTTTTTACCATGTACGGAACAGGGGAATAGATCGGGATACTGTCTACCAAAACTATATTGTTCTCAAATGAGAAGCTTTCGTGCTCCTCTGCACGTGCAAGCTCTACCGCACCTGTGCCCGCAAATGCGAATATATTATTGCGTATCACGTTGTTCGAGCCGTAATGCTGGTGAAAATTTCCGCATTTCGTGTTGTAAACTACGTTGTTTTCTATAGTAATATAGCTCGATCCCTCATCGGTATATATGCCCCAACCGCCGTAATGAGCGCTCTTGACGTCATGGATCCTGTTTTCTGATATTACCGTTCCATGCTGCTTTCCGAGAGTGTAGATTCCTCCCATATCGGAAAGACGACCCATGCCGATGTGATGTATGTGATTTTTCGTAATGAGATTTCCGAACGTTCTGCTCTCGGCATATCCCCATACCCAACCCACAGAAATTCCTGTGTATTCGAGATAGGATATCTCGTTTTCCGATATTTCGTTTGAAGACGAGTTGCAGACGAGTACTCCGCAGCCGGCGGGGTAACGTATTCCGCAGTGATGGATGTGATTCTTTCTTATAACGCAGTCGGTGGTTGCATCCTCTGCCGGAGCGTCGGTTATTCCTCCCGAGATCTTTATTCCGCCTGCCGCGATCTCGTGGATCTCGCATCCCTCGACGGTGATTTTCTTACATCCGGGACGTACCTCAAGTGCGTAGATACCGACGTTCGTTATCTCGCAGTTTTTGACAGACGAAAATTTGCATCTGTCAAAAATTATTGCTCCGGGCGATCCGCAAACAGACTGTCCGTCCGATCCGTAAGCACAATCGGGGGATGCTTTTGATGAGTCGGTCTCCGTGCATTTTTTTATGCGACTTACGTACTCGCATCTCGTGCAAGCAAGCTTAAGATCGATGAATCTCACATTGTCCGCTTTTACGGTGAAAAGAGAAGGGGAGACGGGCGCGTAAGCTACTATACTTTCAGCATTTTCCGAGGGATCGGTAGGTACGTAGTAAACTGTAGAGCTTTTTCTGTCAAGATACCATTCTCCGGGAGCTCCGAAGGTGTTCGGGACGTTCGTAAGATAGTATTTGAGCGCGTTTGAATTTTCATGCGGCTCGTATATCGTGTTCAGACAGAATCGTGACGAATATGCCATAACGAGCTTGCCGCTTTCTCTGTCATAGCTTTCTACAGGCGTGTGCTCGTCTATCCACATGTGAAAATAGTTGACTGTAGCGTCCTCGATGTTTTCGATATGTTCGAGATCTTCTTTCTTTGCAATAAAGTATTTTGACGGCTCAAACTGATTTACCGATTCGTTTTCTACCGCCAAGACCCTTAGAGTGCCGTCTTTGGGATACCTTGGTGATGATGCGTACTTGCCGTTTACGTAAAGATCGGTGAAATCGTAGGGAGTACCGCATTCGGGGAGCCTTGCGCTAAGACATTTATGCCCATTGAAGCTGCTCTCACACCAGCCCTCGATCTTAAATCCGCCAAGGATGCTTTTTCTGCCTCTGAATGAGGTGACGGTAACGTCCTGCTCGTCGATAGTTATTGGCGAAGTGATAAAAAGATCGTCGGTTAGCGTTATAGTCATTGGACGGTAATATCCGTTTTTTCTGATTTTTTTAATTTCATCCAAAGCCCGACCGAGAGTTTTGAAGGCAGTGTCGGGCGTGATACCCGAGGAGAGATCGTCACCGCGCTTGCCTGAAACGTATAAAATCGATGCGTTATCGGAATTTAACATATATTTATTCCCCCATAATATTTGATTTTCTTTATTTTACAGTATCGTTGACTTTATTGCAAGACATAATCGATAATAATATGGACAAATATTAGTGAAAATGAGCATCCGCTGACGGATGCTCATTTTTGATCTGTAAATATTTTACCGTATTACTGTATACCCGGTGCTTCGGGTGGATTTTGATCGGGGCTTTGCTCGTCCGTGACCTTCGGAGGAAGGATATCGGTTCCGAACGTCATAGATATCTTTCCGGATCCGACGCTTACGCTTATGTTACCGGGAAGGGTATCGAAAAGCTCTTCGGGGGAAACGTCCTTCTGACCGATAGGTGTATCGTTGCGAAGTATCTCGCCCTCTTGGATCTCAATGTTACGGAAATAGGAGGAAACGTCGTACTTGGTCGAAAGGACAAAGTCTCCGCTCTCAAGCGTTGTTGTAAGATTGCGGAATTCTGTGTTAAGGAGAGAAATATTCGAGGATTTTGTATCGACTATGAGGTTTTCCGTGATAACGTTGTGCGAGGTGAAATTGGTGTCGGTTGCGAGATACTCAAAGCTTGTGACGTTTACGTTTGCTACGCTGATCTTAGCCTTGCTTCCGCCGAGGGTCATAACACCTGCATTTGCGTTGGATACCTCGATAGTGCTGTTGTTCACAGTGAAGGAAAGGTCGCAATCATAGGAAATGTCGAGTGCGCGGATGTTTGCCTTTTCCGAGCCGTTTACGTTGATCTTGGATATCTCTGCGTCCTTTGCGAGATAAATGTGTATCTCCTGATCACCCTTTGAGGTATCGTAGCTGAAAAACGATCTGAGTGTCTTCCAAACTCCGCTGAATTTAACTCCGGTTCCGTCGAAATTTATGAAATCGAGCAGAGAGATCTTGTTGGATATCGTGAGAGTATTTTCGCTGGAGGATGCTACGTAGGTGTTTTCGTTGAAGTTTATGAAGGAAACGTAGGAGGTTTCCGAATTTCCGTGTATCTCGACCTTGCAATCCTTGACATTTATGTTTACGTTTGAGAAGGTCTGTCCCGTGAGAAGAACGTCTGTTACAACGCGACCGTTTTTGACTACCGTGTTACCGTCTATCGCTTCGTCATTAGGAGCCATTGAACGTGCCTTTGCACAGAGGAATACTCCGCTGACGATAAGAACAAGGGCAATAAAAATACTGATTACTGATGCACTTTTCAAAGCTTCTCACATCCTTTCTTGGCTTTTTCCGCAAGACGTTTTACAGCAGATACGAGCCACTTGAATATCGCAGATGCCTTGGAAAGCACCCAAGGGATAAGTCTTACCGCTATATTGTAAAGAATTACCGAGATCAGTATCGTCGCGCCTATGACTATAAAGGCAAATCCTATCTCGTGGATACCGACGTATCTCGGCGGCTGCATTATCTGTGTCGCTCCGTAAAGAAGCGCTACTATCGAGACGAGTCCACCGCCGAAAACGACGAGCAGTATAGCGCCTATGATAGCGACGATGATGGCAGCAAGCGCAAAGTAAACGGCAACGAGACCTCCGAGCGCGGCAAATGCCGCGAAGAGCACAAGGGGGATGGAAAGCACCGTAAGAACGGTAAAAATGACAGTCGCGGATTTGTTTTCCGCCTTCTGCATAAGCGTTGCGAAGAAGGATTGCTTTGCATTGTCGTCTTTCTTCTTGACCGAGGTAACGACGGGAGTCATATCGACAGTGACGACGTCGTCGTCATCACTCGAAAGCTGCTCGATCTTGTCTTCTTCGTCGGATATAGGAGTACTGTCGATCTTTTTGGTCTCCTCGGACGCGATAGAGTCGTCAACTGTAAATGCCGAATCGTCGGTTACGATCTTGGTTTCTTCGTTGGAATCGCTTTCTTGCTCGGAGACATCTGAATCCTTGTCGGGAGCTGCATCCTCGGAAGAGACCTCGGGCTCTGCGGGCTTAAGAGATGTGTCTGTGTGTCTTGTTCGTGAAAGATATTCCTCCATTGCGGAACGTACCAGAATGGAAACGTTGTCCCGATCGGCTCGCTTTTCAAAGTCCTCGTCGGAAAGAGTGACGAGCTTTTCCTCGAGCAGAGCAGTCTGCTCGTTAACGAAATCGGGAGAAGCGTTTTCACCACTTAAAGCACTTTTGAAAGCTTCCAAAAATTGCTGTTTGGTCATTTCGGCCTCCTTGCTGAAACGGATAATTTTAAGGTTTGTCAAAAAATTTGTTTTATAGTACTTGATTATTTTTCTTAAAATGGTATACTGCTAATAAAGAAAGTGAAAGGAAGCAGTATTTTATGAGAATGAGAAAGAAGAAAAACGGAGAGGCGCGCCTTGAGGCGTGCGATCATCTCGTGATCCACTCTCCTGAGGAAATGAGTCTGTACAGTGACAAACTTCCGATGTATCTTGAGATAGGCTGCGGAAAGGGTGGATTTATACGCGATACCGCTAAAAGAAATCCGGACAGATTTTATATTGCGGCGGAGCTTCAGACCTCCGCGATCATAACCGCACTTGAAAATTCAAACGCGGCAGAGCTTGATAACGTAAGATTTATAAATGTGAACGCGCTTGAGCTCGGTGAGTACTTCAAAAAGGGAGATGTCAGGGAGATATATCTGAACTTTTCCGATCCTTGGCCGAAAAAGGGTCATACCAAAAGAAGACTTACGTACAGAAGCTTTCTTGGAGTTTATAAAAACATACTCTCGGATGACGGATGCATAGTTATGAAGACCGATAATGACGGGCTCTTTGAGTTCTCACTTGAAGAATTTGCGGAAAACGGATGGAGTCTTGAAAGGGTAACCTACGATCTTCACAGCGAAGAGTGGGCAAGGGACAATATCATGACCGAATACGAAAAGAATTTCTCATCTCAGGGAATAAAGATAAAGTCGTTTGTAGCAAGACCTCCGAAGGCTTGAATATGTCAGCTACGACCGAAGATGCTCTCAAAGCTCTGCTTTGAGGGCTTTTTCTTGTATTTGCGTCCTATAAGGATGTACGGGGTCGCGAATACGGCGTACAGAACAACGAATACGAAGAACATGAGAGTAGCCTTGTATCCGAAATCGTATCCTGCCAACGTGGTGGATATTACAGTGGATATAAGTAACGCGAAAAAGTGGATCACAAGCTTTAACAGAAATCCGATCCTTGGGATACTGAATATAAAATCAGCCGAAGCGAGGAAAAGCGAGAAGAGAAGAAGCACGAAGGATTTGAACATAGGGATCGCCGGATCGATATCCACTTCGCTTATAAGCTTAGCAAAGCAGAGAAAGAGGAAATATATGACGGTGAATGTGATCGCCGTGTTTTTCAAAATTTTTCTTGCTACTGACCACGTTTTCTTTAAAGTTGTCATTTTAAGATCCTTTTTGCAGACGTAAAGCTTTGTGTGCATAATACACCTATGCTATTATACCACAAAATTTTAAGTTTTCAAGTGGGAAAGGCTAAAAATTACACATTGTTAAAATTTAAGCGGACACTTCGTGGGAATGAAGCCTTAAAACCGAACCTTTAGCCTGTTTTGAGCGCAAAAAATATGTTTGAAAATTCAGGATATTTATTGACATATGAATAAAATGGGTGTATAATAAAATGGAATATGCAAAATTATGCAAATAAATTATATATTACTTATAAGAGGTTTGATATGACTAGAAAAGAAGCGCGTGAGGCACTGTTCACGCTCGTATATGAAATGTCATTTTACAGTGATAGCGCGGAGGACGGCGAGAGCCTTGAGGAGACCGCGAAAAGACTCAGAGAATATCGCGATCTCGACGAGGCTTATATAGATCAGGGAATCGCGGGCATTATCGCAAAACGTGAGGAAATAGATCTTATGATATCCGAAAATGCCATCGGATGGAAGATAGAAAGACTTTCAAGAATATCGCACGCAATAATGCGTCTTGCATGCTATGAGATGGTATATACCGATCTTCCGGTCAGGATCGCCATAAACGAGGCGCTTGAGCTCTCTAAAAAATACGATCACGATCAGGCACCCGCATTTATAAACGGAGTTCTTAACTCTATTGCGGATAAGCGCGGTCTTAAGGACGGGGCGGAGATAAACTGAAATGCTCTATCTCGGAATAGACACAAGCAATTATACGACCTCCGCTTCGCTTGTCGATGAAAACGGTGTGATCGTCGCTGATTCACGCCTTCCGGTCAAGGTCGGTAAAAACGAGCGCGGTATACGCCAGTCAGACGCCGTGTTTGCCCACATTAAAAATATGCCCGAGGTAATGAAGGGTCTCGGAGAGCTTAAGGATGACCTTGCGGCAGTCGGAGTGTCCTACGCTCCGCGCGATGCCAAGGGCTCGTATATGCCCTGCTTTCTTTCGGGAGTTGCCTGCGCGGCATCCGTTTCTCAAGTGTCGGGTGCTGAATATCTTGAGTTCTCGCATCAGGCGGGACATATCGCGGCGGCGGTCTGTACCGCGGGCAAGGAGGAGCTTTTGAACGGCAGATTTCTTGCCTTTCATGTGTCGGGAGGAACCACCGATCTTCTTCTCGTTGACTCGCTTAATATAGAGAGAGTCGGGGGAACGCTCGATCTTAACGCGGGTCAGGCGATCGACCGCGTCGGCGTTATGCTCGGACTTGATTTTCCGTGCGGAAGGGAGCTCGAGATGATCTCCGATCCTATGGATACCGTAAGACCCATGTCCTCGGTAAAGGGAACCGAATGCAATCTTTCCGGTCTCGAGAACAGAGCTGCAGATATGCTGAAAAAGGGAGATCCTCCGTCGAAAATTGCAGCCTTCACGCTTGCAAGCGTGCTTGATACGCTCGATAAGATGTGCGAGAACGCTATAGAAAAATACGGAATGCTTCCTACGGTGTTTGCGGGAGGAGTTACCGCAAATACGTATATAAAGCAGGCGCTTTCTAAAAAATACGATGCGCTGTTTACTCATCCCGATTATTCAAGGGATAATGCGGTCGGAATAGCCTACCTTACCCGAAAAAAGATGCTTGGTATATAAACTATGATAAACGAAAGAGAATGTCCGATACTCACGGTATCGCAGATAACACAATATATAAAGGCTATGTTTGCCTCGGACGTTCTCGTTCAGAGCATTACGGTCAGAGGCGAGATATCCAATCTCGTCGAGCGCGGCGGTCATATGTATATGACGCTTAAGGACGAGGGTGCCGTTATCAAGGCGGTCATCTTTAAAGCGTCGCTTGTGCGTCTTAAATTCAGACCCGAGAACAATATGAACGTAGTTGCTCACGGTCGGATCAGCGTGTACGAGCAGAGCGGACAGTATCAGCTCTATATAGATATGCTCGAGCCCGAGGGTATAGGAGCCCTCGCCAAGGCGTATGAGCAACTCAGAAAAAAGCTCGAATCGGAGGGACTTTTCGATAGATCGAGAAAAAAAGCGCTTCCGAAAATACCTAAAAGGATAGGAGTTATCACCTCTCCCGCAGGAGCGGCGGTAAGAGATATGATAAACGTGCTCGGCAGAAGATTTCCGCTTGCCGAGATGATAATATTTCCGTCCCTCGTTCAGGGCGAGGACGCGCCTAAGCAGCTTGCGAGCGGAGTACGCTACTTTAACAGAACACGCTCTGTGGACGTGATAATAATCGGACGCGGAGGTGGCTCGCTCGAGGATCTTTGGGCGTTCAATGATGAAAATCTTGCCAGAACGGTGGCGGCATCCGAGATCCCGATAATTTCGGCGGTCGGGCACGAGAGCGATTTTACAATATGTGATTTTGTCTCCGATATGAGAGCTCCGACTCCGTCAGCGGCGGCAGAGCTTGCAGTTCCCGACAGATCAGAGCTTCTTTCCTATATCTCGTCCGCGTCGGCAAGGCTTACGGCGGCACTCGCATCAGATCTGAAAAAGGCAAAGGGAGAGCTTGATCTTCTAAGATCGAGAAGGGTACTGAGATCCCCCGGTGCGGTGCTCGACGATAAAAATATGCGGCTTTTGCATATCACAGACCGTGCGCACTCCTCATATTCGGCGCTCGTGGCAAATAAAAGGGCGGAATTTTTAAAAAACGTATCAAAGCTCGAGGCCCTCGATCCTCTTTCGGTCATGACAAGAGGATTTTCGGTAGCATTCGATGAAAAAGGCTCAGTAGTAAGATCGGTTACCGACGTAAATGCGGGAGATATGATAGATCTTCGTGTTTCGGACGGAAATATAAAAGCACGGGTATGTGCACTGGAGAAGGAAAATGGCAGAAAAAAATAAGCAGAGCTTTGAGGAGATGATCTCCGAGCTTGAAAAAATAGTTGCGTCTCTCGAATCGGGTGACGTCGGACTCGAGGAGGCGATCGAGCTTTATAAGCGCGGAACGCTTCTTTCGTCCGAATGCGCAAAGCTTCTCGAAAACGCCGAGAAGCAAATAAAGATACTTACCCGCTCTCCTGACGGCGACGTGGTAGAGGTTGATTTTGAGGAGAACTGACTTTATGATGGAAAATAAACTGAGAACCGTTATGTCCGAAAGAGGCGGTGCGGTCGAAAAAAGAATAGATGAGCTTCTTTCCGAAAGAGATGATGATTTTGCGTGCCTTATAGACGCCGTAAGATACAGCGCTCTCGGACCGGGAAAAAAGGTAAGGGCATTTCTTACTACCGAGTTTGCAAGACTTGGAGGCGCTGCACTTGAGGATTCGCTCACCTATGCCGCGATCATAGAAATGATCCATGCGGCGTCGCTTATCCATGACGATCTTCCTTGTATGGATGATGACGATATGAGAAGAGGAAGACCCTCTTGTCATATTGCTTACGGAGAGGATACCGCACTTCTTGCGGGTGATGCTCTTATGGTATACCCTTATGAGATAATAAGTAAGCTTGATAACAAGGGCGATAAAGAAAAGCTTGAGGCTATCCGGATAATCTCAAGCGCATCCGGAATGTACGGTATGATCGGCGGTCAGCAGATGGATATCTCGGGCGAGAGCAGATCTGTGGAAAAGCTTACTAAGCTTCAGGGACTCAAAACGGGCAGGATGATAAGAGCCGCGGCGCTTCTCGGTTGCGTGGCATCGGGGAACTTTGAAGGAAGCGACCTTTACAAAAGAGCGATAGAATACGCTGATAATATCGGTCTCGCATTTCAGATAATAGACGATCTTCTTGACGTTACGGGAGATCCCGAAAAGCTCGGAAAAAAGGTCGGAATGGATGAAAAGAACGGATATTTGACATTTGCGGGTCTTATGAGCTACGAGGATGCGTTCGACCTTGCGGCTATGAAAACGGCGCAGGCGTGTGCGGCAATTGCCGATATAGACGGCTCGGAAATTCTTGTTTCGCTTGCAAAAGAGCTTCTTATGCGTGAAAGCTGATCAAAATGAGGATAGACAAATACATATTTGAAAAGGGAGACGCTCCGAGCAGACAAAAGGCAAGGGAAATGATCGAGGCGGGATTTGTCACCGTCGGTGACAGACAGGTAACGAAGCCTTCCTTTGAGGTGGATCCCGATAATGATTTTGTTAAGGTGCTTGGACGGCCTTACGAATACGTCGGTCGCGGCGGTGTAAAGCTCGAAAGCGCACTCAAAGGCTTTAAAATAGATCCCAAGGGACTCGTTGCGGCTGATATCGGCTCATCCACGGGCGGCTTCACCGATTGCCTTTTAAGATACGGGGCAAAAAAGGTGTTCGCTATTGATAGTGGGAGAGACCAGCTTCACAAAAGCCTTCGTGCCGATAGCAGAGTCGTCGTTATGGAGGGATTCAATGCAAGAGAGCTCGGTGAAGCGGCGCTCGGCGAGAAGGTCGATATTACTGTCTGCGACGTTTCCTTTATATCGCAAAAGTATATCTATCCGTCCGTGACTGCAATACTGAAGGAAGACGGGATTTTCGTAAGCCTTATAAAGCCGCAGTTTGAGGCGGGCAGAGAGCATCTCAATAAAAAAGGAATAGTAAAGGATATCAAAATACACAAAAGAGTGATCGAGTCCTGCATATCAGAGGCGGCTCGTCTCGGACTTGCTTGCAAGGGAGTTATATCATCACCGATAAGCGGAGGCGACGGAAACGTCGAGTACCTTGCTATGTTCAGATATACAAGCGATAAGTCAGAGCTGCGTATCGGAGACGTTATGCCAAACGGACTTTGAAAAAACGCTCTTTGAAAGGATGTATCGGACAGTATGAAATATAATTTTAAAAAGATCGCAGTTCTTCCGAATCTCAAAAGAGATGAGGATCTCAGATACACTAAAGATCTCATATCCTATCTTGTGCGCGAGCATAGCGTGCTCGTCCGTGAGGAGCTTGCCCATCTTGCGGACAGGGAAAGAGTCTTTGTGTCGGACGAGATAAGATTTTTTTCTGATGCCGATCTCATTATAGTGCTCGGCGGAGACGGATCGATACTCCGCGCATCGGGGAAAGCCGCACGTCTCGGAAAGCCTCTTGTCGGTATAAATCTCGGACATCTCGGATATATAGCAGAGCTTGAGACCTCGGATATACCGAAAATAAACGAGATACTTTCGGGTGAGCTTGATACCGACGAGCGTACTATGATCGAGGCAGAGGTGTTAAGAAACGATGATACGGTAATGTCAGACTTTATCGCTCTCAACGATGCGGCGATAGTACGCGCATCCGGACTCGGAGTAATACGCACCGAGCTTCTGTGTGACGGTGTTCCCGTTTATAACTATAGAGGTGACGGAATAATATTCGCTACGGCGACAGGATCGAGCGCATATTCCATGTCTGCGGGAGGACCGGTCATGGATACCGGACTTGACTGCATCTCGGTCACTCCGATATGCGCGCATTCACTGAGATGCAGACCGATAGTTTTCTCCGGAGAATCGCTCTTTGAGGTGAAAAGCAGCGCAAGCCCCGATCAAGCACGTCTTTCCCTTGACGGCGCAGAGGTCTGCGCCCTTGAGGATAACGATACCGTGAGAATAAAAAAATCCAGATACGTGACAAGGCTCTTGCGTATGCCGGGCAGGAGCTTTTGCAGCGTGCTCTACCGTAAGATGTCGGATATATGAATCAAAACAAATGAAAACGGAGAAATATTTAATGAAAAACGAAAGACACGCAAAGATCCTTGAGCTTATAAGTAAATATGACATAGACACTCAGGAGATGCTTCTTGAAAAGCTCCGTGAGGAGGGCTTTGTCGTAACTCAGGCGACTGTTTCAAGAGATATAAAGGAGCTCAATATAGTCAAGACCTCGATGAAAAATTTCGGATATAAGTATGCCGTAAAGAGTGTCTCGGAGGAGCGTCCGAGTGCAAAATACGCAAATATACTGCGCGAGGCGGCACAGTCTGTGACCTCGGCTATGAATCTTGTTATAGTAAAGACATACGCGGGTATGGCGGATGCCTCCGCGGCGGCTATAGATCTTATGTGGCATTACGATATACTTGGAAGCATTGCGGGAGACGATACCATATTCGTCGCGACATCGGACGTCGCTTCGGCAGAGAATCTCGCAAGAAAAATAAACGAGGTGCTCGGTCATAAGAACTGAAAAATGCATATCTGTGCTTTTTAAGAAGGGAGGCGAGAAAAGTGCTCGCGTCAATGCATATAGAAAATATAGCGGTCATAAAGAGGCTTGACGTTGATTTTTCGGACGGATTTTCCGCACTTACGGGAGAAACGGGTGCGGGAAAATCGATACTCATAGATTCACTCAGTATGCTTCTCGGAGCGAAGACAGAGCGTGATCTCGTGCGTGCGGGAGAAAGCAGCGCAAGTGTTTCTGCTGTCTTCTCGGATATCTCACCCGCGGTCGTAAAAAAACTTGAGGAGCTTGGGATCGCTCCCGATGAGGAGGGCTGTGTCTTTATTCAAAGAACTGTCAGCGCCGACGGAAAATCGAGATCGAAGATAAACGGTACCACCTATCCGCTCTCTCTGCTGAGAGAGGTCGGAGCGCATCTTGTAAATATACACGGTCAGCTTGACAGCAGGGATATATTCGATGAAAAGACCTATATAGGACTTGTCGATTCGTATGCGTCACTCGAGTCCCTTCGCGCCGAGTATGCAAGCGTATATCATAAAATGTCGGAAGCGCTTTCCGAAATCGAGCGTCTTTCGAGGGATGAAAGAGATAAGGAACGCAGGCTTGAGCTGCTTGCTTATCAGATAAACGATATAAGTGCGGCAGAGCTTCGGCACGGCGAGGAGGAAGAGCTCGAAAACGAGAAAAAACTGATAAAAAATTTCAGACAGATGTCAAAGCAGGTAAATACGGTATACCGCGCTCTTTATAAAAACGATAAGGGAATGTCGGCATCAAGACTTGTCGATATAGCGCGCGATGCGCTTGAGAGCGTATCCGATCTCGTTCCCGATGCTACGCAGCTCGCGGAGCGGCTTTCTGAGATCAGCTTTGAAATGGAGCATATTGCGGAAAGCGTTCTTTCGTCTCTTCCGAGCGAGAGCAGTGATCCCGAGCGACGTCTTGACGATATCGAGAACAGACTCGATCTTATCCATAAGCTTAAGCGTAAATACGGAAGCAATGTTGACGAGATACTTTCGTTTCTTGATAAAGCGAGGGATGAGTATGATGAGATCCTTCTCTCGGACGATCGCATAAAGGAGCTGGAAGGTAGTGTCGCTGCTTTGCGTAAGGAAGCGCTGGGGCTCGCCTCCCGGCTTTCGGAAAAGCGTCGAAGGGCAGCGGAGGAGCTTTCCGAAAAGATCGGCTCTGAGATACGTTTCCTTGATATGGAAAAGGTGAAGTTCATAGTTGATATATCCGCGCTTACCGATCAAGACGGAGAGCCTTTGTTTACAAGGGACGGAACAGATAAGGTCTCATTTTTGATCTCAACGAATCCGGGCGAGACGCCTAAATCTCTTGCGAAAATAGCGTCCGGCGGAGAAGCGGCGAGAATACTTCTCGCTATAAAATGCGTGCTTACGAGTGCCGACGATACCGAGACGCTTATCTTCGATGAGATAGATACTGGTGTGTCGGGAAAGACATCCGAAAAGATTGGAGTCAAGATGAGAGAGCTCGGAGAAAATATGCAGATACTTTCCATAACCCACTCGGCACAGGTCGCCTCAAATGCGCGTACGCATTACCGTATAAAGAAAAACACGGTGGACGGACGCGCGGAAACCGAGCTCGTTATGCTTGATAAAAACGGACGTATCGATGAGATATCGAGGATAATGGGCGGAATAAACATTACCGAAAAAATAAGGGAATCCGCAAAGGAAATGCTTGAAAATGCGGAAAACTTTAAAATAAGATAAAAAACAAAGGAGTAATAGACATGACACTTTACGAAGAACTCAAGGCGCGCGGTCTCGTTGCGCAGGTTACTGACGAGGAGGAGATCGCAGACCTTATAAATAACGGAAAGGCGACCTTCTATATTGGATTTGACCCTACCGCAGACTCTCTTACGGCAGGTCATTTTATGGCGCTGACTCTTATGAAGAGACTTCAGGATGCGGGCAACAGACCGATCGCTCTCGTAGGCGGCGGAACCGGTATGATAGGTGACCCCTCCGGTAGAACCGATATGAGAAAGATGATGACAAAGGAGATAGTTGATCATAACTGCGAATGCTTTAAAAAGCAGATGAGCCGTTTTATCGATTTCTCCGACGGCAAGGCTCTTATGGTAAATAACGGAGATTGGCTTCTTGCACTCAATTACGTTGAGTTCCTGCGCGACGTTGGACCTCATTTCAGCGTAAATAAGATGCTTTCCGCGGAATGCTATAAGCAGAGACTCGAAAAGGGACTTTCCTTCCTTGAATTCAACTATATGCTCATGCAGAGCTACGACTTCTACGAGCTCTTCCAAAGATACGGCTGTAACCTCCAGTGCGGCGGAGACGACCAGTGGTCGAATATGCTCGGAGGCACCGAGCTTATAAGACGTAAGCTCGGAAAGGACGCGTACGCTCTTACGATCACTTTGCTTTGCGACTCT
The DNA here is from genome assembly GCA_017466445.1 of Clostridia bacterium. GTDB lineage: Bacteria > Bacillota > Clostridia > Oscillospirales > CAG-272 > SIG672. Next base: position 56,791 of record JAFTUC010000026.1, read on the forward strand.
AACGGTAATAAGATGGGTAAGACCGCAGGTAACGCGGTATGGCTTGACGCTGAGAAGACCTCGCCGTATGACTTCTTCCAGTATTGGCGTAACGTCGGAGACGCTGACGTCATAAAATGTATAAAGATGCTTACCTTCCTTCCTCTCGATCAGATCGCGGAGATGGAATCCTGGGAGGGCGCTCAGCTCAACCGCGCAAAGGAGATCCTCGCTTATGAGCTCACAAAGCTCGTACACGGTGAAGAGGAGGCAGAAAAGGCACTTGGCGCCGCAAGATCTCTCTTCGGAGCGGGTAACGCCTCTGAGGATATGCCCACCACAGAGCTCAGCGCAGAGGATTTTACCGACGGCAGGATCACCGTTATCGGTATGATGCTCAAATCAAAGCTCGCTTCCTCGGGAAGAGACGCAAGAACCCTTATCTCTCAGGGCGGAATCGCTCTTTGCGATGAAAAGGTAACCGATATGACCGCTTCGGTCTCAGTTGAAGATTTCGACGGTAAGGATATCGTTATAAAGAAGGGTAAGAAGATACACCACAGATTCGTTTTGAATAAGTAACGAAATAGATAAAAAGGCGGAATATCCGATGAACTTGACAGAAAAGAAAATATTTTGGCAGAAACTCTGCGAGCTTTCGGATAAGGGAGCTCTTACTTATGCTGAAGGTGAGACCGTCGCGCCCTATACTACGTTCAAAATAGGCGGAAAGGCCGATCTTATCATAAAAGTGCTTTCAAGGGATGCGCTTGCCGAGATCGTCGGTGCGGCACAAAGAGAAAACGTGAAATTCTGCGTCATCGGGAACGGAAGTAACGTTCTGTTCCCCGATGAGCAGTATGACGGCGCCGTCATAGTCACAACGGGGATAAATTCCTGCCTTGTCGACGGAAACAGGATAATTGCCGATTGCGGATACTCCTTCACCTCTCTTGCCGTGCAGGCGCAAAAGGCGGGTCTTACGGGACTTGAATTTGCGTACGGTATTCCGGGAAGCGTCGGAGGCGCCGTGTATATGAATGCGGGCGCATACGACGGAGAAATCTCCTTTGTTGTAAAAAAGACCTTTTATTATGACTCTGTAAACGATATGCTCGGCTGCTTTGAAGGTGATGAAAATCACTTCGGATACAGAGAAAGCGTTTATCAGGAAAGAGATGGACTTATCATCCTCGGAGCTGAATTTCTTCTGGAAAAAGGAGATAAAGATGCTATTTCTGAAAAAATGCAGGGATTTATGAACGCAAGAAGAGAAAAGCAGCCCCTTGAATATCCGAGTGCGGGAAGCACCTTCAAGCGTGCCCCCGGGCATTATACCGGTAAGCTTATACAGGATGCGGGCATGAAGGGATATTCGGTAGGCGGAGCACAGGTATCGGAAAAGCACGCCGGTTTCGTTATAAATAAGGGCGGTGCGACATCTTCCGACGTAAAGGAGCTCGTTTCACGCGTTAAAAAGGCCGTCTTGCAGTCGAGCGGTGTCAGTATCGAGTGCGAGATAAGAATAATAGAATAAAGCGAAAGGAAACGGAAAAATGTCCTTTTCTTCCGACGTAAGGACCGCGGTAAGTGCGGTCAATATAAAGAGACCGTGCTGCAGGGCGGCGACTCTGTACGGTATGCTTTTTTCCCTTAATGAATTTAAGGGCGCGCCGCTTAATTTTACTACCGACAACGAATCGGTCGCCAATCTCTTTACAGCGATGATGCGCTCGGTCTTCGGTACAAGAGTCACCTTTACCGAGGGAGAGCGTCTCTCAAGAAGAAGGGAAGCGCAAAAATTTTACAGACTCGATTATCCCGGACTTGATATAATGAACTCGATAAACGAGCGATTTTCAAGCGAAAAGATAATAAATGATAGTCTGCTTACCTGCGAGGGATGCTCGGGCGCGTTTCTCAGAGGACTCTTTCTTTCCTCGGGAACTATAACCGATCCGAAAAGCGGATATCATCTCGAATTTTCGGTCTCGAACGATAAAAAATGCTTTTCTCTTATGGAATATTTTACCGAGCTTTCCTTTCCCGCAAGACGTACCGTAAGGCGCGGAGTCTCATCTCTTTATATGAAGGAGAGCGAGAGCATCGAGGACTTTATGACATATATAGGAGCGGCTCAGGCATCTCTTTCGATAATGAATGCCAAGATAATGCGCGATATAAGAAATAACGTCAATCGAAGGATGAACTGCGATGCGGCGAATATTTATAAGACGACGGGCGCCGCAACGGGTCAGATACATGCGATAAAGCATCTTATGGATACGGGAAGGTTCGACTTCTTGCCCGATCAGCTCAAGGTTACCGCGAGGCTGAGGCTCGATAATCCGCAGGCGTCGCTTGAGGAGCTTGCGCAGCTTCACGAGGGAAATATAAGTAAGTCGGGAGTCAGCCATAGGCTTGCAAAAATAGTGGATTTTGATAAAAAGTAATTTTACTGAAAGGAACGGTGCGTGGCATGAGCGATTTTGTACATCTTCATCTTCATAGCGAATACAGTCTGCTCGACGGTGCGTGCCGTGTTTCGGAGATACCGAAAAAGGCAAAGGAGCTCGGACAGAGCGCCGTTGCCATAACCGACCACGGAGTTATGTATGGAGCGGTCGCCTTCTATAAGGCGTGCAAGGATGAGGGAATAAAGCCGATAATCGGATGCGAGGTCTATCTTGCACAGGGAAGTCGGTTTGATAAAAAGCATACGGGAAGATATTTTAATACTCATCTCGTACTGCTCGTTAAAAATGAAATCGGATATAAGAATCTTTCGTATCTTGTCTCCTCCTCCTTTACCGACGGCTTTTACGTAAAGCCGAGGATCGATCTCGAGATACTCGAAAAACACAGCGAGGGTCTCGTTTGCCTTACAGGATGCCTTTCGGGATATATGGCAAGAGCTGTTCTTGCCGACGAGACAGACGAGGCGGAGCGATTCGCTCTTCGCCTTAAAGCCATGTTCGGGGACGATCTCTATATAGAGCTTCAGGATCACGGACTTGCCGATCAGAAAAAAACGGTAGATGTCCTCGCGTCCATAGCGAAAAAGCATTCTATAGGCATAGTTGCAACAAACGATACTCACTACATTTCGAAATCGGATGCAAAGGTGCAGTCGATACTTGTTTGCGTTCAGACGGGAAACAAGCTGTCGGATGATAATCCTCTCGGATTTGAGACGGAGGAATTTTATCTTAAAAGCGCCGATGAGATGCATACTGTCTTCTCAAAATATCCCGAGGCTATCGAAAATACGGTAAAGATAGCCGAAAAATGCAATTATGATTTCGAGTTCGGAAGGCTTAAGCTTCCGACCTATACGCCGGAGGATGGGTCTTCTCCGAAAGATTTTCTCAAAAAGCTTACCTACGAGGGATACGAAAAGAAAAAAGCAGAGGGAAAGATAGTATTTACCGAAAAGCATACCGAGGATGACTATAAGGCAAGGATACTTTACGAGCTTCTTATGATAGAAAAGATGGGATATTCGCAGTATTATCTCATCGTGCGCGATTTCGTAAATTACGCGAAGGAGCACGGAATACAGACGGGTCCGGGGCGTGGATCGGGAGCGGGAAGTCTCGTTGCGTATCTTATCGGTATAACCGACGTTGATTCTATAAGATACGAGCTTCTCTTTGAAAGATTTTTGAATCCCGAAAGAGTCAGTATGCCTGATTTTGATATAGATTTCTGCTATATCAGACGTGATGAGGTCATAAGATACGTTATATCAAGATACGGAGAGGATCATGTTTCTCAGATAATAACCTTCGGAACGCTTGCCGCAAGAGCGGCAGTTCGCGACGTCGGACGTGTTCTCGGAATGCCCTACGACGACGTTGATAAGATATCGAAGATGATACCGAGAGACATCGGTATGACGCTTGCCGATGCACTTAAAACAAGCAATGATCTTGCCGAGGCGTATGCGGGAAGCGTTGAAGTGAAGACCCTTATAGATTACGCCGTAAAGATAGAGGGAATGCCGAGGCATTCGTCTACGCACGCGGCGGGAGTCGTTATAACCGAGGAGCCGGTCTCATCTTACCTGCCGCTCGCACTGAGCGGAGATACGGTGGTCACGCAGTTCGATATGGATACCGTGGCAAATCTCGGACTTCTCAAATTCGACTTTCTTGCCCTCAGAAACCTTACGATAATAGCGGATGCAGAGGAAGAGATAAGAAAGACAGAACCCGGATTTTCTGTCGAGGCTCTCTCTCTTGATGATCCCGAAACGTACGAGCTCTTCTCTCAGGGTAAAACAGAGGGCGTGTTCCAGTTTGAATCTCCGGGTATAAAGAGACTTCTCATAAATATGAAGCCTAAAAATATCGAGGATATAATGCTCGCGCTTTCTCTCTACCGACCGGGACCGATGGATTCTATACCCAAATTCCTCGAAAACAGGAGAAATCACTCAAAGATCACCTATAAGACCGAGCAACTTCGCGATATTCTCGAAAACACCTCGGGTTGTATAATATATCAGGAGCAGGTCATGCAGATCTGCCGCAAGATAGCAAATTATTCGTACGGAAAGGCGGATACCGTGCGCCGTGCCATGTCCAAGAAGAAAAGCGAGGAGATGGAAAAGGAAAGGGAGACCTTTGTCAGGGGCGCGGCGGATAATTTTATCTCAAACGAGACCGCTAACGAGATCTTCGATGAGATGGTAAGCTTTGCGAAATACGCTTTCAATAAGTCGCATGCGGCAGCGTATTCGATAACATCGTACAGAACGGCGTACCTTAAGGTGCACTATCCCGCGCAGTATTATGCGGCTCTGCTTAGCTCTGTTATGGGAAATACACCCAAAATGTCAGAGTATATAGTCGATGCACGCAAAATGGGTCTTAAGGTGCTGCCTCCCGATATAAATGAAAGCAGATCGGGATTTACCGTAAGCGGAGATAAGATACGCTTCGGACTTGCGGCGGTCAAGGGAGTCGGTGATGCCTTTGCACGGCAGGTGAGAGCTGTGCGCGAGAACGGACCCTTTACCTCGTTTGGCGATTTTGTTGACAGAATGACGGGAAGGGAGCTTAACAGACAGTCTCTGCTCGCTCTTGTAAGCGTCGGAGCCTTTGACTCGCTCGGAACTGCGAGAAGCTCGCTTGTTGAAGCGCTTGATATCGTTATAGAGAGCGCATCCGCGGCGAAAAGACGGAATCTTGACGGACAGCTCGATCTTTTTGCTTCGTTTTCGCAGGATCTTGACGAAATGTCGGATTCTTCTCTTAAGTATGAATATCCGGATGTTCCCGAATATGACGCAAGAAAAAAGCTTTCGCTTGAGAAGGAATATATCGGAATATACGTCTCGGGGTCGCTGCTCGATGATTATACCGATTCTCTTTCTGCTTTGCAAACTACCGATATAATCACGATAAACAGTAGCGCAAGCGATGAATCCGATATTTCCGACGGTGATGAAAGGATAAAGGACAGACAAAACGTAAATATAGCGGGAATAATCACGTCGGTAAATAAAAAGGTCACGAAAAACGGCGCCGTTATGGCGATAGCTACCCTTGAGGACAGGACCTCACAGATAAGGATACTCGTTTTTCCGGCTCTTTTTGAGAAGCTTGCGAGGTATATAGCAAATGACGCTGTTATAGCAGTGAACGGAGACGTGTCCATGAAGGATGACGGGGGTGCCGAGATACTTGTAAGACGCATAGCGCCGATATCAAGAAACGGAGAGGGAAGTCCTGCCCATTCACAAAAAACACCTGCACCTGCTTCCACGTACGAGCATTCGAGATCTGTTTTAACTCCGATGGGTGAAAAGACGCCCGATCTTCATAACGCTAAAAAAATATACGTAAAGCTTCCCGACCTTTCGGGAGATGTGTTCAAAAGAGCTTTTGCGATATATGAGATCTTCTGTGACGGAGCGTGTGAAATGATACTCTACGATAGCTCAAAGGGAGAATATAAAAAGCTTCCCGGCGCTACGTTTGAGCCTACAGATAACGCATACAGACTGCTTTGCTCGATCTGCGGAAAGGAAAACGTTATAATCAAGACTTAGATCTAAGATTACTCTTTGTCCAATTATCCTCAAATAAATTTTCACAGTAATGATGTATAATAGTTTTTATAAAATGTATCAAAGTGTGGAAATATATTTGTAGTATTCAAATCAAAGCAATTTATAGCTGAGAGGTCGTATAAGTGAAAAAAAAGAAAAATATTTCTGAAGAAAATCAAAAAAACAGGGAGGCCATGGGAAAGATACCGATGGTGTTTCTGAAAACGGTTCTGAAATGTATGATGGCTGTTTTCAACGTAATACTGACCGTATGTCTTGTCGGAGCGATAGCTGCGGCTATCGTGGTTTGCGCTTTCCTTGTCTACATTGCCAATAACGTTGATTCGAGCGTTGACGATGTACTTCTTATAACGCAGAATAACGAGCTTGCGACCCGTCTCTATTATTATGATGCAAACGGCGAGCTCGTCGAAAATACCGACGATAATATAGGCAGCGGTACGGGTGCGACGTGGGTAAATTATGAGGATATTCCGACATATTTGAGAGATGCTTTTATCGCGATCGAGGATAAGCGCTTCTGGGATCATAACGGAGTTGACTGGATAGCGACTACACGAGCCGCGGTGACCTTCTTTGTGCCAATAGGCTCAGACCGAGGCGGATCGACCCTCACCCAGCAGCTTATAAAGAATATTACGGGTAACGACGACTATTCGATCCAGCGAAAGATCCAGGAGATATTCAAGGCAATAAATCTCGAAAAGGAGCTTGGCGGCGATAAGACCGTAATAATAGAGCAGTACTGTAATATAGTTTACTTTTCGCAGGGAGCCTACGGAGTTCAGGCGGCGGCACGTACCTATTTCGGAAAGGATGCCAAGGATCTGACTCTCGTTGAATGTGCATCTCTTGCATCTATAGTACAGAATCCCGCAAGATGGGATCCCAGAGCGTATCCGGAAAATAATACGGAAAGGCGCAGGATCATACTCAAGGAAATGCTTTCTCAGGGTCTTATAACCCGTGCTGAGTACGATGAGGCGTATAATACCGAGCTCGTTCTCAGATCAAGAAGCGACGAAAATATCGAGGATACGCCAAGCGACAGTAAAAATTCGTCCTTTACCTCTTGGTATACCGATGAGGTCATAGAAGAATCTATTCGCCTGCTTATGGAGAAATACGAGGTCTCGTATGCGATAGCGGAGAAGATGCTCTTCAACAGCGGATATCAGATCATAACCGCAATGGATTATGAGATCCAGAGAATAATTGAGAAATACTATGAAAAAACACCGAGTGATTATTTCAACAATTCCGAGGTGCTTAACCATGAATCGGCATTCGTTGTCATAGATCATAAGACGGGACAGATAAAGGGACTCGTAGGAGGAAGAGGAGAGAAGACCGGAAGCCGACTTTTCAACCGCGCTACACAGTCTACAAGATCTCCGGGATCCTCGATGAAGCCGATAGGAGCGTATGCGCTCGCGCTTGAGAGGGGAATAATCTCCTACGGCTCGGTTCTCGATGACGGACCGCATATAATTACCGGAAACTCGGGATGGCCGAGAAACGCAAACAATAAGTACGGAGGACTTGTAACTATCGAATATGCGCTCGCCTATTCGAAAAACACTTTCCCCGTAAAGCTTGTCGCTTCTCTCGGAGTTGAGGCCTCGTATAACTTCCTTTCGAAATCTCTCGGTATAACTACCCTTGCGGGCAATGCAGATAAAAACCTCTCGTCGCTTGCGATAGGAGGTATGACAAACGGTGTCAAGCTCAGTGAAATAACGGCGGCGTATGCTGTGTTCCCGTCTGGCGGAGTTTATACGAAGCCTACGACCGTGCTTTCTATACTCGACTCTGACGGAAACGTCATAATCGATAACGTGCCGCAGAAAAACGTTGCTATAAGCGAGGATACCGCACAGTCGATGGTAAGACTTATGAGAGCGGTAGCAACCTACGGAACCGGTTACGGATACCTCAACAAAACCAAGAATATGGGACTTCAGGTAGCAGGAAAGACCGGAACCACCGATAATAACTTCGATAAATGGTTTATCGGATATTCTCCTTATTACACGGCGGGAGTATGGATCGGATACGACCAGAACCAAAGCCTTGGTGGAACCCACGGCCATATCACTATGTGGGACGCTATTATGACGGAGATCCACAGGACTAAGATAACCTCAAAGGGACAAAAGCTTGTCGGATTCGATCTCAGTATGCTTATTTCGGCTAAATTCTGTAAGGATTCGGGCGGAATTATGACCGATATCTGTAAGCAGGACCCTCGCGGAAACCGTGAAAATACGGGATATTATACCAAGGATACCCTTCCTACCGAGGAATGTAAGGTCCACGTCAAGGTGCAGGTCTGCTCAAGCTGTAATAAGGCAATAACAGAATACTGTCCCGAAAGCTCGATTGTTACCAAGGTTCTTTTGAAAATAGACAGAAGTTACCTCCCTGAAGAGTTCAAGCCGATGCCTACGGATACCGCCTATGTTTACGATCCAAGCGTCACCTGTGTTTGCCATCTTCCCGTAGTGGAGCCTGAGATCCCGGAGACTCCCGAAAATCCGGAAATTCCTGAAATTCCGGAATTACCGGAAGTGCCGGTAACACCCGAACCCGGTACGGGCGATGACGAAGACGATACAGATCCTCCCGACACAACAGAATAAAAATCAAGATCGCTTCATACCTTTATGTATGAGGCGATCTTTTTTGAATTTTTATCGGAGGTGTCCTTTTTGAATATACGCTTCAGATTTCGTAAAGAATGTTACTGCATAGATCTTAGAAGAGCACTCTTGTTTTCTGGGATGATCCTTGTCTTGGGCATGCTCGTTCGCTTGCTTTCGGGAGATACGCATGCTTATAGGCTGCTTCTTTTGCCCCGGTGTGCCCTCGGTGTCGGAGCTTATATAATTGTCGGAACCGTGTTTTACTTTCTGATGGGATTTGCGATCGAGCTTGTTTGGTCACACGTACCTTGCTTTTCACGGGTAAGGTATACGTCTCTTGTTATGTGCGTATCAGCGATGCTTCTTTCTTATTTGAGACATTTTTTCTTTTTCGGAATGAACGCTTTTTTTCTTTCTTCCGTTGCGGCAATACTCGCCTGCGTCCTTCTTGTGTTGGCATTTTTACGTCTTATACGACTTTGCCTTCCGTGTAGCCTGATCATTCTTGCCTTTGCAGCTTGGAATGCTTATATAGGCTTTGTAAATTTTTGTGTTTTTTTGCTCAACTGATGAGAAAAAGAAATATTAACTATTGAAAAATACTGAAAATGTAGTATAATAGCAATATAAAACATAAGAAAGGGGAGTGCTTCCGATGAAAATAATAGGACTTACCGGAAATAGCGGAAGCGGTAAAGGATACGTTTGCTCCCTGCTTGAAAAATATTCTGTAAGATCGGTGGATGCAGACAGTATCGTTCACCTTCTTTATAGGTCGGATAACGAGTGTAAAAACGAGATGCGCGATATTTTCGGAGACGGTATTTTCGACAAGGATCAGAATATCGACCGAAAAAAGCTCGCCGCTCTTGTATTTTCTGACCGTACAAAGCTCGAGCTGCTTAATAAGACCGTCCATAAATACGTAATAAAGCACTGTGAGCGCGAGATTATGCTTGCAAAAGAAAAAAATGAAAAGGCTATAGTCATAGATGCGCCGCAGCTCTTTGAAGCGGGAATGGACAAGGATTGCGATTTTGTGATCTCTGTAGTGGCAGATACGGAGACCTGTGTTGAAAGAATAATCGGGCGAGATAAGATTTCGAGAGATGACGCTCTTAAACGCCTTAAAAATCAACATACCCGTGATTTCTTTGAGAAAAGATCGGATTATCTTATATTTAATGACCAAAATAGCGACGTCGAAGATAGAATAAAGGAAATTCTCCTGAAGGAGAATCTTATATGAAGAGTGCGGGAAACAGGATGACGCGTGGCATCATCGTAGTCTCCGTAATACTTATCACGGCGCTGCTCACCGTTCTTACACTTCTTGCGGTAATGGCGATATCGGGAAAGATTCCCGATATGATCGACCGCGCAAGAAAGAGCGCATATCCTGTCGAATATGAGGATATAATCCTTGAAGCGTCAAAGGAATTTTCGGTTCCGCCCGAGCGTATCTGCGCCGTTATATATGCGGAAAGTAAATTTAATAAAAACGCCAAAAGCTCAGCGGGCGCGATAGGTCTTATGCAGATAATCCCCGAGACCTTCGATGACGTGCAAAAATATATGGATACCTCATACAGCTATGAGGATCTGTATGATCCGCGGGTCAATATTTTTGCGGGCACCTGCTATCTTTCTTATCTTTACTCCCTTCTGGGAGATTGGGACGAGACGCACGCTGCGTATAACGCGGGTATAGGTAACGTTTGGAGCTGGCTTGAAAATGATGAGTATTCGGAAAACGGAAGGCTTACGCATATTCCGTTTGAAGAAACAAAAAACTACGTAAAAAAAGTAGATAAGCTGCAGAAAAAATATGCGGAGATCTATTTTTCGGATAAATAAAAATTTAGAGAGGTATATGATCTATGAATTTTACTAAAGAAGAGCTTGATAATATCAGAGACGAGCTTTCCTATAAGCGCAAAAACGTGTATTCGAGCGTTTCCGAGGAGGAAATCGAAAAGATAAACGAGTATGCAAAGGGCTACTGCGCCTTTCTTGACGCTGCAAAGACCGAAAGGGAAGCGGTAAAAAAGACTCTTGAGATCGTAAGCGAGAACGGATTTGTTCCTTACGAGTTCGGAGATAAGCTTGAGGTCGGCGGTAAATATTACTATAATAACAGGGGCAGATCGGTCTATCTTTTCGTCATTGGAAGCGAAAATATCGAAAACGGTATCAGGATCTCGGCGGCACATATCGATTCCCCGAGACTTGATATCAAGCAGAATCCGCTTTACGATGAAGGAAATATGGCGTTTCTCAAGACGCATTACTACGGCGGTATAAAAAAATATCAGTGGACTGCTATCCCGCTTGCTCTTCACGGCGTGGTAATAACCCTCGACGGAAAAACTGTCGATATTTGTGTCGGTGAGGATGATAATGACCCTGTATTCTATATAAACGATCTTCTTCCGCATCTCGGACGCGATCAGATGGAAAAGACGGCGTCTCAGGTCATTCCGGGTGAAAAGCTGAACGTTCTCGTCGGCTCGATCCCGCTCGGAGAGGGCTCAAACGATATAAAGCTCGGAATACTGAAGATTCTTTCCGAAAAGTACGGGATAAAAGAAGAGGATTTCCTCAGCGCCGAGATTATGGCACTTCCCGCGTTCAAGGCAAGAGATATCGGATTTGACAGAAGCATCATCGGAGCGTACGGACACGATGACCGTGTATGTGCTTATCCTGCCCTCAGTGCGATCATCAAGACCAAGGCGCCCGTTCATACCGTTATGACCGTTCTTGCCGATAAGGAAGAGACGGGAAGCGGAGGTAATACCGGAATGAAGAGCGACGTTTTTACCGATCTTATTTCCGAGATATCCGCGGCGCTTGGCGCGAATGAAAGAAGGGTAAGAGCAAACTCAAAATGCCTTTCCGCAGACGTTAACGCTATTTACGATCCCAATTTCGCAGACGTTTACGAGACTAAAAACGCGGCGTTCCTCAACTGTGGAGTCGTAATGTCCAAGTACACGGGATCCCGTGGAAAGAGCGGAACGTCGGACGCATCTGCGGAAATGGTAGCGTTCGTGCGCGAGCTTTTTGATAGAGAGGGAGTTATATGGCAGAGCGCCGAGCTCGGAAAGGTAGACCAGGGCGGAGGCGGAACCGTAGCCGTCTATATAGCGAACCGTAATATCGAGGTGGTAGACCTCGGAGTAGGCGTTATATCCATGCACGCTCCTTACGAGGCAATATCCAAGGCCGATCTCTATATGGCTTATAAAGCATTTCTCGCGTTTAATAAGTAAAATAAATGAGCTTGCAGATACGGGCAGGGGAGTAGAATGCTTTCCCTGCCCAAAAGCTTTGCTTGCGCTATGCTTTTATCGCCGTAGCGTATAAAAAGATGCAGACTGTAATAAAAAAAACCAAAAAAATTCAAAAAAGTACTTGCAAAATAAAATAAAGTGTGATATAATAGATCCCGCAGTGCAGATGAGCGCCGCGATAACCGAATATGGAGAGGTATCGAAGTGGTCATAACGGGGCTGACTCGAAATCAGTTTGTGCGCAAGCACACGTGGGTTCGAATCCCACCCTCTCCGTCAAATGCGGCATCTGCCGCGAAAAGAAGCCGCAGAACAAAGATGTTCTGCGGCTTTTTCATACTAATGAAAGGAGGCTCTTCTTATGAACAAAATGAAATGGTATCAAAAACTATTGATTGGTTTATTGGTCCTTCTATTATCTCCGTTGATTCTTATATGTCTGATCTCTGCGGGAATTTGCGCTCTTGTTCAAATACTGAAAAACAAAAAAGAATATAAAAAATCCCGGTATTATTTGGATTTTAAGCAAAAAATTATGATGGACTCGCTGTATTCACCCGAGTACCGTTTTTACAATTCTGCAATTCATCGTAATCTTCCGATTCAATACATCAAGCAAGAATCAAACGGATTTGAGTATTTTATTTTCGACGGTACCTTATATCTTTTCCCCGATTTTGAACAAATTGATTTGGATGCGGAAAAAGGAGAATGGCAAGTTGATCGCGACGGTGATTGGAGTGGATTTGAAGAAGCTCACAAGAATCTGCTTGCAAAGCTCGATAAAGAACCTGACCTTCCCATTAAACTTTTGATTGAAAGAAAAATGTTTCCTTTGGAAAACTTAAACGAGGTAAATATTCCCGAGGTAATCTATATTACGTGGGGATATGACGAAGCATTTGAAAATGAAGAGTCGCCGCTTAAAATGCTCATTCCTCAAAACTCAAAAGACCTTTACGAAATGATGTTACAAACACCGGACCTCTGCGGTACATTTGAGCTTTTATCGGACGACAGCAATATTGTTTGGAACTTATATGATGATATCCGTATTGAACTTGGCGTTGACCCCCATGACTGTTATTTGGGTGTTTCCAAGATGCTTTTCGGCAAGGTTGAAAGCGGGTTAACTCATTGGCATCCCACTGCATTTGAAATTTACAACGAAGTTTGTAAAATCGGTAAACGAGGAAACGTAATGATCCTACGCACATTCGCAAGCGGCGGAGGTGTTATATACATCGGCAATAAAGAAGATTGCCCCTATCAAAAAAACAAACGATGTTTATTTGGTAAACTTTATTACTTGGAAGCAAAATAATTGTAAGCCCGAGGATTACGCGTGCGAGGGTCGAATCTCTCTCCGCCAAAGGACCGCAGTTCTCACGAATTGCGGTCCTTAATTTTTATATCGTAAATAGTTCATTAAAACAAAATTTATTGAGGATACATTATGGGAGATATTTTAATCAAAATACTGGTGTGCTTTATCGCAGGTGCGGGCGCAGGTATTGGAACAGGGTTCGCAGGAATGAGTGCTGCTGCGGTTATAGGACCTATGCTAATCACCTTTTTGGGCGTTCCTGCCTACGATGCGGTGGGTATAGGATTGATCAGCGACGTTTTAGCAAGCTTGGTCAGCGCATATACCTATAAAAAAAGTGGCAACTTAGACATTAAAAACAGTTTGCCTTTATTGCTTAGCGTGCTTATTGTAACGATGATTGGCAGCTTTGTGGCAAGCTTTCTGCCCGAGCAAGCTATGAGTGGCACGATGCAGGTAGCACTGATCATCATTGGACTGCGCTTTCTTTTAAAGCCCGTCAATAAAACGAGGGAGCAACTCGAAGCTGTTTCTCCCAAAAGCAGGCTGATCAAGGCAATCGTCGGCGGCATAGTCGTTGGATTTATCTGCGGATTTGCAGGTGCGGGGGGTGGAATGATGCTGCTGCTTGTTCTGACCACTTTCCTCGGATACCCTATGCATTTGGCGGTTGGTACAAGCGTGTTTATTATGGCGTTTACGGCTCTTACGGGAGGCATTAGTCATTTTATGATCGGGGGAATTCCCGATATTCTCTGCCTTGTGCTGTGCGTTGTGTTCACGCTG
>JAFTUC010000027.1 GCA_017466445.1 Clostridia bacterium
CGGCACCGAAGGATGTGCAGGAGCTTTTAGGTCACTCTGATGTCAGTACCACGATGAATGTCTACGCTCACTCTACAAGAGAGGCGAAGCGTACTTCCGCACGACTGCTCGATAAGGTAGTTAGCGGTTAGATATAAAAATTTTCCCTTATTTTCGCTCATAAGGGCAAAAACAAGGGAAAATACATAACAGTTGAGTTTGTAATCAACGAAAAACCCAGTAATATCAAGAGTTTTTTGAGTGTAGGACAGTTATTGTCTGATAAATATTAATTTATCGAATAGCAAACGCCGACAGATTTCTAAAAAAACTGTCGGCGTTAATTATTTGTTTACTGCGAATCAAACCTGCGCCATATGAACCAACTGACTATAAACTCTCCGCTAATTTTGCACGCCCTTGTGGTCGTTTTTTTATTTCGTTTCTTCCTTTGAAAGGCTTAAAAGTATGCAGGGAATAAGTATCATAAGTATTCCGCTTGCCGAAATAAGGGTCGCTTTTTCTCCGAGAAAGACGATCGCAATAACGGTAGCCGAGAGCGGTTCTGTGATGCTCAGGGCGGATGCGGTGCCCACGGGAAGATATTTTAACGCGAGCGAGAAGAGCATATATGGGATCACGCAGGTGAAGAGACCGACTGCTATAAGAAGAAGGGATATCTTGAGGGGCGAGACGCTAAGTATTTTTGAAAAGCTCGGAGGGTCGAGCAGGAAGATCCCTGCAATACCCATTACCGAAAAATGATAAACGCTCGCGTTTAAAGAATCCTTGCCTCTGCTTGCCTCTATCTTGGCAATTATGTTGTACGCCGCATAGCATATGCCCGAGGCTGTTCCCCAGATGATCCCTATCGGATCAAATCTTCCGCTTGAGAATATACCCGAAACGAGAACACATCCGAGGAGCATCGATATAAGGCACATTAGCTTTTTCGGGGTAAGCTTTTCCTTCAGGAATATTACAGAAAAGGCCATCACGAGAACGGGAGCCGTGTACATAAGCACGACGGCAGTAGATACGCCCACGTATCTCATGGAGGTGAAATAACAGGTCGAGGTCCCGAATATCGCAAGTCCTCCGAAAATAAAAAGCAGTAGCGTTTTGAGGTCGGTGAAGAGCGCGCGCCTTTTGAAGATAAGCACGGTCATGATAAGAAAGACAGATGCGACTATTCCGCGCGCGCCGCTTATCTGGAAGGACGTGAGACCGTATGCGTGAAGAATATTTGAAAAAACTCCCGAGATCCCCCAAAAAAGACCCGCGAGAATTGCAAAAACAGGTGAGAAGGCTTTCATTTTTGTTGTTTTATCATTACCTATTAAGACCGACGGAAAACCGTCGGTCTCGTTTTTTGCTTTGAATAGATTAAATAAACGGACGTCTGTCGAGTACGTTTTTAAGAGGGAAGGAGCTCTTTATCTCGCCCGGAAGTGCGATCTGAAGCTCGGATATCGCGCATACCGCTCCGAAAAGCATGTGAAGATCGTTGAACCTTTCATCGGTCTCAACGTCGATCGACTCGAAATAATCGAAGTATTTCTCGGCAAAATCACGCAGAAGCTCAAGTACCTCCTGCCTGCGGTATCCGCTGTCGCGCGAGGCTCTGTTTATTACAAATACCCAGTCGATCTCGGAAAAACCGATCTCCTTACCGAAGCGAGTTACAAAGGTAAAATCCTTGTACATGTCTATGCAGGAGTCGATAAGATTTTCGGAACTCGGGAAGGGTCTGTGCGCGAAAACGTGATTGAAGAGATAATGGAACCAACCGTTGAGATGCTCCTGAAGGGAACACACGTTGCCGTGATTTTTTCTGCCGATACCGGTTACGGGATCGTTGTTTTCCGAGAGCCATGTGAAATATGCGTCCTGCCAGGTAAGCGGCATATTACACGTAAGGATCATAGCCGCAAAAAGTCCGGCACCTCTGTGTGACTGACCCCACGGATTGTCCACCCAACCGAGACTTTCAAGATAGGAGATCATTTTTTCGGGTGTTCCGAAGTTCTCCATATGATAAGTAAGAGGATATTTCGGAGATGCATCAAAAAGCTCGAGAGCCGCAGTGCAGTGCGCGGTCGAATGAAGAAAGTGGTGCGTAGGCTCGGAGAAGCATCCGTCCTCTTTCTGGAAAGAGCGAAGCTCCTTTACAAATTCAGCACGGATCTCGGGATCCTTTGGGAATTTTCCTATCGTGTAGAGGATGTTTGCCGCGTCGGCGCATCCGTATTCGGACGATCCGAGATTTCGGGATCCTTTAGCATCCTGCCAAAGCCAGCGGCAGTATTTTCCGGTGGATATTTCGTGCTTTTTGACCGATTCCTCGACCATACCGATTATTTTATCGATGTTTCGTTCCATAGCAGAACTCCTTTTGACGTCAGACTCTTTTTTTGGAGTCGAGATAATTTTGCAGAATTATCTGTGCAGACAGTGTGTCGACGACATTTTTGCGCTTTTGCGCTCTCGTGTCGGTAGTGTTCAGTATCTTGTGTGCGAGCATGGTGGTGCATCTTTCGTCAAAGAGGATAACGGGAAGCCCTGCGTCCTTTTCTATGAGAGAGGCGAGATATTTGACCTTGCTTGAGCTGTCGCCGCTGCTTCCGTCCATGTTTATCGGATTTCCGATGACTATCTCGCATACGTCGTATTCCTTTGCGAGCTCGCATACGCGCTCGATAAGCGATCGGTCGCCCGTTATTTTGTATGTTTCTATGCCGTTTGCGGTGAGTCCGAGTAGGTCGCTGACCGCAAATCCCGTGCGTACCCTGCCGTAATCTATTCCGAGTATTCTCTTGTTCACTTTTGACTCCGAATCTTAAAAGGATATCATATTCTGACGCATGAGCTCGACTTTGTCATTTGCTACACGGTCGATCCATATGTAAAGATCCTCAAACGCCTCTTCCTTTTTGAGTCCGGTGAGGACCTCGTGACGCTCGTTTTCGTAAAGCTTGAAGGTCACGTCGGATATCTCGGCCTCAAAATAGGTTTGGTAAAGCTGCGCGACGCCTTGACCGTAATTGCCGACGGGATCCTCCGTGCCCGCAAAAAGATATATGGGGAGACTGCGGTGAGGAAGATTCTTTTTGTTGTGGCTTATTATCATAAACATGTCACGGTATGCCTGAGCGGTGAATCTGAAGGTGCAGAGACTGTCGGAAACGTATCTTTCGAGTTCCTGAGGATCGGTAGTGACCCACGCAAAGCCCTTTGAAGACTCTATCTCGCTTTTAAAACGTTTGTTGTAGCCCCCGAAGGCGAGCTTGAACAGAAGCTTGCTGCGATGCCTCTTGCCTCGAAGGGCGGCAATGATGCTCGCAAGTATCCGTCCCGCTCCCGAGGGAAGCTCGTCACCGCAGGTTCCCGAAAGGATCACAGCGTCCACACTGTCCGCGGGATAAGCAAACGCGTACGTGCGTACTACGAAGGATCCAAAGCTGTGACCGAGTAAAAAGTAGGGAAGCTGCCTGTACCTTTCACGCATGATAAGTCTCATTTTTTCAACGTCGGAAACTATACATACGTCTCCGTCGGAGGGTGCGAAAAATCCGAGATCATCTTCGGATTCGACGCTTTTTCCGTGACCGATGTGATCGTGACCGCATACGACGATCCCCTTGGATACGAGAAAACGCGCAAAGGTATCGTATCTTTCAATGTACTCGCACATTCCGTGAACTATCTGAACGATAGCGCGGGGTGGGGAATCGGGAGTCCATATGCAGTAGTGAATCCTGCTCGTGCCGTTTGACGATTCAAAATATCCGTGATCCTTTTTGAAGCTGACTGACATTTTATCCTCCGATCAGACGCGCGCGATCTTTATGTCGTACTCGTTTTCCGTGCAGAATTCACGGAGCTGCTCCCGTGTCGGGATCTTTATGTCATGATTTTCCTTTGCAAGCTTGCTTGCCGCCGATCCGACGAGGCAGGAGCGCTTGATATCCTGCGTTATGAGATATTCGGATGAAACTATGGCAGATTCCACGTCAACGAAGGTCGGCGAGGGTGATGCATCGAGATTGTAAGGTCCGAGAACGTTGTGGAATTTTCCGTCATATACGAAAAATCCGCTTTCTCCGAGACGAAGAACGTAATATTTTGCCTTGACAGTCTGACCGAGCGCTATGCACGCCTTGAGACAGTTCTCAAGCGAGGTGGGGTTTATTCCCGTGTGAATGTGGACCTCCTGCTTGTTGGCAAAGAAAATTTCGATGTTTTCAAGCTGCTCGAGATGAAGTCCGAGCTGAGCGGGAGAAGCGTCAAGGAAAACGGGAATACCGTGAGATTTTGCAAGAGAGGTTACCGCTATGGCGATCTGGAATGGGATCTCAAGGGTCATGAATATGGCATCGGGATAGGTGCCGAGCGCTGTCTCGATCTGACTTATGGAAAAGCTCTTGTTCGCGCCGGGATAGATTATCCTTCGGCGTGAATCGTACTGCTTTTCGTAAAGATATACCGAAAGACCGGTGGGATGCGCGGGATCCACGTAGAGAGCGGAGGTGTTTATGGCATTGAAGTTGTAAAAATTACGAAGTCTCGTTCCGTCGTTGTCCTGACCGACAGAGGTACAGAATACGCTTTCAAGACCCATGCGCGCAACTGCGACTGCCGCGTTTCCGCCCTTTCCGCCCGGACGGAGCTCATAATCATCCTCAAGTACCGTCTGATTTGCAATAGGCAGACGTGCGGTCTGCATGTG
This sequence comes from Clostridia bacterium, assembly GCA_017466445.1. GTDB lineage: Bacteria > Bacillota > Clostridia > Oscillospirales > CAG-272 > SIG672. Next base: position 4,709 of record JAFTUC010000027.1, read on the forward strand.
CATCTCTATATATGAATTGCCGATCGTCAAAATTCTGCCTTTCACTGGCCGTTCCTCCCGAATAGGTACAAAATAAAATACATAATTATTTTATCACGAAAAAAGCATAAAGTCAAGAAAATATTGAAAAATAGTAAAAAATAGTTGTATATCAGCGAATATCTTCCGTAAACCGAGCAGGAGGCAAAAAAACGACCGCCAAATAGCGGCGGTCGGGGGGAGTAATGATTTAGTACTCTCAATATTGAATTAAACTGTTTAAGATATAACCGTTGCTAAAAGTACTCCCGTTTTATGACCATTATCGATGTTTAACATGATTTGAGATACAATTACCAAGTCGCCTTCCGGAGAATATTTTAAAGTCTTCTTTTCTACGGTGTAACTGTACGTGGTGACCTTGTTTGAATAAAGCTCTCTTATTTTTTTATCGATAGAATTTTCCACTTCTCGAGAATCGAGATTGCTCAAATCAACGTTGTCAAACGCACCGATATTATTAACGTTTATTGTTCTAAGCGTTCCTTTGGAGGTGATATGAACGCTTACTTTGTCTGAGGTCGGATAAGTGTCTACATACTTTATAAACCTAAACGTATATAAAGGAATTTTTACCTCCTCTCCGTCTATGAGCTTAGAAATACTGTACGTACTTTCTTCTTCTAACGAATATTCTGAAATATCAATATATTTGGAAGCATATTTCTTAGCGATTTCCATAGCTTCCTTGTGCGGGTCGGTAAGATCCTTCATCAGAAACTCGTATGTTAAAACTCCTTTGTGGAATGAAAGAACAGTTTGATCAATAGAATCAACACTGATTTCTATATCATTATCGCTGAAATAATGGTCTATTGTACGCCCAAGTACAGATCGACTTGAATCTTTATATTCGCAATTATACAAATTATTTTCAAATTCGATAGAAAGAGTTTTGGGTGCTTTGCTATTGATTGTAGTTGTAGAACCTCTGATCCACCAGTCTTTTTCCAGAACTACAGGTATTCCGTCATTTGTTACATCGCAGACATAAGTGCCGGATACCGAGGAAGGCTTGATTTTGACCGTATCGGGAGCTTCAGACTTGTTTGTGTTGCAAGCCGTAAATAGTGATAAGCAAAGAAATAGTGCTAAAATTGATTTAATGTATTTCATAGTAAACCTCCTATGTACAAGGTGAATTGGCAGTATGATTATACTGGTCGGCTAGGACTTCGACAAATTTCTATACAGAATTTTCTTTATTTCCCCGACCGCCGTTATTTAGCTGTCGGGGGAAATATCTTAATTCGCCTTTTTCTTATGGTAAATCAAAACAGAAACAACCGATACGGCAATTACTGCAAGTACGCACGGAACGGCAACGTACCGGGCGTGAGAGATTTTGCTGTCTTTTTCGTGTTTGGTTTTATCGATAACTTTGTCGCTGTAAGCTTCTTTGTCAACGCTTTCCTTTTCGGGGATCTTACCCTCGTCATATAGCTTTACAAATTCAAGAAAGTGTCTGTTACCATCTAGATCGGTGTGTACCCACGACTCCACAAAAGCCTTCGCATAGGCGTTAAATTCTTCCAAAGTAAATTCTACGTGTGGAGTATAGTGATCTTGGTAGACCCATACAACAGTGCTGTTTTCTTGAATGTAGTAAACTACAATTCCGTCATAATTCCAATGTGCGTCAAAGCATATAACTTTAGTGAAACTCGAATCAACATCAAATAACGATGATTTCATAAACGATGAGTTTTCTATATCATCCCATAGAACAGAATTTTCGTCCGGATACAGATCATACAAATTATAAGAGATTTTTCCATCTTTGTGGAATTCATTTACTCTACAGATAAAAGTATTATCGCGGAAAATAGCATATAGAAGAGCGTTTTTGGTTTTGGTCATATGATTGTCAATAATAACATCAATGTCTTTTCCGGCATCTTCCCAATTATATGATGGATATACTTTTAGTATAGTGTCATTTTGAAAATTGTAGCCTTTAAGTGAATCGGTGTATAATTCGGTGTTAAATATGTTGTCCGTTGGTTTTATACCGCTATTGATCTTTATCTGCTCCAAAATTGTCGCTCCGTTTTCCGATACGAGATTTTCATCGGCAGATACGGGTAAAACCATAGAAAATATTATGATTCCTAATAATAAAAATTTTATTGCGTGATTTTTCATGATATAATCTCCTTTTTGTGAGTTGTTTCCGTTGAATTTCCATTGGTGGATGGTCGTTCCGTCGGCTATGGTAGGACTTCGGCAATTTAGAACATAAGATACTATTTTCAAGGATCCGTGATCTCTATTGTAAATGAGTTAATATAATCACGTTGCTAAAGTTTCCTTTCGTTAATTTGCGTGTTATATCAAACCGTTTGTGGTGTTTTGTGAGGCTAATTTTCAGATTTAAGCATATTATCATTTTCCGTAGTTCCAAATGATGATAACCACTCTGCAGAAGGACGCTCATTCAGAACTGATATGAAAACGTCAAAATAATAACCGTCAAAATCCCCCAAAATGTCTATACCGGAGGGAATAGTATCCGAAACCTGTACAGAGTTATCTTTCATGCTTATGCGGTATGTTTCACGGATGAAAAGCTCTCCGTCTTTTAGCTTGATGCTGTACCTTATCTCTTTAAGCTCGCCCGCATGCGTCGTGTAATGATATACTGTGGCGTTGCGATCTGTAACCTTTTCGGTCTTGTGAATATTGACTAATTTGTTGTTGTGCAGAACGTCCTCGTAATTACGCTTGAATGCGGTATCGAACGCATCCTTGTCCAGTACGTGAATAATGCCGTAAGAGCAAATTTCGGACTTGAATGAGACACTGTACGAATCCCCCGTCCAGTTCACTCCGTTGATATCCGAGTTTGTGGGAAGAGAAGGGGTACGGATGCTACTGAAATCTATGATTTCTATCCTTCCGATCTCGTTCTTTTTGAATTGGCTCATAGTTAAGATCTCATTTTCCGAAAGCTTGCCACCAAGAACCTTTTCCTTCATTTCGTCTACAGAAGCAAAGCTGATGGAGGGTGCTTCTTCACAGGCGTTATCGTCGCTTGCATATTCATCTTCGTTTTTGAATATAAGAAAATATTTTTTACCGTCGGTTGCGATACTGTAAGTCGCATCAGGGTCTACGATACCGATATCAGATAATGATTTAATGTGATTATCTTCTTGCTCGTTGTTGCGGATATTATTACATCCGACTATGGATATAAGTATAGTAAATATGATCGTTAAAAAAATGTGTTTCTTCATAAACTTTCTCCTTAATTTCCGGGGTATTTTGTTAGGAACAAGCTCTTGCATAGTTTCCAAACACGAATTGCAAATTTGTGATGTTCTGTGTTACAACTTGAAGCACATTCATTTGTACAGGGTGAATTGGCAGTATGATTACACCGGTCGGCTAGGACTTCGACAAATTTCGATACAGAATTTTCTTTATTTCCCCGACCGCCAAATAGCGGCGGTCGGGGGAGTATTACTTACTGCATAACGAGCATTTTGATAAGCTCGCCGGGAAAACTATCCCGTTATCGTTTGGATAAGTGTGCTAAAAGTTTGACCGTGATATATATATGTCACGGTAGAAGTTACCATAACGTAAGGAACACCGTCTTGAATAAATGCGTTCTTGCTGTTGTGCTCGATGCTTACAAAGGTATATCCGTCTTTTACGTTCTCTCTCAAAAGATTTTCTATGTTTTTTTCTACCTCGTCCATCCTATTCAAAATGGGAGAGTAATCTTTAAGGTCGTGGATGTGTTCGTATACTTCAAAAAAAAACGTATCGTCGTAAAATATGGCAGAAATATGATCCTCGAGTGTAACGCCGTCTTCAGATCTGTTGTAGTAAAAAGAACGCGAGACAAGTCTTTCGTTTTCTTTCAAAATTCGGAATCCGTCAACCTCTTGGCTACGGAATCCTCTTGAACTCTCACTAAAATAGTGCGTTTTGCACGTATAATCATATTTTGTCAGATCATATTCATCGCCCAGCATCCGTTTAATGAATTCATTATAATCACTTTCGGTTACCGGATTTTCAGGATACGGAATACTAACGTATTCTACGATGGTGTTGGTTTTAGCATCTATCAAAACCTTTCCGCCGTCTGTTCCTTGAAGCTCGTAAACATGAACGTTCCAATCGGATTGCGGGAGTTTTGCTGAGTGGGTATATACTCCCGTATATTTTGTTCCGAGAATATCAATGGTTATTTGTTTTTTAGAAATATTTTCTTTGTATTCGTGCACGTCAAATTTTTTATATTCTGACTTGCTTGCGTGGAATATAGTGCCGTTGTCAGATTCTCCGTAAATAAATGTTTTTAACTCTTTATTTGGCTGACAGCCATACATAAATGTACTTGAAAGTAATATTATCGATAAGAATAAAGTGAGTGTTCTTTTCATATTAGTATCTCCTTTCAGATTTAGGGAAGGCTTTCTTCGCCGGCAATAACGTAATTACGTAGCGATATCAACTTACCCTTGGAACCGTCTTTGTCATCTTCGCTATCGTCAAAATATTGGTAATTTTTATGATCTTTAAGTATATTGTTCGTTGCTATACATACATCATAGTAATTCTTTGTATCGTCATTATTTTCTTTATTCCCCCGACCGCCAAACGGCGGTTGGGGGAACACACATTGTTCAGGGTATCACTTTGCACGTCCGGGTTCTTTAAGTAACAGTTTTCTACTATTTACGTCGATAATAAATATAAAACCGCCGGAAATACACTTATACAAGTTGCTCATTGGTTCGGCGATGATTCCAAACTCACGATTCGCTTCGTCCGATGTAATATGTGTGATTCCATCAAAAGCCATTTTTATATCACCGACCAATTCACCGATATTCCATAAATGGCTTCCTTGCCAATCAAAGGCGTTGATGTTATTTTCCTCGCGGTTATCTTTTACAAACGGAGCGCTCAAACAACCGTTTCGGAAATCGCGATCCTCTGTACGGAGAAGAAGAATTTCATCCGAAATACAAATATCAGAAATTTTGTCAAGTAGTTCAATTTTTGCACCTGAAGCGCAGTTAATTGTATACAAACCTTCAGTTTCGATTTCTGACGAAAACTTTTTTTCATTCGCTGTTATTATTTCGATTCTTACAAACCCCATGTTAATCTCCTTACGGTAATAATATATCTGCACCAAATGCCGAATTAGGAATTGTCGTTCCAAGCTCATATTGAAGCGTATTGTTAATCGAGGACCGATTAACTACACCAACATAAACAGTGGTTCCGGACGGCACATTTACAAAGCAATAATGTGTGGGCGTATGTTGAATTTCCATTGGTGGATGGTCGTTCCGTCGGCCATGGTAGGACTTCGACAAATTCCGATGCAGAATTTTCTTTATTTCCCCGACCGCCAAATAGCGGCGGTCGGGGAGTATCTGACGAACCCATCTTACAACTCCTTTTGCGCAAACTGTTCTATCTATTTATCGAAAGCACCGAAAGACAAAGCAGAAAACCACTGCGCATCCCACACTTTAGGATCGCATCGAACTTCCACAAGCAGATCTCCATAAACAAACTTGAAGCTGTTTCTGTTATCCGTTTTGTATTCGCACACCAAAGCCGTAACTTCACGGTCACGGAGTTTGATTTTTTGATTATAAATTTTTTCATGTTGTTTACCGAGATTATTTATGTTGGGAGAATTTGGCGAAAGTTGCTTTATTACCTCTGAAGCTGTCGGGTTTTTCTGCATTTGAATAATATTATCGGGCAAATAGGTCGTTTTTATATAGAAATTCTCACCGGTAGACACCTCGGGGTGAAAAAATATACATGGTAGATCGTACGCCTCGGAAATATATAGCGAAACGTTCGATCCCTCTCTGTTACGAAGTTCTATTGCCTTGCCGTTTAGGTGAGGAACAATAATATTTTGAGACTGTAACTTTTCAACAAAAAGCTTGGTTTTATTAATTTCTTCGCTTGTTGCACCTTGCTTTTCAAGTTCTGAATATAGTTCACTCTCATTCTTTTGACTCAGTGAATTTTTAAAATCAGCCAGCGAGTTATAACGAAAGGGTTCGATCAGAGGCGTATTTGCATGGACCTGATTTTCGCTGTCAGAATCTTGTGTCGTTTTATCCTTGGGATCGTTGTTTTTGGGCGGTTCTGTCTCCTGTCCTTGCTGACATCCCGTGAGTAGAAGTGCTATGCAAACAAATAAAGTTATTATAATTTTTTTCATAAGTTGTATACCTCCGTGATATTGTATCTAAAACAAACTATGCAAGCTGTTCGCTGGGGATTAGTGATGATTTTCTAAATGCGCATATATATCTGATTTGCATCCTTCACAGATAACGGTTGGCGCGGTTATGTCAATTCTGCTATGACTCATTATACAAGATTCTGGTCTGGCATTACTGCCACAATCATAACATAAATCACCACCACGACAGCGTTCATTTACAGTACCTTCATACAGAATTTTCTTTATTTCCCCGACCGCCAAATAGCGGCGGTTGGGGAAACACACATTGTTCAGGGTATCACTTTGCACGTCCGGGTTCTTTAAGTAACAGTTTTCTACTATTTACGTCAATAATAAATATAAAACCGCCGGAAATACACTTGTAAAGGTTGCTCGTTGGTTCGGCGATGATTCCAAACTCACGATTCGCTTCGTCCGATGTAATATGCGTAATTCCATCAAAAGCCATTTTTATATCACCGACCAATTCGCCGATATTCCATAAATGGTTTCCTTGCCAATCAAAGGCGTTGATGTTATTTTCCTCGCGGTTATCTTTTACAAACGGAGCGCTCAAACAACCGTTTCGGAAATCGCGATCCTCTGTACGGAGAAGAATAATTTCATCCGAAATACAAATGTCACAAATTTTGTCAAGTAGTTCAATTTTTGCACCTAAAGCGCAGTTAATTGTATACAAACCTTCAGTTTCGATTTCTGACGAAAACTTTTTTTCATTCGCTGTTATTACTTCAATTCTTACAAACTCCATGTTAATCTCCTTACGGTAATAATATATCTGCACCAAATGTATAGTCAGGAATTGTTATTTTACAATTTAACATATGTACTTTTTTAAACATCTCTATCTCGTTCCACGGTAATAGGAAACAATTTTCGATATTGCCGATCTTGAATGTTGATCTATTTTGTTTCAATTGTTTGCAGAACTTTTCGATTATTCAAATCAATAATATATAGGAGATTACCTGCCGTACAAGAAAACAGATCGCCTATATCTCCGTGTGACTTGTCAAAATTAACATATGGCTTTAGAAGCTCTTTTGTTGTTACGGTACCTCCCCAAAACGGAATCTCCAAATTTCCCACAACATCTGCAATATTCCATAAATGGTTGCCGTCCCAATCGTATGCATCAATATTATTTGTGATGGTCTTATTTGATGAAGTTGAGGGCGATTGTTCGCTCTCGCTTTGAGGCGCATATTCGGTGGTCAATATCACCAGATCTTTGGTTATTGATATTTGATAGATGTTTTTTGAAGATTTCAGTATATTGTTACATATGGACAAGTTTTTGAACGGTATGTTGTCTGTTGACATATACAGTACCTTTTCATCAAAAAGTACTCTCAAACTAAAACTCATATATTTTTAACTCCTTATAAAAATAAAATTATAAAATCAAGGTTTATTATGAAATTGTTCAGTTTAGGGAAGAGGAACTCCTGCACTGATAGTATGCACCGGTAGAATTTGCGGATTTTACCGTATAAAATCCATCGCCCTGATGCTCGAAAATCCATTTTTGCGAGTTGTTTCCGTTGAATTTCCATTGGTGGATTGTCGTTCCGTCAGCCATGGTAGGACTTCGACAAATTTAGAACATAACATACTATTTTCAAGGATCTGTGATCTCGAGTATAAATGAGTTAATATAATCACGTTGTTCATCAGAAACAATAATATGTCTATCATTTATATCGTCTCGAAAAACGCCGTATTCATCAGAATACCAAATAACAAGATCATCAGACTCGAACCTAAAACAACAAAGTGTTTTGACAATATCGGATTTCCACTTACTGTTGCTCCATAGAGAGTTCAAATATTCAGCCTGCTCGTTTGACAAAACGCGGTTCTGTTCCGGTGCATCTGCACATATCAGTTGAATGCTGTGATTGTCATCGCTTTTACATGACGTTATCATAAAAATCATCGAAATGATAGTGATGAAAATCAATGTTTTTTTCATAAAACAAAACTCCTTTATAAAAATTACAGTTCACAAATAACTAATCTACGAGATTACTGTCGCGATGTACAAAGCTGAATAATGTTCATGTTTGCCATCCGTTAAAACATATGAAACGTCGGAGATCGCGCAAAGTTCACCAGCAGAGGTGAACCCCAAAAATTGTTTATCTATGCTTACCGATACAATTTTGTAGATATTGTTATAGACGCTGTGCGCCTTTTTCAGGACACTTTCGTTAAGCTTATCCTTGTCAATTGTTACTTTTACAGTATCAAAACTGTTTATATCTCCCATAATTATCGCACAAACGTTACCTTTCGATGTGACTACCACGTGAATTGAATCTACAGTGTCAAAGCCTTGATATTTTTTTGTATAATTTACTTTGTAATATGAGAAAGGATACAGCTTTCCGTCCTTTTCACGAGAGCTATCATTCGGCTCATCCATAGTTCGTGTATATTCATTAAGATCATCTACAAATTTTGTTGCGGTTTCTTCAGCAAGCTGGAGTGCGGTTGTTACGGGATCCTCAACTTCATCAAGATAGGGCTCTGTGTCAAAAAAAGCCTTGTCCATAAGGTTTATTAACACAAGCTCCTGTGTATCGTCACGGAAGGACAACAGAAAACCTTCATCGGTGTAATATTGATCCGTATAATAATCAAAGCCAACTTCCATAAGGCTTTGTTCATATGAACCTACATACGTATTGTTTGAATAAGTGTATGATTTATTTTTAACATTTTCGTTATTTCCTTTTTTAAACGGATATACGTCCCATGAGTTGAAATCTTCAATTTTGGCATTTATAATACCGTCATTGGCAACATCATACACAAAGCTCTCATAGGAATCAAGCTGCTTATTATTGCTTCCTGTTATTTCTGTTTGTTTTTTCTTTTGCCATTTATTTGTGCATCCGACAAACAAAGACGATAGCAGTGCTGTTATGAGCATAAGGGCTATAATTTTTTTCATTGTATTTACCTCCAACATACTATTGTAGCATTAACTTGTAGCCGACATTTCCGCAAATCGGAGTATTACTTACTGCATAACGAGCATTTTGATAAGCACGCCGGAATGCATTTCTTCGTATTCATCAATTGCAGTCACAAACAGCACCTCTACAGTGTACTGTATAGCCAGTGAGCCGTCTTTGAGCTTGGTTAGCCTAAACTCTTCGTCTTTGTATTCAAGTCTGTCATAGTTGTATTTGACCTTTTCTATAAATCCGTTAAGTCTTTCGTAAACAGTTTTTTTCACCTTATCCATATCAAACGGGTTCTTTGTGTCTGTCGAAAATTGGTTGACCATATCGGCTACATATCTATTCAATTCGCCGTGATAATTAACCCTAACCTGAAGTTCCTCGGTCGTTTTTATACCGTCAACGTACTTGGTGAAAGATACAACGTATTCTTTCCAGCTTTCGGAATCATTCACCGACACGGTATACAGGTCCGGATCGGTAATTTCGGAAACAAATTCGGATGCCACGCGTATAGCTTCCTCTTCGCTGCATTTTCTTTTTATCTCCGATAACTTAGGTATGTCCCAATTATAACGCTCCAAATCTCCGTTTGGATTAAACCAAGCGATATCGCCGTATTCGTATACGGGGTAATAATTGTTTCTAAAAAATTTTCCTTCAGTTTCGGAAAGCGATACGGTGATCTGCTTCCCTTTGTGATTAAAGGTTACCTTTTCGGGTCCCTTCTTTCCTTTAAAGCCTTCATAATCACGTATTTCGTATTCTTTTTTCAGACCCGATATATAATAGCCGGAATATCCTATTATTGCAGTCGTGTATTCTTTTTCTTGCCCGTTATTCGTACATCCAATAAATAAAGATGATAGCAGTGCTGTTATGAGCATAAGGGCTATAATTTTTTTCATTTTCCTTGTCCTTTCCATAAATGCTTTTGATCTTGCTTGTTGACGTGTGAAAAGTATCATCTGTTCATCGGTATCATCTCCTACCAATAAAGACACCTTTTACAAGCAAAAAAATCGCTGAAAATCAAAAAAAATCACTGTTTACAAAAAGTTCATAAATCAGAGGCTTTTCAAAAACAAAAAAGCACAAAGTTAGCCCTGTACGGGCACGTTGTGCTTTTACAAACATCAATTTCAAGGTCATTAAAGTCGATATTCTCAAGTGACCCGTATCCTTTAGACCAATTATATCATGCGGGAAGATCTTTGTCAATATAAAAGAGTGTCTACCACTTGAAAGAAATGAAAAAATCTGCTATAATCAATATATCCCGTCAGATAAAGGAATTTTAAGATGAAAGAACTTGAGATACTCGCTCCCGCAGGAGGGATGCCGCAGCTTATAGCCGCCGTGAGAAGCGGAGCGGATGCCGTATACGTCGGACTGAAAAAATTCAGCGCTCGCGCGAGTGCGGCGAATTTCACTCCCGAGGAGCTGAAGGAGGCAGTCGAATACTGCCACGCCTACGGAGTAAAGCTTCACGTCACGCTCAATACTATCATATACGAGAGCGAATACAGCGAGCTTTTCGATCAGATAGAGACTATCTGCGCCTCGGGTGCCGACGCGGTGATCGTTCAGGATCTTGCGGTCATGAAATACGTAAAAAGAGCCTGTTCCGATATCGAGCTTCACGCGTCCACGCAGATGGCGATACATAACGCAGAGGGTGCGAGAGAGGCGTACCGTCTCGGTTTTTCGAGAGTGGTCCTCGCAAGAGAGCTTTCTCTTGAGGAGATCCGTGATATACGGAAAAACACACCGCCCGAGCTCGAGCTTGAGGCGTTCGTTCACGGTGCGCTATGTATGAGTGCTTCGGGAAGGTGCGAGCTTTCGGCTATGCTCGGCGGACGAAGCGGTAACAGAGGTCGATGCGCTCAGCCCTGCCGACTCGATTTTTCGTGCGGAAGAATGAAGAGCTGCCTTTCACTTAAGGATATGTCTCACGTTCAGATGATAAGGGAGCTTTCCGATGCGGGAGTTTGCTCTGTAAAGATCGAGGGAAGGATGAAGCGTCCCGAATACGTCGCATCGGCGGTAAACGCCTGCGTTGAGGCGCGTGATGGAAAAAATGCGGACATCGGATTTCTTCGCGATATCTTCTCCCGAAGCGGATTTACCGACGGCTATCTGAAGGCAAGGCGCGACCGCGATATGTTCGGAGTTCGGACAAAGGAGGACGTCGAGGCATCAAAGGATCAGTTCTCAAGGGCGTCCGAGCTTTACCGCAGGGAAAGACAAAGAGTAACGGTCAGCGCAATTCTTACCGTAGGTAAAAGCAAAAGCAGCCTTCTCCTTTCCGACGGATGTTTTTTTGCGGAGTCGTCGGTAGAATTTGAAGCAGGCTCGGATCGTGCCATGGAGATCGGATACGTAAGGGAGCACCTGTCAAAGCTCGGAGGAACGCCGTTTGTTTCGGGCGACGTCAGGCTGGAAAATCCCGAGCGGCTCTCACTTCCTCCGTCAGTGATAAATTCTCTTCGCAGGGAAGCCGTCGGAAAGCTTTACGAGCTCAGGGCGAAAAGCGTAAAGCACGGATCTTCTTTAATAAAAGCGGATAAATACACCAAAAAAGCAGCGGATCATACCGAAATATACCTGAAAGCGCTTTGTTTCGATCAAATATCCGCGATTGCCTGCAAAGCAGATAAGGTAATACTTCCGATCGACGAAGTGATAAGAAGGGAAGCGGATATCCCGGACAGATCAAACCTCGCGTGCGAGATACCGTCGCTGGTTTACGATTTTTCCCTGCTTGACTCCAAAATCGATAAGCTTAAGGAGATGGGAATAAACAGACTTCTTTGCGACAATATCGGCTCGGTCGCGTACGCAAGAGAAAAGGGCTTTGAGGTCATCGGCGGCTTCGGTCTCAATATCGTAAACTCCGATTCGCTTGACGAATACCGAAAAATGGGAGTTTCTGCGGCCGTTTTGTCCCCCGAGATATCGCAAAAGGACGCATCAAATATCAAAGGCGAGGTGAAGACCGGACTTTTCGCATACGGATATCTTCCTCTTATGCTTTTCCGTTCATGTCCCGTGCGTGCCGCTATCGGATGCGATGCCTGCGCAGAAAAGGGTGAGATAGTTGACAGATACGGTATAAAATTCAGAGTCTTGTGCCACAAAAGGATATACAGCGAGCTTTTAAACAGTGTTCCGCACTATCTCGGAGATAAAAGGATATCGACCGATTTCGCGCTTCTTTCATTTACCACCGAGACAAGAGCGGAGTGCGAGAGCGTGCTTGACGCCTTTCTCTCGGGCGAAAAAATAAAAAAACGAACGACCGGTCTTTATAATCCCTGATCCTCGAAAGTCATATTCACAGGTGCTGTCTCATAGTATTTAAGTGTAAAAACTATCGGGCAAAGAACGGTGATAAACTTGCGAAGATCTGAAATATTTATAAAAAATACGCTCATACTCAGCATAACGGCTCTTCTTATGCGAGTTATGGGCGTTTATTTTAACGTCTATCTTTCGGATAAGCTCGGGACGGAGGGACTCGGACTTTTCACCCTTACCCTAAGCGTCTACGGACTTGCGACCACGTTTGCCACGAGCGCTATAAATCTTACGGTTACGAGAATGGTCGCTGATGCAAGCGGTAGCGCAAGGCTCTGCGATATTGGACACGCAATGAAAAAAGCGACAGCCTACGCGCTCTTTTTCGGATTCGGCTCGGCGGCGGTGCTGATGGCACTGTCGTATCCGATATCGCGTTATATGCTCGGTGATATGAGGACTCTCGGCTCGGTCCGACTCCTTGCACTGACCCTTCCGTTTGTGGCGCTTTCCTCCGAGCTCGGCGGATATTTTACCGCGGTGAGGCGAGTGTCCAAAAATGCGTGGTCGCAGATACTTCAGCAGATATTTAAGGTGGCGCTTTCGGTGCTTGCACTCTCCGTTTTCTCTCCGAAAACTGTCGGATCTGCGTGCGTGAGGGTAGTCCTTGTCTTTCTTGCATCCGAGATCATAGCCTTTCTGTGGCTTCTTGTCTTTTATTTTGTCGATATGCGAAAAAATTACCGCGGGTATAAGGGAAAGGAAAGTGAGGATCTTAAAAGGAAGATGCTTTCGATAGCGCTTCCGACCGCATTTACCTCCTATTTCAGATCGGCGCTTGTAACAGTAGAGCATCTTCTGATAACAAAAGGACTTCGAAAAAACGGACTTTCGCAGTCAAAGGCGGTGTCCGCATACGGAGTGATGCAGGCCAAGGCGCTTCCGACTATACTGTTCCCATACGCGTTTTTGACTCCGTTTTGCTCGCTTATAGTACCCGAAATAGCCGAAAAAAGAGCGGCGGGCGATACTGTCGGAATAAACAGGATAAGCGAAACGGTATGCAGATTCGTTCTCGCCTTCGGAATAGGAGGTGCCGGAATAGTCGCATGCTACTGCGGCGAGATAGGGAATATCATATATTCGGACGGGGGCGCGGGGATATATATCGGAATGCTCGCACCCGTAATGCCGATAATGTTTATAGATACCGCAGTCGACAGTATACTTAAGGGGCTGAACGAGCAGCTTTATACAATGAAGGTCAATCTTTTCGATTCGCTTATGAGCGTGGGGATCGTGTTTTTGCTCGTCCCTAAGATCGGAATGCTCGGATACGTCATAGAAATAATCTTTTGCGAGATCGTAAATACCGCGCTCAGTATATCGAGACTTATGAAGCTTACCTCTCCGAGAATACGTATTGTTAAATGGATAGCTCTCCCGATGATATCGATAAGTGCCTCGGTTTTCGTAAGCCGTGCCCTTCTGACTCTTTTCGGAATGCCGAGAGCGATCGGAGCACTTTCGCTGACACTTCATATAACTCTCGGTGTTTTTGTGTATTCTATATTGCTCAGACTTCTTGGGTGTTATACTTTTCGTGAAATAGCAGATTTTTTCGGAAAAAGAAAGTATATTCAAAAAAAGACTTGAAATTTCTTCGGTTTAGTGGTAAAATAACAGAATACCGAGAATATACGGCAGTGTATATCAGTGAGTTCGTAACCATCCTCACTTAAAACAAAACTAAGGAGAAAAAAGAATATGTCAAAAAACAGAAAAAGAGTCACCTTCGTCGTCTATGCGGCACTGATCGCCGCGCTTTATTCGGTGCTGTCGTTTGTTTTCGCACCTATATCGGCGGGACCGGTGCAGGTGCGTATCGCGGAGGCACTCTGCATCCTTCCGTATTTTACGGCAGCGGCGATTCCGGGACTCTTTGTCGGATGTATAATATCTAACTGCTTCGTTTCAGGTATGATATGGGCGGATATCGTGTTCGGCTCGCTTGCAACTCTTCTGGCGGCAATTCTTGCCTATGCACTGCGCAGATTAAAGTGTCTCGTTCCGCTTCCCGCGGTGATACTCAATGCACTCGTCGTTCCGCTCGTTTTAAAATACGGTTACGGCTTCGGAGATGCACTTTGGTTTATGGCACTTACAGTCGGGCTTGGGCAGATATGCGCCTGCTACGGACTCGGTCTGCCTCTGATCATCACACTTGAAAGATCTCGCATATTTGAGCGAAATATGAAAGATACGGAAAAGAAAACGAAAGGAAATCAAAATGGCTAATCAAAAACAAACACATAAGGATAAGACCTATAAGCTCGTGCTTGCGTCGGTCATTACCGCGCTTATCATAATAATGGCGTTTACGCCGCTGGGATATCCTAAGATAGGACCGTTCAGTATAACCCTGCTTATGATCCCGGTCGCTATCGGCGCGATACTTTTGGGACCCGTATACGGAGCGTTTTTCGGATTTTTGTTCGGACTTACGAGCTTTTTGCAGTGCGTTTTCGCACTTGATCCGGTAGGAGCACTTTGTCTTAACGTAAATCCCTTCCTGACAGTGCTTTTCTGCATTCCTACAAGAATACTTGCGGGATTTTGTACCGGTCTGGTATTTAAGGTTCTTCATAAGAGCTCGAAGCTCATCTCCTACGTTATTGCTTCGGCATCGTCTGCGGTATTCAACACGCTTTTCTTCGTTCCGACCTTCGTTCTTTGCTTCGGATATAACGCAAAGGTGCTCGGACTTATGAATGTGTCAAACGCATTCGGAATCGTTACTGCTCTCGTTACGGTAAACGCTATAGTCGAGCTTGCGGTCTGCCTCATAGTCGGTGCGGCTATAAGTAAGGCTCTCTCCAAAATCGGAGAAAAGTATATAAAATAAAAAAATCAAGGAAAGGTCAGGCTTTTGGATATGGAAAATAAAAGAAGATATTGGATAGGCGGCGCGTGGCCGTATGCAAATAATTCGCTCCACGTCGGACATCTTGCGGCACTTCTTCCGGGTGACGTTATCGCCCGCTACGGACGTCTTGCCGGATATGACGTTATCTACGTCTCGGGAACCGATAGCCACGGTACGCCCATAACAGAGCGAGCAAAGAGGGAAAAATGCACTCCCGAATCAATCGCAGAGCACTATCACGAGGAATTTACCCGTGATTTTAACGATATGCTCTTTACGTATGATAAATATACCGCTACCTTTACCGATTATCATAAGCACGAGGTACAGGAGATATTTAAGAAGATACGCGAGAACGGCTACCTTTTCGAGCAGCTTGAGGATCAAGACTACTGCGAGACCTGCGGACAGTTCCTTGCCGACCGTGAGCTTGAGGGAGAATGTCCCTCCTGCCATAAGATGACCAGAGGCGATCAGTGTGAGCACTGTACCGCTACCTTCGATGCCAAGGAGCTTACGAACAAGCGTTGCCGTACCTGCGGAAATGCTACCGTTATCCGCCAAAATAAGCACCTCGTATTTAAGCTTTCCGCATTTCAGGACAAGATTTCCGAGTTTGCAAAAGAGAACGAGGAGAACTGGAGATGGAACGCGGTCAACGAGACCAAGAAGTATATAACTCAGGGATTCCCCGACAGAGTCGCGACCCGTGATCTCAGCTGGGGTATCGAGGTTCCCTTCGAGGGATATGAGGATAAGAGGATTTACGTTTGGCTTGAGGCAGTTCTCGGATACTGTACCACATGTAAGGCGGTCTGTGAGGAGAGAGGTCTTGATTACGATAAGTTCATCTCAAAGGAGGGCGACATCCACGCGTACTTTATCCACGGCAAGGATAATATCCCCTTCCATACTGTCATTTTCCCCGCGCTTCTTGCGGCGATAAGTGACGAGATCTGTCTGCCTACTCACATCGTTTCGAGCGAATATATGAATATGAACGATGAAAAGATGTCCAAGTCGAAGGGCAATATTATATCTGTTCACTCGCTTGCCGAAAAATATCCCGCAGATGCGGTCAGATTCTATACGATACTCTTTAACCCCGAGCGCAGAGACGCAAACTTTGCGATTCCCGAGATGATCCAGACCTACAATAAATTCCTTGTCGGAGGATTTGGAAACTTCGTCAACCGTAACCTTTCCTTCATCAAGAAGAAGTTTGACGGCGTCGTTCCCGCAGGTAAGGTCGATCCCGAGATCAAGGCGTACGTCGAAGGACTTTACGAGTCGATCGGAAGCAAGATCGACGCGGGCGAGCTTCGCAGTGCGGCAGAGGAGATAGTTACCGTTATCCAGTACGCAAACAAGTACTACGATGACGCAAAGCCTTGGGTAGCCGCCAAGGAGGATCCCGAGCTCTTCGGAAACATTACCGCAAACTGCATCTACCTTATGGCCAATATGGCAAATCTCTTTAACCCGATCATTCCTCAGGGAACCGAGATCCTTGCAAGAATGTTCGCTATCACCCCCGAGTGGAAGCCTGTCAAGATGCCCGAGACCTTTACTCTCGGCGAGATAGAGATGCTCTACAAGAGAATAGACGAGGAATAAAAGATCAGCAGCCTCAGGAAATTTCCTGAGGCTGCATTTTTATTTGGCTATCAGTTTTTTTCTTCAGTGCCTTCGTCGTTGCTTTCGATATTTTCCTGCGGTGGCTGAGGATCTTTATCCGAGGTATGATCGGCGTGAAGCGCCGCTTCATGTGCTTCTCTTGCCTCGCGCTGTGCAACTCTGTTGTCTACCGTTTCCTTGATGAGAGTATATATGACGGCGAAGATCGGAACTCCGAAGAACATTCCGAAGAATCCGAACAGAGAGCTCATTACCATAATTGCTATCGTGATCCATACAGGTTTCAGACCGAGCGAATCGCCGAGTAGCTTGGGCTCAATGAAGTTAGAGTCGATAAGGGCAACGACTATGACCACGATAAGATAGGGAAGGATCTGATGAGGCGCCGTGAGCAGAAGAATGAATCCGCAAATGAAGCCCGAAATGAGCGGTCCGAATACGGGGATCATATTCATAACTCCGCCGACAAGTGCGAGGATCTCGGCGTAATTTATTCCGATGATCTTGTAGATGATGTAGAGTATCACGCCGATAAGGAGCGAGTCGAATGCCTTTCCGCGCAGGAATTTGGCAAATTTTACGTCGATGTCCTCTATGATGTGCGCGGCAAAATCTCTTGTCCTCGGACGAAGGAATGCTTTTCCGAATCGGGAGATCTGCGAAATGAGCATCTCCTTGTAATAGAGAAAATATACCGCGAGGAACATGCCCATAAAAATGGTCTTTACCTCGTTGACAAAAGAGGATATGAATGCTATAATAAACGAGGATGCATCCGATACGAGAGAGAGCATCGAGGAAAGCCCTTTAGTAAGAAGGTCTCCGAGATTTCCTTCGCTCTGCAGCACGGTTGTGTATATGCGGTCAAACAGAGCGGAGTTCTGCCTGAGATCCCGTATAAATGAGTCTGCCGAATTGTAATATCCCTTGAGAGTGCCTCCGAGACTGTTTATGTTTTTTATGATCTGCGGAGTAACAAACCATACGAAGACTGTTATTATCGCAAGAAAAACTATGACCGTGAGAAAGAGGGCAATAAGCTTTCTCACTACCGACTCTTTACGCTTCTTCTGTATGAACCCAAGCGCCCTGTGATTGAAAAAGTCCATAAGCGGGGCGAGAATGTAGGCTACTATCAGAGCATAGAAGAGAGTCTTGACTATCTGCGCTATTCCGTCCCAAAGCGAGCTCAGACCGACCGGATGGACGATTATGAAGTTCCAGCAAAGGATGGCAAAAAGTATGATAGTTGCCGAATAAAAGGCTATCGTGTTGTACTTTTTATTGTTGAACGATATCTTCATTTTAACGGTATACGGTTTCCTTTCACAAATTAACTTGATTAATTATACCGCACACCGACCGATATTTCAATACGATCGACAAAAAATATAAAAAATGTTTACTTTTATGAATTTGCAAAGGAGGGCGACACTTATATGAATAACGAAAACGGGGCGGCGATGCCTGCAAGGGTCTCGCTTCGCAGATGCGAAAATTACTCACCCGAAGAGGTCGCACCCTGCGTAAAAGCGCTTTTTGACGAGATAGGATTTTCAGGCGATGAGGTAAAGGGCAAAAGGGTAGTAATAAAGCCGAATCTTGTCAGAAAAATGGATATAGAATCGGCGGGAACGACCAACCCCGCGATCGTAGAGGCGGTCGCGAGGCTCTGCTTTTCTATGGGGGCTGAGTCGGTAACTATTGCGGAAAGTCCGGCGGGAGCTTATACCGAGTCATCGATAAGCGCATCGTATAAGGTCGGACGTATGTCCGACGTCGCAGAGGCGTCGGGAGCTCTGCTTAACTTCGATCTTGGGGCGAGCAGAGTACCGTCAAGGGGTGCGGATAAGAACCGTACGTTCAATATCATAGATCCGATAATAAACGCCGATGTCGTTATAAACGTGTGTAAGCTGAAGACACATAATCTTACGGGAATGAGCGGTGCAGTCAAAAACTTTTTCGGTGTCATCCCGGGCACGGAAAAGCTCGAAATGCACGCACTTTATCCGAATCTTACCGATTTTTCCGCAATGATCTGCGATCTTTGCAGGACGGTATGCACGCTTTCGCCCGTTGTGAACGTTATAGATTCTGTGATCGCGATGGAGGGAAACGGTCCTACAAACGGAAGCCCGAAAAAGCTCGGATTTATAGGGGCGTCAAGAGACCCGTTCGCACTTGACGAGGTCTGCTCGGAGATAATTTCCATGAAGGGCAGAGTCTCGGTTTGCGAGGAGGCGAAAAAGCGCGGATTTCTTCCCGATATAGAGCTTGTGGGAGTGTCTCCCTCGGAGCTTGTCTGTGAAAATTTCAAGCTTCCCGACAGCTCTGATAAGGCGCATAGCGGGATCACCGTTCTGTCTAAGCTCTTTGGAGGAAGGCTTATGGAAAGCCTCAGACCACGTCCTGTCATAGATAAGGAAAAATGTATCGGATGCGGTGAATGTAAACGCTCGTGCCCTGCGAAAACCATCGTTATGAAGAATAAAAGAGCGTATGTCAAGAAAAAGGACTGCATAAAATGCTTTTGCTGTCAGGAGCTATGTCCTAAGGATGCTGTTAAGGTCAAGAAAAATCCTCTTCTTGTATTTGCAAGATTTTTCACCTGAAATAAGGAGAATTTATATGGTAAAAACTGTGATATGCCCGGCAAAAATAAATCTGTTTCTCGAAATACACGAAAAAAGAAAATCGGACGGATATCATACCCTTGATTCTGTCATGCAGACGGTCGATCTTGCAGACGTTATCACGCTAAATATTGAAAAGGGAAATGAAGGCATCTCCGTTTTGATGGGAGAAAAAAATGCGGATATACCGACAGATGAGCGCAATATTGCCGTAAAAGCGGCTAAGAAATACTTTGAGGCCTTTGATATAAGAGATTACGAAGCAACGATCCTGATAGACAAGAAGATCCCGACGCAGGCAGGACTCGGCGGCGGAAGCGCCGATGCCGCGGGAGTTTTACGTGCCCTTGATGAATACTTTGGCTTCAATGATAAAAAAAGACTTGATGACGTTGCTCTTTCGGTCGGTGCGGATGTTCCGTTCTGTGTAAATATGGGAATATGCCGCGCCGAGGGAGTTGGCGAGATACTTACCCCGTGCGCTAAGATCCCGAAAAACACGAGCATAGTGATCGCAAAGGGAAGCGGAAGCGTAAGCACTGCGCAGGCATATGCCGATTTCGACGCTCTTGGAAATTACGTCAGAAGAGATTCGGATGATATCATAAAGGCCTTTGAGAAAAACGATCTGTCCTTTGCGGGCATTATGTTCAACCGCTTTGAGGAAGTGATCTTTCCTAAGCTGCCCGAGATTTGCGAAATTAAAAAAACGCTTTATTCCTGCGGAGCCGCGGGTGCGCTTATGAGCGGAAGCGGAAGCGCGGTCTTCGGAATATTCGAAGACGACGCCTCAGCCTCCGCCGCGCTCGATACGCTTCTAAAAAAGAATGTCTTTGCTTGCAAGACCCGACCCTTTTATACCGAGTAATTTTTAAATACGGAAACAAGAAGACGCTTTGTCTGTTCACCAAGCGCTCTGAAATCCATAGCGTCAATATATATATCTTCAAGCGCTATATGAAGCTCTCCGATCTCGGAGAGCTTTTCTTTTGCAAGCTCGAGAGCATCATAGGAAATGGCAGAAAGCTTTTTTATGTCGGATCTGTCCTGCGAGATGCTTTTTTTTACGAATCTTTCGAGATTTATATATTTATCCGCGCTGTTCGACTGCGTAAGAAAGGCACATGCTCCCGTTTTAATAAATATTGCGTCGATCTCGCATGAAACGGGGGAGAGCGATATGTCTGCAGACGCGCCGATCTGCCCGATCTTATTCATAAGCGACTTTAAAAATACGCAGGATATCCCGTACTTGTCGCGTATGGAGTATATTTCCTCTGCGTTTCTTTCATACGTGTCAAAGCACACGTATCCGTGAACCCCGAGCGCCGAGATCCCTCTTTTTCTGATTACACCGCCATCGCTTTTGAATGATCTCGATATTCGATCCACCGAGCCTTCCATTTTGGCTATGTCGCAGTGGGATAAAACTATCGATCTGCAAAGGCTATATGCCTTGCTTGATACCTCCATAAGACGATAAACTCTTTTGTAAAGCTCTGATTTTAAGCTGACGTAATGTTCGATCTCGCTTTCGTGTGATCTGAGATGAGATCTGCTCCAGAATTGCCCGAGATTTACTATCTCCTCGCGTACACCGGGGAATTTCGGATCTACCGCATGCGGAGACGTTCCGTCAATAACGGCGAGCTCGCAATTTCCGATGATCACTCCGTCGAGCGAGGCGGTGTCGGAGGAGCAGTAAAAGCATTCGCATGGCAGATTTCGGTTCTTGGCTTCGGAAACGAACGATCGCATAAGCGTGGATTTGCCCGTACCGGGACCGCCCTTTAAGATAATGATCCTTTTGCATTCTGAGAATACGCTGTCAAAATCGCTGACAAAGCCGCAGGCACAGTTTCGCGCGGCAAAATATGCGTTTTCTTCTCCCGTGACTGTACGCACGCTGAATTTTTTTGATGAGGAATTTGAATTTTTGTTAGGCATTTAAGGAAGCTCCTTTTGAAATATCAATATATAGTATGCCTTTTATCCTCATTTTGACAACAAAGCAGTAAAAAAAGCACCTTCCGTGTGGAAGGTGCTTTTTGTCGTTAATTGTTAAAATTCTCCGAGAAGATCTTCCATATCGAAGGTCTTTATGTCCTTAGGAACTGTGATCTTTACGGGATCCTTGGAAAGCTTGGAGATAGAGCACTTTATGTGCATATCGTACTTTGCATCTTCATATTCGCATACGAAGTTTCCTTCAAACGTGAAGCTCTCAAACTTAAACGAGCTGTTTACCTTGAGATCGAGCGAGAAATCAAGCTCGGTGAGACCGAAGCTTTCAAAGAAATCCTGCGCGTCGCTGAAGGGAGTTGCACCGATAACGCTCTCAAGCTCGGAAAGAGGCATAGAAAGGAACTCGTCGAGACCGTTTATGAAGTCCTCAAGCGAAGGAATCTCGTCGGCCTCGGAGGCGGATACCATGAGATCGTAGAGAGTGTCGCCTCTGATCTCGAAGGAATCTATAAGCTCGTCAAAGGATACATTGCCGAGCTCCTTGAACATATTTGCGAGATCGCCTGCCTCTGCGGGAAGCGAGTTTACAGCGTCAAGAAGATCCTTGTTAGTTACGATCGCCTCATAGAGATCGCTAAGGGACATTCCGGCTTCCTCTACCAGAAGAGCATCAATGGTATCGATAAGCTCGTCTACGGTAAGTCCGAGTATCGACTCTGCGCCTTCAAGACCGTCCTTGTAAGAACCCTCCGCACCGAGAAGTGCGATGATATCGTCTACGATATCTCCGAGAGAATCGTTTCTGAGATCAAGATCAAGGAAATAGGATGCGATAGCGTTGTAAGTAGGCATTATATCGATATCGAGAGAAGCGCCGTTTAGCTTGATGTCGAAAGCAGATGCCATGATGGACGTAAGCTCCTTGCGAAGCTCTTCGACGTCAACACCGTCAAGGTTCTCCTTAAGAGCGGACATAAGGGTCTTTTCAAACGCCTTAATGTCATCTGCGGAGACCGCCTCTGAGACCATATAAGCCTTCATATCGGTGTCGTATGTATAGAGCTTGCCGTCAACGAGATAGAGCACTGTTGCGTCTATCTTGGTCTTGGGCATGCCCTTCTGCATGACACCCTCACCCTTCATATCGATCTTGGCATCGACGCCACCCTTGGTGTTTATGGAGAAGATAAGGGAAGCGTCAGCGTCGATATCGGCATAGGCTCCCCATGCACCGCCCTCGTCTACGAGTACGTCAAACGAGAAATCGATCTGTGCCGATCTCGTACCGCCAAGAAGCGCGCAAATAAGGCTGCTTGCGCCTTCGTCCTTAGACTTGTCGCTATTGTCATCCTTCTTGTCGTCCTTGCCGGAGCAGGAGCAAAGAAGAGTGAGCATCATAGCAAGTACAAGGAAAATAGACAGCAGCGAACGAAGATTAAAAGTTTTTTTCATTGTTACACGACCTTTCAAAAAATATAATAGCATCTCTGCTTCTTACATTATACTCCCT
This sequence comes from Clostridia bacterium, assembly GCA_017466445.1. Classification (GTDB taxonomy): domain Bacteria; phylum Bacillota; class Clostridia; order Oscillospirales; family CAG-272; genus SIG672. Next base: position 27,939 of record JAFTUC010000027.1, read on the forward strand.
ACGGAGTAAAAAGTCAATAGAAATAACACAAGATGACGTTTTATTTCTTGCTTTTCGTAATATTTTGTCAATATCGAAAAAAAACGGGCGGATCTTAATGGGCACGCGCGATAACGAAGGATTAACATAAGTTATTCGAGCGTGCCCATAATGAATTGCCCTAAATGGCATGAATTGGCTTGCGCCGTGAATTGAACTTCGTTCATGAATTGCCTTCGGCATGATAAAGCATAGCAATTCAATTCATGACGCAAAGCGTCAATTCATTACTATCTGGAGAAAATTGTCTGAAGCAACGCAAAAGCACTTATGACAAACGATTTATTCGTTATCATAAGTGCTTTTTGTTAAAACTTCGTTATGGGGCTCACGCTAACCGATTCGCCCGTTTTGTGTTATTTTGTAAGTATGTCGCCCGGTCTGTGCTTGGAGCGCCAATTTTCGATAATGTCGTGGATCTCAAGCTCACATTGCTCGGGACGGCGGAGAAACTCGGCAAGCTCTACGGTATCGCTTATACTGTCGGGAACGTATATTCCGCAGTGAGGCTTGTATGTGTCGCCGTGATAATCGGATCCGCAAGATAGCTTAAGACCGTGCTCGTTTGCGAACGTGATTATTTTTTCCTTGTCGTTGTGATTATATACGGGATGGCAATTGACCTCAATGCCGTGCATATATCTCGGATCCTGCGGCTCGGTGCCGTTTCTGTACGGATGCGCCTGATAGAGAAGAGCGTTGTGAGCTACGCAGTACTCAAAAAGCTCCTTTTGAGTAAGGGTCGCAAGGGACATTTCCTTTTCGATATGCGTGTCGGTGAGCCCGTAAATGACGTAATCTATGCGCGGAGTCTCGTCAAGAGTGACCTCAAGACCGAAAAAGACCTTTACGCCGCGTTTTTCACCCTCTTTTTTGGTGATTCTGTATTCGTCAACGTATTTCTGACGCCACTCGGGAAATTTGTCATCGCTCTGATAATACGAGTGTCTGTAGTGGTTTGTAAGAACGATAGCATCTATTCCGTCGCGGACGCAGATATCGATAAGCTGATCAGCGTAGCACTGACTGCAGTGGCTTATTCCTTTTGTGTGAATGTGGGGATCAAGAAGCATTTTAACCATCCTTTGCTTTAACGCCCTCTTAGGACGCACTCTTTTTCGTTATTATGGGAGAAGCGTTCTCCGTAAGCGTTTTCTCGGTTATCGTAACACGCTCGATGTCATCGCTTGAGGGTACCTCGTACATAATGTCGAGCATTATTTCCTCGAGTATGGAGCGCAGACCGCGGGCACCTGTGTTTCTTTCTATGGCGCGGGATGCAATGGCACGTATCGCGCCCTCTTCGAAAACGAGCTCGACGTTGTCCATGCCGAGAAGCGCGGTGTACTGCTTTGTGAGCGAGTTTTTGGGCTCGGTGAGTATGCGTGAGAGCATATCGATATCAAGACTGTCGAGGCTGACGATGACCGGAAGACGTCCGACAAGCTCGGGAATGAGTCCGTATTTAACGACGTCATGAGAGGTCACGTCGCGAAGGATGTTTGCCTCTCCCTTTTCGCTCTTTTTCATTATCTCACTGTTAAATCCGATGACCTGATTTCCTCTTCGCTTTTCGATTATCTCCTGAATGCCGTCGAATGCGCCGCCGCAGATAAAGAGAATGTTAGAGGTGTCGATCTGTATGAAATCCTGATTGGGATGCTTTCTTCCGCCCTGCGGAGGAACGTTTGAAACGGTTCCCTCAAGGATCTTGAGAAGCGCCTGCTGAACGCCCTCGCCCGATACGTCACGGGTTATGGAACGGTTCTCACTGCGCCTTGAGATCTTGTCGATCTCGTCAATATAGATTATTCCTTTTTCGGCAAGCTCGATGTTGTAATCTGCTGCCTGAATGAGCTTTAAAAGGATGTTTTCGACGTCTTCACCTACGTCTCCCGCCTCGGTAAGCGTGGTAGCGTCAGCAATCGCGAACGGAACGTTAAGGGAACGTGCGAGATTCTGAGCAAGGAAGGTCTTTCCGACTCCGGTGGGACCGAGAAGAAGCACGTTGCTCTTCTGTATCTCGATCTTTTCCTCGTCGGGAATGTTATTTGCCTTTTTTGAACGCTTTTTCTTTTTGCCGGCGGTTTTCTCGTTTGTCAGTATCCTCTTGTAATGATTGTATACCGCGACCGAAAGAGCCTTCTTTGCAGCATCCTGACCTATAACGTAGGTGTCGAGCATGCTTTTGATATCCATAGGCTTGGGAAGGGTATCGAGAGAAAGTTCTCCGATATCAAGGGAGATTTCTTCCTCGCGCTGCTCGTCGATTATGTCGGCGCAGGTGTCGATGCAGTCTGAGCAGATAAATGCGTTTGCTATGGGAGATGTTATAAAAAGAAGCTCATCGCTTTCAACTCTGCCGCAGAATGAGCAGCGATGCTTGTTTTCGTCTCTCGGAGGAATGTTGTTTGGCATGTTAAGGATTATTCCTTTCTTAATATAAGGTAATACGGGAGAGAAAAGCCGTATCAGTACGGGAGATACGGCTTTTTTTGGTTATATTCTCTTTTCGATCACGCGGTCGATAAGTCCGTAATCGGCAGCCTGCTGAGCCGACATGAAATTGTCGCGCTCGGTGTCACGCTCGATTATCTCAATGTCCTTGCCCGAATTCTCCGCAAGGATACGGTTGAGCTTTGCACGGGTGTTTAATATGTGATCTGCGTGGATCTTTATGTCGCTTGCCTGACCCTGCATTCCGCCGAGAGGCTGATGGATCATGATCTCGCTGTTCGGAAGAGCAAATCTCTTGCCCTTTGCGCCGCTCGAAAGCAAGAAAGCTCCCATACTTGCCGCCATTCCCACGCAGATAGTGGAAACGTCGCACTTTATGAAATTCATCGTATCATAGATAGCAAGACCTGCGGAAACAGATCCGCCGGGACTGTTGATATACAGACTGATGTCCTTGTCGGGATCCTGCGCCTCAAGCAGAAGGAGCTGAGCGATAACGAGCGATGCGGTAGCATCGTTTACCTCGTCGGACAGGAAAATGATACGGTCGTTTAACAGACGGGAGAATATGTCGTACGCGCGCTCTCCTCTGCCTGTCTGTTCGATAACGGTTGGAACAAGTGGCATTTGCTTACCTCCTGAATTTAGATGTGTTTGCGTAATAATCTATTATATTCCGTAAAATCCGAAGTTATTCAGCGTCGGTGATAACTGCGTTGTCTCTTACGAAATCAGCGGCCTTCTGTACGCAGAGATCCTTCTTAAGATCCTCTGCAAGGATGTACATCTTGACCTGAGCGACCTCCATCTGATAGCTGTCTGCGATCTTCTGGAATTCTGCGTCTACCTCTTCGTCGGTAACGTCGATCTTCTCAAGCTCAGCGACCTTTTCGAGAGCGAGACGGGTCTTTACCTGGGAGATAGCGCGGGGACGCATCTCTTCTCTGAGACTGTCAAGAGTAGCGCCGGTGTACTTGAGATAATCGTCAAGCTTCATTCCCATGGAACGGAGACGTGCATCGTAGTCACGAACGAGATTCTCAGCCTCGTTGTCGAACATAGCCTCGGGGATCTCGTCGGTAACGAGCTCTGCGAGAGCGGTAGCCATCTTGTCGTTTACCTCTCTCATAGCGGCATCCTCGTGATTCTTTTCAAGCTTAGCCTTGAGATCAGCCTTGTACTCGTCGATGGTATCGAACTCGGAAACGTCCTTTGCGAACTCATCGTCAGCATCGGGGAGGATGGTCTCCTTGGCGGAGAGAAGGTCGATGTGGAATACTACTGCCTTTCCTGCGAGGTCGGCTGCGCCGTAATCCTCGGGGAAGGTAACGTCGATGTCAAAGCTTTCGCCGATGTTGTGACCCTCTACCTGCTCCTCAAATCCGGGAATGAACTGACCCGAGCCGAGCTTGAGGCTCTGGCTTTCAGCGGTGCCGCCCTCAAATGCGACTCCGTCGAGAGTGCCCCTATAGTTGATTATAACGGTATCGCCGTTTTTGACCGCACGGTCTTCAACGTCGGAAACCTTTGCGTTCTTTTCAAGCTCAGCCTTAAGGGAAGCCTCAAGCTCCTCGTCGGTAACGGGAGCAAGCTTTCTGGTGAGCTCAAGACCCTTGTATCCCTCAAGAGTGATCTCGGGCTTTGTGAATACCTTTGCGGTAACGGTAACTCCCTCGTCGTCGATGGACTTGATGTCATATTCGGGAGCGCTTACTGCGTTGACGCCCGATTCCTTGAGAGCCTCGCCGTATGCTGCGGGAACGAGAGCGGAAAGAGCGTCATCGTAGAATACTCCTACGCCGTACATCTTTTCGATGAGCTGACGGGGAGCCTTGCCCTTTCTGAATCCGGAGATGGTGATATCTCCTCTCTTCTTTTCAAAGACCTTGGTGACCTCTGCATCAAAGGTCTCCTTGTCGATAGTGAACTCGATTACTGCGACGTTCTTTTCGGGAGTGGTCGTATTTTTGAGTTTCATTTGATTTTACCTCCGATAATTTATACAAAATATTATATACAGTTGTATCCTACCTATTTTACGCTAAAAGCAATGATTTGTCAATAGCTTTTCGGTAAAAAATAACAAAATTCAGGTCTGATTTTTGGGCAAAATGATTTGAGGTCTGAAATCGAGAAAATCTGCGGAAACGAGAGAAAATTCGGTGGAAGAATATATTTGTCTTTGCGGGAGAGAATATCTTCCGTGTATGTGTCCGAAAAAGGCTCTTTTTACCGAGTGCTTTTTCAGCACGGAAAGCATTTCTTCTGAGACGAAATCGCCGAAAACGATGGGAAAATGCGTGAATGCTATGATCTCGCCCTCAAGATTTCTCTTTTTTGCGTCGTTTATCGACATGTCGAGACGCAGAGCCTCGCGCGCGGCTACCTTCTTAAAATCGGCATCCTCCTTGCAGCTCGCCTCGTCGCTGTACCAGCCTCTTGTGCCGCAAAGTACAAAATCCTCGCATTTTATAGCCGAATTTTGCAGTATCGATATGGAAGAGATATCGTTTTTTTCAAAAAAATCCCCGATCCTTGTCGGCGTAGACCACCAATAATCGTGATTTCCGCGTATCAGTATCTTTTTTCCGGGAAGGGAATCTATGAAAGCAAGATCCTCCCTTGCCTTTTCAAGAGTCATCGCCCAGGATATATCTCCTGCGATAACGACAGTGTCGTTTTCGCCGACGATCGAGCTCCACGCCATTCGGAGCTTTTCGACATGCCCGCTCCATCTGCTTCCGAAAATATCCATCGGCTTTGAATTATTCAGAGAAAGATGAGTGTCCGCTATAACGAAAAGAGACATAAAGGCAAAACCTGCTTTCGGATAAATGGTATAAAAAAGTGCGCGTCGGGAAAAATAGCTAAACGGACAAAAGTCCGTGAAGCGGATCTGAAAGTGAAGGGAAAAAGTAGTGACCGAAATTTTTGCGGATAATAAAACAGAATGGCTCAGAAGCAGTACGGCAGAAAACAGCATATCGACAAGCCGTCCGATAATATGCGGAGTGGTCAACTGTAAGTGGCATGACGGGATCAGCAGATGTAAGGCACCCAGCGTTCAGGTGGGAAACGGGTACGCAAGATCGTCAGTCGATACAGTGTGCGCGACCTTTGAGCCAAAGGTTCTGATGTAATTAAAAGACTGTCTGACGGGGAACAGTCCCCGTCAGACAGAGTCGGGCTTTCAGGATATGAAATCGAGCACGGATGCTTTCATATCTTCGGGATCGATGACCTTTTTGAATCTGATCTCCTTTGTGAGTACGGCGGAAAGCTGAGAGGGTATCGCGGTCGAGGTCTTTTTGCTGAGAGCGTCAAAGATCTCGGCGTCGGTTTCGGGAATTTCAATACCGAGCGCTCCCGCTACCGAGGGAGCGAACTTGTAAGGGCTTGCGGTAGACGCGATGACGGTTTTCTTTTCCGCATCCGCGTAGTCGGCAAGATACTTATTTGCGCATGATACGGCGACCGCGGTATGCGTATCGATAAGATACGAGTACTTGTCAAAGGTGTCCTTTATTTCCTTGCGGCAGGCATCCTCGCTTGCGTAGTATCCGACAAATTCCTCTGATATCTTTTCGTGATCTGCCTTGTCGAGCTCGTATCTGCCGGTATCGATGAGAGACTTCATGTAAGCCGCGGTCTTTTCGGATCCCGCGGTAAGGAAGAGAAGTCTTTCAAGATTGCTCGAGATGAGTATGTCCATCGAGGGAGAGATGGTAAGATGGAATTCTCTGTTTCTGTCGTAAACTCCGTTTGCGAAGAAGTCGGTGAGAACGTTGTTCGAGTTGGACGCGCATATGAAGCGACCGACGGGAAGTCCCATTTTCTTTGCTATGAAGGCGGCAAGAATGTTGCCGAAGTTTCCGGTAGGAACGCAGACGTCGATCTTTTCGTCAAAGGAGATATCACCCTTGTTTACGAGATCGCACCATGCGGATATATAGTATACGGTCTGAGGAACGAGTCTGCCCCAGTTTATAGAGTTCGCGCTTGAGAGGAAATATCCCTTTTTGTCAAGCTCGGCGGCGAATTCTCTGTCAGCGAAGATGCGCTTGACTCCGTTTTGAGCATCGTCAAAGTTTCCGTTTATAGCGCAGACGTTGACGTTTTCACCCTCCTGAGTAGTCATCTGAAGCTTTTGAGCGCGGCTGACACCGTCTACGGGATAGTAGACCGAGATCTTGATCCGTTCTACGTCGCGGTATCCCTCGAGAGCGGCCTTTCCCGTGTCTCCCGACGTAGCGACGAGAATGAGAGCAGTGCGCTCTTCTCCCGTCTTTACGAGAGCTCTCGAAAGAAGGCGGGGCATTATCTGGAGCGCCATATCCTTGAAGGCGCAGGTGGGTCCGTGCCAGAGCTCGAGAATACGCGCTCTTTCACCGACGCTTACCACAGGAGCGGCATAACCGTCAAAGTTGTCGCCGTATGCTACCGAGCAGTCGGCAAGAAGCTCCTCGTAGGTGTAATCGGTAAGGAAAAGGGACATTATTCTTGCGGCTCTTTCGCTATACGAGAGAGAGCAGAGCTCTTTCAGATCGTCGGAGCTGAGGCTCGGGATCGTCTCGGGCATATAGAGACCTCCGTCGGGTGCGATGCCCTGCTTTATAGCCTGCGCCGCGCTTACGGGAGCGCTTTTTCCTCTTGTACTTATATAATTCATGGGTTTTCAGTCCTTTCGGTAAGATTTATGAGTCATAGCGGTAATTGCTTCCGCTTTGATGTCAGCTTTCGGACCTTCGGTCACCGAAGGCGTTTGGATAGTGTGATATTTTTGCCGCAACAAGATCGTTTATATCCTCGAGAGTTATCTCTATAACGTCTATCCGCGGCTTTTTGTCGCTCGGAAATTCACGCAGATAGCTTTTTACCGCAAAAAGAAGATGCTCTTTTTTTGATGAATTTACCGACAGAGCGCCTCTCCCGTACTTTTTCACCGAGTATCCCGCCCGTCTGGTCTTTACCTCGACAAAGATAATGTATTTCTCGTCGGTGGCGATGATATCGATCTCACCGCCGCGTACGGTGTAGTTGCGGCGAAGTATAAGGTAACCCTTAGATACGAGATAGTCGCATGCGATCGACTCTCCCGCGCGCCCGAGCGAGCGGTTTGATCCCTTGTTAGATATTTCAGACATCGTTCTTGTCAAGAAATTTCAGGAAGGTCCTTCTGTGTATCGGAGAAGGACCGTGCTTTTTTATAAGATCCATGTGGAGCCTTGTTCCGTAGCCCTTGTGCTTTGCGAGCATGTACTGCGGATATTCCTTGTCGAGCTCCAGACAGACTCTGTCACGGCTGACCTTTGCGAGGATAGAGGCGGCGGCTACCGACATAGATATCGAGTCGCCCTTTATAAGAGGAACCGCCTTCATTTCGAAGTCGCGTGCGATATTTCCGTCCACGATGACGAGATCGGGTCTGGGATCGAGCATAGCGACCGCGCGACGCATAGCAAGCTGAGACGCGTTCAGTATGTTCATTGTGTCTATCTCCTCGACGCTTGCGTACGCGATGCCGTAGGAGACGGCGTTTTCACAGATCACGTCAAAAAGCTTTTCACGCTTTTTTTCGGTCAGCTTTTTTGAATCGTTGAGCCCTTCTATGTAAAGTCCGTCGGGAAGGATCACCGCCGCGGCACATACGGGTCCCGCAAGAGGACCGCGGCCTGCCTCATCGGTTCCGCAAACCACAGCGTATCCCTCGTCTTGATATTTACATTCGTAACTGTAATCAGGCATATCCGCCCTCCGATGCTTTTTACTGGGGAAGCTCGAGAGTGATGCGACCTATCTTGCCGCCTCTGTACTCGTCGAGCAGAATATTTGCGGTGCGCTCGTAATCGATCTCTCCGCCCGAGATAAGAAAGCCTCGCTTTTTCCCGATAAGCTCAAAAAGCTCGAAATCGGTAAGATCGGATATCGAGTCGGGACTGCCGAGCTTGTATCTCGCGCAGAGAAGCTCGGGGGCGCAGGAACGGAGCCTTGCGCAGAGAGCTATCGAAAGCTCGTCCGTGTTGACGACCGCGTCCTTGATCGCACCCGTCATAGCGAGATTTTCTCCCACCGTCTGATCGTCAAACTTGGGCCAGAGCACGCCCGGCATGTCGAGAAGCTCGATTCCTCCCGGACATTTGACCCACTGCTTGTCGACCGTCACACCCGGACGGTCCTCCACCTTCGCTTTTTTAGTTCCCGAGAATCGGTTTATAAAGGATGATTTTCCGACGTTCGGTATGCCGACGACCATGGCGCGTATTGCCTTTCCCGACATTCCCTTGCTTTCGTTTCTTTCTATCTTTTCGGCGAGAAGCTCGCGTATTGCGGGCGCTATCTGATTCATTCCCGCTCCGCTTACAAAGTCGGCTACGATGCATCCGCCTCTCTTTTGAAAGTGAGAGCGCCATTTGTCAGTAGCAACAGGATCGGCAAGAGACGACTTGCTCAGGATGACGATCCTTGGCTTGCTTTGACATATTTTGTTTATTTCGGGGTTTTCGGACGACATGGGTATTCGCGCATCGAGGATCTCTATTACGATATCAACGAGTGACAGACATTCGGTAATGAGCCTTCGAGTCTTAGCCATGTGTCCGGGAAACCACTGTATGTTAGTTCCCGGCATATGATCTTTCCTTAGAATTTATTTCTGCTTCGGGTGTCAGTTCAGTGCTCCGAATTTTCCCGACTTTAAGGGGAAGAATCTGAACACCGCTTCACCTATGATCTGATTTCTCTTCACGAATCCGATCGCGCGTCCGTCGTGAGATGCACCTCTGTTGTCTCCGAGCACGAAAAAGTGATCCTCGGGGACCTTTTCGGACCAGATCCCGTTCTCATCAGGCTGTACGTAGTCGCCCGGGTGAGTGTCCAGAGGGATAAGCTCGTTTATATAGTCCTCGTCAAGCATCTTGCCGTCAACGTAGACGTGACCGGTAGAGTAATCGATCTTCACTACCTGACCGCCAACCGCGATCACACGCTTGACGAGCGGCTCGGAGGGATCGTTCGCCTCCTGAACGATAACGATATCGCCGTTTTCGGGAGTGTACGCTGTTCTCATTATGAGAAGCATATCGCCGTTTTCAAGCGTAGGATACATCGACCATCCCGAAACGGGGGAGTTTCTGAAGAAGAATGAGAGTATAAGGACCGCAATGACGAGCGATACGCCGACCACCTCGATCCAGTCGAAAAGCAGGGAGCTTACGCCCTGATGATCAGTTTTTTTTTTAGAATCCGAGATGTCGTCCTCGGATTTGTCAAATGCCGAAAGGTCGTCACTGAACATTACGTCGAGAAGATGATGTCCCTCGTGCATATAAAGTCCGGTTCCGATTGCGCTTTTCTCGGTAAAGACGTCCACGCCGCTCTGTCTGTTTTCGGAAGAGTAGATAAAGAAGGGGACGGGATCGGGGGAGTGCGTGCGTATCGCAAGAGGAGTCGGATGGTCGGGGAGTACCATGATCTTGAAGGGCTCTCCCGAGGCGCTCAGATATTCAAAGCAGGGCTTTAATACGAGAGAGTCGATCTTTTCGATAGCAAGCACCTTGTTTTCGACCTCTCCGCGGTGACCGCATTCGTCGGTCGCCTCAAGATGGATGTAGACAAAATCCTGTCCGCGCTCGAATGCGTCGATGGCGGCGTTTGCCTTGCCTGTGTAGTTCGTTTTGTAATTTCCCGTAGCGCCTTCAACGTCGATCGATTCCATTCCCGCACAGATCGCGATGCCTTTTATAAGGTCGACCGCGGAAATAACAGATCCCTTCTTGCCCCACTTTTCCTCAAAGGAGGGAAGAGCGGGCTTTACCGCAGGGCTCCAGAGCCAGATCGAGTTTGCCGGCTTCAGACCTCTCTCTCGGCGGGCTGCGTTGACGGGATGGTCAACGAGAATGTCGTAGCTTCGCTTCATAAGATCGAGATATACCTCTCCGACCTCACCTGAGGGAAGGTGATCCTTTATGACCTTTCCGATTATGTCGTGCGGACGGTCAAAGTCGAGCACCTCGGGGCAGTTGTCCCAAAGCAGACAGTGGCGATAGCTCACACCGGGATAGAAATGACGGGCGTCTGTTCCAAGCTCCGCCTCGACCGCTTTTATAAGCTCGGCTGCCTCCTCGGACGAGATCTCGTCGGCACTGTGGTCGAGCATATGTCTGTCCTCGTAGTTCTCCTCCTCCTCGGAGAGAGTTACCACGTTGCAGCGGATGGCGGTCTGAGTATCGGACATATCAAGCCCCATGCTCAGAGCCTCAAGGGAGCTTCTGCCCTTGGAATAGATTATAGGGTCGTACGAAAGGACAGCAAGATTTGCCGTGTCGCTTTCGGGTTTCATAGTGGAGGGTACGTTAAGGACCGTACCGACGAGAGACTCTGATGCGAGAGAATCCATCATCGGCTTTTTCGCTGCCTCCATCGGAGTTTTTCCGCCGAGCGCCTCTACTGCCTCGTCGGACATTCCGTCACATAAAACAACAAGATATTTCATAGTAATGACCTCTTGATAATAGTTGGTGATAATAAAAATCTTATATAAAGTTATTATATCACAAAAAAAACGTGTTGTAAATAGTATAATCGAACAAAATATCATTCAAAACGCATAAAGAAGAGGACTTTTTATCGGATTTTATGTGAAAAATAAAAATATTTCAAAAAAATCGAAAAAAGGTATTGCAAAATCGAAAAAGGTGTGATATAATACCAAGGCTTAACGGAACGGTCCGCTGCGATGCTCTGCATGAACGCTCCGAAATACCCTATATTTTTATAAGGAGGAGCCAGAAGATGGATCTTATCAAGGCTTTAACAAACGAGCAGCTCAAGTCGGAGGTACCCGAGATCAATATCGGTGACACCGTAAGAGTTCACAACAGGATCAAGGAAGGTAACAAGGAACGTATCCAGATGTTCGAAGGAACCGTTATCGCCAAGAGAGGCGGCGGAATCTCCGAGACCTTCACCGTAAGAAGAGTTTCCTACGGTATCGGCGTAGAAAAGACCTTCCCCATCCACTCTCCCAACGTTGAAAAGGTAGATATTATTCGTAGCGGTAAGGTACGCCGTGCGAAGCTCTACTACCTCAGAGACAGAGCGGGCAAGAGCGCAAAGGTCAAGGAAAAGATATAATTTTCCTGTCCGACAAAAGAGAAGAAATCCGCAGCCTGAAGCTTCAGACTGCGGTTTTTTCGTGCTTTTTATTTTGCAAAGATCATATGAGTGCACTGTAATATTCGCCCATTTTCACGGGGTGATAGGAGAGCTTTGCCTTACGCAGACCCTCAAGTCCCATGTCCTCCTCGCGGTTTATAAACAGCGTATCGGAAAACTCACGCTGTGCAAACATCTTGTTTATGGCGGCGTAAGCTCCGCTGAACGATCGATCCGCCTTTTCGATGTGTATGAGCGCCGTTTTTTCAGATATACGCTCGCCGATCGAATATGCTATCGGTCTTTTGTCAACGAGGATTACTCCCGCGCAAAGCCCGAGCGAGTCGAAATTCTCTATAAGCTCGTTTATCTCAGCGTGCTCGTCGATAAGATCGGGATCCTCGCTTTGACCGTAGAGAAGCTCGGCGGCCTCTCTGAGAAGCCTGAGCGCTTCGGCGTCACCGCTGTGGACCGCGACGTACTCGTAGGAATATTTTGATAAAAATCCGTTCAGATGGTTTCGTTTTTGATGAAAACGCTTGCCCTTCAGAGAGACCAGATCGCTCGTGTTATATATATAATCGAAAAGATCGTCCGAGAGAAATATTTCGGCGTCCGGAAAATTTTTTGCTATCTCACCCGTCTGATCTGCCATAAGGGGCGTGAAAAGGATCCTTTCGTCTCCGAGTATCCTTTTTACGTCGAGAGCGACACTTGCCGGAGATATGTTTTTAAGATGAAAGGGAAAGAGCAGTGTGATCGGCTCGTCGCGGTATTTTCCCACGATGACCTCACAGGACCCGAGCTCGGCTATTTTGTAATTCATGGCGTGACGCCACGAGAAGATGTTTGAAAAGGTGAAAAAGGATACCTCCGTCGGGTAAAGAAAGGCTTTTCGGTCGTCGATTGTTATTTCACGAACGTTTAAATTTCCGAAAGAAATTGCTGACATAAAGTTTTTTCCTTGTGTTTTTCATAAAATCTGAAAGTATTTTAGCATTTTAAGGTGTGATTTTCAATAGATTTGAAAAAATATTTGAAAAAAATCAAAAAAGGTATTGCAAAAACAAAAAACGTGTGCTATAATGTAGCGTACTTTGAATGAATTTTGTATGACAAGGGGTGTTAAGATTGAAGGAAGGCATTCATCCGCAGTATGAAGAAGTGACTATCAAATGTGCATGCGGTGAAGAGGTTAAGACTCGTTCCACCAAAGGCGATATGCGTGTTGAAATATGCTCTAAGTGTCATCCGTTCTTTACCGGTAAGCAGAAGTTTGTCGATGCCGGCGGACGTGTAGACAAGTTCAAGAAGCGTATGGAAGGCAAAGTCTGAAAAATGTCACGTTTATGGCGAATGCATATAGGTAGTGCTATGTGTATTCGCCATTTTGCTTTTTATCGGGATTTTTATCTGAAATGCCGCGATATGAGGCATTCGGACTTTTATTTTGAGGAACTATGAAAAAGGAAAATATATTCAGTAATGAAAATGACGTGCTTGCCGTTCTCGTTTCGGTGCTGACACCCGAGAAGGACGAGCATGAAAACGAGGTCTCTCTTGACGAGCTCGAAAGACTTCTCGAGACCGCGGGAGGAAAGCTTTTTGCGAAGATAGTGCAGTCTCGCCCGTCTCCCGATATAAAAAGCTACGTCGGTGCGGGAAAGCTTGAAGAGATAAAGGAGATCTGTGAAAATAATGACGTCACTCTCGTTGTTTGCGACGATGAGCTCTCTCCGTCTCAGATCAAGAACATGGAGGACGCTATCGGAGACGTCAGAGTTATCGACCGAAGTATGCTGATACTCGATATATTCGCGCTCCACGCTACGAGCGGGGAAGGAAAGCTTCAGGTCGAGCTCGCACAGCTGAGATATACTCTTCCGAGACTTATCGGAAAGGGAAACGAGCTTTCAAGACTCGGAGGAGGAATAGGAACACGCGGACCGGGAGAAAGTAAGCTCGAGACCGACAGACGTCACGTACAGAGAAGGATAGTCGCACTTGAAAACGAGATCCGCGAAATGGAAAACAACAGAAATATCCAAAGGGCAAGGCGCGAGCGCTCGGGAATACAGAAGGTGGCGGTGGTCGGATATACCAATGCCGGAAAATCCACCCTTATGAACCGCCTTACGGGTGCGGGCATACTTGCCGAGGATAAGCTTTTCGCAACTCTCGATCCGACGACGAGAAAATTTGCGCTTCCGAGCGGAAGAGAGCTCCTTCTTACCGATACCGTCGGATTTATAAGAAATCTTCCGCACCATCTTATAAGAGCGTTCAGAAGCACGCTCGACGAGGCAAGATATGCCGATGCGCTCCTTATCGTTATCGATGCGTCCGATCCCGAGGCGGAAACTCAGCTCGAGATAACCGAAAAGCTTCTTTACGATCTCGGAGCATCATCCAAGCCGACGGTTTGCGTGTTCAATAAATGTGACGCATGCGAGTCGATATCAAACGAGCTTATGTACAGAGCGTCCATGAGTCGCTCGGTCGCCATCTCGGCGCTCGACGGAAGAGGCGTCGAGGATCTCGTTGACGAGCTTGAGAGGATAGCGCTTGCGGGAAAGAGCATCTGCCTTTTCAGGATCCCAAACAGTGAGGGCGGGGAGGTCGCGTATCTTTACCGCAATGCTACGGTAGAAAATATCGAATATGAGGACGATTTTGCACTCGTTCTCGCAGTAGTTGACGATAGCGTCAAGGGACGTATGAGGAAATATATAGTAAAAGGATAAATAAGAAAAAGGGAGGTCGGAGCGATTGCAGGAGGTCTACGTTACCCTGGCAAAGGAAGGAATATCCGAGACGGTCGTAAAAAAGAGTGTTTTTATAGGACACGCCGCTCCGGTCAAGACCGAGGCACAGGCACTTGAATATATAGCGAGATATAAAAAGCAATACAGCGACGCTACTCATAACGTATGGGCGTATCTTATAAAGAACGGAAATCTTATGAGATATACGGATGACGGCGAGCCGAGCGGAACGTCGGGCATTCCGGTGCTCGATATAATACGCAAGGGTGGATTTACCGACGCGGTCATCGTGGTCACGAGATATTTCGGAGGTACGCTTCTCGGCACGGGAGGACTCGTAAGAGCATACTCTGCGGCGGCGAAGGAGGCGGTCGATAATGCGGGACTCGCATCGTTTCGTACCTTTGTTGAAATTATCGTCGAGGTCGATTATCAGACCTATCAGAAGTTAAAGAATTATCTGAAGCACCCGTCGGTAATAGTTGACGATACCGCATTTTCGGATACTGTCACGGTGCAGATAGCCGTTCTCGACGAGGACGTTGACTCTGTGTGTAAGGATATAACCGAAATGTCCGCGGGACGTGCCGTTATAGAAAAAATGGGAGAAAGACTCGATAGCCTTGCTGCTGTGGAGCAGGAATAGACTGTTTTTAAGGAAAAGATATGGAAAAAAAGGATATTTCGATACGAAAAGAAATACTTGAGAGCGATGAATATTACGCGGAGATACTCGAAGTCTGTGAGGGTATAACGACGCCTAAGGTCTACCCCGTGATAGGAGAAGACGGGTGGCTGTGTGCCTGCGGACATGAAAATTCGTCCGAGGCTGACATGTGCGAAAAATGCGGTGCTTACCGTGAAAAACTGTCGGTCATATTCAACGAGCTCTTTCTTATTCAGAAGAGAAACGGAAATGAGGCGAAAAGAAAAGCTCGCGAAAGACTCGATAAGGAGGCGTCCGATGAAAGATGGCGCAGGATAGATCCCGAGGTCGATAATATATATAGATCCGCAAAGGACTTTGAGGAAACGAGAGATAACTACCTTGAAGCGGCAAAAAAGCTCGAATCTATTGCCGGATATAAGGATTCCTCCGAGCTTGCCGCCGAGTACAGAGAGCTTGCGGAGGACGCACCTCTCTACCCGAGAGAGGTGGCTCTGAAGATGAGACGCAAAAGGATAAAAATGATATCCGTAATATCTGCGGTTTCGCTTGCGATACTCGCACTGATCCTCTCTACCGTCTATTTTACGCTTGTGGCTCCCGGAGGTATGCGTTACGATGTTACAAAGGAGGGAGTCACCATAACCTCTTACGATTCCTTTTTTGGAGGAAAAAACGTCGTTATACCCGAGACGATACTCGGAAAGAAGGTCGTTTCAATAGGAAACGGAGCCTTCAGAAATCAGAAAAATATTATCAGCGTAAGGATCCCCGATACGGTAAAGACTATAGAGAACAATGCCTTTTCGGGATGCACGTCTCTTGTGTCGGTGACAGTGCCCGAAAGCGTTACTGATATCGGTGCGTCCGCCTTTTCGGATTGCACGAGCCTGCGTGACGTTTATCTGTACGCCGATATCGATGCTGTAAAGGTAACTACATTCCACGATTGCTCGTCTCTCAGACAGATAGTTTTTAAAGAGTCGGTCAAGGTAATAGAGCAGAGCGCGTTTTCAAATTGCCGTGAGCTTCGTATCATAAAATACATGGGAAGCGAGGAGCAATGGGGCAAGATCGATATCTTAACAGGCAATAACTACGTTGAGTCTGCGCTCGTGATCTTTGATTTTTCGGTAGAAAATAAGAAATAATAATATAAAATGTGAGGGGTGCGTTATTTGAACAGACTTGTTTTTCATATCGACGTTAACAGCGCATTTCTTTCGTGGGAAGCGGCAAGGATAGTAAAGGACAAGGGAGAGGATATACGTCTTATCCCGTCTGTTATAGGAGGTGATCCCGGTAAGCGTACCGGGGTCGTTCTCGCTAAGTCTATCCCCGCAAAAAAGCTCGGGATACGCACGGGAGAGCCGCTTTCGACGGCGCTTCGTAAATGTCCCGATCTTTTTATAGCGCATCCCGATTTTGCTCTTTACGAAAAGAATTCGAGAGCGTTTATGGAGATATGTGCAAAATACACACCCGTTTTGGAGAAGTTTTCCATAGATGAATGCTTTCTCGATATGAGCGGTACCTCAAAGATATACCCTGATCCGATAAAAACGGCATACGACATAAAGGACGAGATAAAAAGCACTCTCGGCTTTACGGTCAACGTCGGCGTGGGATCAAATAAGCTGCTTGCGAAAATGGCGAGCGATTTTGAAAAGCCGGATAAGGTACACACGCTGTTTTCATCCGAGGTGGAGGAAAAGCTTTGGCCGCTCAGAGTCGGAGAACTTTTCGGAGTCGGGGCATCCACGGCATCCCGACTCGAGCGCTCTTATATCTACACGGTCGGAGATATCGCAAGACGAAGTCTCAGATCGATACAGGCACTGCTCGGCGTAAAGCTCGGTCGGACGGTCTACGATTTTGCTTGGGGAAAAGACGATTCTCCTGTAAACGGCGAAAGCGAGGAAGCCAAGGGATATAGCATCTCTACCACCCTTGAAAACGATCTTACCGATATCGAAAGTGCGCGCGCTGTACTTCTTACCCTTGCCGATAGCGTGTGCGCCCGTATGAGAGCGGACGGCGTTCTTGCGGGATGCGTGGGAGTTACGCTCAGAAGCTCCGATTTCAAGAACTTTTCACATCAGAAAAAAATACCCGAGCCTACCGATATAACCTCCGAAATATACGGTGTTTCCGAAAAGCTTCTCTCCGAGCTTTGGAGAGATGACCTTCCTGTAAGACTTGTCGGACTTTCCCTTACCTCACTGACCGACGATTCCAATATGCAGATAGATATGTTCGATAACGGCGAGAAGGAAAAAAGCAGGAGGCTCGATAAAACGCTCGACGATATAAGAAACAGATTCGGCAGCACTACCGTTGTACGAGGCGCGTCCTATAGGAAGGATGTCAGGGTCGGAAAAAAATATGATGCCCGGATCCGCTCGAAAAACGGTGAAAATAAAGATAAATAAAGGATCCTTGGTTTTGAAGCAAGGATCCTTTTTTTGCGCAACGAAAACCACCGGCGATGTGAAACGGTAAAACAAAGGTAGACACATAGAAACCCACTATGTATCTACCTTTTTGTTATGGTATAATAAAAGAAAAATGGTATAAAATCGCACTTATTTGTTGCTAAAAATAAGACTTTTGCGGAAATAATTATTAAAAAAGCATTGACAAAATGTTTATTTATGCTATAATGTCGGTGTATGGCATACCTCGGACACTTTAAGTAAAAAAAGCAAAGATAAAGAAATGGACGGCAGGAAAACACAGAATTAAGCTTTCCTCTTTTAAAATAACGAAAATAACGAAAATGTATGCCTCTGCCGTCTGTTTCTTCATCTTTGAATATGACACCCGGGATTTTTGGTATCTCCACTTTGCCCCTATAGCAGAGTGTGTTATACGTTTCGTTATTTCAAATCTAAATAAAGGAGGAAAATTAAGAAAATGACGAAAAAGACAACCAGAAGAGCTCTGATCACAAGTGTAATTTCCATGCTTCTTTGTGTGACGATGCTCGTAGGCACCACTTTCGCTTGGTTTACCGATTCGGTAAAAAGCGGAAAGAACAGAATCGTTGCGGGAAACCTCGATATCGAGCTTGAGTATTCCAAGGATATGAAATCGTGGAAATCCGTGGCGGAACAGAGCGATCTTCTCGATCCCGAAGCGCTTTGGGAACCCGGACATACTGAGGTAGTTTATCTCAGAATATCCAATCTCGGATCGCTCGCGCTCGAGTATCAGTTCTCTATGAACGTTTACGACAAGGTAATCGGAGAGAGCGTGCTCGGAAATAAGATCGACCTTGCTGACTATCTTAAGTACGGCGTAGTCGATTGCAGCAATGCGTATGCAGACCGCGACGCAGCGCTCGACGCAGTTGAGAATGTAGCTATCGATCTCGATGACTATTTCGCAAACGGCGCAATGGAGGCAGGAGACGCACCCAAGACTCTTGCACTCGTAGTTTACATGCCAACTACCGTCGGTAATGAGGCAAACCACAAGACCGGAACTATCGCTCCCGCAATCGAGCTTGGAGTTGAACTCTTCGCAACTCAGGATGCAGTTGAATATGATAGCTTCGATAATCAGTATGATGCGGGTGCAGCTATTTACGTAAAGAATACTGCTGAAGCTCAGGCGGCTCTGGATAATGCCAAGAAGGATGATGTGATCGTGCTTGCTCCCGGCGTTGATTACGGTACGCTTTTCCTTCGCCCCGTAGATGGAAATGCCAACACTACCACGAGCCTCAACGAAGCAAATGGCGAGGGTCTCACCGGTTATAGAAATGAGTACATTCGTACAGTAGAGAATCTTACTATTCTCGGTGCAACCAATGCAAAGGTTGACGCGATCAAGGTTGTGTCCGGTTATATTGAAGGTAGCGGCAGCTCCTGCAACCTTGTTGATGTCAAGGGGCTCGTGATCGACTCGGTCGAATTTACCGATAAAGCCGATTGTGCACCTCATACCTACTCCGCTCCTATTTTCTTCAATCTCACTTGGACGGATGTTGACGGTCTTACTGTTAAGAACTGTAAGCTGATCGGTAACGACGACAAGGTTAATTTCGTGTACTTCACGATTGATGGTTCGAGTGCATTCGATGGCGTAGCGTCGAATGTAACCCTTACCGGCAACACCGTTGACGGTATCGCAAGACTTTGCGAGCTTCGTCAGACCGAGAACGTTACCATTACCGATAACGTAATCAAAAACACCGTTCTCCACGGTATACTCCTTCCCGTTCACAACGGATCTTACAGCGGCGACGTAACCATCACCGGTAACACCGCATACGGTATCAACGATCGTTTCGTAAGAATGGCAGGCGCAGGCGATGCGAACGTTGTTATCAAGGACAACACCATCACTAACTATCTTGGTGAAGATGCTGATTACATTAAAGTTACCGATTCCAACGGAACTCCCGTGATTGAGAACAATACCTTGGTTTCTATCGGTGTTAAGGATGCCGCTGCTGCTCAGGCCGCGCTTGATAATGCAGTTGCTGGTACTACCATTCAGCTTCAGCCCGGCGTAAACTATGGTACGCTTCTCCTTCGCCCCGTAGATGGAAATGCCAATACCACTACGAGCCTGAACGAAGCTGATGGCGAGGGCCTCACCGGTTATAGAAATGAGTATATTCGTAAGGTTGAAAATCTTACCATTATCGGTGCTCCCAGCGCAACGGTTGACGCGATCAAGGTTGAATCCGGTTATATTGTAGGCAGCGGCTCCTCCTGCAATCTCGTTGATGTCAAGGGGCTCGTGATCGACTCGGTCGAATTCACCGATAAAGCCGATTGTGCACCTCATACCTACTCCGCTCCTATTTTCTTCAATCTCACTTGGACAGACGTTGACGGTCTTACTGTTAAGAACTGTAAGCTGATCGGTAACGACGACAAGGTTAATTTCGTGTACTTCACGATTGATGGTTCGAGTGCATTCGATGGCGTAGCGTCGAATGTAACCCTTACCGGCAACACCGTTGATGGTATCGCAAGACTTTGCGAGCTTCGTCAGACCGAGAACGTTACCATTACCGATAACGTAATCAAAAACACCGTTCTCCACGGTATACTCCTTCCCGTTCACAACGGATCTTACACCGGCGACGTAACCATCACCGGTAACACTGCTGTAGGTATCAATGAGCGTTTCGTAAGAATGGCAGGCGCAGGCGATGCGAACGTTGTAATTAAGGATAATACTATCCTCAACTATAAGGGTGAAGATGCTGATTACATCAAAGTTACCGATTCTAACGGAACTCCCGTGATTGAGAACAATACCTTTAATTAATCGCATAATTACTATCCTTTTTGGATAACAAAGTCCGTCCTATCCCTCGCAAGAGGGATAGGCGGCAAGATTTTAGTACATATAAATATGCAAAATGACCCACTCGTCAGAGTGGGTCGTTTTTATATATCGTTTTTTCAACAACCCATAGGTTCTATGGGCGCTGTGATCGTTATTCAAAAATCGAGCGTTTGTTGTAAAGGATATTGAATATTACCCAAAGCTGAGGGAAAAAGTTCATTATATTCCATACTCCTACTCCGAACAGATCAAGCTCGCTCGCAAGGGCGAGCTTCGCTTTTATGCTGCGCGCGTCCTCAAAATGCACCTCGTGATTTACTCCCGCAAGAGTGTAGGTGAAATATGGCGTCTGAGATTTTGTATCGAAGATTATTTCCGAATCGGTCTCTACGGCGAGACGTATCGCCTCCTCGTTTGATATCGTCTTTGCGGGAGGACCGCCCTTGTCAAAGGGGATGGTGAAATCATATCCGTAGTTCGGAACACCGAGAAAGATCTTTGAAGGATCGATCTCGCTTACCGCGTATCTCGCTACCTGCTCTACCTTGTCAAGCGGAGAAACGGGCATTGCGGGACCTCTTGAATATCCCCATTCATATGTCATAAGAAGGACTCTGTCCGCTACCTTTCCGAGAGATGCGTAATCGTGAGCCTCGTAAAGAAGACCGCTCTGCTCAGATGAGGTCTTGGGCGCGAGAGCTATCCATAGCTGATATCCGTACGGCTCGAGGATGCTCTTTGCCCGTTCGGCGAATTCGGTGTAAAGATTGCGCTCCTCCGGGAAAATAAATTCAAAATCGAGATCGAGAACGCGGTATCCCTTGGCGTTCATATTTGATATGACGTTTGATAGAAGCGTCTCCTGAAGCGATATGTCGTTAAGAAGCATCGATGTCAGCGTATTGTCAAAAACACCCTTGTCGCTGAGAGATGAAAGTATCATTATCGGGACCGCTCCGCTGTCGAGCGTTGCCGATATCAGACGGGTGTCCTCGGGAGATATAAGCTCGCCCTCTGCGCTAAATCCGTAGGTGAACGGGGTCAGCGACGAGAGGAAGGGAAGCGTCCTTCTTAGCGTTTCGTCGCTTACATAGGGATAAGCGTATCCGTTTGAGGCAAGTGCTCCGAGCTTTTCGTCTCCGTACGAGATTATAAGCACTTGACCGGGATATATGGCGTCACTTCCCATAAGAGAAAGATTGTTTCGCCTCAACTGATTTACTCCGATTCCGTATTTTATAGCAATCGTAAAGAGGGTCTCTCCGGGAGATACCGTATGGGTGAGCGTGGGGATAGCTATTATAAGCGCTTGACCGAGCGCTATCTGAGAGCTCGGATCTATTCCGTTGTCCCTTATTATCTGAGAGGGAGACGCCGAATACTGCCTTGCTATCGAATATACCGTCTCTCCTGCCTTTACCGTGTGTATTATCATGATTTCATCCTTTCATAATAAAAGTTCTCCTTACAGAATATGAAGAAAATAAAAAAATGAGAACGTAAAATCCTCAAAATGAAAGACCCTGCCGTGAAGGCAAGGTCTTTTTATATAAGCTTAAGGTATTTTAGTATAAAGGCAAAGATAAATATCGTCAGCGAGCAGAGAAGAGTGGTAAAGAGAACTATCTGCTTTGCGAGTCGAGCGTTACTGTGCATGCTCTTTGACATTATGTAGCTCGTCGCCGCCGTGGGACTCGTTCCGAGGATCATTACAAGTCCGAGAGATTCCCCTCTGAAGCCTAAAAGCACTGCGGAGACTATGAAGAGCGAGGGTAACACTATAAGCTTTATAGCGGTCGCGACGATCGCCTCGGGCATGATAGTGCCCTTTTCTCCGCTTGTGTCTATCGCTCCGAGTGAGAGAAGGGCGAGTGGTGTCGCTATGTTCTTTATGTAGTCAAGCGAGTCGGAGGCTATGCCGGGAAGCTTTATCTTGAATACCATAAAGGGAATGGCTGCGGCGACACCGATTATAAGCGGATTTGTAACTATGTTTTTAAGTATGTCGATAATGATCTTGCCAAACGGCATGCGCTTTTCGCGCGGCATATTTACTGTAAGAGTGGTCACTGCGAGAATGTTCGACGTGATTATAACAAACGGAGTTGCGCACGCGATCACGGTGGCTCCCGTTTTTCCGAGGATCGTTTCGGCAAGCACGAAGCCGACTATCGAGAAATTCGCTCTGAATGAGCCGTGAACGAACGATCCTCTCTTGTCGGGCGCTATAAAGAGGTAAGCGCCGAGCGATATCAGTATGAATGCGGATATTATCGCTATAACGCAGAAGATTATCGCCCTCGGATCGGGAAGGTGCGAGAGATCGGACTCGACGAGCTTGCAAAACAGAAAGATCGGGAGTGCTATCTTAAAAACGAGCTTGTCGCTCTGATCGAAAAAGCTTTGCGGCAAGAATTTGCGCGAAAGCAGATTTCCGAGCAGTATCATGAGAAGTATCGGTGCTACCGCTCGGAAGCTGTAAATAAAACATTCTATCAATCAAATCATCTCTTTTCGCATGTTTAGCGGAGCTCTATTATAGTAACTCCCGTGTCACCCTCACCCCAGTTTCCGAGACGGTAGGATTTGATCCTTTTGTCGCTTCGAAACAGCTCCCAAAGATATTTTTTGAGCGCTCCCGTTCCTTTTCCGTGGATTATGCGAAGGGTGGATATTCCGGCGACGGTCGCGTTGTCGAAATACTTGTCAAGCTCGAGACGGGCCTCCTCGCCGTTCTTTCCGCGAAGATCTATCTCGGGTGAAAAGCTTTTTGTTATCGATTCGGTAACTACCGGCTTCGGGATACGTTTTTTGTTCTCATCCATAAATATGATTCCCTCGCCGTCCTCGCTGAGCATAAGATTTTTGATCGAGGTCTTGAGAGTCATGATACCCGCCCTTACCGAAACGTTACCGTCCTTGTCGGGATCGGATATAAGAGTGGCGCTTTGATTTATGTCTATGAGTATTACGGAGTCGCCCTTTTTCAGCTTTCTCGGCAGAACGTAATTTTCCGCCTTGTGCTCGATAACAGGGTCTACCTTGTCGCGGCTTGCCTTGAGTGATGCCCTGATGTTCGATCTCGCCTTTTCAAGCTCACTCGCCGCGCGTGCGCTGTCACGGGCTCTCTTGGCTTTTTCGAGCTCCGCCATAACGTATTCGGACGTTACGCGCGCGTTTTCGATTATCTCTGCCGCCTTGGCAAGGACTCTCTCCTTTTCGCGCTCGGCGGCGGCGAGATCGGCGGAAGCCTTCGCCCTTGCCTCGGAAAGAAGAGTCTCGTATTCCTTTCTCATCCTCTCGGTCTCGATAAGCTTTTTTTCACCCTCGATGCGGTCGCTTTCGAGCTTTTCTATTACCTTTTCAAAGCGCTTTCCGTCCTCCGAAATAAGCTCTTTTGCACGGTCTATAACGCTTATGTCGAGTCCGAGACGGGAGGCTATCGCAAACGCGTTGGACTTTCCGGGTGCGCCGATTATGAGCCTGAAGGTAGGCGAGAGCGATTTGATGTCAAACTCGCATGCGGCATTGCAGACTCCGGGAGTTTCGAGAGCGTACGTCTTCATCTCGGCGTAGTGAGTGGTCGATACCGACCATGCACCGCTGCTTCTGACCTTTTCCGTGACCGAGACCGCAAGTGCGGCACCCTCAGTCGGGTCGGTGCCGGCACCGAGCTCGTCAAAGAGTACGAGACTGCTCTCGTCGGCCTCCTCTATTATCGATACGATCGTCTTCATGTGAGCGGAAAATGTCGAAAGGGACTGCTCGATGCTCTGCTCGTCACCGATGTCGGCAAGGATCTTGCTGAATATCCTTACCTGCGAGCCCTCTCTTGCGGGAATGTGCATTCCGCTCTGTGCCATAAGGCTGAAAAGACCGATCGTCTTCAGCGATACCGTTTTTCCGCCCGTGTTGGGTCCGGTTATTATAAGTGAATCGAAATCCTTTCCGAGCGAGATGTCGATCGGAACGGCTTTGTTCTTGTCAAGCAGGGGATGACGCGCGCCGAGTATGTCCACGACGTCGGATATGATCGGCTCAGACGCGCGCATGCGCCAGGAAAGCTCGGCACGTGCGAAAATGAGATCGAGCAGGATTATGTTAGAATAGTTGAGGATAAGCGCAGACGCAAAGGATGCAACGTCCGAGGAAAGATTTGTCAGTATGCGCTCGATCTCCTCACGCTCCTCAGCCTCGAGACGGCGAAGATCGTTGTTTGCCTCCACGACCGCGATAGGCTCTATAAACAGAGTAGCGCCCGAGGATGAAGCGTCGTGAACGAGACCGCTTATCTCCGATTTGTGCTCCACCTTTACGGGAATAACGTATCTTCCGTTACGCATGGTAACGATGTTGTCCTGAAGAGTTTTTGAGTACTGAGGACTCGTTATATAGCTTTGGAGCATGTCTCTTATGCGGCTGTTCGTGCTTCGTATGCTCCTTCTTATCGAAAAGAGCTGAGGAGATGCGTCGTCTGCTATCGTGTCCTCTGAGATTATGACACG
Organism: Clostridia bacterium; assembly: GCA_017466445.1. Lineage (GTDB taxonomy): Bacteria > Bacillota > Clostridia > Oscillospirales > CAG-272 > SIG672. Next base: position 52,835 of record JAFTUC010000027.1, read on the forward strand.
CTTTATCTCCTTTTCGAGCGTTGGGTTTTTGAATATTCGGTCGAATATCTCCTGAAGGGAACCGCAGGACAGATTTTTTGTGCCCGAATAGGCTATGAGTCCGGCAGAAACGTAAAGAAGGTCTGCGATGTCGAGAAGCTCGCGAAGCGAGAGCATAGCGCCCTTTTCCGCACGGTCGACCGAGTCGCATATGTTTTTTATTCCTCCGAATGACGGAGCGCCGTTTACCGAGGTCATGTGCTTTGCGTCGCTCGTCTGCTTAAGGAGCCTTGCGACGGATAAGCGGTCGTCGGTAGGGAAGGTCGATAAGACGAGCTCCCGACCGCCGTCGGTTGACGCGCATTCGGCAAGAAGATTTAATATTTTGTCATATTCAAGCGTTTTTATTGCTTTTGTAAAGTTACTCATATTCGGAAAGATTTACCTTTCGTTTAGTAAAGAAGAAATCTAAAGTGATCTGTAAAAATCAAGTGAATCGAAGCCTCTGCCTATCTGAGACAGAGTATATTTTTCGGATACCGATGCGAGCTCGTTTAAAAAATCGTTTTCCGCGCTGAAGGCGAATATCCGTTTTTTCGGAGCGTCAACGATGTATCGCATGGCTCTTAAAACGTGCGATCCCACGAAAACGTAGGCACGTGACGAATCAAGGACCTCGCCCGACCTCTCGAAGATGCACTCTCTGCATTTTAGCGTTCCGCCTATCGGATCGAGATAAAATTCACCGTCCGTGCAGTTGCATATCTCGCAGCCCGACAGATCGGGCATAAGACCGATCTCGCAGAGAAGACGGAGCTCGAAAACGCTTTTTATGAGCGCAAGGGGCTTGTCCGAAAGAAGTATGTGGAGAGAGTTCAGTGCAAGCGAAAGGATCTCGCTCTGATCCTCGTTTTCTACCGTCACCTCGCACAGAAGATCGGCAAAATACTGCGCAAGTGCGAATTTTTCGATATCCGAGCGGATACCAAAAAAGTTTTCGATAAGACAGGCCTCGCCGAGCGTGTATCTGTCTCCCTTGACGGAAACGGTAAGCTCGTCGTAGCAAAAGAGCTGGGTCGCCGCTATGCGATGGCTTTTTATGCTGCGCACACCTCTGCAGTATACCGAGATCTTTCCCATGGACGGTGTAAGAAAGGTTATTATCTTGTCGCTTTCTCCTACGGCGATCTCGCGAATGGCAAGACCGAGCGTTTTTATGCTCTCGCTCATACGTCTCAGTCTTCGTTCTTGAAGCCGAAGTTGCTTATTGTTATATCACTGTCGCGCCAGTTTTCCTTGACCTTGACCCAAACGTCGAGAAATACCTTCGTGTCGAAGAATTTTTCCATGTCCTCGCGTGCGTAGGAGGCTATCTTCTTGAGCGTCTCGCCCTTTTTGCCGATTATTATGCCCTTGTGATTTTCTCTTTCGCAGAATATTTCGGCACGTACGCTTATCATGCTTTTCTCTTCCTTGAAATCCTCGATAACGACGGCGGCACCGTGAGGGATCTCGTTGTCAAGAAGACGGAGCAGCTTTTCTCTTATTATCTCGGCAGCGATCTGCTTCTCCGGCTGATCGGTAAGCTCATCGCTTTCAAAGAACCATTCGCCCTCTGAAAGGAGCTTCGACGCCTCGTCGATAACTATATCGACGCCGTCGTTTTTAAGAGCCGAGATCGGAATGACCGATGCGAAATCGCAGAGCTCCGCATATGCGCGGATGGTGCTTCCTATCTGCTCGTGAGAGCAGTTGTCGGTCTTGTTGAGAACGAGGATGATCGGCAGCTCGGAGCTCTCGAGACGCTTTATAAGCGAGATCTCGACGTCACCCGGAGCGTATGACGCGTCCGCGACGAGAATTGCGGCGTCGACGTCTCCGATGGCACCGTTTATCGATCTTACCATAAACTGACCGAGCTTCGTTCTCGGCTTGTGCATACCGGGGGTGTCGAGAAATACAAACTGATCGGCGCCTCTTGTGAGTATGCCGGTTATTCTGTTTCGCGTGGTCTGAGGCTTTTTTGATACTATCGCGATCTTTTCTCCGAGCATTGCGTTGAGAAGAGTGGATTTTCCGACGTTCGGACGTCCGACGATGGCAATAAAGCCCGTTCTCATCGGGATATCAAGATTTTCACCGTATATTTTTTCCATACTGTAATATTCCTTCCTTGTGTTGACTTCCTTTATCTTTTAAGTCCCATCGAGACAAGTATTGCCTCTTGGCGGGAGAACATCTCCTTTTCGTCCTCGGGAGAGGTCTCGTGATCGTATCCGAGCAGGTGAAGCACCGAGTGCACGGTGAGAAAAGCAAGCTCTCTTTCGAGCGAATGTCCGTACTGCTCAGCCTGACGCTTTGCGGTGTCGTAGGATATGACTATATCTCCGAGCACGGCGTAGCCTACCCCGAAATCCTCGTCAAAAACGGGGAAGGAGAGAACGTCCGTGGGACGGTCGACTCCTCTTGTCTCGAGATTCATCTCGTGAATGCTCTGATCGTCGAGGATCGTTACCGATATCTCGGCGACACGCTTGAAGCCCTCCGATTTAAGTGCTTTGTTTATCGCCTTTTTTATTAGCTTTTCTTCCTTTTTTGTCAGTACCTGCGGATCGTACTCATCGCTTATGTATATCCTGTTTTTTCTGAAAAGATCCATTGCCCTTGTTATGTATGTCCTTCCTTCTTATTTGCCTTATTTGCCTTCGCTGTCGCTTTTTCTGAAGCGGTGCGGTCTGTCTCCCTCGCGAGCGGCACTTCTTTCTCTGTCGTATTTGTCATAGGCGAGGATTATCTGGCGCACGAGCCTGTGACGTACGACGTCACGCTCGCTGAATCGGTGGATATATATGTCGTCTATTTCCTCAAGGATCGTGACCGCCTCCTTGAGACCGCTTCGCATGCCTCTCGGAAGGTCGGTCTGAGTAAGGTCGCCCGTGACTACCGCCTTGGAGTTGTTTCCGAGACGGGTAAGGAACATCTTCATCTGCTCGGGAGTCGTGTTCTGCGCCTCGTCGAGAATTATGAAGCAGTCATCGAGCGTTCTTCCGCGCATATACGCAAGCGGAGCGACCTCGACTATTCCTTTTTCAACGTTTCTGAGATAGTTTTCCGCACCCATCGTCTCGTAAAGAGCGTCGTAGAGCGGACGCAGATAGGGGTCTATCTTGCTCTGAAGATCGCCCGGAAGGTATCCGAGACGCTCTCCCGCCTCGACTGCGGGTCTTGTAAGGATTATTCTCGACACCTCGTGTCTGCGAAGAGCAGATACCGCCATAGCCACGGCAAGAAAGGTCTTACCCGTTCCCGCGGGACCGATGCCGAATACGAGCGTGTTCTTTTTTATCGCGCTTACGTATTTTTTCTGACCGACCGTCTTTGCTTTTATCGGCTTTCCCTTGGCGGTTATACAGACACAGTCCGAATCAAACTCGGAAAGCTCCTCCGCACGTCCGTCCTCGATCATTCCCATGGTGTATTCGACCTTTTGCTCGGAGATCTCCTCGCCGAGCACGAATATTCTTTTGAGATAGTTTATAACGGTGAGCGCAAGATCGACCGATCTTTCATCGTTTCCCGAGACCGAGAGCGAATCGCTTCCGCCGAGACTGTGAGTTATGCGCACGTTGAAATGCTTTTCTATGATATCCTGGTTTCTGTCATAGCTGCCGAGTATCGCCGAAAGCTGCTCGTCAGAATCAATTGGGATTATCTTTTCGATCATTTTGAGTAAAAAATCTCCTTTTCAAGATCCTTGCTTTATTTTAAATTTACGTCAGATGCAAACAAAGGGGTCTCGACGGCAATGTCGCGTATGCATTCTATACTGCACGTCAGGGTATAGAACTCGCCGTCAGTCTCGGATTCGGTACGCTCGCACAGCAAGATCCCCTCATCTCCGAGAAGGGACGAGAGCCTCTCGGCAAGCTCGCCTCTTGCGAGCCTTTCCGCCTCTGCCTCTGTAAGCGTGATCTCTTTTTCGACGTATGGAAGACAGAGCTCTCTTTCAATGGCGATAGGAAGTATCTTTTCACCCGGAAGCTCTATTTCGTCATACATCCTTATTATATCACAAGATGTAGGTGAATTTCTACCCATAAACGAAAAATTTATTGATTTTGAGAAAAAAATAAACGATTTTTTTTCGTGTTTCTCACCGGTGTACTCCTTTTTCACCGTCTTGAGAGGAATTTTCACCTCGATAGTTTCCTTTGTCAGTGCAAAGACCTTTGCTATAGAGCGCTCGAAATGATAGGTCGGGTTCTCCACCGGAGCCTCCGCGATGCCATCCTTCTCGTTTTGGACGAGACCGCTTATAAGCACCTGACCCTTTAAAACGCTCTCTCCTCCGAAGACGAGCCTCTGCCCACCGCTCAGCTCCACCCGATAAATAAGTCCGTCGCAGTCGGCAACTATGTTGGAGGGTCGTTCCGCTTCGGGTGCGGGTCTTGTGGATTTGTCCTTAAGGACGACCTCAACGCAGTTTCCGATAGCGTTTATCCGTATCCAGGATATACCGTCGCATTCAATAAGAAAATCGGTGCAGATGCCGTCTATATCAAGACTTGGAATGAAGGCGCCTTTTTTTAGTCCGAGACTATCAAGCACGCGAAGAGTTTCGGAAACGCTCGTGCTCCCGTCGGGCACGACCTTTATCTGCCATATAAATCTCTGAGAAAAAAATGTTATAAGAAGCAAGGTGAGAAGCCCGAGCATAAGACCGTATCTTTTTGAGAGTGATAAAAAAAGTGCGGGCAGACCGTGATCTTCACCTACGGAAAAGCTCACGCCGATGCGTGTAAAGCTCTCACAGATCTCCTTCTTTCTGAAAAGAAATGCTCTGAAGGACAGCGCTCCGTCTTCGCTTTTAACGTAAGAAAAACGAAATCCCTTTGCTATCATAAGGGTGAGCGCCCTTTCCGAGCCCTCGGTCACGGTCAGGGAAAATGATCCGAAAACGAGCATCAGGATGATATCGCTCGGACGCGCATACGGTATTTTTATCTTTTTCATGATCTCTCCTTTCCGCTTTTGGAGATCGATACTTTCTCAATGCAGCCCTTTATGCGTACCTCGCTGCCAAAAAAATCGCATAAGTATAGTCGGTCTCCGACTATCTCTATTTCGGCACCCGAGACACGGATCGATATTAGTGTCTCCGAATAAGAGAGTATCTGCCTGCAGTCGGAGATGAGTATGTCGCTTCCGTTTTCTATTATGATATGGTACAGTGGTATTTTGAAGGTCTTCAATCGGAATAATCCTCCTTGGGGCAAAATATAATTTACAAAGCCTTTCGGTGATTTTATCTTATTCGGAGATCGGGCTTTTGATTACCTGATAATGGCAGGGGAGAGCTGAAAGGAGAAAAATGAAAAAAATTAAGAAGCTTGCGCTGAGCGCGATTCTTACCGCTACCCTCTCGCTTTTGATTTATTTGTCGCCCGAAAGCAGGGAAGAGTTCGCAAGATCGGTTCGCTTTTGCATCGACGTGCTGATCCCGTCGGTCTTTCCCTTTGCCGTGCTCGGATCCCTGGCGGGAAGCGAGCTTGCAGCCGTTCCCGAATTTATCACCTCGGTGGTTGGAAAGCTTTTCGGTACAGATAAGCGGTATTCAAAGGCTCTTCTTTTCGGCCTCGTTTTCGGATTTCCAACGGGAGCCTCGGCTATGAGGACGCTTCCTCTTGAAAGTGAAAAAAATGTCCGCGATTACCGAGTGACCGCGGCGATAAGCTGCGTCCCGGGGATGGCATTTACCGTGCTCGGAGTGGGTAGGGGACTTCTCGGCTCGAGCCTTTTGGGAACTGTAATTTATCTCTCAAATATGCTCGCCTCGCTTGTCGTCGGATGCACCCTTTCTGCTCTTGAAAAGAAAAAATATGCCGATAATGTGCAGGTGTCTTCCTCTCAAAATGAAGCGAGTGAGGGTGTGGTACTTACTCTTTGCGATTCGGTGACTAAGGCGGGAGGCGCGATGATAACCGTTTGCGCCTTCGTCGTCTTTTTTTCTCAGATATCGCTTCTTTTGTCACTTCTTCCGCTTCCGAAAAACGTTTCTTTTCTGCTTTCTTTGCTGTTTGAGGTGGGAGGTGCCACTAAAAAAGCATGTGAAATTTCGGAAAATTGGCGGGTCTTGCTTTCCTGCTTTGCCATTTCGTGGAGCGGTCTGTCTGTACAGATGCAGACCATTTCGATGTCAAGAGAAAGGACGCTCGGACTTAATTACGTCGCTCTTGTCCGACTTTGCGTTTCGGTGACGGCGACCCTTGTCTGCTCTGCCTTTTTGGTGATCTTTGATCTTGCCTGATATCGCAGTAAAATGTCGATACTTGACAAAAAAGCGAGATGCGTGTATAATATACCGTGTATCGCTAATGAAAGGACAGGCTCTATGATGATAACAGATTTTATTTTCGATCTCGGTAACGTTCTTGTGGACTATAATCCGATGAGATGCATTCTCGGTTATACTCATAACGTGATCGATGCTAACTATATAGCGTCCGAGGTGTTCGCCTCCGAGCAGTGGATTATGCTTGATAAGGGTACTATTACGTACGAGGAGGCTCTGCGTGTCTGGAAGGAGCGCATTCCCGAAAGGCTCCATTCGCAGCTTGACGAGATCATAGCGAATTTCCATAAGCATCTGCCCGAGATACCCGAAATGACCGAGCTTGTAAAAAGGCTCAAGGAATCGGGAAAAAGGATATTCATACTCTCCAACGTGAGCGAGCGCTTCCCCAAGATAACCGAGGGGCTTGAGGTTATGAAATATGTTGACGGAGCCGTGCTCTCGCATGAGGAAAAAACGCTGAAGCCCGACCCGCACATCTACGCCTCACTGCTGAAAAAATATTCTATAAATCCGCAGGGAGCGATATTTATAGACGATAATGCGGAAAACGTTCATATAGCAACTAAATTCGGTATGACCGGATATATATTCGACGGAGATGCGGAAAGGATCACAGAATCTTTTGCTAACCTCGGATTCTTTAAGCTTTCCGTGCCCGTAGAGGATGACGTTATAAATAGGGAGGAATAAAAATGATCTCAACAGTTGTTTCGGTAATAGGAGTGGTAACCACTATACTGCTTACTCTCCTGCTCGTTCTCTTCATAGTCGTAAACACCTTGAGGGGACGCTCAAAGGGATTTTTGCATTCGCTTTTGAAGATCGCGTCTGCGTTTATCGCGGGATTTCTTGCACTTCTTCTTGCAAGACCGATAGGACATACCATATCGGGCGTTCTTGCCAAGCCTATAGTAAAGGCTATATCGGGTATCTTTTCCGGATATGACGACCTTATGTCCGCAACCTCGGTCATAAACGATATAATAGTTGGAATACCCGGAATACTCTTTACAGTGATAATCTATATAGTGCTTTTTATCCTGTTCTATGCGCTTTTGTCGATACCGATCCACTTCCTTAAGAAGCTTATACTTGATAAATTTCCCGATTTTCCCGACCATGCGTGGGCGGGAGCGCTCTGCGGAGCATTCGTCGGTATCATAATGTTTGTCTTCTTGCTTGCGCCGCTTGCGGGAACGCTTTCGCTTGTAGGAGACGTTTCCGAAATGGTAATGGCCGTTACCGCTGCCGACGGCAGCTCTGATACATCCGATATCACAGAAGCAGACGGTAAATCAAATCTTACCATGCTTGCCTCCGATATCGGAGCAAACACCCTGCTTGCAAACGGAGCGACCGCTTCCGTAGGTAATAATTTCATGGTGAAGACCGTTTGCTTCCTCGGAGGAAAGCCGATATATGATACCCTTACCGTTATAAAGGTCGGCGGACAAAGCATAAGCGTCTCTAAGGAGATAACGGTCATGTCGGACGTTGTGACCGCACTCTCTCCGATCTTTGACGGACGCTCGCCCTCGAAGTGGACCGAGAAGGACATAAAGAGCATCAAAAGGTCTACCGAGAAGATGGATGATTCGAAGCTCGTCGTCTCGCTTATGGCCGATATTGTTTCGGAGGTCGGGGAAAAATGGTCGGATAATAAATCCTTCCTCGGAATGAAAATGCCGAAGGTCGGAAGAAACAGCGTCGATCGATTCTTCGGGGATCTCTTCCTCGTACTCGAGAGCACTACCGAAAAGACGGTAAGCTCGGATCTCGGAGTGATCGCCGATATACTCGGACAGCTTCAGAGATACGGTGTGCTCGATTCTACCGATAAGAGCGATATCGGAAAGGATATCGGAAAGGACGGCTTCGTTTCCGGACTCCTTGAAATAATAGTTAAAAATAAACGCTTTAAGGGACTTGCCGCATCCGCAGTCAATCTCGGTGTAAGCGAAACGCTCGATATACTTAACGTTCCCGCGACCGACAGTGAGGTCTACGACCGCTTCGTAGACAAGATGGCAAACGCTATAAACGAGGTTGGCGCAAACGGAAAAACCGAATCCGAATTCAGGGATGAGGTGTGCGATATATTCGAGAGCCACGGCATAAAAGCAAACAGAAGAGTGACCGATTGCGTTTCCGATTACTTCCTTGCCGACTTTAAGGGAAGGAACGACGTTTCCGTCGATGAGGTCTCTGCATTCTTTGCTATCGCGTTTGCGACCGATAACGCATCTCCCGCAAATATGCACTTCGTAAACGATCCCTTCGCGGCGCTCCCGCTCGGATCGGCGAGATATAGCGGCGCAAATGCTCTCAGAGCAATGCTCGAGAGTATTCGTGAGCAGGCAGAGGAAAACGGCGAGGATGTCGATTGGGATGCGCTTGCGACCCTTACGAGCAGGGAAGCGTTCAGAAGCGACGCCGTAAAGTCGGAATCTCTTCGCGTTACCGAGGAGATGGTCGCGTCTCTCAGCTACGATGAGCTTATGCGCGAATGTAAGGATATCGAGAATATCCTTCGTGATATGATAAAATTCTCCGAGTCTGCCGAAGCGGACGGAGGAATGAAAAAAGCGGACGTCAGTGCGCTCGGTAACGCTCTTAATACCATAGGCGGCAGTAAGATGCTCGGCAATATTTCGGACGACTTTATAAAGGCGACGCTCGGATCGGATGCGGTCAGAAGAAACGTTTCCATCTCTCAAAAGACGCTTGATTCTATGGTAGGATCCGACGGGACCGATTATAAGAATATCCTTGTTTCGGTCCAGAATACGGCAAATATCATAGACGGACTCGGAAATGCCGAGGGTAATATCAGCGACGAGGAGCTTGACGAAAAGCTCGGATGGATGCTTGACGATATGTCCGAGAATACCGCGACCGTCGTCGGAGACATTTTTGACTCGAAAAACGCTCAGAAATTCGGTATTCCGAAGGAAAATGCCGATAAGATAGCATCCGCCGTCAACGTTTTCTTTGTGAAAATGGCTGAAAGTAAGGCGGACACCTCCGATCCCAACGATAAGGATATGAAGGCGTCGAAGGCGCTGTTTAAGTTCATCAGCGCTACCAAAAACAGTGAAGGCGATCTTTTCGAGACGGTCGGTATGAGCGTTTCCGAAACGATAAGCGTCTTTATGGGCTCGCATATCTCGAGAGAGACTATGATAGAAGCGTCTTACAAGGACGGAGAGCTGATCCTTGACGCATTCGGAGTTGCGGGCTCGGTAAGCGATGAGGCAAAGCAGGAGGCTATCGAGGCTCTTGAGGACGAGACACGCAGTAACTATTCAGGTGCGCAGGATAGGACCGAATATAAAAAGGCTATCCTTGCGATAGGCGCGGTTGTGGGAGTGGATGTATCCACTTATTTCCCGACGTGGATCGGATAAAAACGTAATAATTCAAAACGAACCGAAAAGGGAAGTATGACCTTTTCGGTTCATTTTTTTGTTGCCGAAAGCACCGGATTCTCGATGACCGTAATTTTCAAAATAAATGCTGTTATAATGGAAAAAGATATAAAATCGCATTTATTTGTTGCTAAAAATAAGACTTTTGCGAAAATAATTATTAAAAAAGCATTGACAAAATGTTTATTTGTGCTATAATGTCGGTGTATGGCATACCTCGGACACTTTAAGTGAAAAAGCAAAGATAAAGAAACGGACGGCAGGAAAACACAAAAAGCAAGCTTTCCTCTTTTAAAATAACGAAAATAACGAAAATGTATGCCTCTGCCGTCTGTTTCTTCATCTTTGAATATGACATCCGGGATTTTTGGTATCTCCACTTTGTCCTTAGGGCAGAGTGTGTTATACGTTTCGTTATTTCAAATTTAAATAAAGGAGGAAAATTAGGAAAATGACGAAAAAGACAACCAGAAGAGCTCTGATCACAAGTGTAATTTCCATGCTTCTTTGTGTGACGATGCTCGTAGGCACCACCTTCGCTTGGTTTACCGATTCGGTAAAAAGCGGAAAGAACAAAATCGTTGCGGGTAACCTCGATATCGAGCTTGAATATCTCGATGGCGACAAGTGGGAAACCGTCAACGGAGAAACCAACGTTTTCAAAGAGGGAACTCTTTGGGAACCCGGACATACCGAGGTAGTTTACCTCAAGGTTAAGAACGCGGGAACTCTCGCGCTCAAGTATGACCTTGGAGTTAACGTTGCAAGCGAGGTACTGTCTGTTAATGTTAAGGGAGAGCTTCTCAAGCTTTCCGACCACATCATGGTAGGTGTAGTCGACGGTAGAAATACCGCTTTTGCCACCAGAGATGAGGCTCATGCCGCTTTTAATGCAAACGACGCTAAGGCTATCAACGCAGGATATGCAAAGAATGGTAGTCTCGAAGCTAAGGGTGAGGACTACGTTGCTCTCGTAGTTTACATGCCCGAGACCGTTGGTAACGAGGCTAACTACAAGACCGGTGCTGAAATTCCCGAGATCCTTCTCGGAATCGATCTCTACGCAACTCAGCTTGCAAGTGAGAACGACTCTTTCAACAACCGTTATGACGCGGGTGCTCCTTGGACGGGTGCGACCGATATCAGCTGGTACACCGAAAATCCCGATGCTACCGAGTTTATTATCGACTCTCCCGAGGGACTTGCAGGTCTCGCAGCTATCGTTAACGGAACCGCTACCGCAGGCGTAACCACCTTTGCGGCAGGTACGGCTACCGCTATTCAGGATACCTTTAACGGAAAAACTGTAAAGCTTACTACCGATGTTGATCTCAGAAATATCGAGTGGACTCCTATCGGAAGAATAGGAACTACGTCTACCGATTTCACATATTCCTTCAGAGGAACCTTTGACGGCGGAGATCATACCGTTTCCAATCTTAACGTTTCTAACGAAGGATGGGCAGGCGTTTTCGGAATAGCGTATAAGGCTACTATAAATAACCTCAAGGTTAACGGTGTCAAGCTCGAGAGCAACCGTATGACCGGCGCTATCGTAGGTCAGCTTTACGGAAGCATCGATAACTGCCACGTTTCCAATGCTAGTATCACCGTTACCCCCAACGCCGTTAAGGACGGATTTGACAACGGAGATAAGGTCGGAGGTATCGTTGGTTGGCTCGGAGATAACGGAAATAACCATACCCTTACCAACTGCTCTGCAGATAAGGTTACAGTTAAAGCTTATCGCGATGTCGGATGTATAGCGGGTTACGTTGCATGGTCGACCACTCTTTCCGGAAATAAGGTAACCGAGTCCTCTGTTCTTTCCGACCAGTCTGTTGGATTCTACGGACATAAGGATGCCAATGCAGGCAAGGTATGGGGAAGAAATTCTGTAAGCAACAATGGCGAAGGAATAATCGACACCAACAATACTGCTGGTGATGACGTTACGGTCGAGGTTCGCAACGTAGTTGCTACCGTAGACGAGCTTAAAGATGCTCTTACAAACGGCGGCACATACTACGTGGCATGTGATATAAATCTCGATGCCGACGTGACTATGACCGTTCCCGCGGGCGTTACCGCAGTACTTGATCTTAACGGACACACCATCGCGGGTATCACCGATGATGCTGACAAGAATGATGACGGCAAGCTTACCAGCGCTGATAACGAAGTTATGATCGACGTTCGCGGAACTCTTACCGTTAAAAACGGAACGATGACCATCAAGCATACGAGCGATAACTTCGCTTGGAATGCATGCACCGAGATATTCTATGTTGGATTTAACGGAACCCTTAATGTTAAGGATATGACCCTCGAGAATATCGGCGGTTCTGATATGGCTTATGCTATCGATCTCGTAAACGCAACGAATACCACCCTTAAAATTGAAAACTCTACCGTTAAGTCCTCTTATATCGCTGTTCGCGTATTCAACAACAGCTCGGGTATGAACAATGTTACTATCGAGGATAGTACTCTTGACGGTAAGTATGCTTTCTGGGTACATATCTACTCCAACAAAGATAACGGCGGCAAGGGCATCAAGTCCGCAACTCTTAACTTTGATATCTACAACGGTACCAATACATTCAAGAGCACTGCTAAGCCCGCAACTCCTATCATCTATGGATTCGATGATGAGATTTACCTGAACTCTGACGGTCTTCAGGTCGTAACTGCTCCTATCGATGTCGCTGTAGCTCCTCTTGAGGAGGATTTCCTCTTCCCCGCAGGAACCGCTGCCGTTATTTATAAGGATATGGTTCTTAGCGGCGACGCACAGATAGTTCATGAGGAGAATGCCGTTCTCGGACTTCAGAACGTAAAGGCTGATCTTGATCATGACGTTATCATCAGAAAATCCGGCGGTGCTATCTGTATCTCCGATTGCGACTTCACTCTTGCTGACGGAGCAAAGCTCATAAGCGTAGGTGAAGGCGGCGATGCTCATCAGGTATTCCTTATCAACGTTACCGTAAACGGTGAGCTTCTTACCGATACTAACGCAGGTCAGTATCTTGAAGGCATCTCCTGGTTCGGTGCATATCCCGAATGGCCTAATACCTGATAAAATATACAACCGATAAGCCTTGATTTTGCAAGGATAAGACAACCCCTCGGAGTTTATCCGAGGGGTTGATTGGTTTTATGTAATTACAGACCCGGCTTAAGGAATATTACCTCTGCACCCGCGCTTGCCGCCGCCGACGAGATGGTATCCTCGGAGCATGCGTTTATCGCGTAAAGATCGTGATGCATCGCAACGAAGGGTACGTTAAGATCGGCAGAAAGCGCCGCCGCCTCGGTCTCGGTTATATTACCGATTATCCCCTTTGACGTGCGCTCGTCATCCCGTCCGTTGCAGGGAAGGAGCAGAAGATCGATCTTTTCACGTGAAAGACGCTCGCAAAGACCGTCGTACATGCTCATGTCTCCGCCGAAAAACACCGTAGCGTCGGGGAATTTTATTATATAACTCAGCTCAAAGAAGGCGCCGCCCTCGTCAAGGTGAAAATCTGTGTGCGCACAAGGAATAGGAACTATCTCGCAGTCCCCGATCACTATCGGCCTTTCGCTGTGAGCATCTATTATGCGCGAGTCGGATATACCGAGATCGGTGAGCATATATCTTATCGGAGCCGGTATCACGAATATCGGATCCTGACCGGCATTAAGACATTCGAGGATGGTCTCGGGATTTAAATGATCGTCATGCTCGTGGGAAATGAGAACAACGTCGGGTCGTATTTCGGAAAGACGGCAGGGCGGCGGATATAGACGCACCCACGGTGTCTGCTCACAGTAATGATCCCTGTCAACGCTGTATGAAAGATAAGGATCGGTGACTATGCGGCTTTTTTTCGTTTCAATAAGAAATCCGCACTGCCCGAGATATTTTATTTCGAGAGATGAAAGCTTCATGTTTTTTGTCCTTTACCTGTTTTTTTGTATTATATCCCCTTTTTTCTGAAAAGTCAACCGCTTTTAAATATGAATATTCTGTAAAACACAAAATACTTCTTCCTTTTGACTTGACAAACCGTTTGCAAAATGTTATCATAATTTGCAAATGATTTGCAAATTCGCTGATTTTGAAAGTGTGCTTATATGAAGACCTACGATACTGAGCAGAGAAGAACGCTTGTAAGGATACTCGAGACCAACACAGACAGACAGTTTTCGGCACTCGAGCTTGCAAGACTCTGCGAAAGGGAAAAACCCGAGCTTAAAATAAATACGAGCACAGTCTACAGACTCCTTGCGAGACTCGTTGACGAGGGAAAGGCGGAGCGCACCGCATCGCCCGACGGGCACAGACTTCTGTACCGTTATATCGACGCCTGCGAGTGCGCGGAGCATATACACTTAAAGTGTAAAAAATGCGGACAGATACTTCATCTTGAGGATGAGGAAGCGGAGAAAAATCTCGTTAAGGCAATGGAAAAATGCAATTTTACCGTGGACGAGGCGCAGTCGCTTATCGTCGGCGTTTGCGGAAAATGCACGGACGTCAAGATAGGATAGGTCATAATTTATGAAAAAAATTATCGGATATATCAGCATTTTTATAGCGCTTACCATGCTGCCGCTTGCGCTTTTTTCGTCCTGTGTGGGACCTTCGGGTGATGGGCACGGTATAATATGCACATCGTTTGCGCAGTACGATTTTACGCTTAACATCCTCGGCGAGCGTGCGGATGATTTTAACGTAAGATATCTGCTCGAGAGCGGTGTCGATATGCACAGCTACTCAAATTCGATGAGCGTTTCGGATAAGGTGGATATCCTTGGCTCCGAGCTTTTCATCTGCATCGGCGGTTCCTCCGAAAAGTGGATCGACGGTATCTTGAAGGACTCGGGTAAAAACGGACCAAGGGTCATAAGGCTTATAAATGAGGTCGGTGATACCGTTTGCGCGCTCGACGACACTCACGGACATTCTCACGAAAACGGTGGGCACGAGAGCGATGAGCATATCTGGCTTTCGCCAAAGCGCGCTGCCATGATGTGCGAGGCTATCTGCGACGGAATATGCTTGGTAGATCCCGATAATTCGGATATTTACCGCAAGAATTGCGAAAATTATCTGAAAAAGCTTGAAAAGCTTGATCTCGACTACGAAAAAGCCTTTAAGGAGGCAGGCGATCCCTATCTCGTTTTCGCAGACAGATTTCCTTTTATCTATCTCACAGAGGACTACTCGATACCCTATTCGGCGGCGTTCGACGGATGCTCCGCAGAGAGCAACGCTTCGTTTGAAACGGTCGCAAGGCTTGTGTCCGATATAAAAAAGCATGGCGTTGAGACTGTGATAACGCTTGAAAAGAGCAGGGACGCGATAGCGGATACTCTTATAAAGCAGGTCGGGGACGTGTCGCTGAAGTCGGTATCCGTTTCGTCTATGCAGAACGTAACGAAAAAGGATATAGCAAACGGACTTGACTATATTTCTGAAATGGAAAAGAACCTTGAGGTGTTCAGAAAGGCAATGAACTGATATGGCACTGCTCGAATGTAAAAATCTTAAGCTTGCATACGAGGGAAGAACGATCGTGGAGGATCTCTCCTTCAAGGTCGAGCGTGGGGATTATCTTTGTATCGTCGGAGAAAACGGCTCGGGAAAGACCACGCTTATGAAAGCACTTCTCGGACTCAAAAATCCGTCGGGCGGAGAGATAATCTTCGGTGACGGACTTAAGGCGACCGAGATCGGATATCTTCCTCAGCAAAGCGATACGCAAAGAGATTTTCCCGCAACCGTAAGGGAGGTCGTCCTCTCCGGTTGTCTTGGTAAGCGCGGACTTTTCCCCTTCTATAAAAAGGAGGACAGAGAGCTTGCCGAAGAAAATATGAAAAAAATGGACATTTCCGAGCTTTCCGAAAGATGCTACAGAGAGCTTTCGGGCGGACAGCAGCAGAGAGTCCTTCTTGCTCGTGCGCTGTGCGCGGCAAAGGAGCTTCTTCTTCTCGATGAGCCTGTCTCGGGACTCGATCCGAAGGTCAGCGCCGAGCTTTACTCTGTCGTCTCCGAGCTTCGTGAAAAGCATAAAATGACGGTAATAATGGTATCTCACGATATCTACGCGGCGCTTAAATACTCTACTCACGTGCTTCATATAGGTCATACTCCGCTATTTTTCGGTAAAACGGAGGATTATCTTTCGTCCGGAAGCGGAAGACTTTTCGATGCCTCGAAAATAGGGGAGGTAAGCGAAAATGAATGATTTTTTTGTAAAGCTTTTCGCTTACCTCGAAATGGATTTCGTTTGGTATGCGATAATAGTAGGTGTTCTTATCGCGCTTTGCTCCTCGCTTTTAGGTGTGACCCTCGTTTTGCGCCGATTTTCCATGATCGGTGACGGACTTTCCCACGTTGCGTTCGGAAGTGCTACGGTCGCCGCAGTCTGCGGTCTTACAAACGAGACCTTCGTGGTGCTTCCCGTGACCGTGATCTCCGCAATACTTCTTCTTCGTCTCGGAAAAAATTCGAGAGTGAAGGCGGATGCGGCAATAGCAATGATATCCGTGGCGTCTCTTGCTCTCGGATATCTCATGATGAATATTTTTTCATCGTCGGCAAACGTAAACGGAGACGTTTGCGGAGCGCTTTTCGGCTCTGTGAAGATAATATCGCTCACAAAGCTCGATCTCTGGCTGTGTGTCCTGCTTTCTCTTATCGTTATAGGATGCTACGTTTTGTTTTACAATAAGATATTCGCTCTCACCTTTGACGAGAGTTTTTCGGCGGCAACAGGTGTAAAAACGTCGATTTATAATACATTTATAGCCGCGGTCACGGCGATCGTTATCGTTCTCGCTATGAATCTTGTCGGAGCGCTCCTCGTTTCTGCACTTATAGTTTTTCCGGCGATCAGCGCAATGCGAATAGTAAAGAGCTTTAGGGGAGTTACCCTGTGCGCCGCTGTTATATCTGTCGTTTGCGTTCTTGTAGGTCTTCTTATAACAATAATGGCGGGAACTCCCGCGGGCGCTACCATAGTCAGCGTAAATATCGTGCTCTATGCTTTGCTTTCGCTTGTGGGACTTGTCAAAAAATAAGGTAATATGTAAAAAGTTTGGAAAGTCGTAATATACGGCGTCCGAACGTATTGAAATTTTGTGTCTTAAGTGATATAATTTGTATAATAACAGGAAGGGAGAGATCAAAATGCACAGGTCTGTACGCTCGCATAGGGTGAGAATATTCACCGTTGTTGCTATGCTTGCTTTAATATCCGCGGCGTTGCTCTCTTTTTCTCTCACCTCCTACGCCGCATCCCCAAAGGTCACGGTCGGAAGTGCGGAAAGCACAGACAGTAACGGAAACTACGCCATTACCGTAACGATGACGGATATCTCTCTTTCGGCAAAAAAGAGTATTGACGTCGGTATAATATATAACAATATGGCGTTTTCTATAGTGAAGACCGAGATCGCGTCATCACTGGAGAAATATACGTCCGTCGGAAAAACAGGAGATAACCCGTATCATATAAAAATAAGTGCTTCGAGCTCTACGCTTAAGCCGAGCGGAACAGTATGCACCATTTATTTTGAGCCGATCGGTATTCCCGAGGTGAAGGATTACGTAATACGCGCGTCGGTCAGCGGAGACGTTTCGGCAAGTGCCGTAAACGGAGAGATCCAAGTGAAATGTGCTCACGTTTACGCTAAGGAGAGCACAGTGGATCCGAACTGTACGTCGGGTGGATATACGCTTGAAAAGTGTACGAAATGCGGCGGATACCGTCAAAGCAATAAGACATCTCCTATAGGTCATAAATATGAGGAAAAGGGAACCGTTGCTCCGAACTGTGAAAAGGACGGATATACGGTAATGGAATGTAGCCGATGCGGTCACAGAGATCTCAGAGAGGGTGAAAAGGCGCTCGGACATGAATACGGAATAGGCGCAAGCAGAATAGTTGAGCCGACCTGTTCAAGTAAAGGATATACCGAGTACGATTGCCTTCGTGATGGATGTACCTACAGTCTCAAAACGGATTATACAGACACAGTCGATCACGTTAGAGGCGAGACCGTGACCGTTAATTCTACCTGTCAGAAGCACGGAAGCAGGAGCGTTTACTGCGAGCACTGCGGATGTTGTCTGGAGGAGGAACGCCTTGAGATCGTTCCGCATAAGTTTACCGATACTGTAGTGCCGCCTACCTGCACGAGTAAGGGATATACCCTGAGAGTCTGCGATGCGTGTAATACGACAAGACGTGAAAATTCGGTCGCCATGGCAGAGCATAACTATACCGAGATCATAGAAAGACCGTCCGACTGCACGAGTGCGGGACGTAAAAAATATCTCTGTATCTGCGGAGATAGCTATACGGAAGAGATAGAGGCACACGGACACGATTACGTCAAGGAGAGCGTTATAGACGCTACCGAGGAAAGCGACGGAATGATAAACTACGTCTGCAGTGTGTGCGGAGATACCACGCTCCGTATAATTCCTGCGGGAAGCACGGGAAGCGGAAATAGCTCGGATAAAAAGGAGCCTGTAGGTCTGTCGGATGAGAAAAAGGAGACCGTATTTGTGAACAGACTCGTTCTGAACGTTATGTTCTTCCTTGCCACCGTTTTGGTAGTCGTGCTTATATTTATCATAATAAAAGCTCTCGTGAGGGAGATAATCTTTATAAGAAAACGTAAAAGGACCTGAATAACATGGATAATAAAGTAATACTGAAGCTATCCGATAAGCCGTGCAAAAACGAGGCGGTAAGCAGATTCTTCGGATCTCCCACGGTCCCCGGCGAGTGGTTCGATGACGGGATCTTTTCGGATTTCGAGGTCTTCGTCTGCCAGATAGCGCTTGCCGATCTTACCGATTTCGGAGGATACGGTCTTCTTCCGAGTGACGGATATATCTATTTCTTTTATGATACGGATGACTCGGAAAATCCCGTACGTATCAGATTCTTTTCGGACGATCCCGATACTGTCGTTGAGGATTTCAATGAAAGCGTTGATTTCGATATTCCGAATAAGGAGTATAGCGTGACGTTTTTCAGGGACGGTGAGGCACTTCCCGGAGAATCTGTCTCCTGCGTCGAGCCTTTAGGCGAGGAGCTGGTGCTCTTTGATTTCTCAAATGCCGACGAAAAGCTTTTTTCCTTCCTCGGTGATAAGAAAAAGATCGTTATATCAAAAAAAGCGCTTAAAAGGCTTGAATTTGACAGCGCAAGACTCGTTTAGAAAAAAACTCTCCCGATGCCGAATCGGGAGAGCTTTTTTATGTCGGATAGGAGTGTTGTTCCTTTCTTTTAACTATGCCGTATTGCGATATTTCACATATTATGTAACAAGCGGTCGATTAGTTTTTTCGGACTTTTTCAAAAGTGCGTTTAAAGACTTGCTGCGTCGGTAAAAATAATATCGGAAATAAAAAATATACGGAGAGTGATAAAATGACGGTAAAACGAGGAGATATATATTACGCAGACCTTAGTCCGGTGGTCGGCTCGGAGCAGGGCGGTCTCAGACCCGTTTTGATAATACAGAACGATGTCGGAAACAAATACAGTCCGACTGTCATAGCGGCGGCTATAACGAGCAGGCAGGGAAAGACGAGGCTTCCTACGCATATAGACGTTTGCAGATCGGAGACGGGATATGAGGGAAGCGTTGGACTTTCGCGCAATTCGGTGGTGCTGCTTGAGCAGATACGAACGCTCGATAAGCGCAGACTCAAGGAAAAGATGGGTCATCTCGATGACCTTGCAATGAAAAGAGTGAACGATGCTATCAGTATAAGCTTCGGTCTGTCGGAAAGCGCGGGATACGCTTCGGAGGATAGGGAGGCAATTCCCGCATCGCTGAGCTTTGCTCCCGATAGTGGCGAAGATGAAAATATCTCTGTAAAGCAAGACGAAAATTGATAAAACATACATACGGGAGAGCACTTTTGAGCTCTCCCGTATAGTATTTCTACAAAAATAAAAAAAATATCAAAAGCTCTTGATTTTTAGTAAAAAAAGGTGTAAAATGGTATAGTAAAAAAATATCAAAACATAAGGAGAATATCAATGGCACTCGTAACTACGACCGAAATGTTTAAAAAGGCGTATGCCGGCGGATACGCTATAGGCGCATTCAACATCAATAATATGGAGATCATCCAGGCGATCGCCGAGGCGGCAGGAGAGACAAAGTCTCCCGTTATCCTTCAGGTTTCCGCAGGCGCAAGAAAGTACGCTAAGCAGGCATACCTTCTCGCTCTCGCAAAGGCGGCTATCGAGGATTCCGGTATCGACCTCGCTCTTCACCTTGACCACGGCGCAGACTTTGAGATCTGCAAGGACTGTATCGACGGCGGATTCACCTCCGTAATGATCGACGGATCGCATCATTCCTTCGAGGAGAACATCGCACTTACCAAGAAGGTGGTTGAATATGCACACGCACACGGCGTAGTAGTAGAGGGAGAGCTCGGAGTTCTCGCAGGCGTTGAGGACGACGTTGTCGCTGAGCATTCTTCCTACACAAAGCCTGAGGAGGTAGAGGAATTCGTTTCCCGTACCGGAGTTGACTCTCTTGCGATCTCCATCGGAACCTCTCACGGCGCATATAAGTTCACCGCAGCACAGTGCACCCGTAACGAAGAGGGCATCCTTATTCCCCCTCCGCTCCGTTTCGACATTCTTGAGGGTGTAGCTGAAAGACTTCCCGGCTTCCCGATCGTTCTTCACGGCGCGTCCTCCGTATCGCAGGCACACGTTAAGGAGATCAACGCTCTCGGCGGAAAGCTTCCCGACGCAGTTGGAATTCCCGAAGAGCAGCTCCGCAAGGCCGCAAAGATGGCAGTTTGTAAGATCAATATCGACTCGGATATCCGTCTTGCTCTTACTGCAGGTATCCGTAGAAAGTTCGCAGAGGATCCCTCGGCATTCGACCCCCGTACTTATCTCTCTGTCGCAAGACAGGAGGTCAAGGAAATGGTCAAGCATAAGATCATCAACGTACTCGGATCTCAGAACACTCTTTGATTTTAAACTTTACCGGGAGACTCGAAAGAGTCTCCCGACTTCTGTAAAAGGAAAACGGTAAACTGTTATGAAATATTCGGTAAAATATAAGCTTACGTCACTTGATATAGCACCTAACGGGGGAGTGCGTCCCGCATCTCTCCTTCGCTATTTTCAGGAGGCGATAAATCTTCAGATGTACGATAATCCTCCGTCAACAGAGGACCTTTTTGCCGCGGGTCAGGCGTTTATCCTCAGCCGTACCGCAATGCAAATATATACAAAGCTCTCGGTATATGATGAGATAACCGTTACCACGTGGGCAAATACGAGCAAGGGAGCCACCTTTGTAAGAAGCGCTCAGATATTCCTCGGGGATACGCTTGCCGCCGATATAATCACACTTTGGGCGCTTGTCGATATAAACGAGCATAGGCTTGTTCGCGTAAAGGATGCAAAGCTCGGAATTTCCACACTCGACGAGCTTCCGTCCATTCCTCTTCCCGAAAAGATCAGGATACCCGAAGGGGAAATGAAAAAGGTCGGAGAAAGACCTGTATTCTACTCGGATATTGACAGAAACGATCATATGAATAATACAAGATATATCGATATGATCTGCGATTTTCTCCCCGATCTTGAAAATAAGACGGTAAGATCGTTCACGGTCAACTATGTTACCGAGAGTAAGCTCGGTGAGGTGCTCAGCATTTACCATACTAATAGCGACGGGGATGATTATTTCCGCGCGGTAAAATCGGACGGCACGACATCTGTCGAGCTTGTGCTTCGCCTTGAGGATATAAAAAAATAAAGCTTTTTAAATTTTCGAAACGGGGATATTTTTATGCTGATAGTTTCAGGCGACGAGGTCTTTTCCTTCGCACTAAGACAGTATCTTGAGGATTCGGATATAAACGCGTCGGTGCTCGATAGATGCGTGCTTGTTGATCTCGATTTTTCCTCGGGAAACGTGGGGAAGGGGACGGTGACCTTTTCTCGGGACGAGAAAAAGAATCCCGATCTCGTAAGACCTTTTCTTATGAAGGATCTTGAAAGACTTGTGAGAACACGCTTTTCGGGCGATAATATCGATTACGCATCCAAAGAGGAGGATATCTTCCTCAGCGCGGACGGAGTGACCTATAAGGGCATTTTTACTCCGCTTACTCCGAAGGAGCACGATCTTCTCGCACTGCTCGTATCAAACAGGGGCAGAGCGCTTTCCAGGGAGGATATATATAAGCAGCTCTGGAATGACGATACGGCAAACAGTAATGTCGTTGACGTTTATATAAGATATCTTCGTAAAAAGCTCGATTTCCATTTCGGTGAGCGTATAATCTACACAAGACGCGGATGCGGGTATTATATTAAGTAAAACTAATAAAAAGAAACGCTTTTGATGTTTTTTTGCATCGGAAGCGTTTTTTGTGTTAAAAGTTTATGAAGATGTACAGAAATCTTGAAAAATAATATTTTTAAATACGAAAACGGAGCACCTTAGTGCTCCGTTTCCTTTTTTAATTTTCTATAGCGTTGCCGTTGCTGTCATAATAAACAGAGCTTATTATGTCGCCGTCCTCGGAATACCTTGTGACCCGCTTCGTGTTGTCCGAGAAATATTCGATGAGCAGTGAAAGGTAAGTTCCAAAATAACTGTCTTCCGGATAAGAGAACTCAGCCTCATATACGAGAGAGCCATTATCGTATTTTTTTTGATAAATGAAATGACCGTTCTCGTCATACTCGTGTTCATATTCGAAGGAGTATGTAACGTCGCCCTGCGAATCGTAAAGAGTTTCGTTTGTCACCGATCCGAAAAGGTCATATATGACGATCTCTTTTGATTTGTCGGGATTGTAAATGGTCGATTTAGAAAGATACGTGTCGTACGGATCGTCGGGATAGTAAGAATACTCGTGCTCCGATCTGAGCTCTCCGTTGTGATATTCGTCTTCGTGTATCAGGACATCGTTGTCATCAAAGTCGTACTCGTAAGTGAACTCTTCGATTATATTTCCGTCCGCATCGTAGAGTCTCGTACTGCTCTGCAGTGATTTGTCGTTGTATAACGATACGTATTTCGATCCGTTACTGTAATAATAGATCTCCGAGGTGATCGAGCCGTTTTCACCGTAAAAGGTCTCCAATTTCTCCGAATCCTCGTAGTATATGGTGCTCTTGCTTTGGTAGGTTTCTTTGCTGTTTTTTCGATATGAATATTCGTAGGTCTCTACCAAAACTCCGTTCTCATATTCATTTATTTTTACGAGGTCTCCGTTACTGTTGTATATGTTTTCGTGTTCCTCGGAGTAAACGATCTGTCCGTCACTGTCATATTCGGTTTCGCTTTTAATATTTTCATGGTTATCGTAGATAGTGACGTATTTTCCGCCGTCCGGATAGTATTCGGTCTCCTTGGATACGTAGGTGCTGTCCGGATCGTCGGGGAAATATGAATATTCCTTCTCGTAGATCAGCTCGCCGTTCTCATACTGTTTTTCATACAGAGGGTTGCCGTTTTCATCACGGGTATATTCGTAATTATGCTCGTATTCCACGTTTCCGTCGGGATCATAGCGGATTTCCTTTAAAGTGTTTCCGTCCTCATCGTACCAAACTACGTCTTTGTATCCGTCGTCATAGAAGGTGCGCTTTGATTCGTGGGTCGATTTTTTGTCATCGGTGTAATAGGAATATTCGTGTTCGTAAGTAAGCTCCCCGTTTATGAATTCCTGAAGTTTAATGTAGTTTCCGTATTTGTCGTAAGTGGTTTTGAACGTGCTTTCGGATGTAAGCTCGCCGTCACTGTCGTATCTTAAGATGCGTACGCAGTCATTATTTTCGTTGTATTCGTAAATATATTTTTCGTCCTGATAATAGGCCGTATCCTTTGATATATACGTGGGAGTGTACGCATAGTCGTAGGTAGTATAGGAGTACTGCTTTTCGCGGTAGAGCTTGCCGTCTACATATTCCTTTGAAAATACTACGTTCCCGTCCTTGTCGTATGTGTATTCGTAGTCAGACGATTCGCTTACGTTTCCGCCGGCGTCATAATAGGTGGATGATATAGTTTCCTCTTTTTCGTCAAAAAGCTCTGTCAGCTTTTCTCCGTTTGAAAAATAGTAGGTTGACGATTTAGTGCGGTTGCTTTTTTTGTCGGAAAGCTCCTCGTATACGGTTTCTTCTATCAATCTTTCGTTTATGTACTGCTTTCTTAAAACAAGGACTCCGTTTTCGCTGTAGGTGTTTTCATAGGAGACGCACTCGATCTCCTTGCCGTTTTTGTCGTATTCCGTGAGCTTTAACGTTTTTTCGTGCTCGTCATAAATGCGGATACGGTAGTTGCCGTCACTGTAATAGGAGGTATATTGAGATATGCGGTATCCGTATTTCCCGCCCTTGACGATAACACCCTCTTCGATTAGGATGCCATCGCTGTACGTCTTGTATCCGGTGTAATCCGAGCCCTTCTTTTCGAATTTGGTATCTTCTTTTACTATGATCTCACCGTTATAGTATTCCGTGAAGGTCTCAACCATGTTTATCTCGTTAAATATGCTTACAACGACATTCTCGGGAGAGTATGCAATGACCTTTGCCTTGCATACCGTGCAGATATGATCACTGTCAACGGTGTGCTTACCTTCATTTATTTTTTTGTTTTCCGCGTTGCAATTCTGATAGTGTCCCTTGTTGTCGATCACCCACTCGCAGCTTTCGTGCGTGTGTTTTTTATTATCCTTGCCGCTGTTTCCGCCGGAGCAGGAAGCAAGCGCGATGAGACACAGGGTCAGCGCGAGAAGTAAGCTTGTAGCTTTTTTCATAAATGTTCCTCCTGATATGAGAGTTTCTTTTTTTGTATTATAACAAAAAAACAGCCTATATTCAATATTTGCAAAAAAATTAACAATTAAAAAAGCACCGCAGTCGGTGCTTTTAAAATTCACTTATATCGGGATTTGTGTTCAGTATTCCGTCTATCACGGTGTGGGTCAGACATCCTCTGAAGCTCGTTTCAAGGTACGGAGAGTTTTTTGACTTACTTTTTATGTTTTGTACCTGAAAAAAGGTATCGTGCTCGAGAGATATAACGTTGAGATACGCGGGAGCGCCCACCTCGATCTTAAAGAAGTGACCGAGTATTGATGCGGGATTGTCGCAAAACAGACGGATGAGGTCGAAGATCGTTATGTGAGATTCCATAACGAGCGAGCTCAGCGCTACCGTGAAGGCGCTCTGAAGCCCGATGATGCCGGGAAGAGCTTTGGTGAAATCGCTTGGCTTTTCCGCATAGGTGCGGGGCGCGTGATCCGAGCATATGCAGTCGATGGTGCCGTCCTTCAGTGCCTCAATTACCGCCGCAACGTCATCCGACGTGCGAAGGGGAGGCTCGACCTTTGCGTTTGCGCTGTAGTAGAAGACGTCGCTGTCCGTGAGTGTGAAATACTGGACCGCGGTGTCACAGGTCACATTGACTCCCGATTTTTTGGCGTTTCTGATCATATCGAGCGATCTTTTCGTGCTGACGTGCGATATGTGAAGACGGCAGGAGGTCTCCGCGGCGAGCAAAAGATTTCTTGCGACGGCTATCTCCTCGGCGGCGTAGGGAATGCCCTTGTATCCGAGCATGCTGCTTATATGTCCGAGATGCATATCTCCGTCCGATATAGATCTGTCCTCACAGTGAGTGACGAGAAGGATATCGTTTTCCGCGCAGGATCGCATAATAGCGAGCATTTCCGAGGTAGAGGCAGCTCCGCTCTCTCCGATGGCGCACGCTCCACAATCGCGAAGGCGGGATGGGTCGCAGGGACTTCGGTCTCTGAGCAGAGCGGGAGCACTCGGATATATCTTTATTCTGCCCGCTCGCTTTTCGTTTTGCAGGATGTAGCTTATTACGGTCTCCTCGTCCGCGTCGATGCCGCTTATCGGGACAGAGAGAAGCGCGCCAAAGCCGCCGTATGCCGCTGCCTCTCCGAGAGTTTCAAAGGATTCTCGGTTGCGGCTTCCCGGCTCGCAGATGTCACATCTCATGTCGGTAAATGACGGACATACTATCCTGCCGAAAAGATTTAACGTGCGGAGCATGACGTTTTTTCCCGATGGTGGCGTGATGTCTTCTCCGAGAGCGACGATCTCGCTGCCCGACTCGCCGTCCGATCTGCGTATAAGAATATCGGAGTCCCTCAGTGTGGACGTTTGGGTGTCGGCTATTCGCGCGTTCTGTAAAAGAATGTAACGTTCCATAAAAAGAGACTCCTTTCGTTATTTTATTTGTTTTTTATCAGATGCCGATCGCGCGTCTGAGATTCTTTCCGCCGAGCTCGATGCCCTTTATGGGATCCTCCATTCCCTCAAATTCAAGGGAAAGGTATCCGTCGTAACCGCTTCTTTTCAGAATTTCGATGCACTGCCTTACCTTGACCACGCCGTGACCGAGCATGGCACCGCGGAGATAGTCTCCCGAAGACGTGCGGAAGAAGCCCTCACCCGGGTCGTCGAGAGAACCGCTTCTGAAGTGGAAATCCTTCGCGTGACAGTGGATGGCGTAGGGAGCGAGAAGAGCGACCGCGTCGGTCGGCTCGGCACCCACGCACATAAAGTTTCCGATGTCGATAAGCGCGCCGAAGTTTTCGCTGTCAACCGCGTTTATGAGCTTTTCGACACGCTCGGGATGCTGAATGAAAAATCCGTGATTTTCAACGCAGGTCTTTATGCCGAGCGTCTCTGCGTGATCGGTGATCTCTCTGTAGCACTGTGCAAGCATGGGGAGGAGTGCGTCGAAGCTGCGTCCGATCCTCATTGAGCTCGGAGGAGTGTTCGCTCCGTCGTGACGCATTACCGAGCATCCGAGAGCGGCGGCAATCTCAAGAGAGAATTTCATGCGCTCGATCTCGCTTTTTCTGTTTTCGGTAACGAAATTCGCTCCGGTGCAGAAGCAGACCGGCTCCATTCCGATCTCGCGACAGAAATTTCCGATGTCGGTAGCCCTTGCAAGATACTCCGAGCGCTCGGAATAATTGCCGAAGTCCACGAAATCAAAACCGGTGAATCCGAGCTCCTTTGCCTTTTCTATGCAACCCTTGATCCCAAGAGAATCGTCGTTTTTGTAATCGTGAAAGCTGTATAAGCTTACTCCCGCCTTCATTTTGCTTACCCCCAATTATTTGCTTTCGCAGAATTTCTCGATCTCTTCACTTGCCTTTTCGAGATAATCGTTTTCCATCAGCTCAAGAGCACCCTTGTCGCAAAGTGCCGCAAGACGGTGATCGATCGGGATCTTTGCAAGAACGGGAAGACCGTACTTCTGCGCGATCTCGTCGATGTGGCTCTCTCCGAAGGGATAGAGCTTTTTACCGCAATCGGGACACTGCATGTAGCTCATGTTCTCGATAAGTCCGATGATCGGGATGTTCATCATTTCAGCCATCTCAACCGCCTTGGCAACGATCATCGAAACGAGCTCCTGAGGAGATGCGACGATGATTATTCCCGCAATGGGAAGAGACTGGAAGACGGTGAGCGGAACGTCGCCCGTTCCGGGAGGCATGTCCACGTACATATAGTCTACGTCACCCCAGCAAACGTCTGTCCAGAACTGCTTTACCGTTCCCGCAATGACGGGACCTCTCCAGATGACAGGAGACGTCTCGCTGTCAAGAAGGAGATTTATGCTCATTACTCTTATTCCGGTCTTGGTCTGAAGAGGGAACATACCGTATTCGCATCCGGTGACCTCTCCCTTTACTCCGAAGATCTTCGGAATGGACGGGCCGGTTATGTCCGCGTCGAGAAGAGCGGTCGTGTTTTGGCGTCTTGCGCTCATTACCGAGAGCATGGAGGAGACGAGAGATTTTCCTACTCCGCCCTTGCCGCTGACTACGGCTATAACGTTTTTAACGCTGCTAAGCTGATTTTCCGCTTCGATGAGGCTTTGCGGATCTTTTTTTGAGGGACAGTTTGCTCCGCAGCTCGAGCAATCGTGCGTGCAACCCTCGGGAACCTGATTTATTTCCTTGTTGTCTGCCATTTTACAGTACCTTTTTCCTTTCAAATTGTTCTCTTTATATTATATCACTAAAAAAATATATTTCAAGAGGTAAAGAAAAATTTAACAAACCCCAAAAAACTATAGACAATTATAAAAAAATGTTATATAATATAACCAAACCTATGGGATCTCAAAAAAATAAAATCGTAGAAGGTGTACGGAGGTAGATATGAAGATCGGAAAAATAGCGTCGCTTCTGAACGCAGAGGTGCTCTGCGGAGAGGATAAGCTGGATTGCGAGGTAAAATCGGCGTGCGGCTGTGATATGATGAGCGACGTTCTCGCTTTTGTCAAGGAGCAGTCGGTGCTCATTACCGGACTCTGCAATCCTCAGGTCGTGCGTACCGCGCAGATGATGGATATGGTTTGCATAGTTTTCGTAAGAGGGAAAAGACCCCCTAAGGAGGTAATAGAGCTCGCTCGCGAGGAAGGGATAGCCGTGCTTGCGTCAAGCGAAAGAATGTATATCGCGTGCGGTAAGCTCTATCAGGAAGGACTTTCCGGAGGTAGCTTGCTGAATGAATGACGATTTTGTAAGACTTTCATATGACATAGACGGAGAAAATTTCGTTTCCGCGGGAGAGGCGTCGACCAGAGTCAAGCGCAGCCTAAGACAAATGGGATTCGACCCCGAAATAATACGTAAGGTATCGGTCGCTATGTACGAGGGCGAGATAAATATGGTGATACACGCCAAGGGCGGAAAGGCAACTGTAGATGTCTATGACGATAAGATAGTTATAGAGCTTGCCGATGAGGGTCCGGGTATACCCGATATCTCACTGGCGATGCAGGCGGGCTTTTCCACTGCACCCGATAATATCCGCTCGCTCGGATTCGGAGCCGGAATGGGTCTTCCTAATATGAAAAAATATACCGACGAGATGAATATAGAAACGGTGGTCGGCAAGGGTACTACTGTCAGGATGACTGTGTACGTCTAAAAAAATTCTGATACCTATTTACTTAAGATCTTCGGGAAAGGAGTTTATGAGTGTGAATGAAGCAGACAGGTAATATTATAAACCATTCGGTAACTCTTGATATAAGTAAGTGTAAGGGCTGTACAAACTGTATAAAGCGCTGTCCGACCGAAGCGATAAGAGTGCGAGATAATCACGCGCAGATAGAAAACGCAAGGTGCATAGACTGCGGAGAATGCATAAGGATCTGCCCTTATAAGGCCAAAAAGGCCATTTATGATAAATTTGAGGATTTTGAAAGCTATAAATATAAGATAGCTCTGCCCGCACCCGCACTTTACGGACAGTTTGACGAGCTTACGGATATGGATTTTCTTCTGACCGCGCTTGTTGAATGCGGCTTTGACGAGGTCTTTGAGGTCGCTAAGGCTGCAGAGATAGTGTCTGAATACACGAGAAAATTTCTTGAAGAAAGGACCGATTTTCCCCGTCCGGTCATATCGTCCGCCTGCCCGGTTGTGGCAAGGCTTATAGGAATAAGATACCCGCTTTTAAAGGATCAGATACTTCCTATCCTGCCGCCTATCGAGATAGCGGCAAGGCTTGCGAGAAAGAAGGCGCTCGAGGAGCATCCCGAGCTTTCGGATGACGATATCTGCGTGCTCTTCATATCACCGTGTCCCGCTAAGGTAAGCTATGTGAAGAGTCCCCTCGGAACCGCAAAAAGCGCGGTGAACGGCGCACTTTCGGTGAGCGATTTTTATTTCAGACTCAGAACGAAAATAAATGCGATAAAGGATCCTTACGTTGACTCCGAGTCGGGAATAATCGGTATAAGCTGGGCAAGCACGGGCGGAGAGGCAAAGGCGCTTCTCAACGATAAATATCTTGCCGCGGACGGTATAGATAACGTCATCAAGGTTCTTGATGAGATAGATAACGGTAATATACATAACGTTGATTTCGTTGAGCTCAACGCCTGCAGCGGAGGATGCGTCGGAGGAGTTCTGAATATAGAAAATCCGTATATAGCAAAGGCAAGACTTCAGACTCTCAGAAGATTTTTGCCAGTTTCGCTTAACAGGACCACTCCTGAGGGTGAGAACTACGGATGGGATCAGGAGCTCGATTACGGATACGTCACCACTCTTTCGGGCGACCGAAAGGAGGCGATGCGCAAGATGCGCGATATCGAGGAGATATATGCAAAGCTTCCTCATATGGATTGCGGCTCCTGCGGAGCACCCACTTGTCGGGCTCTTGCTGAGGATATCGTGAGCGGTAAGGCAAGGCTTGAAAAATGTACGGTCGTTATGAAAAACAGACTTGCGGACTTCTGTCGCAGGCATACCGAGATCGATTTCGAGGAGCTTGGATTTGCCGATATTCTCGATGATATTTCCGAGAGAAAGGATGAGTACGATGACAATTAACGAGCTTTCCGAAATTCTTTCGCTAAAAGAGCTTTGTGTATGCGAGAGAGACAGAAATATCAAGGGCTGCTATACCGGAGACCTGCTCAGCTGGGTCATGGGTAAGGCAGGCTCGGGAGATGTCTGGGTGACGATAATGACTAACGTAAATATCGTTGCGGTAGCCATGCTTACCGACGTTTCGTGCATAATAGTTGCCGAAAACGCAGAAATGCCTGCCGAGACGCTTGAAAGAGCAAGAGAAAAGAACGTGAATATCTATACGTCCGAAAAAAGCGCGTACGAGCTTTGCTCGGAAATATCAAAATATATCTGACTATAACAGAGAAGGGAGGCGAGCAGGATGCTCTTTTACGATTTTCATATACATTCCTGTCTGTCTCCTTGCGCTGATGACGATATGACTCCCGGTAATATTGCGGGAATGGGGTATATAAAGGGTCTCGGCGCAATGGCGCTTACCGATCATAACAGCTGCAAAAACTGTCCCGCCTTCTTTAAGGCGTGCGAAAAATTCGGAATAGTGCCGATCGCCGGAATGGAGCTTTCGAGCGCCGAGGACGTGCATCTCGTTTGCCTCTTTCCGACGCTTGAAAAAGCAATGGCATTTGACAGCGAGCTCGACTCGCACAGAATGCCGATCGATAACCGTCCCGATATATTCGGAAACCAGATCATAATGGGAGAAAATGACGAAAAGCTTGGAGATTACGAAAGGCTTCTCATCGCATCTACCGATCTGTGGATGGGAGATGCCGTAGAGCTTGCGAGATCGTTCGGCGCACTTGTCTATCCCGCGCACATAGACAGATCGTCAAACGGTATCATAGCCGTGCTCGGCGGCTTCCCGGAGGAGTACCGATTTGACTGTATAGAGATGCGCGACAGATCGTCCTATGACTCATACTGTGAGAATCATCCGCAGATAAAAGGACTGAATCTGCTCGTGTGCTCGGATGCACATTCGCTCGGAGCTATATCCGAGCCCGAAAATGCACTGGATATCGATCCGAACGTCACCGAAATCGACAAAATTCGTGAACAAATCTTTAACTATATATCAAAAAGTTAAAAAATTAACAAAGATCGTGATTTTTTGCGAAAAAGCTATTGAAAAAATTTTTCTTTGGTAGTATAATAACAAGTAATCGTGATTAAAAAATCAGAAGGAGTTTCCAAAATGAAAAAGAATTTGACCACAGTTGAATTTCGCGGAACCAAGGCTCAGGAAGAGCAGCTTCTTGAAGTCATAAATAAGCACCGCGATCTCCCCGGCGCTCTGATGCCCATACTTCAGGACGCTCAGGCAATTTACGGCTATCTTCCCATCGAAGTGCAGAAGATAATCGCAAAGGAGCTTGATATCTCCTACGAGGAAGTATTCGGAGTTGCAACCTTCTACTCGCAGTTCGCACTTAATCCTAAGGGCGAGGTCGCTATCGCAGTTTGCCTCGGAACCGCTTGCTACGTTAAGGGAAGCGGAAAGCTTCTTGAGAAGATCACCGAGACCATCGGCGTTGACGCGGGCGCTACCTCGGCTGACGGAAAGTTCTCCGTTGAGGCTACCCGTTGCATCGGTGCCTGCGGACTTGCTCCCGTTCTTACCATCAATAACGAGGTTTACGGACGTCTCGTTCCCGCGGATATTCCCGGTATCCTCGGAAAGTACATGTAATCAGGGCTGTCGCCTCTCTATATGAAAGAACTTTCGCTTAATATACTTGATATAGCCAAGAATTCAACGGCGGCGGGAGCAAGTGAGGTGAGGATCTCGCTTGTTACCGACGAAAACGGATTTTTGACTCTTACTGTCTCGGATAACGGATGCGGAATGGACGAAGAGACACTGAAGCGTGTTTCCGACCCCTTCTACACCACAAGGACAACAAGAAAGGTCGGGATGGGTATCCCACTCCTTCGTCTTGCCGCAGAGCAGACCGGCGGAGAGGTAAAGATATCCTCCACAAAGGACGGGCTCCTGCATGGAACCGAGCTTACGGCGACCTTCGATACAAAGCATATCGATTTTTGCCCGATCGGGGATATAGTTTCAAGTATATGCGTTCTGATTTCCGGAAATCCCGAAATAGATATCCTCTTTACGGACGTGACTCCCGAAAGAAGCGTGTCGCTTGATACAAAAGAGCTTCGCGCGGTGCTCGGTGACGTTTCACTTGCCGAATATGAGGTTATCTCGTGGATCAGGAAATATTTAAGCGCTCAATACGATTATAATAATTAAAAGTAAAAATACGGAGGAAAAGTTATGATATCTCTTGAAGAACTTGCTGCTATAAGAGAAAAGATGAAGGATAAGGTCGTTATCCGTGAGGGAAGTGCTACAACGAGAGTTGTAGTAGGTATGGCTACCTGCGGTATCGCCGCAGGCGCAAGACCGGTTCTTAACGCATTCGTCGACGGAGTTGCAAAGGAAGGTCTTACCGATAAGATCACCGTTTCTCAGACCGGTTGCGTAGGACTCTGCCAGTATGAACCTATCGTTGAGGTCTATGAGGGCGGAAAAGAAAAGGTTACTTACGTTAAGCTCGACGCTGAAAAGGCTGAAAGAATCATCAAGGAGCACCTCGTCGGCGGAAACGTAGTTACCGAATATACCATCGGCGCTAAGGCATAACAGGGAATAAGATTAAGGTAGAAAGGATAATAAACAATGGTACGTTCACATGTATTGGTTTGCGGCGGAACCGGATGTACTTCCTCGGGAAGTGAAAAGGTAATCGAAGCGCTTAACAGCGAGATCGCCGCAAAAGGACTTGCAGACGAAATAAAGGTCGTTAAGACCGGATGCTTCGGACTTTGCGCACTCGGCCCTATTATGATAGTATATCCCGAAGGAACGTTCTATCATAGCGTAAAGGCAGAGGATATCGCAGAGATAGTTGAGGAGCACTTCCTCAAGGGTCGTCCCGTCTCCCGCCTTGTATATCACGAGAAAGAGGCTGACACTAAGGTGGCTACCTCGCTCAGCGACACCGCGTTCTATAAGAAGCAGAAGAGAGTCGCACTCAGAAACTGCGGCGTTATCAACCCCGAAAATATCGACGAATATATCGCTATCGACGGATATAGCGCACTTGCAAAGGTGCTCACCGAGATGACTCCCGATGAGGTCATCCAGACCGTTCTCGATTCCGGACTCCGCGGACGCGGAGGCGGCGGATTCCCCACCGGTCTCAAGTGGAAATTTGCTTCGGGCAACAGAGGAAACGTAAAGAAGTACGTTGCATGTAATGCGGATGAGGGTGACCCGGGAGCATTCATGGACCGTTCGATCCTCGAGGGTGACCCCCACGCGGTTATCGAGGCTATGGCTATCGCAGGATATGCTATCGGCGCTGACGAAGGCTACATATACGTTCGTGCAGAGTATCCTATCGCAATTCACCGTCTTGAGATCGCTATAAAGCAGGCGCGTGATTACGGACTTCTCGGAGAGAATATCTTCGGAACCGGATTCAACTTTGATCTTAAGCTCCGTTTCGGTGCAGGTGCGTTCGTGTGCGGAGAAGAGACCGCTCTTATGACCTCTATCGAGGGTAACAGAGGTGAGCCCAGACCCCGTCCTCCGTTCCCTGCAGTAAAGGGACTTTTCGGTCAGCCTACCGTCCTCAATAACGTTGAGACCTATGCTAACATTCCTCAGATCATTACCAAGGGCGTAGATTGGTTCACCTCCATGGGTACTGAAAAATCCAAGGGAACCAAGGTATTCGCTCTCGGCGGAAATATCACCAATACCGGACTCGTTGAGGTTCCTATGGGAACTACTCTCCGCGAGGTCGTTGAAGAGATCGGCGGAGGAATCCCCGGCGGAAAGAAGTTCAAGGCGGCTCAGACCGGCGGACCTTCCGGCGGATGTATCACCGCAGAGAATCTCGATACTCCTATCGACTACGATAACCTTATCGCTCTCGGCTCGATGATGGGCTCGGGCGGACTTATCGTTATGGATGAGGACAACTGTATGGTCGATATCGCACGCTTCTTCCTCGACTTCACCGTTGACGAGTCGTGCGGAAAGTGTACTCCTTGCCGCGTAGGTACCAAGAGAATGCTTGAGATCCTCGATAAGATCATTGCAGGAAACGGAACTCTCGAAGACCTCGACAGACTCGAGGAGCTCGCTAACTATATTAAGTCTGCATCTCTCTGCGGACTTGGACAGACCGCTCCTAACCCCGTACTCTCCACTCTCCGTAACTTCAGAGATGAGTACGTTGCTCACGTCGTTGACAAGAAGTGTCCTGCAGGCGTATGTAAGAACCTTCTTCAGTTCAAGATCAACGCCGATAAGTGTATCGGATGCGGAATGTGCGCTAAGCAGTGTCCCGCAGACGCTATTACGAGAACCGATTATATCGCACCCGGACATAAGCTTGCGTCCTTCACTATCGATACCTCTAAGTGCGTAAAGTGCGGAGCATGTATGGAAAAGTGTAAGCCTCACGCAATTTATAAGGACTAAGAAAGGAAAGAGTGCAAATGGAAACTGTAAATATTAAAATAAACGGCAAAGATTATACCGTTCCCAAGGGCATCTCCGTCCTTGAAGCCGCTAAAATGGCAAATATTGATATTCCCACCCTTTGCTACCTCAAGGACATCAATGAGATCGGCGCGTGCCGTCTCTGCCTTGTAGAGGTGAAGGGAGCAAGAGGTCTCGTTACCGCTTGCGTATATCCCGTAGACCGTGACGGTATGGAGATCGTTACCAATTCTCCCGCTATCATGAGATCGAGAAAGATGAACCTCGAGCTCCTTCTTTCGAACCACGACAGAAAGTGCCTCTCTTGCGTACGTTCCACGACCTGTGAGCTTCAGAAGCTCTGCCGTGAGTACGAGGTGGACGAGGAGTATTTCGCAGGTGATAAGACCGAACAGCATTTCGATACCTCTTCTGCTGCTATCGTCCGTGACTCCAGCAAGTGTATCCTCTGCCGCAGATGCTCCGCAGTATGCCAGAAGATCCAGGGAATCGGCGTTATCGGCGCTAACGACCGTGGATTCGATACGCATATCGGATGCACCTTCGACACTAAGCTCGGCGACACCTCCTGTATCAACTGCGGTCAGTGTATCGTAGCCTGCCCCACCGGTGCTCTCTACGAGGTAGACCATACTCAGAAGGTATTTGAGGCTCTCTCCGATCCCACCAAGCACGTTGCTATCTGCTGCGCACCATCCGTACGCGCTCAGATCGGCGAATGCTTCGGATACGCTCCCGGAACCGATACCGAAGGCAAGATGATCTCGGCTACCAAGGCTCTCGGCTTTGACGGTGTTTACGATATGAACCTTACCGCTGACCTCACCATTATGGAAGAGGCTACCGAGTTCCTTAACAGAGTAAAGAACGGCGGAAGACTTCCCATGATCACTTCCTGCTCGCCCGGATGGATCAAGTTCTGCGAGCATTATTTCCCCGAAATGACCGAAAATCTCTCGACCTGTAAGTCTCCTCAGCAGATGTTCGGCGCGATCTACAAGACCTACTATGCTCAGAAGGTCGGACTCGATCCCAAGGATATCGTATTCGTATCCGCAATTCCTTGTACTGCAAAGAAGTTCGAGGTAGGCAGAGACGGACAGAACGCAGCAGGCGTTCCCGACGTTGACTACGCTATCACCACCCGTGAGCTCGCAAGAATGATCCAGAGGGCAGGAATCGACTTCTGCGCTATGGAAGACGGTGAGTTTGACCACCCGTTCGACGTAGGATCGGGCGCAGGCGTTATCTTCGGTGCTACAGGCGGAGTTATGGAGGCTGCTCTCCGTACCGCAGCTGAGGTCATTGAAGGCAAGCCTCTTGAGAAGGTCGAGTTCAACGACGTACGTGGAACCGAGGGAATCAAGTTCGCTTCCTATAAGCTCGGTGATATGACCCTTAACGTAGCGGTCACCTCGGGTACCGCAAACGCTAAGAAGCTTCTCCGTGACGTTCAGGCAGGAAAGGTAGACGTTCAGTTTATCGAGGTTATGGCATGCCCCGGCGGTTGCGTAAACGGCGGTGGACAGCCCTATCAGCCCGCATCTGTTCGTAACTCGGTAGACCTCAGAGCTCTCCGCGCGCAGGTTCTTTATACCTCCGATGCGGCTAAGGATCTCCGTAAGTCTCACGAGAACAGCGCAGTTAAGAAGCTTTATGAAGAGTTCCTCGGTGAGCCTAATAGCCATAAGGCACACGAGATCCTCCATACTCATTACGTAAAGCGCGGTCTTTAATTCAAGATATGAAACGTTCCTTTGGGCATAGCCCAAGGGAACGTTTTTTGTACTTCGTAAAAAGCGAATATTGTTATAATAAATGCGAATATTGTTGTTGATTTTGCTGATTTGATGTGATATTATTGTAATATAAAATATGTTTCGGAGGAAATGTTATGATAGTTAAAGAATATATCAAGAATTTTGAACGCCTTGGATTCGGTATGTTCGTTCATTTCGGACTTTATAGCGTGCTCGGACGCGGTGAATGGGCGCAGTTTACCCACCGTATACCGGCCGAGGAATATGAGCCGCTTCAAAAGCAGTTTGTCCCCGATCCTGATTGGGCAAAAGAACTTGCTTTAACTGCTAAAAGAGCAGGATGTAAGTATATAACCATCACTGCAAGGCACCACGATGGGTTCTCCCTTTTCGATACCTGTGGACTCAGCGATTATGATGCTCCCCATAACTGTGGGCGCGACCTGATTCGTGAGTTTGTCGATGCTTGTCACGAAAACGGACTTATCCCATTCTTCTATCATACTCTTATAGATTGGCACGTTGCGGAATATAAGACCGATTTTCCGAAATATCTCAAATATCTCCGCGCCAGTGTAGAGATACTCTGCAAGAATTATGGAAAGATCGGCGGTATATGGTTTGACGGAATGTGGGATAGATGGGATGCAGACTGGGAAGAGGACGCTCTCTACTCTATGATGAGATCCTATCAGCCCGAGATGATGATAATAAATAATACCGGACTTTCGGAGAGAGGTGCGCTCGGACATATAGAGCTTGATAGCGTTACCTTCGAAAGAGGACGCCCCGAGCCGATAAATCTTTCCGATTCTCCCAAATATATTGCAAGTGAGATGTGTCAGACCCTCGGCAGCCATTGGGGATTTGCAAAGAAGGAGCTGAATTATAAATCCCTCGGCACGCTTATCGAGGATCTCTGCTGTTGTCGCAGATACGGCTCAAATCTCCTTCTTAACGTGGGACCGAGGCCCGACGGAAGCCTCAGACCGCTTGATAAAGCAATGCTCGAGGCGATGGGTGAATGGGTCGCAATAAATGAAGAGGCTATCAGAGATCCCCGTCCTACCGATATAAAGGTCAACGAAAACGGCAAGGATTTTATCCTGAAGGGAAGCGAAAATACCTACTATCTTTTCGTTCACGGACTCGCGACTAACGGAGATCCAAACGTTTCGATAGGAATATCGGAAAGCGGACACACAAGATCGTTTGACTTTGATAAGGAGATACTTTCGGTAAAATGGACCGATTCGGGCGAAGAGACCGAATTTAAGCAGGAAAACGGCGTAACTACTCTGCTTACAAAGCCCTTTGTCTATGGCGAAGATCTCGTTATCAGAGTTGCAAAAATTATATGTAAATGAAAATCAGACCCGAGATGCAGATCTCGGGCCTGATTTTGTATAATTTGTGTATAAATAAATCCTAAAATGATATATTTATCCGAATTATTACTTGACTTTGAACACAATATGTGCTATTATATAAATAACGGCTTTTAGCCGATAAATATTTACATTTCGAAAGGAAATACATCATGAAAAGACTGTTAGCAATTATTCTTCTTGCTTGCATGGCACTTTCCTTTGCAAGCTGTTCCGCTCCCAAACCCGACAAGACCGCAGAAAAGTACGTTAAGGCACTTGTAAACGGCGATATCAAGGCTATGTCCAAGTATAGCGCGGTAAAGTCCAAGGATATTTTCAACATCATGGTAGAAAAGATGATGAAGGAAAACGAAATGAAGAAGAGCGAAGTTTTCGAGACTATCTCCGAAGCTACCGACGAAAAGATCAAGAGCTTCAACGACTACTGCAAGGTTCTTAAGAAGAGCGCTAAGGAAGATCTTGAGGATGCTTACGGCAAAAAGTACAAGATAAAGGTATCCGCAGTTGCTTCCGAGATCCTTGAAGAGGATATCAAGTACGCAAGACTTACCGCTATTTCCAAGGCGTACGACTCGACCGGCGTTATCGTTTCCGACGAGATCAACTTCTCCAAGATCAAGGAGTGCCGCAACGTTACCGTTTCTGTATACTTCTATGAGGCTAAGACCGACTACTACACCGACGTAGAGAATTTTGATTTCCTTATGGCAAGAATCGGAAACAAGTGGTACGTTCTTGACAATCCCACTGCACTTATCGGCAACTTTGGTATATCTGAAGGCTGAAAAATGATAAAGTAAAAAACGGATCCGCGGATCCGTTTTTTTGCGCAAATATCTATATTTTTTGATAAAAAACTTATATTAATTGTATTTTGATTATGATACAATATGGAAAAAATGATCTTGTAAAACAGCTTTAAGAAAGGATCAGAGTTATGATTTTTTTTGAGGATAAGACGCTTTTTAACTTTTCGTATGCGGGAAAAGCTTTTTCCGAGCTTGAATGCTCTGTAGAAAGGGAAGAAACGGACGGTATACTTACGAGAGTATATACCCTCCCTGACGGTCTTAAGATCACAAATGCGCTTTATAAAAAGGGAATGGCGTACGAATGGGTAAGTAGCTTTGAGAACACCTCTGACAGACCGAGCGAGGTAATAACCGAGCTTTTCGATGCGGACATATCTCTTCCTATGTCACTTGAAAAGACCAAACCCTTCGTTTCGTATCAGGATAACTTCAAGGATGTTACTGCAGTGTGGGCTCCAAAGGGCTCGGTGTGGTCGTTTGATGAATTTTATAGCTTTGCTGACAGAAAGATCGAAAATTCCTTTGAGGGTCATCTGTATGCGGGTGATAAGAAGACATATTCTACATCAGGCGGACGCTCAAGTCAAGAGCAAGCTCCTTTTTTTAATGTTCATAAGGACGGTAAAGGATATATCTTCGCAATCGGATGGACCGGACAGTGGAACTGCGAGATAAGTCGCTCTGAGGACGCTGTCATGATAAAAAGCAAGATCGAGGATACCGAATTCAGACTTCTGCCCGGTGAAAAAATAAGGACGTCGTCTTTTGTGCTTATGCCATATGAGGGAAGCGTAGAAAAATCGCAAAACCTTTGGAGAAAAACTGTTAAGGAGCATTTTTCTCTTATCGGAAAAGAGGGAAGACCCGAGTACGGACCGCTTTGCGCGGGTGTTTGGGGAGGAATGAAGACATCCTCTGTGCTTTACAGAATAGATACGATAAAGAAAGCAGAGATCCCCTTTGAGTTTATATGGATGGATGCCGGATGGTATGGAGCAGATACTCAGCCCACTCCGAATGAGTACGAGGGAGATTGGTGGGAACGTTCGGGTGACTGGACGGTAAGTCCTCTTATCCATCCGAACGGTTTGAAGGATGTTTCAAAGGCTGTTCACGATGCGGGAATGAAATTCCTTCTGTGGGTCGAACCCGAAAGGGTAAAGCCCCGTGCTCCCATAGTAAAGGAGCACCCTGAATATTTCACGCCTTCTCCGTATAGCTGGACAGACGATCTTCTTCTCGACCTTGGAAACGAAGAGGCTTGGAATTATTGCTACGAGACTCTTTCCGGACTTATAGAGTCGATAGGCATTGATTGCTACCGTCAGGATTTCAATATGAATCCGCTTGCCTATTGGAGACAAAAGGATGCTCCCGACAGAAAGGGCATAAGCGAGATAAAGCATATAAACGGACTTTACAGACTTTGGGATGCACTCCTTGAGAGATTCCCCTCGCTCATTATCGATAACTGTGCGTCGGGAGGAAGACGAATAGACATAGAGACTCTCAGACGCAGTATTCCGCTCTGGAGAAGTGACTATCAGTGTCCCGCTGTCCCTCACGTGTCGGGAACACAGTGCCATCATTTTTCGTTTAATACCTGGATGCCCTTCTCGGGAACAGGATGCGGGCGCGCTTACGATACCTACCGCATAAGAAGCGCATACAGCGCAGCAATGACTACGAACTACACTTTCAGTGAGACTGATGCCTTCGGAGATGATCCCGAAAAGCTCGCGTGGCTTAAGGAGCGTGCTTGCGAATATCTAAAAGTGCGTCCCTATATGAGCGAGGATTTCTATCCGCTCACCGAGCTGAGCGATAGAGAGGATATTTGGTTCGCATCTCAGTTTGACCGTCCCGATAAAGGAGACGGAGCGCTGCTCATCTTCAGACGTGAGAGATCACCGTATCCTGTTATTACTCTTGAACTTAGGGCGATCGATCCCGACGCCGAGTATACCTTCTATGACGTTGATAGCGAGGGTGAGACTCTTGTAAGCGGAAGCGAGCTTTTGGAGGATGGACTCACGGTAAGTCTTGATAAATTCGAATCCGCTCTCATCTTTTACCGCAAAAACTGAAAAAATAAAAGGCTTTTCATCGAAAAGCCTTTTTGTTTTGCCCGATTATTCGAGGATCGGAGAACTGTCTCTGAAATTCTTTATTTTGTGGAAGGTGGAGTAGTTCGCGTCATGGAAATTTCTCGCTCCGTTAAGCGCAGTTCTGCACTGGAAATAGATAGTGTCATTCTCTATAAAGAAGAAGATGTACTGGAATCCGACGTCCTTTTCGAGCGCAATGTCACGGTAATCAAAGAGATCCATAACAAGCTCCCAATTCTCGAGATCCTTGGATCTCATGAGAGAGACCAGACGCCTGTCGCAGCATCTGTTTTTGTCGGTAAGCCTGTTTATGATCGAGAAATAGTCCCCGGTCAGCTCGTCCCTGCGGATCATAAACTTCGAATGGTTTCCGTTAAGATTTATTGCGTGTGAGAACTTAAGCGGAGCCGTCGGATCATTTGTGTTTATCTCGTATGCGAGGACTTTTCCGAATTTTTCCTCACTCTGAGTCATATCGTAACGCATTACGTTGTAAAGCTTTCCGTCAGGAGCTTCAACGACCGTTCCTTCGATACATCCGGTGCTCGGGAAATCTCCGACCCCCTCCCACGAGGAATCGTATTTTACGGGATAAGTTATCGACCAGTTGGAAGCATCAAGCAGATCCTTGGTTGCATCGCAGGATATGACTGATGCCGCATGAAATCCACGGGACCACGAGCCCCATTCGCATGATGTGTAGAGACGTCCGTCCTTGAAATAAATGTTCTGTGGAGCTTTGTGCGTACCGAGATCCTTGTTACTGCATGAGCCGCGAAGAATAACTGTAGGGGCTCCGAAGGTCTCGCCGCCGTCTGTGGATTTTCCGATAAGCAGGTCGCCGTACTCGGTCGAAACTCCAAGTACATAGAGCTCGCCGTTGTGAATGAACATAGCGGGCCAATAGCAGGGGAAAAGATCGGTGAGATGGTGCCAGGTCTTTCCGTCATCGTATGAACGGAAGAGTAAGCAAAGATTTTGCGGGCGCTCGGGAGCAAAAACGTCCATACTTGCGAGAAGTGATCCGTTGGGATGACGTATTACGCATGGAGAGCAGAGTGCTCTTCCGGAAAAATCGTATACGATATCGTCAGGATGAAGATAGTTCACTACCGTTCCGACTGCCTTGCCGGTGCGTGCAAGACGAATGATACTCTTCTTGTCGCCACAGCTTACGTAGAATTCGTAATCGGTGAGATCCTCAAGACCACTTAAAGTGTATTCTCCGTTGGTTATCCCGTCAACCGTAATGAATTGCTCGTCGCCTCTTTTTCTGTAGTGGATACTGTAAACAGCGCCCTCCTCGGTCTTCCATTCAAAATGAACGTACTCTTTTCCGGGGGCTACTCGGCAAATGTAAATGTCACCGCATTCGAATAAAAACGGTTTGTACCAGCTATAATTCCAATCTATGCTTTTTTGCATGTCTGTATCTCCTTTTAAATCTTTAGAAGCTCGCGGTAAGAAATGGCAAGCTCACGCATCTGCCTTACGCATTCCTTTGCGTAAGGGGTGAGAAGAGAGGAATCCTTGACTCTCGAAATGTTTTCGGTAGGGATTCCCTCAAGGCACATATGGTATTTTGCGATAAGCGGATAGGGAAGTCCCTGCTCAACGAAGGCAACAGTTCCGAGGAAGTTCTGAAGCATATCTGCCTTTTCGGGCTCCTTTTCGTAATTTTCGTAAAGCCATACGTAAAGCTCGGGATGGAAGTTTGCCATTATGCTGCTATATCCCGACGCGCCATAGCGGAAGGATTCAAGAAGAGTCTGCGCGTTTGCGTTCATAAGCATAAATTCGCTTCCGCGGAGAATGTCAAGACGCTCCTTTATCATGTCGATATCACAGCAGGTGTCCTTCATGAAACGGAAACGGCCGGTTTCCTTGCACCAATTAAGTATTCTCGGAGTGACGAGGCGCTTGTAAGGATAGGGAACCTCATACATTCCGAGCATAATATCATCGGGAATGAGAGAGAGAAGCTTGTCCGCATTCCTTAGCCAAACGTCGTCCCCCTCGTTTTTAAGGTCGAGACGGTTGGTCATAAATATCATAGCGTCGCTTCCCGACTCGTATATCTTCTGCATATCGTATGCCTGCTCCTCCACGCTTTCGGCAATGTGACCCGAGGTAACTATAGTAAAGGTCCTTCCACTCTCGCGTTCGAGCTGCTTTGCGGTTTCGTAAACTCTCTTGTTGAGCGCAATACGCTCGTCAAGAGTCAAATGGAACGTTTCACTTGACTGGCAGATAGAGAAGATGCCGTGGCATCCCTTGTCAAAATACCATCTTACGTACTTTTCCGCAGTATCAAGGTCAACGCTGCCGTCTGCACGGTAGGGCGTTATCATGGTCGGATAAACTCCGCCATTGTATGTTTTTTTCATGGTCCGTGAACCTCCTTTTCTTTATCTGTATTTTATCATACACGGATAGGGATTTTCAATACCTTTTTGGGGACATTTTTTTGCTAAAATCGGACATTTCATTGACAAACGGTATGCGATATGATAAAATATCTGCGTATGAAAGGAGGAACCTTGATTATGACTTTTGATAGACGGGATTTTGACTCTCTCAAGCGTCTTTCGCCATCGGGCACGGTGTCCGATTCGCTGAGCTTTGATCTTCATTGGCTGAACGTGATGGATGCCTCCGAAGCACTTACAAATCAGACTACGCAGATGCATTATCATAACTTTTTTGAACTTCATTTCCTGCTTAAAGGAAAAATGACCTATCTTATTGAGGACGCTACGTGCGAGCTTGACGAAGATACCTGTATTGTTATCGCGCCCGGACACCTCCACGGTGTCGAAAGCTATAGCTCTGATCTTTTGAAGTTTTCTATGACCTTTCTTGTTGAGACTGACGATCCACTATATACGATGATCGTTGCAAAAAGCGGACATATATGTTCTGCAGATCCCTTTAAGGATTCAATACGCTTTATGTGCGATATCGCCTCTTCAAATATTTCGCATGCCGAATATGTTATAAAAAACCGTGCTTTTGAGATTCTTTGTCTTATGTGCGGGAGCCTTAAAAACGAAAAAAGACATCCCTCGCGAAATTTTCTTTCAAAGGATGGAGATATACGTCTTTTTAAGGCAAAGCGATTTATAGAGGATAACGCGCAGCTCTATCTCGGCTGTGAGGACGTAGCGTCTTACGTTGGAATAAGCTCAAAGCAACTTGGCAGGATATTTCTCAGGTATGAAGGGATATCGCTTCGCGATTATATCCATAAAAAGAAGGCGGAGGAGGCTAAAAGAATGCTTGAGGAGACCGATCTTCCGCTTGCGATGATAAGCGACGGTCTCGGATTTTCGGGCGTATGCTATTTTAATAACTTTTTTGTCAAAAATTTCGGTACATCA
This sequence comes from Clostridia bacterium, assembly GCA_017466445.1. Taxonomy (GTDB): domain Bacteria; phylum Bacillota; class Clostridia; order Oscillospirales; family CAG-272; genus SIG672. Next base: position 96,968 of record JAFTUC010000027.1, read on the forward strand.
CCCGGAAAATACAGAAAAAACAAAGAAAAGACGGTAATGAGTAAAATGAAGCTGCTTTCGTTTGGCGAAATAATATGGGATATATTTGATAAGGAAGAGCATATCGGTGGAGCACCGCTTAATTTTGCCGCTCACGCCGCAAGGCAGGGCGCCGATGCGTGGATCGCTTCCGCGGTCGGTAACGATGAGCTCGGAAAAAGGGCGCTTTCTAAAGTAAGGGAGCTCGGGGTAGGCACCGAGCTTGTAGGGGTAGTAAATGACCTTCCGTCCGGAAGCTGTACGGTGACACTCGACGAAAATTCTCATCCGCACTACGATCTGGCAGATCCTGCCGCCTACGACCGTATAGATATTCCCGATAGCATCAAAAGTATGCATTTTGATTATCTTGCTTTCGGTACTCTCGCGCTTCGCCACGAGCATAATAAAAGCACTGTAAAGGAGATCATCGCGCTCGGTGTCTGTGATAAGATATTTGCCGACGTAAATATAAGACCGCCTTTTTTTGATAAGGAGAGCCTTTTTATATGCCTTGAAAACGCAAATATCGTAAAAATAAGTGATGAGGAGCTGCCGACCGTTACCGAGCTTGTCGGGATCTCCGAAAAAAATGTCGAAAACAGTGCAGTGGCACTTTCGAAAAAATTTAAAAATATAGAAATTATCGTAATAACGCTCGGAGAAAAGGGCTCGCTTGCTTACGACTGCGAGGAAAAGAAATTTTTCAGACAGGGAGCTATTATAGCAAGGGTCGTATCCACAGCAGGAGCGGGAGATAGCTTCGGAGCTACGCTCCTTGTGTCTATCCACAAAAAGGATCCGATCGAAAAAAGCCTTCATAAGGCGTCAAGCGTCAGCTCGTTTGTGGTAAGCAAAACGGGAGCGCTGCCCGAATATAACGAAGATCTTCTGGAGGAACTGAAAAAATGAGAATAACCAAGGTGGAAGAATACGGAAAAAAGGGATATTCGCTCTATAGGATCCCGGGTGTCGTATGTACCGAGAAGGGAACTGCCCTTGCTTACTGTGAGGCAAGACACGGAACTGATTGGGGCGTAACCGATATAACGCTCAGGCGTAAGGAGGTCTGCTCCGAAAGCTGGTCGGAAAGAATTATGATAGCCGACAGTAAGGGCAGATGCGTAATGAATAATCCGGTCGCCTTCGTTGACGGTGATACCGTTAGAATGATATTTTGCCGTAACTACAGAGAGCTTTACTATACTGAAAGCCACGACGACGGAAAAACATGGGAAAAGGCGAGAGATATCACCTTTGTTCCCGAAAAGCTGCTTGATAGCTATAACTGGACGGTAGTAGCGGCAGGTCCCGGTCACGGACTCGTTACAAGCAAGGGACGCCTTATCGCCACGCTCTGGCTCGCATCCAACAAACATGATATAAACGCGCACTGGCCATCGGTCGTGACAACGGTCTATAGCGACGATCACGGAAAAACGTGGGAGTGCGGTGAGATCGTAAGAGGGATTCCCGATGTTTTCGTAAATCCGAGTGAATCGAGCCTTGCCGAGCTTTCCGACGGCAGTATCATGATGAACTGCCGACACGCTACGGGAAACGATATGCGCGCCGTTTTCTACAGTCCCGACGGACTCGGATGCTGGAGCGACGTGACCTTCGATCCAACTCTTCCCGATCCTGCTTGCATGGGCTCTCTTGCACAGTGCGATAGGGGAATACTCTTTACAAACTGCTCAGCTCCATCGTCAAAGGGAAGAGTGCATACGACAGTTAAGCTCAGCACTGATGACGGAAAAAGCTGGAGCTTCCTTGTCGAGATAGCCGAAAAGGGCGGATACAGCGATGTTTATTATAATAAGGTAACGAAAGAGATATGCGTCTTTGCCGAGAGCGGAAGAAATAAAGAGGGTGATATGTTCTCATTTGATCTCGAGTTTGCCGAATTTACGTTTGATGAGATTTAAGAATATCAAAAAAATCCTTATTTCCTTGAAAAAATTGACATGTTAGCGAAAAGTCTTGATTTTATTGTCTGTAAGTGCTACACTTGTGAAGAAAGCATTTATGGGGAGGAGATATCTTGACAGAGCTTGCCCGTAAGGAAATAAATAATTTCTATTTCGGAATAAGAGAAAACAAGAAAAGCACGGTCTCGTCCGAGCATTATCATGACGAATACGAGATATATTACCTCGAAAAGGGGAAATGCAACTATTTCATAGACGAAAAATGCTATGAGGTAGAGGAGGGCGACGTGGTCATAATACCTCCGAGGGCGATACACGGGGTAGTATATCTTGAAGAAAATAATTTCAGGCGTATCATGATTTGTCCGAGCTCCTGCCTTTCGGAAACTGTGCTTGGCGCGCTTGATAATATTCTTTACGTTTACAGAAATCATAACGTGCGAGACCGTATAATCGATATTCTTGGTAGGATAGAGACTGAAAATTCGGTCAGAGACGAGTTCTTTGCCGACATTATGCTCTCTCTTATAAACGAATTCTTCGTGCTTATGCTCCGAAACAGACAGACGAGATTTGATATAATCACGGGAGATCTGTATATAGAGCATGCCGTAAAATATATTAAAAGAAATTATCAAAACAACATCGGACTTATCGAGGTTGCCGAATTTTGCCATATGAGTGCGGAGCATCTTTCAAGAAAATTCAAAAAGGAGACCGGACTTGGATTCAGCGAATATCTTAACGCCCTCAGGCTTCAAAGAGCGGAAGTGCTTCTTTTAAGCAGGACCGATCTTACAGTTTCCGAGATCGCGTATAACTGCGGATATAACGATCCGAATTATTTTTCAAAAAAATTCAAAATCCGATACGGGATCTCTCCGCAGGCTTTCCGTAAAGGAAAAAAATATGACCGCGCAAGATAGTGACGGGTACTGAAGGAAAGTAAAAAGCCGATATGGATTTGATTCCGTATCGGCTTTTTTATGAAAATAAAAATGTGAAAAGACTTGAAAAATAAGATGTTTTGTGCTACAATTGATAGGATTTATCGGGAGGGATTTTTATGAATGAGAAAACGCTTAAGGATCCGTACAGATTCAGTCGGATCATGTATATAATCGAAGCGGCACTTGAGTATTTTATATCGCTCGTCGTTACCGATGCGTATCTTGCCAAGATAGCAAAATCCATCGATATGAGCGACGGACTTATAGGAGTTATAAGTGCGTTCGTTTCGCTTGGATGCGGAATGCAGATAGTAGCCATCTTTTTTTCGGGGCGCGGACCTGTAAAGAGGCTTGTGTGCACGGGAACCGTTATAACGAATCTTGCGTTTATGCTCGTTTATCTGACCCCGTTCTTTCCGGTCGGAAACGGTGTGAGAACTGTGATACTTATAGCGATCTTCCTGGGCGCCCATCTAATAAAGAATATCGTTCATTCTCCGAAAATAAACTGGTTCATGTCTCTTGTCGAGGACTCAAAAAGAGGCGTGTTCACGGCAAATAAGGAGATAATCTCGCTTATAGGCGGAATGATCTTTACTCTCATTATGGGCGCGGTGATAGACGGATTTGAAGCGGCTAACAATCTTAACGGCGCGTTTATAACGAGCGCTGTCACGATCCTTGTGCTCGGCGCCTTGCATATCCTTACAATGGTGCTCGCTAAGGAAAAAACAGATCCGAGCATGGGCGAGGTCAAGGAGAAATCCAAACAGAAATTTCCCATAAAGGAGCTGCTTGCGAATAAAAACCTTGTCAAGATCGTTCTGTTTTCGGTGATCTGGCATATCGCTCAGTATGCGGCGACCCCCTTTTACGGTGCGTATAAGGTCGATGCACTCGGATTCACGATGCTTTTCAACTCTGTGCTTATGATAGCGTACAGCATCGTCAGAGCACTGTTCTCAAGACCGCTCGGACGCTTTGCAGATAAAAGATCGTTTGCCACGATGCTCATTCTCTGCTTTGCGGTCATCTCGGTGGCGTTTGGAATAAACGTGTTTACCGTTCCGTCTAACGGACACGTGATGTTTACCGTCTATTATATGCTCTTTGCGGTGGCACTTGCGGGAATAAACAGCGGAACGATAAATCTCGTTTATGACTACGTTCCGCACGATCAAAGAGTCGCCGCTCTCGCTCTTCAGAATTCGATAGCCGGAATAGCGGGATTTCTTACGACCACGCTCGTGAGCTTCCTCGTTGAGCATATTCAGAAAAACGGAAACGTTTTCCTCGGAATGAACGTATATGCTCAGCAGGTCGTGTCCGTTTTCGGATTTGTCGGATCGGTGATCTGCGAGCTCTATCTCATATTCGTCATAAGAAAAATACATAAAGTAAAAGAACCGTCGGTATGAACCGACGGTCTTTTTGTTATTTTTCAGGGGTGTAGCTGTCCTTGAGGCTGACTATGCGGTTGAAGGTGTTGGGGTATTTTGAATCCTTTACAAAATATCCGGTCCTTACGAACTGGAATCTGTCGCCTGCCTCTGCACTGTCGAGAGAAAGCTCGATCTTGCAGCCCTCAAGCTTCTTAAGAGACTCGGGGTTTAGGAAATCGTTGTAGGTGGCGTCCTCGGGCATGTCGTTGAGATTGGGGATCGTGAAGAGCTTGTCGTAAAGCATGATGTCAACGTTTTTGCAGTGAGATGCGGAAAGCCAGTGGATGGTGCCCTTGACCTTGCGTCCGTCGATCGGTTTGCCGTTGCCCGATTCAAGATCGGCAGTGCAACGTATCTCGGTGATCTTGCCGTTCTCGTCCTTGATTATCTCGTTGCATTTTACGATGTAAGCTCCCATGAGACGAACCTCTCCGTCCGGCTTCATGCGGAAGAATTTCGGGGGAGGATTGTCCGAAAAGTCCTCTGAATCGATATAGATCTCTCTCGTGAAGGGGATCATACGCTCGCCTGCGTCGGGATTCTGAGGATTGTTTGAAACAGGGAAGTATTCGACCTTGTCCTCGGGATAGTTCGTTATAACTACCTTTACGGGATCAAGGATGGCGATACGGCGCTCGGCACTCTCGTTGAGTTCTTCTCTTATGCAGTGCTCGAGAAGCTCGATGTCAACTATACTGTAGGTCTTTGCGATTCCCGCGCGCTTTACGAAATCGAAGATCGATGCGGGAGTGTAGCCTCTTCTGCGCAGACCGCAGATGGTGGGCATACGGGGATCGTCCCATCCGTCAACAAGACCGGTCTCGACGAGCTGACGCAGATAGCGCTTGCTCATTACCGTGTATGTCACGTTGAGACGGGCGAACTCTCTCTGCTTCGGGGCAGGAGAGAAGATTCCGATGTTGTCTATGACCCACTCGTAAAGGGGTCTGTGGTTCTCAAATTCGAGCGAGCAGAGAGAATAGGTGATACCCTCAAGTGCGTCCTGGATAGGATGAGCATAGTCGTAGAGAGGATAGATGCACCATTTGTCACCCTGACGGTGGTGGTGCGCTCTTACTATTCTGTAGATCGCGGGATCGCGCATGTTCATGTTGGGCGATGCCATGTCGATCTTAGCGCGAAGGGTCTTGGAGCCGTCGGGAAATTCACCGTTTTTCATTCGCTCGAACAGATCAAGGTTCTCCTCGATCGAGCGATTTCTGTAGGGACTTTCCTTGCCGGGCTCGGTAAGTGTTCCGCGATACTCGCGGAGCTCGTCCGCGGAAAGATCGCAAACGTACGCCTTGCCGTCCTTTATGAGCTTTACAGCGAACTCGTAGCACTTGTCAAAATAGTCCGATCCGTAGAACACGCCTCCGGTCGGCTCGGTTCCGAGCCAACAGAGATCGTTGTAGATCGAATCGACGTATTCGGTGTCCTCCTTGACCGGGTTCGTGTCATCGTAACGGAGGTTGAAAAGACCTCCGTATTTTTTTGCCGTGGCATAGTTGATGTATATCGCCTTGGCAGATCCGATGTGAAGATATCCGTTGGGCTCGGGAGGAAAACGGGTGTGTACCGTGTCGTTTATTCCTGCCTCAAGCTCGGCATCGATGATATCGTGTATAAAATTAGGTCCAATGGAAAAGATCTCGTCCTTGTTCATATCCTGAAAATCTCCTGATTAGAAATTTTGATTTAAAGCTTTGATGCTTCGTCTCTTACGCGCGCTACCGTGCGATCGTAGCCGAGTATCTGCATGATCTCAAAGAGGTCGGGGGAATTCTGACGTCCCGTCACCGCGATCCTGATGAAGTTGCTGACATCTCCGACGTGTCCCTTGAAGCTATCGGGATCGTTCTTGTACGCCTTTACGTCGGGCGAGAAGCCGAGCTTTTCCGAGATCGCCTTGACGCCGTCAAACCAACCGTTGTTGTCGGTATTCGGGTCGTAGGAATCAGCAAATGCATCGAGAGCGGCTTTTATGTCGGTCTTGTCAAATCCTTCGGGATAAGCGTCGACCCTTTCAAATATCTCATCGTAGAAGAAGGACATGTAAGCCTTTGCCTCGTTCCACTTTGCGAGATCCTTTCTCGATTTTTTGCCGCCGCGTCCGATAGAAAGAATGCGAGTGGCGTATGCGGGATCTCTTTCGAGAAGTGCGGAAAATTCGGGATCGTACGATCTTGCCCATTCGGAGATGCCCTCGTAGACTCTCTCGGCAGTCATACGGGAGATGGTAGTCTTCGAAACGTCGGTAAACTTGTCAAGATCAAATAGTGCGCCCGAGGTGTTCATCTTCTTTATCGAGAAGGGGAAGGACTTCCAGTCCTCGTCGGGGTTTGCGCGTCTCCATTCCTCATAGTTTGAGTTGAGAAGTGTCATAACGTACTCGATGACCGATTCGGGCGGATATCCCTCTGCTCTGTAATCGGCAAGAGCCGCACCCTTGTCACGCTTGGAGAGCTTCTTCTTGGAATTGCCCTCGAGCTTCATAAGTTGAGCGAGATGCATGTATTTCGGCATTCTGAAGCCGAGATATCTGAAAAGCTGAATGTGCTTTGCAAGGCTGGGAAGCCATTCCTCACCTCTGATGACGTGAGTCGTGCCCATAAGATGATCGTCTACCGCGTGTGCAAAGTGATAGGTAGGGATGCCGTCCGATTTGAGAAGAACGAAATCCTCATCGTTCTCCGGGATCTGGAGCGAGCCCTTGATAAGGTCGGTAAAGGGTGTCTTTTTCTCGGGATCGCCGTTTGCAAGTATGCGAAGCACGAAGGGATCGCCCGCCTCGAGATGCTCCTTGACCTCTTCTATGGTGATAGCTCTCTGAGCGGCCTGACGCTCGGCTCTTTGCGCACTTTCGTCACTGTGCCAATCCTTGTTCTGGATCTCTGCCTTTTTGTCGGTGACCTTGAGCGCCTCAAGCTCCTCTTCTGATGAGAAGCAGGGATAAGCCTTGCCCTCGGAAACGAGCTGCTTTGCGAAAACGTGATAGATGTCGGCGCGGTGGCTCTGACGGTAGGGACCGTAAACGCCGTTGTCGCCGCCGGCGATCGCACCCTCGTCGAATTCTATTCTGTAGTATGCGAGCGTATTTATAAGGTCTTCCTCGGCACCCTCGACCTCACGCTTCGAGTCGGTGTCTTCTACTCTTAAGTAGAATATGCCCTCGCTTTGATGAGCGAGTCTCTCGTTTACAAGTGCGGGGAAGAGAGTTCCGAAATGTATAAAGCCTGTGGGCGAAGGGGCAAGACGGGTTACCTTGGCACCCTCGGGAAGCTCTCTTTTGGGGAAGGATGCTTCAATGTCCTCGGGCGTTTTTGTTACGTCGGGGAAAAGAAGCTCTGCAAGACGGCTGAAATCCATAAAATAAATCCTTTCGGTGAATGTTCTTATAACTAATTAGTTATTATATCACAGATTTTTCGATTTGTCTATATTTTTAAGGAAAAATATTTGATGAAAACCTTTTCGGATCAAACGGGCGATGAAAGTATCGCGCGTAAAGCATACGGCGTAAAATAATCCGCGTATCGAAATAAGATACGCGGATTATTTTGTTCGTTGAACGGTTATCTTAACAGATAGTGCAAAAAATAATAGTAAAATAAAAGAAAAACGGAGGAATTGATATGAAAAAAAGAATTATTACAGACAGTAAAGTAAAAGCATTCGAAAAAAATCTCGTAGAAAACGAAAGATCAAAGGCAACGGTTGAAAAGTACAGAAGGGATCTTCGCAACTTTATCGAATATGCCGCGGGGCGCACGCTCGATAAGCAACTGATCCTGGACTATAAGCTCGAGCTTGGGCAGAGCTATGCCGTACGCAGTGCTAATTCAATGCTTGCGGCACTTAATTCATTTCTGCGCTTTTTGGGATGGCTTGATCTGTGCGTAAGGCAGTTCAGAATACAGAGGGAGACCTATTGTTCGGAGGAAAAGGAACTGACCAAAGACGAATACAGATCACTCGTAAGAACCGCCGAGCAAAATAAAAACGAGCGCCTGTCTCTTATAATTCAAACGATCTGTGCGACGGGTATCCGCGTCAGCGAGCTGCAAAGCATCACAGTGGAGGCAATCAGACGAGGGGAGGCGGTGGTCTCCTGTAAGGGAAAAACGCGAAAAATATTTATTATCAAAGCCCTTCAAAGTAAGCTTTTGCGTTACGTCGAGAAAAACGGGATCGTATCGGGCGTTGTTTTTGTGACAAAAGGCGGTAGAGCGCTGAATCGTAGTAACATTTGGAAGCAAATGAAGGATTTGTGTAAGGAAGCGGGTGTGTCTCACAAAAAAGTGTTTCCGCATAATCTCAGACACCTGTTTGCCCGAAGCTTTTACGCAGTCGAGAAGGATATCGCAAAGCTTGCGGACATTCTCGGACATTCTAATATAAGTACCACGAGAATTTATATTGCCACGAGCGGTGCAGAGCATCAGCGGTGCATGGAAAGCATGCGACTTGTCGTGTGAAAAAATAAAACCGCTACACGAAATAGCGGCTGATATCACATAATGTGAATTATGTAGTAGTTACTGCATCTCTGCAGAACTATGTACGCTACAGTATAGCACAACTTTTTGAAAATTGCAATACATATTTGAGCGATTTTTAAAAAAATTTAAAATTTTAGGCGCAAAAACAGAACCGGAAAAGAAAAATTTTTTTGCCGGTCGCTTTTTTGCGCTTGTTTTTAACACTTTGGTTAGTTTTTTCAGGTGCGATTATCTCGTTTGCGATCTCGATACTACATAATTCACATTATGTAATATATTTTGCTGTGGCAAACGCTTGGCGTTTGCAATGTTTTGCCGAAAAATGTAGTAAACGCTTACAGTAAGGAAGGAGAAATAAGTAATGAAACAGGATGAAATCCGTCGAACTCTGATTGACGGCACGATCCATGTCATTGCCAGAGATGGGCTCGATAAAGCTACGACCAAGCAGATCGGGCTCGCGACTACCACGAATGAGGTATATATATACCGCTGCTTTGTAGATAAGGAAGATATGCTCGCAAGAACGTTTGACTCGCTCGATGAGGAGCTTGCAAACAAAGTAATGCAGTACCTTCCGATAATGTATAAAAAGGAAATGGTATATGAGATGCGATGCCGTTTCTTCTTTTTCGAGGTGTGGAAATTCCTTCTCGGAAACAGAGATAAATGCCTTGCGTACGTTCGTTACTATTATTCGCCCTATTTCTTCAAATGCTCTGCCGACAGTCATAAAAATCGATTTGCACCGACCGTCGATAAATTCAGGGATGCCTTTAAAGAGGAGGCGGACGTGTGGATGATACTTAACCACATATTAAACGTGATGCTTGACTTTGCCGTGAAGGTGCATAACGGTCAGATGTCGGATAGCGATGATTATTCGGAGCATATATTCCGCGTGATATACCGCTCGATCGAGCAATATTTCAGAACACCGAAGGAGATAGTTTCTTAAATATGAAGAAAGCACTGAAGATTATCAAGACCACGCTTGTGTGGCTTGTCATATTGCTTGCCGTGTCGATGATGATATTTACCGTGATCTCTGTAACGACCTTTAACAGAAATGACAGAGATCTGTTCGGCTTTAAAATTTATATAGTCAATTCGGATTCGATGGCTGCTACAGATTTCAGCGCAGGCGACCTTATCTTTGTTAAGGAGACCGATCCCAAAACGCTGAAGGCGGGCGATATTATTACCTTCATGTCACAGGATACCGACAGCTTCGGTGAGATCATTACGCATAAGATCCGTAAGCTGACGACAGACGCCGAGGGAAACGCAGGATTTATCACCTACGGAACTACGACAGATACCGATGACGAGACTATAGTTACATACCCATACGTGCTCGGAAAATATCAGAATAATATTCCAAAGCTCGGTAAGTTCTTTAATTTTCTCAAGACCACTCCCGGATATTTTGTTTGCATCTTCGTTCCTTTTATGCTCATCATCATCTATGAGGGCGTGAAATTCTTTAATCTCTTCCGCAGATATAGAAGCGAGCAGATGGCAGATATGCAGGCGGAGAGAGAAAAGATCGAAGAGGAAAGAGCCGCTAACGCAAAAATGCTTGAGGAGCTTCAGGCACTAAAGGCTCAGCTTGAGGGAGATCGGACATCCGCCCCTTCCGATAATGAGACGGACATAAGCACAAGTGAGGAAAAAGCGGAGGACGATTGAGGATCTGACCGCAGATAAGACCAAAAGGAGCTTAATGTATGAGTAGATTTAAAAAAATATGGAACGTAGTATCAAGCGTTTTGGTGGTGCTGATCGTTCTCTGCGCGGTGTTTCTGATGGGCTCGCGGATTATCGGATATAAATGCTTTACCGTTGTTTCGGGCAGTATGGAGCCGAAATATAGCGTAGGCGATCTGATCTATGTCAAAAAGGTGGATGCAAGCACTGTAAAGGTCGGTGATGACGTTACCTTTGTTTTGAACGAGGATCTTGTGGTTGCCACGCATAGAGTAGTGAGGATCGATGCGGAAAAGCAGCATTTGTACACTAAGGGTCTTGCAAATGAGATCGAGGATGGAGAGCCGGTCCATTTCAGTAACGTGATCGGTGTACCGCAGTTTTCAATACCGAAGCTCGGATACGTTTCCGATTTCGTTCAGAATCCCCCGGGAATGTATGTAACGATCGCTGTAGGCGCATCGCTTATACTTCTAGTTTTCCTTCCCGATATAATAATAAGCTTGACTAAAAAGAAAAAGGTAATTGAAGAAAACGAAGAGAACCGATAACCAAGTTTTCCGATCCGTGCCCCCAAACCAAGTGACACGGATTTGAAATATAAATTCTCGAAGAAAGGAGGAAAAGTAATTTGAAGATGACTAAGAAGAAGGTTTTTGTAGTAGCCCTTGCTATTTGTATAATAGCCGTTCTTTCTGCAGGTTCATTGGCTTGGTTCAGTGCACAGGATAGCGTAACGAATAATTTCTATGTCGCTGATTCTGAGGACAACGATCCTGATGACATTTTCTCCGTAGATGTCTACGAGAAATACGATTCCGATGGAGACGGTACTCCCGAGGAATATCAGAAGGGAATTTCCTACAGTGACATCCTTCCGGGCGATGTGCTTGAAAAGGATGCTATCGTTAAAAATACCGGTCACTATGATCAATATGTGAGAGTGATCATTACAATTAGCGATAAAGCTGTATGGAAGAGCATAGTTGAGTCTGCCGGCGCTAATTTTGATACGTATGATGTACGTCAGCACTTTTCCGGATTTGACTCGTCTAAGTGGGATCTTGTAAATTCCACAATGGATAATACAGGTGAAAACATTCAGTACGTTCTGTACCTAAAGGATATTCTGAAGCCGGATGAGGCATTCAGCGTGTTCACGGGAATCAAGATTCCCGAAGCAATGACGAAAGAGCACGCTTCTCATTTCGATGATGACGGCGAGTGGGGCTTTACTATCGACGTAAAGGCTCAGGCCGTTCAGACCGAGAACGTGGGAGCGAGTGCCGCAGAAGCCTTCGCAACTGTAGGTATGGCGATCAACTGATTGTCAATAAACTCGGTCCTGAATTTCAGGCTTTATAAGTGACCGATAAAAAAAGCCAAAATTTAATAGGAGGTCATTAGAAATGACAAAGCAAAAATCCACAAAGCGCGCACTGATCGTGAGCGCACTCTCCATGCTGATGTGCGTATCGATGCTGATCAGTAGCACGTTCGCTTGGTTCACAGATTCCGTTATTTCCGGTAATAACAAGATTGTTGCCGGCAACTTGGACATCGAACTGGAGTACTACAACGGTACCGAATGGAAGACTGTTAACGGTGCTACTAACTTGTTCGATGAAACTCTTTGGGAACCCGGTCATACTGACGTAGTTTACCTTCGTCTGAGAAACATCGGTTCTCTTGCTCTGAAATATGAGCTCGCAATCAACATCGTATCCGAAACTCCCGGTATTAACATGGCCGGTGAAGAATTCCTGCTCTCTGACTATATCCGCATGGGTGTTGCGGAAGGTCAGAAACCCTCCTTCGCAAGCCGTAGTGCCGCTCAGGCTGCTGTAAGCGCTACCGCAGGTCTCATCAGTGAAGGTTACGTTGCTGACGGCGAAATGGCTAAAGACGCTGAAGATCTTTACATGGCAGTTGTAGTGTATATGCCTTCTTCTGTTGACAACGACGCAAACTATCGTGGCGATACTGCTCCTTCTATCGATCTGGGCATTAACCTTGTTGCTACTCAGTTGATGAACGAGGAAGATTCCTTTGGTAAGGATTATGACGAAGCAGCTAAGTATGTTATCTCTTCTGACGAGAAAATGATCTTCAACGGCAATGAGTTTGACACTCTTGTTTCCAACAATGGTGCTGTTGATATGACCGACGTAAAAATTGAGAATGACAATACCGGCTTCGAAAACTATGGCGTCGCAACTCTTAACGGCGTAACTGTTAATGCAGGTACTCCCGGCACCAATACTTTCGGTTATGCGATCAATGCTTATGC
>JAFTUC010000028.1 GCA_017466445.1 Clostridia bacterium
GAATCTTTATATACTTTCGTCGAAGGATAATGAAAGAATGTCGGTGCTTCTTATAAACCATTTTATGGACGAGGTCTTCGATCCCGTGGTAGAGCTTGATAAGAGCTATTCGGAGATAAGATTTGTAAACTGTAGCGGCAGGCTTGAAGGTGACAAGGTCTATCTTGATACAGTGCCCGCATACGGCGTAGCGGCGTTTGAAATAAAATAAGGAAAAGGCACTTTGTTTTACAGACAAGGAGTTTTGGGTGTATGAGCTTTTATATAATGCCTGAGTATGCTCCGTCTTCGAACGGAATGTACGTTTTTGAAAAAGATGCCGAGATAAACGAGGCGGGAGATTTTGATATAAATATTTTTGCCGCGTCAAGATATATTCTTTACGTAAACGGTAAGTATGTCTGCGAGGGTCCTTGTCGTTCTCACGATAAGGTAAGATATTATGATTCGGTAAGCTGCCGACTTGAAAAAGGTATAAACAAAATTTTCGTTAAGGTTATGTATACGACAGATTATTTTACTTCCGTACATAATACCGCGCGTCCGATGCTTATTTTTGAGGCGAGATCGGGAAATGTCACGATAGAGTCGGATAAGAGCTGGACATGCAGATACCTCAAAGGTTATAAGCTCGTGCCGTTTGAGATGTTCTCTCTTCCTCCTTTTGAGATCTTCGATGCTCGAAGTGAAGATGTCCCTCTTGCTGTTATAGAAGAATATCCTAATGCATTTCGTGAAAGAGGTGATTATAGTCCGTACGGATCAGTTCTGCCGTTCGTTCTCGAAAAGCGACCCATTCCGATGATATATCCGGGTGAGAAGTACGATGTTAAACTTATAAGATCGGGTGAGGGCTTTGCTGAATACGATGCGGGACGATATATCACTGCAAAGGTCTCTTTTAAAATAGCAAAGAACAGTAAAGTAAAGATCATATATTCGGAATGTTACGAGAGTGAAAATGGCAAAGGAAAGCGTGACGCTGTAGGCTCTTATCTTCGCGGATACAGTGACACCGTTGCTACAGCGGAAGAAAATATCACCTATGAGCCGTTTTGGTTCAGGGCATTCAGATTTATTCGTATTGAGGGGGATGTATCCTCGGTAAGCGAGATAAGCGCGCATTTCTGCCATTATCCTTATGAAGTGTCGGGGAATTTCGAGTGCTCGGAAAGTAAGTACAACGAAATGTTCGAGGTCTCAAAGCACACTCTTTATTGTTGCTCGCACGAAATAATAGTCGATTGTCCGTACTATGAGCAACAGCAGTATGAAATGGATTCTTTGATCGAGCTCAGTACTATTTACCGTTTAACAAATGATAGGTCACTTGCTAAAAAATGCATAAATGAATTCAGACATTCACAAATGTCAGACGGTCATCTGTGGTCTGTATATCCTTCTACGTATACGCAGATCATACCAAGTTATTCGCTCTTTTGGGTCATGATGGTCAGAGATTATCTCGACGACAGCGCCGATACTGAGTTTGTCTCAGGGCTTGTCGGAAATATAGATGCCGTTCTTGGCTGCTTTGACAGGAAATGCTCGAGGATGGGACTCGTAATTCCGTCTGATATTCATTGGGACTTTGTTGACTGGGTTCCCGCTTGGGATAGAGGTACTGTTCCTCTTGAAAGTGACGAGGCACATACGATCTACAGTATGTACTATGCAAAGGCTCTTCTTGACGGAGCGTATATCTGTGAAAAGCTTGGAAGAAACGGACTTGCAAGCGAATACAGACAACGGTATAATAAGCTCGCGGATAATATTGAGAATCTTTGCTACGATAGTGAGCGCGGACTTTATAAAAACGGATCTAAAACGCGTGAGTTCAGTATGCATACGATAATCTGGTCAATACTCGCGGGTCTGGTTTCAAACGAAAGAGCAGATGAGATGCTGAAAAAGATGTCAGATCCTGACCTCTATAAGAGCTCGTTCTCGATGAACTTTTTCCTTTTCCGTGCACTTGAAAAATGCGAAAGATATAACGATCTTGCATTCGATCTGTTCGACGGATGGAAGAAGATGCTCGATAACAACTGTACTACATGGTGCGAAAATCCCGACTCTCCGAGAAGTGAATGTCATGCGTGGAGCGGAGCGCCGCTTTATGAGATGTCATCGAATGTTTTAGGCGTTAAAATATCATTTGATGACTGTATTGTAATATCTCCTAAGATCGGAAAACTTTACTGGGCAAGGGGATGCGTTCCCGGTCGATTTGGAGACATTCATATAATTTGGAGAATTGAAGACCGAAAATTCTCGATAAAGATCGATTCGCCTGAAGGTACAAATAAAAAGCTTGTGCTTCCGAATGGGGAAAACATTTCCTTTAGCGACGCAAGCTTTGAGGCATTTTGCAGTATATAAGATAAAATCTCCGATTCCTACCGGAATCGGAGATTTTTTGTATCCCGAAAACCACGCGATAGTCGCGTGGTTCAAAAGAGGCTATTGCCGGTGAGAAAATAAAAAAACAAGGGGATAAGGAGTAATGAAATGTGTGCCTGTAGGGACCGGCGTCCTCGACGGTCCAAAAGAAAAGGATCGAGCAAATGTTTGTTCGAACAGAATTACGTTAGGCTGTGATTGAAAAAACAGAAATTGCTTTGTTTAGGCAGAGTCCATACTCTTGCAATTGTGTAAAAAACTTCTAAAAAGGACCGTCGAGGACGCCGGTCCCTAAAATTTAGAGCAAACCCGTTTACGGGTAGCAAGTAACAGTTGCATGGCTGGCAGGCCAATAAAAAGCGCACTTGTGCGTAGCCAGTAGTATTAGGGCTATGCCCGAAACTGAAATACCACCCGCTGTGGCGGGTGGATATTTATTTGATTAAAAGGCGGTCATCATCAGCTGCGTTATAAATACCGCGACGCAGGCGGCGATCGCTACGATAGTCAGGGAAGCGCCGCGGATAGCGAAAATAAAGGCGACGGTAAGTCCGATCATGGCGGCGATCACGCTTCCCGTTGCGTAAAGAGCGGCGGGAAAGGTCATCGCGGCAAGGACGGTGAAGGGAATATAATAGAGAAAAGATCTGATAAATCGGTTTTCTATCTTCTTTTTTACAGAAGCGAAGGGAAGCGCTCTTATAAGATAGGTGGATCCCGCCATTATCAGAAGATAGATCCAGAAATAGTAATTATTCATCGACAGCATCCTCCTTTACAGGGAAGAGAAGAGCCCCGAGGAGCGCCGAGACTATGGCGCAGATGCTGACCGAAAGTCCGCTTGATACGGATTCTAAGATCGGAAGGTAGAAGAAAAGACAGCTCAGGGCGACCGAAATCGCGATAACTGTAAGGACCGCTTTAGATCTTGACATTTCGGGCGCTATTATCGCAATGAACATTCCGTAGATGGCGATGCACAGAGCACTCATCACGTTTTCGGGAAGAATATTTCCGAGAAGGCTTCCGAGGAGAGTTCCGAGGCTCCATCCGACATATGGAATTACCGAAAGTCCGGCAAAAAAGCTTGTCGAGACCTCTTTTTGGCTCGACGCGACCGCAAATATCTCGTCGGTCATAAAGAAGCCGAGAATCCACCTTTTGGCGCCGCTAAAGGTGCTTGATACCCTTTGCGAGAGAGACACGGACATAAAGGAGTATCTTACGTTTATAGTGAGCTGAGATATCAGCATATCGATATAGTGCCCGGGCGAGACCATTATGCCTATTCCCGCAAGCTGACCTGCCGAGGTCAGGGTAGTCATAGAGATTATAAGCGCCTGCCACCAATAAAAGCCGTACGAGACGGCGAGTATTCCGAAGGTAAACGAGACCGACAGATATCCGAGACCTATCGGTATTCCCGCACGAAGACCGTTTTTGAAGCTTTTCATTTTGTTTTTAAGATCACCCGATTCTTGTTTACACGGTATTATAGCAAAACAAATATGTAATGTCAAGTAAAAAATCATTCTTTGCCTTTAATTATTCACGATAACGTGGTATAATATAATAATAAAAGACTTTGATTTGTGAGGTGCGATTTATGATAAAGGCGGTCATGCTTGATATTGACGATACACTGCTCAGCTTTAACAGATACGTTGTAGAGGCAATGAGGCTTGGGTTTGAAAAATTCGGGATCGCCGAATATACAAGTGAGATGTACAGCGTTTTCAATAAAATAAACACCGAGCTCTGGAAAAGGATCGAAAGGGGAGAGATCACCCTTGAAGAGCTGAAAAGGGATCGCTGGAATATGATATTTAAATATCTCGGGATAGATTTTGACGGAGAAAGATTTGAAAAATATTTCAGAGAAGGACTTTTTGAAAGTGCGATCCCCGAGGAGGGCGCTGTGGATCTGCTGAAATATCTTCAGGGAAAATATATTCTCTGCGCCGCGAGCAACGGCCCGTATCTTCAGCAAAAAAACAGGCTGAAGGTAGGAAATATGCTCGCCTATTTCTCCGAGATCTTCGTTTCGGAGGAGATCGGAAGCTCGAAGCCCTCCGAAAGCTTCTTTGCCGCCTGCGTGGAGCGTCTCAAGCTGAAAACGGGAGAGGATATCCGGGCGGATGAGATAATGATGATCGGAGATTCCCTGTCCTCCGATATGGAGGGCGGTATCAGATTCGGAATGAAGACCTGCTTCTATAATCCCGGTAAAAAAACAGTCCCCGACGGTATGCGGATCGATCATCAGGTCTCGTCTCTTTCCGAAATAAAAAATATCCTTTAGCAAAAAACAAAGACGGCTTGGAGCTTGATCTCCGAGCCGTCTCTTGTCGATTTTTAATTCCAGTGATCGGTCTCATGCGGAAGACCGATGTCATTTTTATTGAATGTGATCTTTTCACCGCTCTTTAACTTCTTTTCGTAATCTCTGAGTGCTCGGAACGCGTATTTTCCGAGATAGAGTATTATCGGCATGTTTATAATGGTCATACCGCCCATTAGAATATCGGCAACGCCCCAGAGAAGATCGGCACTGAGTCCCGCACCGATGAAAATAACGATAGATGCGATTATGTAATAGACGTTTCTTACGGTTTTGCTCGGTTCCTTGCCGCACAGATAGTTTATGGTCTTGTCAACGTAGTAAAGGTTCCCGAGTAGCGTCGTGAACGCGAAAAGCACCATTGCTACCGTAATAAAAATCGGACCGATGTCACCGAGAGTAGCGCTGAGCGATCTCTGTACGTAGGATGCCGCCTCGGCACTGCTGTCGGGAGGCGTAACTCCAGAGGTCATGCACATAAATGCGGTCGCACTGCAGACCAGTATAGTATCGATAAATACCGAGAGCATTTGAACAAGACCCTGCTTTACGGGATGCGAAACGTCGGCGGATGCCGAGGCGTTGGGCGCGGATCCCACACCCGCTTCGTTTGAGAAGAGACCTCTCTTTATTCCGTACATGATGCAGGATCCGGTAAATCCTCCGAAAATAGCTTTGAAATCAAAGGCACCCACAAATATCTGCCGAAAAACGTCGGGCAGAGCTCTTGCGTTTATTATGCAGAGTATCAGCGCAACGATTATGTAAAGCGCGCCCATTATGGGGACGAGCAGAGTAGTGACCGATATAAGCCTCTTGCCACCGCCGATAAGACAGTATCCGACGAGAAGAGCGATCACGGCTCCGACTATCCAGGGAGTGTAGGATGCGCTGTAGAAGCTGTAGGAGGAAAAGGTGGACTGCAGATTGTAGGAGGCGAGCATGTTAAATCCGATCCCGTATGTGAGGATCAGAAAAACAGAGAAGATTATCGCAAGCGATCTTTTTCTCGTCGCCGCCTCTATGTAATAGGCAGGACCGCCGTAAAATCCGTCCTTACCGCGCTTTTTGTATATCTGCGCGAGCGTGCTTTCGACAAAAGCGGAGGCCGCACCGATGATAGCGATTACCCACATCCAAAAAACGCTTCCGAAGCCTCCGACGCAAAGCGCGGTAGCGACTCCGATGATATTTCCCGTGCCTACGCGCGATGCGGTCGACACCATAAGCGCCTGGAACGAGGAGACTCCGTTTTTGTCCGATTTTTCAGTTACCGATCTGAACTGCTGACCGAGGAGCCTTATCTGCGCAAAGCGTGTTCGTACCGTAAAATATATTCCTCCGAGAACCAAAAGGATTATCAGCACGTAGCTGTATAGCGCGTCATTCGCGACTCCGATTATTTTTTCTAACATATCAGTATTCCTACTTTTCTATACCCGTTTAATATTCGTGCTTTGAACAGCTTTTCTTGCAAAAACACGCGCCCGAAAACGCACGGTCTTGCATATTTTACCTGGATATAAAGCTTTCCGTACTAAGAAATCACATGGTCTTTACCAAAATTTCAGTATCATTATTATACCATAAAAGCAAGATTTTTCAAGTAGTTTGTTCAAATTATTCGTAAATATGTCAAGAAAGGACCGAGTCAAAGCTGCAATCAAGCTAATGACTCGGTCCTTTTTGTTTACTGCCAATAATTTTCGTCTATGTAGTCGTACAGCTCGGATACCTTCATACTTGCCACGACCTCTTCAATACCCGATTCGAAAGGAGAATCGATGATCTCGATCGTGAAATCGGGGCAACCCTCGTACCATGAAAGTCCCATTTCCTCATCAACCGTGCTATCCGCAAAGAAGGGCAGATAATCCTCAAGCTGACCGTATCCGACGCGGAACTT
This sequence comes from Clostridia bacterium, assembly GCA_017466445.1. GTDB lineage: Bacteria > Bacillota > Clostridia > Oscillospirales > CAG-272 > SIG672. Next base: position 6,651 of record JAFTUC010000028.1, read on the forward strand.
TTCAAGAGAGGTACATCCGGAGAAGGTGCCGATATCCAGATAATCGAGGGTGTAGTTCCACACGGTTACCGTTTTGATCGAGGTGCACCCGGAAAAAGCGTCGCCGCACAGAATTGCATCGTTCAGTGAAAGTAGCTCGACGCTCACAATAGAGGAGCAACCGCTGAATGCGCCGATTCCGATATACGTGTCACCCCAAAACTTGAGATCAAAAGAGAGAGAACGGCAATCGCTGAAGGCATAGTCTCCGATATCATTGAACCAAAATTCCAAAGCGGGATTAAGATCGAAATCATGGGTGAAGCCCTTCAATGCCTCGCATCCATAAAAGGCGTACATTTCGATCTTTGAAACGTTCTCGCATTCAACCCTCTCAAGAGAGGTACACCCCATAAAGGTGTTGTCTCTTATGACCGTCACGCCATCGGGAATATTTATCGCCTTGAGGGAGGTGCAGCCCGCAAAGGCGGCGGAGCCAATGCTCTTGACACTGTCGGGAAGCACAACGTAAACGATATTCGTGTTGCCCTCAAATGCGCTTGAGCCGATCGCAGTAACGGGCTTGCCGTTGTACGTATCGGGAACGACAATGTGCCTATCCTTGCAGCTGCCTATACCGATAACGATATAGCTGTTGCCGCTTAGTTCAAATTCAAGTCCCGTGCTGAAAGGTAACGCGAATTGACATGTTGTGCAGTGATCATAGAGAAATTCCCCGTTATCGAAGAAGTGTGCTCCTTTTTCCGTGTAGTCGCACAGATCACACTTCAGTGAGTGGGTGCTATTGTCGTAGGTGTATTCCTCATTATTGAAAACGTGCCCACTTATTTGTGCCTTTTTGCCGCATTCGCATTCGAAATAATGACTTTCATTGTCATATCCGGACTTATTATAATTGCAGACGTGAGTAATACCCATCTCGGCGCAATCCGCACAGAATCCGTTCTCCTCTCTGTGGTGAGGAAACGGCTCGCTTTTGTAAGAGCATTCGCACCAAAGATAGTGCATATCGTTTTCAATACCGATAACTAAGTTATGCGGCTGATTTTCCTTGCGTCCGCAGCTGTTACATTTGACGCTGTGGTAAGTCTCGTCAACCACACCGGTCGTCGTGAAATCGTGAGTGTGGTTGGGATCGTTTTCCCAACCGCACTTTATGCATTTTCCATCTTCAAGGATGTGCTCGCCCGGCTTTCCCTGAGTTTTACCGCAAACGCAGGTCTTGATATGTTCGTTTGCGTCGAATGCGTACTCGTAGCTGTGATTTTCGCTGACGGTTTCTCCGCAATCCTTACAGGTGAAATAGTGCTTTGCAGCGGTCGTACGGTCAAACACCCCATCCTCGGCAAGAGCGTGAACGTGAGTGTCACCTGTGTCGTTTGAATCGGTCGCCTTCGGATCGTCCTCATCACAACCTGTAAATACAGCCGCGGCCATTGTAGCGGCTAAAATGAATGCTAAAAATCTTTTTTTCATAGTCTTTCCCTCTAATTGACCGTGATATCTACAACCTGTTCAGTAGATAACAAGAGATTTTTCGTTTTTTACCTTTTAAATCCCAAACGCCTCATCGGAAGCGTTTTTTCGCTAAATGTATTCTTTTGGTTTGATCAGTGTGAACTTTTACAGAAATTCGCTTTTCCGTATTACGAAGCTCACTCCCACTCATTTTTGGAGTTCTTCTTTGGCTTATTTATACCCTAAATAATATCCCAAACGGCGGTTTTGAGCCCGATTTTCCACCCATTATTTTATTTATCAAAAATTCTTGTTGCAGAAAAAGTTGCAAAATCGCTTATGGGATAGTGCCGGGTGGTTTTTACCTTAATCCAAGACTAACTGCTAATTCATCAAGGTAATCAATGTGTCCGTGATTTGCACCGTATAGAGTAACATAACCGTCTTTTTCTGCAGTGATGTCTTGTCCCATAAAAACAAC
>JAFTUC010000029.1 GCA_017466445.1 Clostridia bacterium
GGGCGACTTCATTTCGATCGACGGTTCCACCGGTAGAATCTACGACGGTATCATCCCCACCGTTGATGCTGAGATCTCCGGCAACTTCGGCACAATCATGGGCTGGGCAGACAAGTTCCGCAAGCTCAAGGTCCGTACCAACGCAGATACCCCCGCTGACGCTAAGAAGGCTCGCGAGCTGGGTGCTGAGGGTATCGGTCTTTGCCGTACCGAGCATATGTTCTTTGAGGCAGACAGAATCGCGGCATTCCGTGAGATGATCTGCTCCGACACCGCTGAGGAAAGAGAAGCAGCTCTTGCAAAGATTCTCCCCTACCAGCAGTCCGACTTCGAAAAGCTCTACGAGGCTCTCGAGGGCAACCCCGTTTGCATCAGATTCCTCGATCCCCCGCTCCATGAGTTCGTTCCTACCACCGAGGAGGACATCGCTCTTCTCGCAAAGGCTCAGAACAAGAGCGTAGAGGACATCAAGACTATCATCGCATCTCTCCACGAGTTCAACCCCATGATGGGACACCGCGGATGCCGTCTCGCAGTTACCTACCCCGAGATCGCAAAGATGCAGACCACCGCAGTTATCCGCGCAGCTATCAACGTTCAGAAGGCACACGCTGACTGGAACGTTAAGCCCGAGATAATGATCCCGCTCGTTGGCGACGTTAAGGAGCTTAAGTACGTTAAGAGCGTAGTTATTGCTACCGCTGACGCTGAGATCGCCGCTGCAGGCGCTAACCTTGAGTACGAGGTTGGTACCATGATCGAGATCCCGAGAGCATGCCTCACCGCTGATGAGATCGCCGCTAACGCAGACTTCTTCTGCTTCGGAACCAACGACCTTACTCAGATGACCTACGGCTTCTCCCGTGACGACGCAGGTAAGTTCCTCAACGCTTACTACGACGCAAAGATCTTCGAGAACGATCCTTTCGCAAAGCTTGACACCACCGGTGTTGGTAAGCTCATGAACATGGCTGTAACCCTCGGACGCCCTGTAAACACCAACCTCCACGTTGGTATTTGCGGTGAGCACGGCGGTGACCCCACATCTGTTGAGTTCTGCCACTCCATCGGTCTTGACTACGTATCCTGCTCGCCCTTCAGAGTACCGATCGCACGTCTTGCCGCTGCACAGGCTGCTATCAAGGATATGAAATAATCTATCCAAATAAACAATTTATCCCCACTGAGGAATCGGTGGGGATTTTTGTAGATTTCTTTACTTTGAAAATAAAATATCGTACAATAAAACAAATCAAGGCTTATCAAGGAGATTTTTATGAACGAGAAACCAAAGGTTCCTATAAACTGTTTCTTTCAAGGTTGTTACAATCCTGCTTATGAGGAAGAAATACGCAAAGGTAAGGAAAAATGTTATAAATATAATCAATTATCTCCAAATGATAAAGAAGCCCAACACGAAATTCTAAAAGATTTGCTGGGTGAAATGGGTGAAAACGTTTATATCACACCGCCTTTTTGGTGCGATTATGGCTATAACATAACTGTTGGAGATTACTTTTATTCTAACCACGGTATGATAATTACCGATGGGGCGAAGGTAACATTTGGCGATAACGTATTTGTCGCACCGAATTGCTGTTTCACCACAGCAGAACACGCCATTGACCCCGATATGCGAAAAAATGGCGTAGAAATTGCTAAGCCGATTACTGTTGGAAATAATGTTTGGATTGGCGCGGGGGCTATAATACTTGCAGGTGTAGAAATCGGAGATAATACTGTAATCGGAGCTGGAAGCGTGGTAACAAAATCTATACCAAGTGATGTGGTTGCCGTCGGTGTCCCATGTAAAGTATTGAGAAAGATTACAGAAAAAGATAAAACTAGTTATCCTTTATATGAATTGGATTAATGCAAATTTTCCAACTTTTGCGCATAGCACCACAGGCAGCTATTAAAGAAAGCAAGTAATTGTTGACTTTATAAAACAAATCAAATCCTCACCGAGCAATCGGTGGGGATTTTGTATGTATTGTAATTTATCAAGAATTATGATATAATAACAAAAAACAATGAAATAGGAAGTATTTAAAATGCTTGTGAAAGTTGAGTATTTTGGCTTTTATCCGTTAGGCGCTGATATAGAACTTAATAATATTCCAATAATGAAATTAGAATGGAATTTGTATAAAAAATTTGCTCTTACCTACGGAAAGAAAAATGTTGTTAGTCCGTTTTTAGAGCATTTATATTACATTAAATGGAACGGACGTACGGTTTTCTTTGTTGCAGTTGAGTATGGTTTAGGACATTATCACATATTTAAGACGGGCGAAAAAACAAACCAGAAATTATCTTTAAAAATCAAATAGTGTTTTCCCTCTTTTGCTGATAGCAGCACAAGCTGCTATCAAGGAATCTAAGTAATTAGATTTTTGTAGGGACAGGCGTCCTCGACTGTCCGTTACAAAGCAAAATTATCCGCCCGAAGAAATTCGGGCGGATTTTTCTTTGTAAAATCCTTTTTATTGGACATAGAATGTGATATAATGTATTCAAGATGTATTCAAGAGGTGAGGAAATGAGCGATAAGTTTAATCATTTGGTTGAGCAAGATAAAAAAGAATATTTTGAAGAAATTGAAATAGCAGAGCAAAAGTTGCAAGAGCAAATGCTAAACAATATTGTTCGTGATGCTAAATTGGTTTGCGATGTATATTGTGTTCCGTCGCATAATCATCAGGCTTTTTTTTGCAAACTATTTGAAAATGAAAAAGAATATATAATTTTATATGCTAAAACATTTATCGCTGACCGTTTTGGGTTTCATATTGCTATGTACACATTTAAGGATTGTGTAAAAGCACAGAATCATAATGGTTCAGTTGGAAAGATTATTTGTGGTATTAAAAGACTCTCAAAAAATAATGTGATAATAAAAGAATTATTAAGTTGTTTGCCCTCAAAAACCGAATGGCAAAAAAGAGTTATAATGATAGATGGTGAACATACCATTGTTCGCAACCATTTGGAAGAAGAGACGAAACTGCTGTCTTATAGTTCAAATGCTCAATTCACGGAAAATGCTTATTCCGAAGACCAAAAGGTGTTTTTAGAAAATTTGTTTTTACACATAGAAGATATAATTGGAAATGTTCTTGATTATGAATCATAATTTCCCTCTTTTGCTGATAGCACCACAGGCTGCTATCAAGGATAACAAGTAATCGTTGAATCCATAAAAACCATCCGTCCGAAGAAATCCGGGCGGATTTTTTACACAAAGTCCTTTTTATTGGACACAAGGTATGTTATAATGCAATCAAGAGGTGAGAAACATGAAGGATTTCGAGCAACGTCTAATTAAAGCAAAAACCGAGGGCACATTATCAACACTTGCTTATGAGGTTTTAGACGATTATGAACATATTGATTTGATAGCAAAGAAAATTGAAATGCTATTGGATGCAGGACTGTCGGAATTCGGCTCTGTTGATGGAGAACCTTGGTTTTGGGTTCTTATATACAGAGAAACAGAATCACATTTACAGGCTACAAAAATTATATTAGAGAGAATCGATATATTAAAAATAAAATATGATGGGGAAACAATCTTTGAATATTTGCAAAGCAAAATTGATTACTACGATTATAATTCCGATTATCTTGTAAGATTGTTCTTATTGTTTGGTGCATATTTGGAGTCTGTAGAGGGGTTGACGATGAGTGAAAACTTGTATCGGGAAATGTTTAGCAACGATAGAGTTTATAGTGGTGCAATTGATATAAGCAAAGGAAGTCTGCCTTTGCAACTCAATCATAAAATATTTAATAACACGGATTTCTATGATTGGTGTGTAGAAATGGAAGAACAAGTTTCAGGATATTATGGATGTTGGCATATGCATATCTTTGATAAAAAGTCAAAAATTAAAATTGCTACTTACCATTAAATAATCTCCCTCTTTTGCGGATAGCAGCACAGGCTACTATCAAAGAAAGCAAATAATTGCTGACTTTTTGAAAAACTATCCGTCCGAATAAATTCGGGCGGATTTTTTACACAAAGTCCGTTTTATTGGACACAAAGTGTGATATACTGTTATTAAAGAGGTGAGAATAATGGTTAAATTTATATTAAAAGAAAAAACAGATAACAAGTTTGTTTACGAATATTTTCCTGAAGGTGACTTTTCAAAAGAAGCTGGAATAATTATTGTTGATACAGCTTCAGAATCTGTTTGGGTTGAAAAAGTAGCGGAAGAAGATTTCGAATGCCACACTACTGCCGATGAATTAAACGATATGCGAAATGCAATAAACGAAATGCGGGCTGAAAACGGTGAACCTCCATTAACCGAAGAAGAATTACCCACTGCCACAGAAGGTTCAAGGTGGTATTATTATGCTAATCATGCAATAGACCGATTATGTGATTTGTTTAATAATGGAGAAGAACCAACACAAGGCACTGTTGCGTGGTATTAGACTTGTAATAAAACAAAAATCAAAAGAGGTGAACTTTGTGAGATATGAAAAACTGTCAAATCAATTTTATGGAGCAAATCTTTTGTATGGTAAGATTGATTTAAAGCCAACACATACTTGGTCATTTTATTATGTGGTTGAAAATACAACAGATAAAGAATTTATAGAAAAAGAAGCACTTAAAACTGTTTTGTTGGTCAACGAACATTCTCGTGAATTTCATTTTTATGGAAAGCAATCACAACAGTGGGAAAACTCGTTTGACCTTGCCGACATAACAATAAGACCAAATGCCACTCATCAAGAGATTGCTTTGACGATGGTATATAGCGATTTAGAAAAGTTTATTGATATGTTGCAGGAGGAAATATCCGCAAGATATTTTGTTCCTCATGATACATATTTGATATATGATGATGAAAACATCTACAAACAAATATTAAGTAAATTAAAATACTAATTTCCCTCTTTTGCTGTCAGCACCACAGGCTGCTATTAAAGAAAGCAAGTAATTGCTGACTTTATGTGAAAAGGCAAACCGCCTTATAACTTGGTAGGCAAAACAAAATAAAATTACGACCTTGCAGAAGAAATTCTATGAGGTCGTTTTTTTACGCTCCAAACCTTGCAAAATAGCGTTGAAGTAGGGATTTCAGGGTTGTTTTATCCAAAAAACAGCGATTTTTTGGGGTTATACCTGAAAACTTGATAAAATCTCTATTTTCTGAACTTTTGATGAAATGATAAACGGCTTTGCCTTTTTGATGGTAAAAGATATTGCCCGAAAACAATCACTTAAAAACCCGGTATTTACAAAGGTTTTGAGAGATTCCCAAAAAAGCAATTATACCCGTGTTTTTTCGAAACCACGGGTATTTTTTCTTCCCGACCACCATTCTTGCCATAATTCTATAAAAAGCGAATGAAAATCATTGCCCAAGAGTCATCCTCAAAAAACTGTTATCATTTCGCTCACAGGAAATAAATACTCTTTTAAGCATCACGAAAAATGGGTGGATGGAAAATATTATAAAAAATTTTAAAAAAAAGGGCTTGTCGCCGCGAAAAAAATCAGTATAATAGTAGTATACCATGCTATAATACAGCATATCAGAATCAGCCAATCAAAATGAAAGGACAAACGGTATGTCTATTAAAATACATCACTTTTCTCTTCCGGTAAGCTGTCCCGTATATGATGAAAGCTCGGGTGCTGTTACTCAAACACAATACGAGGATAACATAGTACTCATTCTTCCCGAAAATTACAGTGAAAACGGAGCTCCCACCCGTCTTGTAATAGCGTGTCACGGTGCGGGAGGAACGGTCTCCTCCGACACGTCACAGCTCGAAGAGAGTCAAGTCGGCCGTTATCTTGTTGCAAACGGATATGCCGTCATGGACGTGAACGGGCTTCCCGAAAAGTACGCAAGCGAAAACGGGATAGACATCAGAAACAACGTCGGAAGTCCGATAGCGATACAGAGCTACATAAATGCGTACAAGTACTGCATCTCCAATTTCAATCTTAAGACCGACGTATTTGTGCATGGCGGATCAATGGGCGGCATCAGCAGCACGAATCTCGTGCTCAGTGGGCTGATCCCCGTGATAGCACATTCGGCGCTCTGCCCGGTGCTCGATGCATATAGTGAGATGTTCCTGCATCCGTGGATGGAGGATCTTCCCAAAATTGCCCTTGGAAGAATATATGGGCTCAAAAAGGACGGATCGGGCAACTACGTCTACGATGCACAGAAGATCGGGCCGTACAGTCCCGCGCAGGTCATCACTTCAAAACGCTATCCCGTACCGGTAAAATTCTGGCACTGTGAGGACGACGTTGTAGTTTCCTGCGAGGTTACAAAAAAATTCGTAGCAGCGGTCAATGAAAGTGGCGGACACGCAGAGCTTGTGACCTTTGATCACGGCAGACATGAGCCTACGCTTGTCGGTGACATCTTAAAAAATCCGTCGGGAAAGACAAATTTCATGGGAGAAGAGGTTCCCGTAAGGATCGCCGCCGAGGGCGTATTTCTTTGGATAAAAGGCTTTGACAGAGATTAAATAAAAGCTTCGGAGCATTCGAATCTGCAAACGCTCCGAAGTTTTTTATTTATATTTTTTAATAGGTATTGAAATTCACGCCACGTTTATATATAATATAAATGTTGTGCTTAAATTAAAATAAGATCCAAAGGGATGTGATATTTTGAATATATCCGGACTTTCCACGCCTGCGCTCATAATCGATTCAAAAAAATTCAGATCGAACGCAAACAGGATGGCAGAGCTTCTCAGCGGCAGCTCACTAAAGCTTCGTCCTCATTACAAATCGCACAAATGCGCATCGATCGCGCGTTGGCAGATAGAATGCGGCGCGATCGGTATGACCTGCGCCAAGCTCAGCGAAGCAGAGGATCTTTGCGATGCAGGAATAGAGGACATTCTGATCGCAAATCAGATAGTAGATCCCGCAAAGATACGCAGAGCCGCCGATCTCGCGCGAAACTGCCGTCTTACAGTATGTATTGACAGTGCCGAAAACATCGCTGCTTTTTCAAAAGCGGCATCGCTTTGCGGAAGCACCGTCCACTGTCTTGTCGAATACGAGATCGGAATGAAGCGTTGCGGGGTGGAATCCAAAGAAGATGTCCTCTCACTCGCAAAGCAGATAATAAAATCCGAAAATCTGAAATTCGACGGAATCCAGGCGTACGCCGGTCACATTTCTCACGTTGAGGATCTTAACAAAAGAAAAGAAATGACCGCAGAAAACTATCGAAAGCTTAAAGATCTGCTCGACTATCTTAAAGAAAACGGCATAGACGTAAGGACAGTATCGGGCGGAAGCACGGGTACTGCAGAGATCAAAGCAGCAGAAGGACTCTACACCGAGCTTCAGGCGGGCAGTTATCTGTTTATGGACGCGGTCTACCGAGAGCTTTCGCTTCCCTTCGAAAATTCGCTCTTTTTACTTACCACCGTAGTCAGCGCAAAGGAAGACCTTATCGTTGTCGACGCAGGAGTCAAGACCTGCGGTGTCGATCAGGGAATGCCTGCTATATACAACGAAAATGCAGGTGAGATCGTGGCAAGCGAGGAGCATTTTCAGATTCACGGATACCGCGGCAAAGCCAAGGTGGGAGACAAGCTTCTCCTTATTCCCGGTCACTGCTGCTCGACCGTCAATCTTCATGACAAGATATACGTGCTTGACGGAGAAAGGGTGACAGACCGCATTCTCATAACAGCACGAAAGATCGGACGGTAACTGTTCAAATATGAAAAAAGCGATTTTTTATACCGAATTATCATATCCTCTTGCGCTCATTATCATGGCGTTTGCCGCCGCATTTACCGAAAAAGCGGCATTTGGTATGTCAATGGTCGTGGCACCCGCATACATAATACATCTGAAGGTCTCGGAATTTTTCCCCTGGTTTACCTTCGGGATCTCGGAATACTGCTTCCAGGGATTACTTATACTCCTTACGGTCATCATAATGAGGAGATTTAAGCTTTCATATATTTTTTCACTTGTGACAGCCGTCATTTACGGAACGCTTCTCGATACCGCGATCTATCTTATATCGGGGCTTCCGACCGGCACGGTAGCGCTTCGCATTCTGTATTTCATTATCGGCACGGTATTATGTTCTATCGCCGTATCTCTGTTTTTCCACACCTATTTTTCTCCCGAGGCTTACGAGCTGATAGTAAAAGAATTATCTTCCAAGACAAAGATCAACATAAACAAGATAAAGACCGCATACGACTGCTTCAGCACCCTTATTGCGATCCTTCTCTCTTTTATATTCTTCGGCTTCGGAGTTTTCAGAGGCGTAAGCTGGGGTACCGTTGTGTGCGCTCTGATCAACGGATTCTTAATAAGCCGTTTTACAAGGCTTTTGGAGCATTTCTTTGAGTTTAAAAACCGACTTAGGATAGAAAAAATATTTTTATAATTTTATAAAGCAAAAAGCTTTCGACATATGGTGCGTGTTCTTAAGGACAGTTTTACCTACCGACAAAAAAACAAAAACCGCAGATTGATTTTCTGCGGTTTTTGTGATATAATAAGCAAGGTGAATTAACTAATGTTCTTTTGATTGAAAAGAAAAAACATGACAAAAGGAGAATTGGGAATGTTAGAAAAATCATGCGGAACGATACCGTACACAATAAAAAATGGAACAGTTTGCTACTTGCTCGTAAAAGCAAAGGATGATGGATATTGCGGATTCCCCAAAGGTCATGTCGAAAAAAATGAAAGCGAAGAAGAAACCGCACTTCGAGAAACATTGGAGGAAACATCAATACATACTCAAATCAACAGCGCGTTTCGTTATGAAATATCCTATCAAATGGGAAATGGAAATACAAAAACGGTCGTGTATTTCTTGGCAAAATTTCAAAATCAAATGCCCAAACGAAACAAGTATTTTGAGGATTTTTCGTATTTGATTCTTCCGTTTGAAGAAGCGTATCAACAGCTTACATTTGAAAACACTAAACAAATTCTCAAGGAAGTAAATGATTTTTTAACGGGTGCCGCACCCCAAGCCTCCCTTGTGTAAAGGGAGCCTTTTTTATGTTCATCTATACCTCGTCAATTTTCCTGACAAGCACTGCTTTTGTGGACACAAAAGCAAAATACGACATATCCTTTTTGAGATATGCCGTATTTTTGAAAACTGTCCTTTAGAGTACAACCCATACGGCGAAAGCTTTTTATTTTGAGTCCGACCCAAACGCGCCTATTTATTGCTTTTGAAAAGTCTTTTCTCCACCTCGGCGCAAACGGCATGGTAGAGCGGAAGGTGATACTGCTGTACCTCAAAGGTCTCGCTTGATGGAACCTTTACCGTAATATCGCATATTGCGGAAAGTTTCGAGTCCTTTTCTCCCGTAAAAGCGATAGTCTTAAGTCCGAGTGCTTTAGCCGTGGCGGCGGCAAGAACAACGTTTTTCGAATTTCCCGACGTGGATATTCCCAAAAACAGATCTTCCCTTTTGCCGAGCGCAAAAACGCTTTGTGCGTACACAAGCTCGGGGTCCACGTCATTTGCAAATGCGCTTATGAGTGCGCTCTGCTCAACAAGAGAGATCGCGCGGATCCCTCTTTGAAATTTTTCGGCATGATCTACAAGCTCATTTTGAGATCTCAGGCGATCCGTTTCCTCGCTCGTAGGGGGTCTCTTCAGCAAAAATCCCTTCATAAGCTCGCCCGCGATATGCGAGCAATCGGCGGCGCTTCCTCCATTTCCGCACATAAGAAGCGTTCCTTTCGCTTCGTACATATCGCAAACAGCATCCACGCAAGCATATATATCCTCCTCGCAAGGCAAAAGCTCGGGGTGTTTTTTAGAAAGCTCTTTTATAAAATCCATATTATTCTCCCATTGCGGCGGCAATTGCCGCAAAATCTCCAATCTCGTCTCCAAGCGCGGCAGGAACTACCTTGCAAACCTTGCTCGCAAAATGAAGCGCTTCTTTTTTTATTATACCTTCCATCTCGTCCCTGAAAAGGCTCTCGCTTCTTGCAAACACGCTTCCGATAACGATCACTTCCGGGTTAAGAAGATCCACAAGCAAAGACACACACATTCCGAGTTTTTCGGCAGAACGTCTGTAGACCTCGATAGCAAACCTATCGCCGTTATACGCCGCATCCGCTACCGTTTTGGCGCTTATCAGATCAAGCTCACCGTAATTTTTGCAAAAGCTTACCGATCTGCCCTGCTGAAGCTCTTCTGTGGCTATCGCCTGAGCGATCTGTTTTATTCCGCCTCCGCTGCAATAGCCCTCATACGAGCCGCTTTTACCGTAACCGATCGGTCCGTTTTCGGAGCATCTGACATGTCCTATTTCTCCCGCGTTTCCATTTGTCCCCGAATAAAGCCTTCCGTCGAGTATGAGACCCGCACCGAAGCCGGTTCCGAAGGTCAAAAACACCATATTGCGACTTCCCTTTCCGGCGCCAAAGCGCCATTCCGCAAGAGCGCAGGCATTTGCATCGTTTCTAAGAAGAACTCGTACAGAGAATTTCTCCTCAAGGCTCCTTACTATATCGACGTTATCCCATCCGGGAAGATTCGGAGGAGATAGTATAAGTCCTCGCTTTTCGTCAAGCGGACCGCCGCACGAAACGCCGATACCCTTACAGTCGGGATCTCCCGCGCCGAACAACTCTGCCTCATAAACGATCCTTTTTAAAGTGCTGTCCTTATCCGACGTATCAAATTTCACCTTTGCGATCTTATTTCCGTTATCATCCGCCTTTATTACGGCGCATTTAGTACCGCCGATATCTATGCCTATATACAAATCGTATTATCCTCCGAATATCGTTTTCTTAATTATATCACATTGGTTTTTGATTTTCAATAGAAAACAAAAAATCGGCAGAGATGTTTTTCTCTGTCGATTTGTGTTTAAGAGGTAACGGAAAGCCGCTATGTCCGTGGAGGTGGCGGCGTAGCCGTCGGAGAGGGTAGATGACCTACGTAAGCCATCTTCCCCGCTACCGTAGAAATTTCCCTTAAGGGAGAGCTTTTTGATAGCGCTACTTTATGAAAAGCAGATCTCTTCGGACAAGCTTTTACTTATGGTAAAGCTTTTTCGTCTGATATTCGGCAGTACAGGTAAGGTTTGCGCCAAGCTTACTGAATATATTCTCATCGACCTTGGAAAGTATGACGGTCGAATGCACCTCGCTGCCGCGGAGAAGATCGACCGCTCCGAGCGCCTTCTTTGCATTTTCATCAGTAGCCGCGCAGATAGCAAGCGCTATCAGCACCTCATCGGTATGAAGTCTCGGGTTTCTGTTACCCATATGATTTACCTTAAGCTCCTGTATCGGTTCGATGACCGTGGGAGATATAAGATGGATCTCGTCATCTATATTCGCAAGAGTCTTGAGCGCGTTAAGAAGCGCCGCAGACGATGCTCCGAGCAGGGATGATGTTTTTCCGGTAACAACGCGTCCGTCGGGAAGCTCGATCGCAACGGCGGGATTCTGCGTTTTTTCCGCGATCTCGGTCGCAGCGACGTACACCCGTCTTGATTCCACCGATATATCGAGAGAGCTCATAAGAAGCTCAAGCTTTGCTATCTCAGTAGACGAGGAATGACCTCTCTTATAAGCGCAACAGCATCCGAGATATCTGCGAACGATCTCCGCCTTGGAGGCGTTGCAAACGGCATCGTTATCGATTATTGCATTTCCGACCATATTGACTCCCATATCGGTGGGACTCTTATACGGACACTTCCCGAATATTTTATTGAACATAGCCTCGAGGACGGGATATATCTCGATATCACGGTTATAGTTTACGGTAGTTTTTCCGTATGCCTCAAGGTGGAATGGGTCTATCATATTAACGTCGTTAAGATCGGCGGTCGCCGCCTCGTAAGCAAGGTTGACCGGATGCTTGAGCGGCAGATTCCATATCGGGAAGGTCTCGAACTTAGCGTATCCCGAGCGTATTCCCCTTTTATTGTCATGATAGAGCTGCGAAAGGCAGGTAGCCATCTTTCCGCTTCCGGGACCCGGTGCCGTGACTATAACGAGCGACCGACTCGTCTCTATGTAGTCATTGCGTCCGAAGCCCTCGTCGCTTACGATAAGCGGAATATTCGAGGGATAGTCGGGGATCAGGTAGTGCTTATACACCTTTACGCCGAGAGTAGTGAGTCTCTTCTCGAAGAGGTCTGCCGCGCGCTGAGACTCATACTGCGTAATAACTACGCTTCCGACGTAAAGTCCTATTCCCCTGAAGGCGTCGACGAGACGAAGGAGTTCCTGATCGTAGGTTATTCCAAGATCTCCCCTTCTTTTATTCTTCGCTATCGCATCGGCACTTATGACAATAACGATCTCAGCCTGCTCCTTAAGCTCAAGGAGCATCTTGACCTTACTGTCGGGCTCAAAACCGGGCAGGACTCTCGATGCGTGGTTATCATCAAAGAGCTTTCCTCCGAATTCAAGGTAAAGCTTTCCGCCGAAATAATCAATACGCTCCTTGATCTTTTCCGACTGAAGCTCTATGTATTTTTCATTGTCAAAACCTTTTTGAAACATATTGCGCCTCTTAAAATGAATTCTGTAATAACAACTTATTAATTATATCACACATTGGTACTCAAAATCAATACAAATCGCTTATTTTTCAATTGACGATTTCAACAAAAATCAGCACGATTTTTTTACACATCCGTTTTTTCGGAGGCATTTTTGTATTTTCCGGGTGTTATTCCGACGTTTTTCTTGAAAACTCGCATAAAAGCGGAGTAATCTCCAAATCCGCAAAGCATAGAGGTCTCGGTGACGCTCTTTCCTGAGGCGAGCATCTTTTTAGCCTCGGTGATACGCTTTGATACGATATATTTCGCGATCGTTGTACCGCAGTGCTTTACGAAAAGCCTGCAAAGCTGATTCACGGAAAGATAAGCACTTTTTGCGACGTCGTCAAGCGTCATTGGGTACATATAATTAAGATTTATATATTCGATAGCAAGTCTGACTGCCTCGTTTGAGACCACTCCGTTTCCAATATCATCGTCCGTCATAAATATGATATTGAGCTCGACAAGGATCTCCAGCATCGCCTGTCTCTTTATAATATCGTCCCCGTAGCCGTGATCGGACTCAAGCACCGTGATCTTTTTGCGGAGCTTTTCGAGGCGCTCGGGCGAGAGTCTTCTTCTATGATCGAAATCATTTTCATGCGGATAGAAGCATGATGTAAGATCGGTCTGATCGCTCGACTGCGAATATATAAATTCGGGACTTATCTGAAAAACAAAGCGTCTGAAGCTCTCGTTTTCTCTATAGGTGATCTTGTGCCCCTCGTACTGATTTATAACAAATATATCACCGTCATGCACCTCGTAGAGGCGACCACCGATAAGGAAATTCTTTCCTCCCGAAAGGCAGAGAAAGACCTCGCAGCAGTTATGTATATGTATTGTAGGATCGGGATTTGTTTTTTCCGAATAGTAAAGAGCGAAGCTGCTGTTTTCTCCCGCGTAGGCTATTGCCCCGGAGCAGCTGTCAAACACGCACTTCATATAAAAAGCCTCCCTTTTTCGGTATTTATTTTTAATTATATCACTTAATGGTGAGAATTGCAATATTTTGATTGATTTTTGCTATGATTTTCGCAAAATTTATGTTATAATATAATAAAGATCAAAATGGAGGTAATCTATTATGCTTACACTGAAGATCAGCGACGCCTCGGGGCAGCTTCTCTTTGAGAAAAAGGGACGGCTTATAGACGTTTTATACGAGGGCAAGCTTGATGCGGGATACCTTATAAGGGTAAGTATCGAAAACGGTGATTTTATCGCACTGAAGCTCGACGAAACGCTTGAAGAGAGCATCGTTTTCGTACCGAACAGATCTTTTGACTTTGTAGTTCCCGACAGAGCAACAAGAGCGGCCTGCTATGCACCCGGAGCGTTCGAAGGAAGCCTGCACCGAATAGTAGCGCGAGAGGTGGAGGACGACGAGATATACGCCTACCGTCAGATCTCGCTGAACTCGCACGACAGACACGGAAGCGTTCGCTTTTTCCCTCACGCAAGCGCAAATTTCGTAACGAGAGAGGAGCCCTGCTTCTACGAGCGCAACGCAATCGACGGAGTTATAAACAATCAGGGACACGGAGCGTATCCGTATCATTCGTGGGCGGGAGGCGCAAGAGACGATCTCACTTGGACTCTTGATTTCGGACGCGACGTAGAGATCGACAAGCTCGTGTTTTTCCTTCGTGCCGATTTCAGGCACGATGAAAAGACCGGAATACCGCACGATTCGTACTGGAAGTCGATCGACATAGGTTTTTCGGATGGCGAGGTCATGACCGGCGAGTTTTCGCTCGATCGGAGCGATCTGAATCCCGAAAACTCAAAGGGGATCGAAATAGTATTTGACAAAAAGGTCACGAGAACCATACATCTTTCAAATTTCAGACAAGTAACCGAAACGCTTTCGTTTGCCGCTCTTACGCAGCTTCAGGCGTTCGGAAATTATATTAAGGAGGATCTTAGCAAAATGGAAGTAAGACAGGCAGCAAATTCAAGAGACGTAAAAAATTACACGACGGAAAGACTCCGTCAGGAATTCCACATCGCAAATCTCTTTACCAAGGACAACGTAAGAATGGTGTACAGCCACATCGACAGGATCATAACCGCGGGACTTATGCCCGTGCGTCAGGTACTGAAGCTCGAGGCAGGCAAGGAGCTTGCGGCAGAGTATTTCCTTGAGAGACGCGAGATGGGATGTATCAACATCGGCGGCAAGGGTATCATCACCGTGGACGGAACAGAGTACGAGATGAACCCCCGTGACGGAATCTACATCGGTATGGGCAATCGCGAGATAAGCTTCAGAAGCTGCGACGAGGACGCTCCCGCAAAATTCTACGTAAGCTCATGTCCCGCGCACACGAGTTATCCTACCGTACACATCGACATCACGAAGGCGGCAAAGCGTCCGCTCGGAAGTGTTGAGCAGTGCAACAAGAGAGTTATAAATCAGTACATCCATCCTTCGGTGCTTAAGACATGTCAGCTCTCTATGGGTCTCACTCAGCTCGACGTAGGCTCGAACTGGAACACTATGCCCTGCCACACGCATGACAGACGTATGGAGGTATATCTCTATCTTGATATGGACGAGAATGACGTCGTATTCCATATGATGGGCGAGCCCACCGAGACGAGACACATTATAATGCACAACGAGGAGGCGGTAATCTCTCCCTCCTGGTCGATACACTCGGGTGTGGGAACAAGAAATTATTCGTTCATTTGGGCTATGTGCGGAGAAAATCAGGATTTTGACGACATGGACCACATAGAGACCAAGGATCTTCTCTAAAGGCGGAGGTACTGTAAAATGTCAAATATGTTTTCACTTGAAGGAAAGATCGCGCTTATTACGGGCGGATCGTACGGTATCGGATTTGCGATCGCAAAGGCCCTGCACGGTGCGGGAGCAAGGATCGTATTCAACGATATAAAAAAAGAGCTTGTAGACAAAGGTCTTGAGTCCTACAGAGAAATCGGAATCGACGCTACGGGATACGTGTGCGACGTCACCGATGAGAGCGCAGTTGCCGAAATGGTTGCTGACATCGAGAAAAATCTCGGAGTCATCGACATCCTCGTAAACAACGCGGGCATAATAAAGCGCATTCCGATGCACGAGATGAGCGCTGAGGAATTCCGTCAGGTCATCGACGTCGACCTTAACGCGCCGTTTATCTGCTCCAAGGCGGTCATTCCCTCTATGATAAAGAAGGGTCACGGAAAGATAATAAACATCTGCTCTATGATGAGCGAGTTCGGTCGCGAGACGGTATCCGCATATGCCGCGGCAAAGGGTGGACTCAAGATGCTCACCCGTAACATCGCATCCGAATACGGCGAGTTCAACATTCAGTGCAACGGAATAGGACCCGGATACATCGCAACACCTCAGACCGCACCTCTGCGCGAGAAGCAGGCAGACGGAAGCCGTCATCCCTTTGACAGCTTCATAATCGCAAAAACTCCCGCCGCACGTTGGGGCGATCCAGAGGATCTCGCGGGACCCGCAGTCTTCCTTGCGTCCGACGCATCAAATTTCGTCAACGGACACATTCTGTACGTCGACGGCGGCATACTTGCGTACTTTGGCAAGCAGCCCAAATAAACCGGATTGGTAAAAGGAGATAGCATTATGTTTTACGACGAATATATAGAAAAAAACCGCGAGTGGATCGAAGAGACCTTTGCAAAGCTTGACAAAAAGCTCTCGAGAACCGCTGTCTCGAGCAGAAATAAGCTTCCCTACACCGTAGGTCCCGACGGAAAGCACGATGACAAGACCGGTCAGGACGTAAACTGGTGGACAAACGGTTTTTGGGGCGGTCTTATGTGGCTCATGTACGAAAAAACGGGCAATGAGGACTACAAAAAGACTGCCGAGCGCTCCGAGGAGCTTCTCAGCGGCGCACTTACCGATTATCTTATTCAGGATCACGACTCGGGATTCAGACACCATCTCGTTTCGGGTGCAAACTACCGTCTCACGGGAAACGAAGGCTCCAAGTCACGCAATCTCTACTGCGCGGCGACCCTTGCGTCGAGATACAACATTTCGGGTAAATACATCCGCGCGTGGAACTGGCGCGAGGGCTGGACTATCATAGACACTATGATGAATCTTCCTCAGCTCTACTGGGCTTCAAACGTGATCGGAGACACCCGATTCAAGAAGATCGCAATGGCTCACGCAGATATGGCGATGGTCGAGCACGTGCGTGCTGACGGAAGCGTCGTTCACATCTGCTCGCACGATCCCGAGGACGGTCACGTTATCGAGACTATCGGCGGACAGGGCTACGGAGTAGGCTCTGCCTGGTCGAGAGGTGCTTCGTGGGCGCTTTACGGATTTATCCTCTCTTACATCCACACTGAAAAGCAGGATTATCTTGATACCGCAAAGAAGGTAGCTCACTATTTCATATCGGGATGCGCTATAAACGAGTGGCTTCCGCCCATCGACTTCAGAGCTCCGATCGAGCCTCGATACGATTCTACAGCGGGTGCGATCGCCGCATGCGGACTTATCGAGATCGCAAAAGCTGTTCCCGAAAACGAGAAGGCGACCTATCTGATCCCCGCCATAAACATTCTGAAGGCTATGGAAGAAAAATTCTGCAGTTGGGATGAAAGCACGGATTACGTTCTCGGAATGGGATCCGAGGCATACGGCAGATGCGAGCACATTCCGATCATCTACGGAGATTTCTTCTTTGCCGAAGCGATACTCAAGCTTCTCGGAAGCGAGTTTAACCCCTGGTAAAAGCAAAACAGTACCAAAAGCATTGCTTTTGGTACTGTTTTTTATTTAAGTCCCGCATTAAGTCTTTTTTCCGTTATCTTCAGAATTATCATAACTACCGCCCAAACGGCAAGATAGCACAAAACAAAGACACCCGTATATATACATATGACCGCAAGGCTGAGCGATATCCACGAATTTATAAGATAGCAGACGGTATAGGCGACATACAAGGTCGCAAAGTGCGCAAGCGTGCTCTTCATGACAGACCAGCCCTCGATCTGATTAAAAACGCTCGCTCCCGCATGCACGAAGGCAAGGATATAGGTCGATAATGTTGCAACGAGCAGATCGGTCGCATTCAGTGAAAAGCCTTCGGTCGTGCTGGAAATTATAAAAAACACGGTCGAGCATACTACCGGTCCGAATCCGGCGAAAACAAGACCTCTGTGCAAGAATTTTTTTAAATGTGCATTCATCTTTTTATACCTATCCTTTCTTTTACGGTGCGCAACTGACGTCTGGAAACGTAATCCCTGAAGCCGTTTTTCAGAACGGCACAAAGGCTTCCGCCAAACGTAGTCTCAAACCTTTCTATTTTTTTCACATTCACGATGCAGGACTGATTTATTTTGACAAAGTGTTCACCGAGCATCTCCTCAAGAGTATAGAGTCTCTGCTTTATTCGGATCTTACCATCAGAAAGAAGAGCGTAGACCTTACCGTCCTCTACCGAAAAAGCAAAAACGTCGGCAAGCTCGACGTTCATTATCTCTCCCGAGCGATATCCGATTATATTTGCGCTTTTCTTCATCACGAGCTCCTCTATCTCACAGGCGAGCTCGTTTTTTTCACGGACGTATATTACTACCTCCTCTTCCCTGCTTTCGTCGATCACAATGCGACATTTCATAAGATATCACCTCAATGATAATTTTAAACCAAATGAATGATTTTTTCAACTCTTTTTTACGATTCGGCAGTTTTTGACATCTGTTCGGAAAAAAAGCGTGTCGCTGATAGAGCATCGCTCTAAAGGACAGTTTTCAAAATACGGCATATCTCGAAAGGAATATGCCGTATTTCGCGTTTGTGTCACAAATGCAGTGCTTGTCAGGAAAATTGATAAGCCATAGGTGAACAAAAAAGCTCCCTTGTGTAAAGGAAGCCTTTTTCTGGTTAATGCTTCAATGCTTTTTAATAATTAATTTTACGTGATTTGTTAGAACTCATATTTCCAATCTTTCAGCATTTCACTGAAAAAGCTGCGTTTGTATTCTACGAGTAGGGGTGTCATATACAAACAGCTATAGAATCTGTTGTTTGCTCTACAGTATTTTTGTTTTTCGATATCAATCTTTTCATCAAAATCACAGAGAATATCTATAAGTACTCCTTTTTGTTCATTCTCCTTGAACAAATGGGCAAAAAAGCACATCTCACTATTTTCACCTATATAATATGGAGCAACGAAATTAAAATTAAATTCTTTGGCGGCTATTTCAAAATTTTCAATTATACAATTTTTTGTTTTGTCATCTAACATTAATATAGACCTCACCGTAAATTCCTATCGTTCAAGCTTATCGCAAGTTTCTTCTCTTTTTGATAAAACTCATAATATTATACCTACATACTTATTATATCACAAAAGCCGCAGAAAATCAATATGCGGTTTCTGTTTTTTCTGGCGGTAGGTAAAACTGTCCTTTAGAGTAACACCCTATGGCGGCACGCTTTCTTTTACCAAAATTCCTTTTTTCCGGTCGAGACTGCCGAAGCACCGCTTTCAAGAGCGTCGTTTATTTCGGAAAGGCTCTCTATAAGACCTCCCGCTACTATCGGCATACCGAGTTCTCTCTTAAGACGTTTTATAACCTTGGTAACAGTTCCCGGCATTATTTCTATCATATCGGCATGCGAGCCTTTTACAGATTCAAGAGTCGTCTGTACCGACTGAGAATCCACGATAAAAAATCTTTGCACCGTAAAAACTCCAACCTTTTTGGCAAGCTTTATAAGTCCCGTTCTGGTGCTTATGATTCCGTCGACTCCGCATTCCTTAAGAAATCTTATACCGTATTCATCCTTCCCTATTCCCTCGGCAAGATCAAGATGAACAAAAAGCTTCTTTCCATTTTCGTGCGCTCTTCTGATCTGCTCGCCTATTTCCGAAATATTACATGAGAGCATAAAAATATTTGATACCTTCGATGCAAGCGCATATTCAAGATCATCTGCGCTTCTGAGAGCCGCAATAACAGTTGTGCTATTCATATCCGTATCACTCCGATATTTCAACATTTTTAGTGGCGACGGCACGCGCTCCGAACACATCTTCAATTATAACATCTCCGATACGAATTGGCAAGTGCGGTCGCGCATTATTTATAATTTTCATAGCCTCAAAAAGCTTCTCCTTCGGTATCGCCTTATCGGTCCTTACCGAAACGAGCACTCCCTCTGCCGATCTCACGGTCGTTGTAAGGACTCTCACGGGAGATATACACTCGGTCTCGGCGTACTTTTTTCCTCTCGGACACGCATTTCCGCTAACGCTTTCCACATTTCCGTCTACAATATCGACACTAAGCGTGCATCCTATCGGACATACTATACAGGTAAGTTCTCTTTTCATCATACATCCTCCTCGATCTTAAAAATAAGCTCCGAGCCATCTTCAAACTTCTCGCCTGTGATATTAACACTTTCCATCTCCCCGGGTGACACCTTTGCTTTTTTCTTTGAAAAAATCAGTTTTTCACGATCGTACACGTTTATTCTCACGTTTCTGAAAACGTCTGAGACTCTGAAATAGAAGGTCACGTCCTCCCTTTTCGTTACAATCTGAGGCACCGTGTAGCGCACTCTTCCATCGGTATTTACTTTAACGCATATGTTACCGTAATTTCGGTTATTTATATAGTCAGCGGCAGCCCTTCCCGCGATCTGTGCCTCGTCGGAAACGTAATCGACAAGATCGTGAACATGCAAAACATTTCCGCAAGAGAATATTCCTCCCACCGACGTCTGTCTGTCCTGATCGACGAGAGCGCCTCCGGTTATTTTGGAAAGCGATATCTCCGCTTTTTCGGAAAGCTCATTTTCAGGAATGAGTCCGACTGAGAGCAGAAGAGTATCACACTCTATAAATTCCTCGCTGCCCTTGATCGGTCTGCGTCTTTCATCAACTCTTGAAACCGTAACACCGCTAAGCCGTTCCTTTCCGTGTATCTGTGTAACCGTATAACTGAGCTTTAAGGGAATATCAAAATCGTTCAGGCACTGCTCTATATTACGCGCAAGTCCGCTCGAATAGGGCATAATCTCGCAAACTGCCTTAACATTTGCGCCTTCAAGAGTCATCCTTCTTGCCATTATAAGTCCGATATCACCGGAACCGAGAATGACTACATTCTTTCCCGGAAGATATCCGTCGATATTAACGATCTTCTGCGCGCTTCCCGCGGTATATATTCCCGACGGACGGCTTCCGCTTATAGCGAGAGAGCCCTTTGATCGCTCCCTGCAGCCCATAGCAAGAATTATCGCCTTGGCATCGACGAAAAAGATTCCGTCCTCGCTATTTGTCGCCGTGATTCTTTTATTCTTATCAATCTTATCAATGTTATCAATGTCGAGTACCATAGTACCCGTTTTATATTTTATTCCGTATTCTTTTATTTTTTCCTCGTATCTTGCGGCGTATTCCGGACCGGTAAGCTCCTGCCCAAATTTATGGATACCAAATCCGTTATGGATACACTGACGAAGTATTCCGCCAAGGGCGTCATCCCTTTCAAGCACCAAAATATCGCGTATTCCGCTTTCATAAGCGGATATTGCCGCCGCCATCCCCGCAGGTCCGCCTCCGACTATAACAAGATCAGTCATCACAAATCTCCTCCTTGGTCTTTCCGAAGACAAGCGTTGAGCCTTTACCGAATTTTGTGACCTCTCCGTACGCTATACCGAGTTCCTCGGAAATTATCTTTATTATCTGTGGACCGCAAAATCCACCCTGACATCTGCCCATCTGCGCTCTCGTGCGCCTCTTTATTCCGTCAAGATCTCTCGCCTTTGGCTCTGTTCTCAATGCCTCGCGTATCTCCCCTTCGGTTATACCCTCGCATCTGCAGATTATCCTACCGTACGCGGGATCTCTTTTTATTATCTCATTTTTCTTTTCTACGCTTGCGTCCCTGAAGAAATGCATCGGCCTTCTTTTAGGATCATAATTAACTTTTTCGGGTGCCGAAAGACCCTGCGACCTCAATATATCCTCCACCTCGATGGCTATCGCAGGGGATGCGGAAAGCCCCGGAGACTCTACTGCTCCCACATTGACAAATCCCTTTTTAGGAGAATTTATTATAAAATCCCCCGTATCACCGACAGCACGAAGTCCGCAGAAGGAGGTGATCCTCTTTGAAAGGTCTATATTTTTTACGTTTTCGATAGCCTCGCGAGCTACCCTGTCAAGTCCGATATCAGTCGTTGATCTATCATCCTTATCCGAGATCACGACCGAGGTGGGACCGAGAAGCAGGTTTCCATCGACTGTCGGCGTAACAAGTATACCCTTTCCCGCCTCACTCGGTGTTCTAAAAACGGTATGCTCCACAAGATCACCGCATTTTTTATCAAGCAGGATATATTCTCCCCTGCGAGGTGTGATGCTAAACGAGTTATCTCCTATCATCGCGGCTATTTTGTCCGAAAATATTCCCGCGGCGTTGACAACGAAGCGTCCGAGCAAGACATCGCCGTCTTTTGATACCACTTTATATCCGCTATCACTCGTTTCTATCTCAGACACCTCAAAGCAAAGCTTCAGATCCGCTCCGTTATCGATCGCGTTTCCTATTGCGGCAAGGGTAAGCTCGTACGGACAGATTATAGCACCGCTCGGAGCATAAAGAGCGCAAACAACATCGTCCGAAATGTTCTTTTCGAGCTTTTTAAGCTCCTCGCCTTCGACTATCCTGAGATCTTCAACGCCGTTTTTCTTTCCTCTCTCGAGAAGAGCATCGAGCGTTTTTCTGTCCTCATTATTGAAGGCAATAACTATCGAACCGTTTTTTCTGTACTTGACACCAAGCTCGGACGCTATTTTTTCCATCATCTGCGAGCCTTTAACATTCAGGCGTGCCTTTAACGATCCTTCCTTTGCGTCAAAACCGGCATGCACGATGGCAGAGTTCGCCTTACTTGCGCCCATCGACACGTCGTTTTCCTTTTCGACGATACAAACTGACATCTCGTACGCCGACAGCTTGCGCGCGATCATTGCACCTACAACTCCGGCGCCTATCACAATAACGTCATACATAAATTTTCCCTCCTGTATTTTAAAAATAAAAAAGCGCACCGAAAAAGCCCGTTTTACGGAATCTTTTCTCGATACGTCTCCAAATCTCTGCATCTTTAATATTCACTTGTTATTATTATACACACTTTTTTTAGCGTTGTCAAGTTTTTTCGCTTTATATTTAAATTTTTATTGACTTTACCTTTTATTACTGTTATAATGTGAAAAAGGAAGTCAAATATCCTTTATTATTTCTTCAAGGAGAGGAAAAGATATGAGTTTTGAAAAATACTGTCCGTTTTACAGCGACGAAAACGGAACAACGATGCGCCCAAAGGGAAAGGCTTCTTTCTCCTTCAAGGCAGAACCGAAAAAGGACACTCGCTACCGTCTTTACACTACGGGCGAGACCGAGCAGTTCTATATGTGGAAGGACGAGCCGGACGGACCCGTTCTCTACAGATCGATAACCGATGCGCTTGACAGCAAGAATGCGCTTATCGACCGCTACTGTCTCGATCTGTCGTCAAAAAGGGCGGAGGAGTTCACAAAGCGTCTCTACAAAAAAATATACTGGGTACCCTCTGTTTCCTATCTCACCTACGTTGAGCTCAGGGAAAACTGGAGATTCGGAATCAGCGTAAAGGGAAAAGATATTTCCGTTGAAGACGGCGGATTCCTTCGCATGAGAGTTGACGTACGCCTCAAAAAGGAGGGGGTCAGCCGTCACGCCGTCGAGGGCGAGCCCGATTTCAGATATATTATAAACTTCCCCGAGGGAAGCTACGACTGGACCGATTTCTCGCAGAGCATAAAGGTTCCCTTTAACACCGCAAGCGTAGGTATCTTTATCGAGGGCAAGCGCTACAGCGGTAAGTGCTACGTTGAGCGTCCCGTTTTCGTTCAGAATGATCCCGAAATGACCTTTATGA
This sequence comes from Clostridia bacterium, assembly GCA_017466445.1. Classification (GTDB taxonomy): domain Bacteria; phylum Bacillota; class Clostridia; order Oscillospirales; family CAG-272; genus SIG672. Next base: position 23,540 of record JAFTUC010000029.1, read on the forward strand.
ACGACAAAAATCTCCTTCCCACCTTCAACGAGTCTATTTCCGGCAAGGAAGGATTTGTGTGGCTCGGTCAGTATTTGAGCCGCAAGGAGCGTCCCGAGTTCAGAGTCAAGGTCAACGGAAAGACCATATACACGGGCGAGATATTCGAGCGCTCTCACCGTCATTCCGAATGGGAGCTTGAGATCCCCGCATCTCTTATCAAAGAGGAAAACACGGTGTCCTACGAGCTTATATCCGATTATCACGATCCTCTTCCCTACACCATCTACGAGGCAGGTATAATCGAGCAGCCCGGCGCACCCGTTTCGATCATTTCGGTATCTCCTTTTGCAGGTGTTGACGGATACGCTCGCATTCTCATACGCACAAGCAGACCCAACACGAAAATAAAGCTCACGCCCAAATCGAAATCGCTTTCGGGCGGCGGAGAATATTTCTTTGAGGAAAAGGGGCTTCACGGTCTCACACTCAAGTGCATTTCCCCTGACGTCAACGCAAGCTTCGTTATAAAGCACGGAAAGACCTCTCTCACCGGCACTGTCGAGCGCATCGTAATAAAGAAAAACGATGACGTCATCACCGGCTCGGGCGATATGGTATACATATATCAGGGCGACGAGGAAATGGAAGAATATCTTTCCTGGTATCTTTCAAACAACGTTGGTGATTTCATTACCATACGTCCCACATACCGTTGGTCGGGAACGAGAGTGCTCAACGCGCCCATGTGGAAGTGGGTAACGCGCCTATTCAACGATCTCAAGATGAAATACGTCGTTATGATGGATGGACGCGAGCTTCCCGGTATCTCCGCTCAGCCCGGAATCAACGAGCTTGCAGGTGAAGGTTATCTCGGAAGACAGTACCACGAGGTGGACGGAGTCAACTTCTATTCTACCGGTAACCAAGTAACCACCGCTCCGTTTGCGATAAGCTACAGCGATATGGGGTATTTTGCATATGAAGAGGATCCGGAGCATACGAGAGATCGCTCGCGCATTTACAAGGGCGATGCCGTTCTCGGAATCTGCGACAGAAACCGTCCGCACGATTATCATCTGTGCAGAGGACTCGCCGTTGCCGATCTTGCAAGAAAGGCTCCCGATATCACCCGTCACACCGGACCTTCGATAATGTTCAAATATTTCGTTGAAGCGGGATACGAATGGCTCGGTGCCGAAACTATGTACTCGACAATGGAGATCCTCGTCGGATTCCTTCGCGGTGTCGCAAAGGATGAGGGAATGACGAAATACGGCGTACATCACGCTACGCAGTGGTCATCCTCTCCGTATGACGTTCCCGAGCACTACAGAAGAATGAGACTCGCTCTCTACGTCTCCTATATGCAGGGTGCTACCGACATAAACACCGAAGAGGGATACTGGCACATGGAGGAATATTACGAGCATCACAACCGCTTCGGCGTCGCGTGCGTAAATCACACGAAGCAGCAGAGCGATTTCTTCCGTTACATCTCCTCTCACAGCCGTACGGGAAGCTTCCACACTCCGTTCGCCATAATTCACGGACGTGATGACGGTGCAGATTTCTTCATCAAGAATACCGTTTGGGGTGTCCTTGCAAGACAGACTCCCGCTGACGACAGCTGGGATCTCTTTACGACAGTCTATCCGCAGTCTAAGCCTGCTGAATGCATATACATTCACTGTTGTCCCAACGACCGTCCCGTCGGATATCACACGAGCACTCCTTACGGAAATCCCGATATGATACCGATGGAGGCAAAGCCCGAAACTCTCAACGGATACAAGACAATCTTCTTCCTCGGATACAACCGTATGGAAAAGCAGGATGCCGAAAAGCTTCTTGACAAGGTCAAAGCAGGCGCAAGCCTTCTCATGACACGCGCACACAACACGCTCACATCCGACATGGAAGCGATAAAGCGCGGCGAGCTTATATTCGAGGACAACGCTCTTTCCTTTACAGACGGAGAGCCTGTATTTGAGGATTCGACCTTCAACGGTAAGAGCGTATCCGTATGTGTCAACGCTACCCCTGCAGACGAGGTAATTCTCTATACCGATGACGGAAAGCCGCTTCTCTGCCGCTACGCGATCGGTGACGGAGAGGTCATACTCTTCAACACCAAGGATTATCCGATCTCTCCCGCCATCAGAGGTGCGTACGAGAAGCAGATCGTCCGTCTTGTCAAAAAGGCAAACGATCAGGAAAAGGTCTGGGCATCTACAGGCGATGACGTTCAGTTTGCCGTTTACGATCAGAACGACGGCTCCAAGCACATCTATTTCCTCGCAGTCGACTGGTACCGTCCCGAGGAAGATCTCCGTCACGCAACGCTCCGCATCGGAACTGACAGCTACGACGTCGCTCTTCCCTTCGGAGTTATGCTCAAGGCAGTCACCGACAAGGAAAATACTGTTGCGGTCTGGGCAAACAGTGAAAACGCAGAGGTACTTTCCGTAAGCGACGGTGAGGTCACCGTACAGGGCGGCGGAATCATTGAGTTCACCGTTGCAAAGGGCGGAGTACTCAGAAATCTTACGGTCGATTTCTCCGAAAATCCCGTACAGACCCTTTCGATCTGAAAATTTTAAGCAAACAAAAGCGCTCGCGGTAATGGCGAGACGCGGTAACGAAGTATTTATGTAAGAGGCGGTGTGACCGATTTTGGTCACACTGCCTTTTGCCGTTCAGCCGGCTTTCTTTTTACCTTTGCATCTACCGTGCAGGGCGATACAATCGTCCTCGGTGGCGGTAGGCAAATTTAGAATACCGACGGCATTGTAGTAAATTTCAATCTTTTGTTTTCTGTCTCCACTGCTCTTATCGGGAGCGTGGACTATTATCTTGTCAACCAAATCGTTTAGCATTTCAAAGGTAAGCGTTTCGGGATCGGTGTACTTTCGGACTTTGATGAGAAGCATCTTAAGATCTTTCGTTTGCGTTTCTCCGTTCTCGATCAAGTCATCAAGCTCGGCAATTCGCATCTTTAAGTCCTTTTGCTCCTCCTCGTATTCAGACGAGAGCAGGTCAAATCGTTCTGCCGTAATGCGTCCTGCCGCCATATCCTCGTATAATCTCTTGAATAAGGTGTTAAGATCCTCATCTCTGCGTCGCAACATTACCACGTCGACCTTTGCCTTGGATATTGACATCGCCAATATCTTGTCCATTCGGTGCATTTGGTCGCGGACGAACGTTTCCTCAAATTGCTGCACATATCTGAGCATCTTTTTAATGTGAGCGAACACCATATTATAGAGCGTTACGTTACGAATATAGTGCGCTGAACAAGTTCCCATATTGATTCTGTAATTGGCACAGTTGAAGAAATCTTGACTTGGATTAAATCCTTTCGCCGTGCAATAATGAAGTTTTGCTCCGCAATCCGCGCAAAAGAGCTTGCCAGAAAGAATACTCAGCTTTCCCGCCGCGGTAGGTCTGCGACGGTTTGCCCGTATTTTCTGTACGTTCTCAAAGCTACTTTCAGAAACAATCGCAGGATGCGTATTCAAGAACACCAGTTGCTTATCGCGCGGATTATCCACTCGCTTTTTGCTTTTGTAATTCTTGGAAGTAGTTTTGAAATTTACGGTATGACCGATATACGCTTCGTTTTCAAGGATGCGAACGACCGTGGACTGTGCCCGTTTGAATGGATCGCCGTCATATAGCTTTCCTTTCTTTTGCGCATAATAGGCTTTCGGGATAAAAACCTCTTCATTATGCAATTGCTTTGCAATTTGTAATGGACCTCTCCCGCTTTCGCACAGCTTGAAGATATATCTGACCACCTCGGCAGCTTTTTCATCGACCAGCCATTTATCCTTGTCCTTTTCGTCCTTAACGTACCCGAAAGGCGGATTAGAAGATAAATGCTTTCCGCTTTCGCCCTTCATCTTGAAGGTGGATTTGATCTTCTTGGCGGTATCTCTCGCATAAAGCTCGTTGAAGAAGTTGCGGATGGGTGTCATATCAAAATCGGTTTGTACTGCGGAATCGACGTTATCGTTTATGGCAATAAACCTTACGTCGTTTTCGGGAAACACAATGTCTGTGTACATTCCACTTGGAGATAATTTCTGCCAAGACGGGACATATCCTTGACGATGATCGTTCCAATCTCTCCGTTTTCAATCATTTGTTCCATTCTGCGAAAGAAATGGCTTTTGCGAGCGAACTCCGTTAACAGATTTCTTTGGTTGACTATACTGTTACTCTCACCTTCGCGTCCATCGTCTTGGGACAGACGGCAGTAGAGAGCAGTGATTCTGTTTTCATTCAGTTGTCTATTCAAATTTGCTCCTTTCCGACAACCGATACAGTATTATCGCTTGTCTTTGTTATATCATAAGTCGAACAACATTTCAACGCTTTACAACGATAAAGTCTGCGCGTCATTGTAAACTTTTTTCCTCCCTCACCATTCGCAAGATCTTTTGTAGCAGATTTTCTTTCGCATCGGGATTGAAATGCCCGACCACCTCATAGGTCGTATGCCCCTCTTTCGCTTCAAAATCAAAAGTCGAAGCGGGAGTATCATAGGACATTGGAATCGGTTCGCGTTCAATATCAATCACTGGCGCAAAGGGCGGTAGCGGATTATCTTCCCATTCTTTTCGGATTTCCGCCAATCTCTTTTCTAAATATAGTTCTTTTTCGGGTGTCATACTGTTTCCTCCTTAGATTATTTGCGCCATGTACTAAAAATGTCGCTTTTAATATTGCCAATTGCCGAAAAGTGTGGTATAATGAATTACGATGATATGGAAGGTAGGGCTGTATGAAAAAAACGTGGACATTAACTTATGAAAGCATTCCCGGAAACGGAGTGCAAAAAGTAACGTTTAAGTCATTTGATGATGTTAAACGAACAGTACGTGAAATGATTTCACATATCGGAGTCCAGCATTACACCTATGAAATACGCGACGGAATCAACATTCCCTACCGCGAAGCGATGGCACGCTTTATTGAAGGTTATGTCTCTCGCGAGGACTTTTTCCGTGTTGGAGATGCGTTGCCATCGGATGATATTGCCGATTATCCTTATGAACCGGAGAAGATAAAAAACGATTCCGATATGTATGTTGATGATGATTGGTATGATGAAGACGAAGAAACGGATGAGCTCAACGATTTTAACATCACGATACGCGAAGATTACCTCGTATTTGAATGCTACGGCGATGAGCTTTCCTTGCGAACCAATATGGTCGTTATGGACAATGATGAAGAATTCTATGAATTTAAATTCTTCGCTGAACGCGCGCCTAAGAACAGGTTCCGAGAGCTTACAATCGAATTGGAATTAACCTTAAATCAACGTTGGGGCACCTCCGCTTATCCCGTTTTGATCCTTAAAACCCTGCAAAACAGCAATGAGAACCTCAATCAGCAGGAGATAGCGACGAGAACAGCTATTGAACGCAAGGCTGTAGGTCGCAACATAGCGTTGTTAAAAGAGATTGGCTATGACATTAGACACGACGGAAGGGGATATTATATTCCCAAGAAGACCTCTGCACTTGAACAAAATGATTTTCAAACGATCGTGGAGAGTATCAATCGTAACGACACTCTTGATGATGATAGAAAGCGAGAGCTGATCGATAAGTTATTTGAAATGTAATTTTGCACCATTTTTGTCGCTTTTTGATGTGATATAATATTTTCATAATAAGCGCACCACTCTATTTGCGTTCGCCAAACGCATTTCACTGCGGTGCCAACATAAAATTGGAGGATGTTCATATGAATCTCGTAAACCAGACTGTAGTACATAAGACATTTGGCGAAGGAACCGTTATCGCTCACAACGGTGACTATATTACTGTAAAGTTCCTAAAAGAGGAAAAGAAGTTTATCTATCCCGATATCTTTACCACTTTCGTGAAGTGTAAGGATGCAAATCTGCAAGCCGAGCTTGAAGCGGCATTTGCAGCAAAGGAAGAAGCAAAGGCACAGAAAGTTCGCGAGGAACGTGAACGAGCACTTCGTGAGGCAGAAGAAGCGAAGAAACGCGCAGAGGAGGCAGCGAAGGCATCCGTTAAGCGTGCTACTGCACAGCCTCGCAAGATCAATGAAAACAATCTCGCGTTTAAGTGCAATTTCTGCAACGGCGGTTGCGGTAATAATTGTATTGGATATAAGGGCGTTTGCTCCGACGATCAGATCCGCTATAATATCGAGGTCCGCCGTCATAGCTGGTGCTCTAACATCAAATCTCCCTGCCGTCAGTATCTTGATGGAGCGATCACTCGCGCTGAGTTGGACGCCATGAATGTGGATGGATTTGTATGCTACGAGTCCCGTATGCTGACCGCTTGGACGGCAGCCGCGGGTGAAGATCTTGACGAAAAGAGCGGTATCTCTCAAGGCAGACGTATTCAGGACGCCGCAAGTAATAGCCTTGCCGTACTGACTACTCGCTATCCCGAAGCAGAGGAAGAAGATAGAATTATCTTCGGCGTTTTTGTAACAGGCGAAGCTATCGAAGGCGATGATACCAATGCAGGCTACGTTGTCGCCAAGGAAGGCTATGCAATTGAGTTGACTCCCGATGAGGCAAAGCAGATGAAGTTCTGGCATTATTACAAGAATAGCGACGGAGGCATCCGTTGGAGCCAAGGCTTGTACCGTTATTTGAAAGATGGTGCCTGCGCACGTATCCTTGCAGATATTGTGAATATTAAAACAAATTCTTCAGGAAAGGCACATGCACAAAAGGTACTCGAATATTATTGCAATATCAAAGGCGTTGATGTCAAGAATATCCCTGTGGCAAACGGGGCGATATAAGGAGGTTTTATATGAACACCGAGGATTTTTATAATGAACTCAAAAACATCAGCGAAACGTCTTATGGATACGGAAACGAAATTCTTTACAAAATGGGGGAAAACCCCACGGATTTAAAGAATAAAGAAAAATTGTCTGGTGCGATATGGCTTATCGGCAGATCTTACGCCGCGTCTCCGCAAAGACGTTCTTATGGTACGTTTAAATATGATGAAAACGGAAAGCAAGAGTCCAGAGCAAAATGGCCGGTTAAAACGCAAAACGACGGACGAGAAGGTTTTTTTGACGATATAGCCGGAAATTTGAATTTGGAGAGTTTGGTTATATTCAGAGACTTGATTGAAAATTATCACGAAAAAAATCTCTGTTATAAATTTAAAAACCTTACTATTACACGCAGAGGAAATAAAACAAAAACCTTAGATACTTGCTCTATAGATGAGGACGACAAGAAGCTGCTCATTGAATCGATCACAGCCGTTTTAGCGTTCAACAAAGTGCTCGGCGAGGCTCTTGAAAAATTTGATGAAGTTCCGGACACCAAGAAGTATAAAAATGAGCGTTACGGTGCGGAATATGACGTCAAATGCAACAGCCACATCTCGTTTGCAAGTAAATTCCTCCATTTTTACTTTCCGAATATAATATTTATCATTGACAATTTTGCATACAACGGCGCATCTGCGCTACTCAGCGGAAACATATCCGACAAGCAAAGATATATCGTGGTTCCGCCGACCGACAAGAAATACTTTGAGCAGGATGTATATAATAGGCTCGAAGAATTCGGATTTTGCTCGGATGTTGTAAGAAAACTTTCATCCGACATCAAAAAAGAAGTAATAGAAAAATTAAATGACCTTTTCCCAAAAAACACCGCCAATGACCTTGGTGAGCACACGACCGACTCCTCAAGTGTAGCTGACGATAACAAGCTGGACGGATCGCACTATATCTCTCACTGTGTGAAATCCTATCTTATGGGTGTATTTGCAAAAGAAAACACAATTGAGCCTGCCAGGTGTATTAAGGAGGAGCCGACATTTTGCCCTGCCTCCCGACTGACAGACGCAATATTCCTAAACATAAAAAAACCGCTTACAGAGGCAGAGAAGAACAAGCAAGATGAGTTGAAAAAGGAATTCCCGAAACTGTTTGAAAAAGGAGAAAACTATTATGAATCTTAAACTCTACCTTGAAAAGAAAAACGAAGTACATACTCCAGAAGAAATCAAAGAAGCGTTTGATACAAGCTTCGCCATGTGCTTCGAAGTTGACCGCGGAAGCGCGGAAAGCATACATACGAAGCGCAAATTGTTTGGAGATATTTGGACTCTCAATCCTGATGCCATCATCACCGAAGCCGATCTCTGCGTCATGAGTACCGAATCGACTGTGATGCGCGACCAATTCTTGCTTATCAACAAAAACGGCACAAATAATATCACCAACGAGATTGCAAAACTCATTGAGGAATCTGGAATTATCACCTCCGTGTATTGCTTCTTCAGCGAAAAGAAAGCGAGTATCAAGGGATGCTACCGTCGTGTGTTTGGTGACGATAAACCGTCTATCGTTAAGAAAGGTAATCTGTTGATTGACGGAGATAAGTTACTCTTGACCGTGAGAGTACAAACAAAGGAGGATAGAGAACGACTGAAAGAAGAAAGGAAAAATTGCGAACAATGAGCATCTTAAAACAACAGGAAAACAAATTGGAATCCTTGGCAAAAGCGCGAAAAGTGTTTTTGACCGAAGTAAAGCAAGAATGCAATTTGGATAACGAAGAGTACAATGATCTTGGTGTAATAGAAGACGAGATCCTTTCCGGAGATATTATCCTTGAATGGTTTGAGCACCGTGATCTTGCATATATCAGTGATATGATAGATTGCCAGAAAGCCTTGCTTGATACGCTGAAAATGGCGGAGACCGGAGATAAAAAAGCTTTGCATAACGCAAACAAAGCTTTTGAAGAGTTGGTTCACGAAGCTCGCCGCATTAAGAAAAAGAGAAATGAGGACATTCAAAAAGCGCATGAGGTTATCGCACTTATGGATGAAATCATTAAGATCTGCGATGAACATAGAAAATAAATAACAAGGAGCAAGCAAAAATGACGCCGGCACTAAAAAACTATTTAAACAACAACAAATGTTATATCGAAAAAGAAGAATTCGACAAGCTGATTTGCCCTGAGGTTATTGAAAACGGCTGGCTTGACGAGTTGCTTGACCTTCTTTATGAATGCGGAGCATCTGTTTCAACAGAAGTTATCGCCAAACAACTCATCGAATTTTATGCGGCAAAAAAAACGCCGAACCATAAAGAAGCTCTTGAAACAAGAATTAGATATCTGATCAACAAACATCAAATTATGCTTTTCAAAACTCTTTCGGATGAAAAACAGCAAGAAAAAGCCTTCTATAATAATTGACGGAGGACGAGATCGCAGCTGTTTACAACAGCTATATCAAACGAGAAAGGAAAAACCGATGACTGAGACTAAAGATTTTCAAATCAATACCGTCACATATTGTAATAAATACTGTGGAACTAATGAAGAAGTCGTTATTCCCGACGGTGTAACCGTAATCGGAAAGTCCGCTTTCGAGAGAAATGAATCAATAAAAAGCGTGATTATACCCAATACGGTAATAGGGATTGATACGGATGCTTTTAGGGGCTGCATATCTCTTGAAAAAATTGTGTTTTCAGAAAATTTGGAATATATAGATGAAAACGCTTTTACCTATTGCCAAAATCTTACCGATATAGAATTGCCCGAAAGCCTCAAATCTATAGGAGCCTATGCGTTTTGGAATTGCGGATTGACAAGTATTCGTTTTCCTGAAAAAATCTCGAAAATTGAGTGGGGGACTTTTGTTGGATGTTCATGCCTGGAAGAGATCAAGATACCTCAAAATGTAAAAGAAGTGGATCAATATGCCTTTGAGGACTGTAAAAATTTAAAGAGAGTTTCGATATCCTCAGGTGTTACTGTATTAAGTGGCGGATTGTTTTCAAAGTGTAGGAATCTTACGGACATCATAATTCCTCTTGGTGTTGAAGCCATTCACGGCAATGCGTTCGAGATGTGTGATTCATTGGAACGAATATTTATTCCTAAAAGCGTTACATGCATACATGAAACTGCTTTCGACCAAAGGAAACGAAAAAAGAAATTGACCATCCAAGCTCCAAAAGACTCGTATGCGATAGAATATGCCAAAAAAATGCATTTCAAATACGAGTACGTCGAAGAAAATCCATATGTAAACGGATAAAACTAAACAGCAAGCCCTCCGCAAGTTCGCGGAGGGCTTGCTGTTATCATATCAAAGTCCTAAAGCATCCTTAAGTTTTTTATCAAGCTCTGCCATTGTTTCGTCGCTCAGACGCCCAATATGATTTTTCAAACGTGTAGTATCAATTGCTCTGATTCCATAGAGCAGAATCCGATACGAAAAAAGCGAAAGCTCTGGAATATCCACAGCAACTGTTGCCATTGCGTTCCGACTTTCGACCTCAGCATTGTTTGAGGACAGCGGTGCAACGATTACTGTACCGCCATTTGAGGAAGCTTCTTCATTCAACTCATCGTTTGATACAATAACAACATACCGCAATCCGCCTATTTCAGAACCCAATACAGGCGACAGATCAGCGAAAAATATATTTCCGCGTTTGATTTTCATATTGTTCATCTCCTTCTTGTAAGCAACTTTTTCTGCTCCTTTTTGTTTATAAGCCGCTTTAATTATATCACAAATTCAAGAAAAATGCAATACATAGGGTGCGTGGCTGTATAGGATGAATTCTCTATACAGCCACGATTGTCATTATCTCTTTTTCACTTCGATAATAACGGCTTCGGGATACTGCTCTTTGATCTTAGCGATTGCTTCATATTCGCCATGGCAGTATACGCCTACTTTTGTGTAAACGGCGTGCGGATCTCTGCGATATGTAACATCGTAATAAGCCAATTCCATAACCTTGTCCTCCTTTCAAATGTTATAATCAGCTATTATCTGTTGATACTCTCTCGGATAATAGACTTGATACCAATTGAGAATGATAGAATACTTCAACTCCAACACCGCAAGCGCTTTGGTTGACATATAGTGTGTGACTCGGATATAGCTGCCGAACCAACTGTCAAGTCCGAGCATTTGTAATGTACTGTTGGTGTAATTTTCCATTCCGTGCTCCCGGTAATATCCACGGCGAGCTTTGTTGGCAACATCAAAGGCGAATCCCATATCGTGAAAGTCACAATCCTGCATTGCGTCGCGAATGGTCATAAACACTTCGTCGCGCGTGGCAGGAATGTCGGCGAGTGAGCAAATGCCATCAGAGAGAAGTTGTTCGGCATTATGTCTCCAAGTGCAAGTACCGTGGGCAAGTCCGATCAGCTTCAGAAGATCGTGATACATTAGCGGCTGTGCGAGTGTGATCATTTGTTTGATCGCTTTTTCACCTCCGGAGCCCACCAAATACTCAAAATCTCCCGTAAGAAATCGGTGCTTTACTTCAAGGTCGTTTAAGTCAATGCTATCCATACAGATGCCCGTAGCCTTTTCAAGCCGTTTACAAACGATGGCAGTATCCAACAGCGACCTTTGAAAATGCGAGAGAATGGAATCAAACAATTGTTGATAGTTTTCGGGGACTGTGTCGACGGTTTTAAGCTTTTTGGCGTAGGGCAGATAGGTTTCAAAGGGAATATCAAAGCCGTCTGCCTTCATTGTTTCGCCGCACGCGCAGGTGTGGTCACGGAGATCAAATACACATTTACCGTCCATCCATTCCACCGTCTTGCACTTCGGGCAATAATAATGCGCCGGCAACGGATTTTCGCCTGTCGTGCCGAGTAAATATGCCACAAAGCAAGAGGCGACCGGGGCTTTGACGATCAATCGCTCGCCTGCCTCCTCAGCCTCACGTCGGAGATTTGCAAGATTGTAAAAGTATTTGCCAACCTCATATTGCATAAATGCATGCTTTTCGCTGTAAAATCGGCTAACGATACGCAGATCGGGCACATTCCCGTACAATTCAAAAATCCTTTTATATGCTTTGTCCCAAATTTCTTTTTCGGTCATTCTTCATCCTCCGTATGGTTTGACATCCCAGATTTTTGTTGAAGCACTGCATAAAAATGTGTGATATTTATGCTTTCGCGCCCCTCAAACACCGCTCCTGCAAGAGTTTCATCCACCACGTTGATGAAATTGTCCGGAAACACCGTGTGAGGAAGCAGACGTTGCACCTGAGCCAATATGGCATCGGCTGACGCATCGGTGTGTACGTTGTGAAATTGGCAATAATCTTTAAGAATATGCTTTTCCGTTTCAGCTGCGACATCACCGAAAAGCGATTGCACCTCAATTTCGCTGAACCGTCTGGCGAGCGCCTTATCCTTGGCGACGTATGCTTTTTCTTCGGTCGTGGTTGCTCCGATGACCCGAATATCCTTTCTTGCAAGCGCAGGCTTTAACATCTGTGCCGCGCTTTCACACCCCTCGCTTGCGCCGATTCTGCAAAGATGGTGCATCTCATCAAAAAACAAAATGACTTCCGGGTTCGCCCGGCATTCGTCTATCATGCGCTGTATGCGTTCCTCAAATTCGCCACGGTATTTGGCGCCGCCAACCAGGGCGGTCAGCGACACGTCGTAAATCACGCAGTCGCACAGTAGCGGCTTTGGGGGATCATCAAATATCGGACACGGTACACTGTTTTCGCTGATAGCCTTGTCCGCATTTTCCTTTTTCCATTTTTTGACGGCTGCGCTGTGTTTTCGCTTTAGCTTGGCATACGTATCAGAAAATGTGATCCTGCGTTCTGTTATCACAGCTGCCAACCCCTCAACGATGGCTGTTTTTCCGCATCCCGCTGAACCTGTTAGCATAATATTTGCTTTGTTCTTGCGAAGCAGGATTTTTTGTATTTGCGTAATCGTGTCGTCTCGATGATAACAGCGGTCAATCCGACCGTCCAAGTAGAGCAGATTGAGATTTCTGCCATACTTGGCGATCGTTGGACAAGAATCGTTTGTATTCATATAATAAGTACGCGCGTCGTTTTGGGATTTAGTCATCTTTGCTTTTTCCTTTCTTTTGTCTTGTTAAGCTCTCGGCATGCGACAAAAAAGGCGTTTTATGCAGGAGTTCAGCCTTAATTTGCGCATTTTCTGTCATTCTTCATCCTCCGATTTGCTTTCAAACACAAGACTCATACCGAAAAATATCTCGTAAAAGATTTTATATTCCTTTTCCTCAAGGTCAATCAAATCCGCTGCCACCTTGGTAACCGCACCATCCGGGCACATATAGATATAAATCCTTTGGTGTTCTGCGCCAAAATAAACTTTAGTAAAAAGTGCAAGTTTCGGACAAAGATCGGCATAGTTTTGAAACTCTGCCAGGGCTTCATTAAAATCTACGTACAGAGGACCATCCCCACCAAGCCAGTCTCCGTCCTCATCACACCAAACTTTGTAGGTATATACCGCGTTCGATTCCTTTTTATGAAACCGCTCCAAAAGCCGGTTTTCAAAAGCCATATACTCAGAAAGAAAGGTGTGAACGCTGTCGACGTCCGCCTCATTATATATGCCGTGCGAGTCAAAGGCACAATCGGGTATAGTGGTGAGAATCTCTTTCCAGGCTTTGTGCTTTTCTTCAAACGTGAGGCTTCTGTCTTGTTTAATCAGCCATGCGGCTTCCGTCGCTGACGGCGTGTAACCGGTTTTCTTCCAATACTCTTGAGTTTCACGAGAACTCATATAGTCACAAGATTCATCGCCAATCTCCTTTTGCGTACCCGTGCTCAGAATATACTGCATTTCTTCTCCGAAATCGCATTCTGCTAAGGGCTTATTCAGTGTCAAGAAAATAGCCGCGTTTGTGTGCTTAAAAATATAGGTCAATTCTTCAAGTGCGCTTTTCTTTTTCTCAAAATAGTGAAACCCGTCGATCAGAATATATTTTTTGTTCAGCAGTGACTCTCTCCATTTGGGGAGAGTGACGTTTCGCAAAGCCTCAAAAAAATCGTAGAACAGAGATTGCGCGTCACACAACAGAATGTCATTTTCATCGACTTTCTCGATGAATTCTTCATATAAGCATTTCAGCTTACGAGTTCTTTTATATGCTGCTTTTTCACAAAATACATGCAGCGATTTGTCACAACTACTGTTTTTCATTCGCATTCTCCTTTAAGTGATTTGTGATTTTTGTTACTCTTTCCAGAGCATCAAACACCTTGTGATACACAAGCTGATTGGGATAATATCTGTAATCCGCAAAAATATCGATTCCACGCCCCTCAAAGTGTTGCAATATGGCTGCGGCACAGGCAGCAGAACGGCTCTGACCGAAATCACATTGGCAAATAATATCGCGCCCTTCGGCTCTTACTTCGTAGATGAATTTGGCAAGCTCGTCTGCTTCTGCAAGATAGGTCTCGTAGGTGTAGCCGTAATTGCCAAGTATTTCAATATCAATGTCGGGAATACCTATGTAAAAGACCCGATCACACACGCCTGAGTAGTCCACCCGAGGCTCTTTCGATTTTGGGCTTTTGGTCGGGCTGTAAAAGCTTATAACCGCCGTGTTTTGCGGAAAAGTGTTTTTAATAAGCTCATTTACATCATTGCGTGAACATATCGTTACCTTCATTTTTATTCTCCTTTGTGTATTGAACCTTAAATTACAATTCTTCAAAGAAAATTCCGTTCATTTCCGCGCAATCCTCTGCCGGTGAACCGCGATAACCCTTCACAACAAGATCGGGGCATACGTAACTTGAAATCTGACGAGGCATCGGACTGCCGTCGTTGAGCATTTTTCCGAATGCAGAAGGCTCGAATTTTGTATTCTCTCCCAAAACGGTCACCTCGTGAAGCCTTTCACATACTCCGAAAGCGTTTCCGCGCACCAATTCAAGGGACCGTGGAAGCAATATTGCCTGAAGGGAAGAGCCCGAAAAGGCACCCACTTCAATTATACGAACACCCTCGGGAATCGTAAGTTTGTCGATTGTTGTGTTGTATCCCAAAGCACACGGTCCTATCACCTCGACGGAACCGTCATCGGGAACGATGCAATCGTTTAACCCGACGAGGAGTGTCTTGGTTTTGATATTGATCAGACATCCGTTCGTGTAAATAAAATTGGGATTGTCTTCTTCGATCCGGATCGCTTCAACACCGTCAAATGCATATGACATCAGTAAGGTCTCCGAAATATTGGTTGCCTCAGCAGGAATGGTAAGTGCCTTGTCACCGTCGTTTAAAACGTCTGTTATAGTTCCGTTTTCAAGCTTTGCTCTCATGCTTATATCTCCTTTAAAATAAGTATTTTTTTGCAATGATAAACGCCGACGTCTGCTCGGAATCGGTTTATCTCCATTTTTCATCCGACCAATCTATCGCTTGGTTTCTGCCCATATCGATAAGACACGCTCGGTATCCGTCTGCATATCTTGCGGGGATGGTCCAGGACTTTTTGTTCCCGTTGCTGTCGTAAAAATTGACGCTTGCCTTTTCGTTTGATTCGATCTTTATTATAAAGCCCGAGGTTATCGGGCGTTTTTCGTACCCTTCGATCGGAGTTATGGCGTAAAACGAGTACAAGCCCTCGTCACTGCAATCCCACGTATCAACGACCGTTCCGTTTATTACGGCGCTCCAATGCCCCGACATGGAAATAATGTACCGTCCCTTTGGATGGCTTTGACAGAATTCACGTGCGGTCATGCGTGAGCCGTCTTCCTTTTTTGCTATCGCTACTTTCGGGAAGCCCAAAACGTTTTCAACGTAGCTTCTCGGATTGTCGTCGGAATTAAAGGTCTTTGCTCCCGTTATCTTTTTGTGATCATTGAGGCCTCGCTGAACATCCTTGTAATCCATTCCCGTTGTGACGGTAATTGCTCGCTTTACGCAATCGTCAACAAGATAGTGCTCGGGTGGGCGTTATAATATCGGAAGTAATTGTTATCCATATTTTAGCTCCTTTCTTTTATAATGCGGTTATATTCGTCACGGTATTCTTGCAGGGTAGCACCGTTGGCGGCAGAGTGGTGATCCTCAGGGAAGTTATCATATTCCCAACCGCAGTGTCCGCAAATGTAGTAATTGTCGAGTGTTTTTTGCCCACACACAGGACAAAGTATCACGGTGTAGATATTGTCAACGATCGTACCAATATCGGGCAGCTCAGGTCTGACAAATTCTCCGCGCAAGGCGGCATAAATGCTTTCTTTCATAAGTTCTCCTTAAAATCCATATTTGGCGGCGGTTCGTACAAGCCATTCTTCAGCATCCTTAACACCTTTTTGAGAGCTTTCGAATTCGGCTCGTTCAAAATCGGTTTTGTTTCCTCCGCAAATCCACGGTTGGATGATATAGGTTTCAGCGAGCAGACGAAACGAGTTTTCCTCACCACTCGATATGTCTACGTAAACACGGTAGTTGAACGTTCGAACGCTTACGCACCCTTGATCGGTAAGTGTTCCCAAAGAACCCGAGTAAGTATTTGTAACGAAACGTCCCTCGTGCTTGCTTACAAGCCAAGGATAGCATGGAAGATCAATTTTGGACATTGTCAACCTCCGTATGCACGATCTGTACTGCGTCGTGCTTAAGCTTTTCAATGGGATAATTCGAGCATACAGCAATAAACACCTGTCTGCCGAGAGAAGAGAACTTGTCGAGAATTGGGGCAATATCTATCGCTTCATCAAGACGGTCGAAGTAGTCATAAATGAAGATAGGACGGTCATCCTCAGAAGAGAAAATGTCGGCAGTCTTAATAAGTACATTGGTATTATCTGTGTCGCGCTCGTTACACTTATCGACAAACTCACGAGTATCGTCCTCCGAGAAACGAATATTGTTCGGCACGAAGTTTACGGCGAGGCGATTGTCGCCCATAAAGTCAGCGTTGCGGATATAACATACATCGTAATTCTTGTTGTCCATTTCAATATCCGCATGAATTACGAAACGCCCATCATCAACGCGGTCGGGATCGTTCTGCGCGCCAAAGTCGCCAATCAACTCGCGCAAAAGGTCAAGCGCGAGATCGGAATAGCGGCCGCAAAGCACAGAAATGGGCAGAGTGGAGGCGAGTTCGACATTAATGGTGGATGCGGATGTGATTTGGAAATTTTTGACTTTCATTTCTTATTCTCCTTTTACTGTGAATGATATGGCTATTAGGTTTATGGGATAGTATTATAACACACGAGTTCTGAATTTCCAACTAAAAATCCGAGCATTCATAACAGGTTCATATTTGATGGCTGGTTTTGTGCTTTTGGACAATATTTTTGGGGGAATTACTCGAATTAAAACAAGTTTGAGGCACGTGATTTTTACACACATAGTATATCAAATCGAAATGCGACATTTATGGTACGCGAAATGCTAAAGAAAAACGTTACCCTAAAGGATAGCGTTCCATATAAAAATTGATTTAATTTTTAATGTGGTCTTCTTCAAGCTCAATGGAGATTGTATTCGAAACATATTACAAAATGACAGACCTCGAAAAAACACCGTGGCATTGATAAAGCGGCGAGGACAAGCCCCGCCGCCGCGTGTTATTCGGTTAGTGTTTCAATAGCAATCTGCATACCAATTTTGAAAGCATACTCAAAGATAGCAGCTTCTGCCAAGCTCATATACTCGCTCCAACAATCGTGGAATTTCTCAAACACCTCTTTCTGTTCGTCATAGAAGTTTTCCTCCAAGTCCTCATGATGCCTTGCCATATAACCAAGCAATTCTTTCATTTCCTTGGAGTTAGTTCGACTATCTTCTTGTGGGATAATATTTCCGTGCCAAAGTTCATTGATAATTGACTTCATACCAACACCACCTCCCGCAAGACGATTTCTTCCGCGCTTACCTTGATATTGTTCATCTCGGCAATCCAACGGAGCATATCGCGAGCTTTCAACTTCTCGTCGATACCTCCTTCGGAGGCGAGGCAGATGATGGTGGTTTCAAGCATTCGGTTGGCTTCAAGGTCGATTTCATGTAACCGAGCGTTTAACTTGCCTTCGGTTAGTAGAGTGGTGTATCTTCCGCGACAGTGATTTTTAATATAGTCAAGATAAAACTGCCCGTACTTGCCAATTTGATAATTGGTTTGTTCGGGCAGTTTCATTTCCGGTATAAGACGTCCGTTTTTCTCACGATAGGTTCCACAAAGTTGTTTGTACAATGTTTTCATTACAGTATCTCCATTCAAATTATTATTTGCGATATACTGTATCGATTGTCTTTACCACTTGTTTTTGAAACCTTCGTTACGGCACGTCTGGCAAAACGCAAGCGCTTTTGATTTTATTTTATCTGTGCGATATGCTTTATGACCTCACCTGCTATTATAAATCCCGCGACCGGCGGAACGTACGATATCGAAGCAGGCGGTCTTTTCTCCCGATCCGCAGGGCTCGCATCCGTATCGGGAGTTCTGTAAACGTCGGATGCCGAACAGAGCACCTTAAGAGAATCTATTCCATTTTTACGAAGCTCGTGACGCATAACCCGAGCAAGCGGACATCCGCTCGTCTCATACACATCCTTTATCTCAAAGGAAAGCGCATCGACACGGTTCCCCGTTCCCATGCACGAAATGATCGGGATCCCTTCTCTTTTTGCTCTTGTTATGAGGGCGACCTTGGATCTTACCGAATCTATTGCGTCTACTATATAATCAACTCCCGAGAGGTCGATCTGATCGGCATTTTCCTCGCTATAGAAAAGCTCGTGGGTGATTATTTCAATATTCGGATTTATCCTGACAAGCCGTTCTCTTGCCGCATCCGTTTTCAGCATTCCGACCGTAGATATATCAGCGATCAGCTGTCTGTTTATATTGCTTTCGGAGACTCTGTCGAAATCAACGAGAGTCAGACGTCCGACACCTGCTCTTGCAAGTCCCTCAAGGACTCCGCCACCTACCCCACCGAGCCCGAAGACAGCGACGTGTGAAGCTATCACGCGCTCAAGCGCTTTTTCTCCGATCAGCATTCTTGTCCGCGAGTGAAACCCAAGATCAGTAAGCTTTTTCTCCATAAGAAACCGCTCCTTTACCGAAATCTGTCAGATAATCGATTTCCTCCGCTGCTCTCGTGATGTAAGAAAAGAGCGGCATATAGCGATCGTTTGCCACAAGAATATGCTCGAGCAGCGGAATATCGAGTTCGGCAAGAGCTCTCCTTATAGTTCTTGTAAGCACAATATCATCATCCGAAGGCGAAGCATCTCCCGAAGGATGATTATGTGCCATAACTATAGCCGCTGCATTCATATCAAGTGCATATTTCGCTACCTGTCTTACCGAAACAGCGGATGACGAAACACTTCCCTCGTATATCACCTTGGAATCGATGACGACATTTTTATTATCCAAAGCGAGGAGCATAACACACTCCTTGCTTATACCTTTAAACTTTTTTATGAACAAATTACCGATCTGCTCGACCGAGAACATCCTCTTTTCGGTAGTATCCTGATCGGACGAGACCCTGCGAAGTAGCTCTCCGACGATCTCGAAAAAGCAAGCCGAGGACGGACCAATTCCATCTATCTCCGAAAGAGATGCACAGTCGGCACTGAAAAGATTTTTCAGCGAGGTATACTTGTCCATAAGATTATGCGCGGTAACGTTGGTATTGCTTCTCGGAATAACGTAGAAAAGCGACATTTCAAGAAGCTCAACGTCCGTAAGCGAGCCGACGTGACCGTTTTTGACCTTATCGAACATTCGGGATCTGTGCTTCTCGTGGGGATTATGGGGCTTCTTATTTTCTGATTCCTTTTTTACAGTCATACTACGTGTAAATCAGTTCTTATCCTTTCTGAGTGTCAGCGTAAACTCGCAAAATTCTCCGTGCTTACTTCTCACACCGATATTTTCGCCGTGCGCTTCCATTATCGTTCTGCTTATATACATTCCGAGACCGACGCCCGACTTGTCGAGTCCGCGGCTCTTATCGCTCTTATAAAATCTGTCAAACACATACGGAAGCTCATCATCCGGTATGCCGATACCCTCGTTATATACGCTTACCACGATCTTTTTCTCGGTATCCTTTATGCTGAAGCGGTATTTTCCGCCCTCGCGCGAGAATTTTATCGCGTTATCGCATATATTATAGATCACCTGATATATAGCGTCGCGGTCCGCCACGGCAACGAGTCTCTCCGCATCACATTCAAATTCAACGTCAAGCTTTTTATCGTTGAGTCGCTGCTCGAGAGAGATTATTATCTGTCTTGAAAGCTCGCATATATCAAACGGTATCATATTAAACTTACGCTCACCCGCCTGTATCTTCGATATATCGAGCAGAGTGGAGACGAGTCGCGAAAGTCGCTTTATCTCGGAGGAAACTATGCCGAGGTAGTGATCGTACTGAGACGGAGGTATCGTTCCGTCAAGAATAGCGTCTATAAAGCCTCCGATCGTCGTCATCGGCGTGCGCATATCGTGCGAAACGTTAGCAAGGAAGGTTCGCCTCGTTTCCTCATTCCTTTCAAGGTTTGACGCCATATTATTGAACGCCATGGCAAGCTCGGCGACCTCATCGTTACCCGAAACCGGCACGCGCACGTCAAGCTTTCCTTCGGAGAACGCCTTAGTCGCATTACTCATCTGTCTTATGGGACGCACGATCCTTTCGCTTATGAAGTAACTCGCTATTATCGCGCCGCACATTACCCACATACAGGACATCACTATCGTTTTCACAGTAGACGCGACGAAATCGTAGACGTTTTTTGCCACAGTCACAACGATAAGCACACCGTCATCCTTAACGGTATGCGCCTTTACGTAGCTTTCCCTTTTTAAGATACCGTCGAGATCGGTAGGCTTCAGCTGCAAATCTGATTCATCAAGCATCATGCTCATAGTTTCAGGGGAAAATCTCTTGCTGCTGTCGAGATACGGAAGCTTATTCTCATCAATCGGATTTACCCAAAAAAGCACCTTTCCGCTTGAATCGGCAAGTATTACGTTTATATCGCTGTCCCTTTTGATATAATTGAACATGCTTTTGATCATAACGAATTCTCTTCCGACAAAATCCGCAAACGATTTATCCTCGCCCTCATCGGTGCTACGGTCATATTCTTCATAGACAGGCTCAAGTATCGCCGAGGCGGAGGTCGCTATTCTTTCGATCTCGTCGGTCTTCATCTGAGTTGAGAAGCTCATTATCTGACTTGCGACTATAAGAGAAAGAACCGAGAAGCTGAGCAGAATTATGATGACGAACGCCAGCATATAGCGTGCGAAAACACTTCTGAAGAGCAAAAATTTTTTCATTCTTACATTTTTCTCCCGAAATTTTAAACGTTGAATCTGAAGAGCACTACGTCTCCGTCCTTCATAACGTATTCCTTACCTTCACTGCGGTAAAGTCCCTTTTCCTTGGCCTCGTTTATGCCTCCGCAGCTTACAAGATCATCAAACGAGACGATCTCCGCGCGGATAAATCCCTTTTCAAAGTCTGTGTGGATCTTTCCTGCTGCCTGAGGCGCTCTCGATCCGTTTACGATCGTCCACGCGCGAACCTCCTTAGGTCCTGCGGTAAGGAAGCTGATAAGTCCGAGCAGGCTATAGCTTGCCTTTATGAGCTTATCGAGACCGCTCTCCTCGATACCGAGATCGGCAAGGAATTCCTTTTTCTCCTCAGCGTCGAGCTCCGCTATCTCAGCCTCTATTCCGGCACAGATCGGAACCACCTTAGCTCCCTCGGTCTCTGCGAAGGCACAAAGATTTTTATAATTTTCGGACTCGCTATAGCTTCCGTCAAGCTCGTCCTCACCGACGTTTGCAACGTAGATAACAGGCTTATTGGAAAGAAGAGGGATCGTTTCCATGATCTTTTCCTCAGCCTCGCTCATCTCGATCGTACGCGCAGATCTGCCGTCCATAAGTACTGAAAGAACCTTTTCAAGGAATTCGACCTCTCCTGCAAGCGTTTTATCGCCCTTGAGGAGCTTTTTGGTGCGGTCTATCCTTCTCTCAACTATCTCGATATCCGAGAATATAAGCTCAAAATTTATAGTCTCAAGGTCGCGCATGGGATCTACGCTTCCGTCAACGTGGATTATGTTCTGATCCTCAAAGCATCTGACAACGTGAACGATAGCGTCAACCTCTCTGATATGTCCGAGGAACTTATTTCCGAGTCCCTCGCCCTTGGACGCACCCTTTACGAGTCCCGCGATATCGACGAATTCGATCACGGCAGGTGTGTATTTTTCGGGAGAATACATCTTAGCAAGATAATCAAGGCGGCTGTCGGGAACGGCTACCATTCCGACGTTAGGCTCTATCGTACAGAATGGATAGTTTGCGCTCTGCGCCCCTGCGTTTGTTATAGCGTTAAAAAGCGTGCTTTTGCCTACGTTAGGCATTCCCACGATACCGAGTTTCATATAAGCTTTTCCTTTCTTTTTCGGAAGTGTTATTTTTACATTACCTTATATTATACATTATTTTTATTGTATTTACAAGACCTTTTTATCATTTTTAATTACATATTTATCTTTTGATAACAAAAAGTCATTTCGTTACGAATAGATTCGGCACAGGGTCGCGATCGGAAATAAATCTTTCTTTAAAAACGTATAATTCACAGTACGTTCACATAAAACACAATATTTCATCATTCTATACTGCTATAATAATTATGAACTTAGCATTTTTTTTAACGAAATTAACAATTACACGACGAAAAGGAGATTTAAAATGGCAACCAAGTTACTTATTATCGAAGACGACAACAATATAGCAGAGCTTATAAAGGTATATCTTACCAAGGAAGGCTACGAGACCAAGATCGCATCCGACGGTGTAGAGGCTATAAACTTCTTCAAAATGTTTGAGCCCGACCTCGTTCTTCTCGACATAATGCTTCCTCGCAAGGACGGCTGGCAGGTCTGCCGCGAGATCCGCGAGATCTCCGCAAAGCCGATCATCATGCTGACCGCAAAGGGCGAGGTATTTGACAAGGTACTCGGACTTGAGCTTGGAGCTGACGATTTCATCGTAAAGCCCTTCGATCCCAAGGAGCTTTCCGCACGTATCAAGGCGGTCCTTCGCAGATACAACGCTCATGACAATCAGAACGACAACGAGGTCATCAAGTTTGACAACATCGAGATTAGTCTTCAGAAATACGAGCTCAAGCTTTGCGGCAAGAGCACCGATATTCCTCCGAAGGAGCTTGAGCTTCTCTACTTCCTTGCAGCAAACTACAACAGCGTTTTCACCAGAGACAAGCTTCTCGACAAGGTTTGGGGATTTGACTATCTCGGCGATTCCCGTACCGTTGACGTTCACATCAAGCGTCTGCGCGAAAAGCTCGAGGGCGTTTCAGACAAGTGGCAGCTCAAGACCGTTTGGGGAGTCGGATACAAATTCGAGCTTTTACAGCCGTGAGCTTAGGGATGTATTTCGGGACTGTGTCCTGAGACCCGCCTAAAAACCTTTTCTGAGAACTTCAAAAAAATTTATAAAAATTTAAGAGTAGGAAGTTTTTCCTACTCTTTTTTAATAAAGTTTTTGAAGTTCTTAGAAACTTTTTTCAAAAAGTTTCTAAGCGGGTCAAGGGCAGAGCCCTTGCGTTTCTCTCCCTTAATTCTTAAGGCTCTGAAGCGGAGCGGGTATACGTCCGCCGCGAGCGATAAATTTCTCACTGCTCTTGTCGTTATTTACAGGCATAACGGGACCGCTTCCGAGAAGTCCTCCGAATTCAAGCTCGTCTCCGACCTTCTTTCCGACAGCGGGGATCACTCTTACCGCGGTGGTCTTCGAGTTCACCATACCGATAGCAGCCTCGTCAGCGATTATTGCCGAGATAGTCGCCGCGCTCGTATCACCGGGAATAACTATCATATCAAGTCCAACCGAGCAGACTGCGGTCATAGCCTCGAGCTTTTCTATTTTCAGATCGCCGCTGCGAGCCGCCGCGATCATACCCGCATCCTCGGAAACGGGAATGAACGCTCCCGAAAGTCCTCCGACGTGCGAGGATGCCATTACTCCGCCCTTCTTGACCGCATCGTTGAGAAGCGCAAGAGCCGCGGTCGTTCCGTGCGTTCCGCAGACCTCGAGTCCCATCTCCTCAAGGATATGAGCGACCGAATCTCCGACAGCAGGCGTAGGAGCGAGCGAAAGGTCTACTATACCGAAGGGTACGCCGAGCATTTTCGACGCCTCCGTTCCGACGAGCTGACCCATGCGCGTGATCTTGAATGCCGTTCTTTTTATTATATCGGCGACCTGAGTAAGATCTCCGTCGGGACACTTTTTAAGCGCCGCATGAACGACTCCCGGACCGGATACTCCGACGTTTATAACACAATCGGGCTCACCCACTCCATGGAAGGCTCCTGCCATAAAGGGGTTGTCCTCGGGTGCGTTGCAGAAGACAACGAGCTTCGCACACGCGATACTGTCCCTATCTGCCGTGATCTCCGCCGCTCTGCGTACCACGCGTCCCATCATTCCGACAGCGTCCATATTTATTCCCGACTTTGTCGTTCCGATATTGACCGACGAGCATACGCGCGTGGTCGTAGCGAGCGCCTCGGGGATAGAATCGATAAGCTCCCTATCGCCTGCCGAGAAGCCTTTGTGTACGAGTGCGGAATATCCTCCTATGAAGTTTACTCCCACCTTAAGTGCCGCCCTTTCAAGCGTTTGAGCGTATTTTACGGGATCTCCGCCACTTGCCGCTACGAGCATAGCTATAGGAGTTACGGATATTCTTTTATTTATGATCGGAATACCGTATTTTGCCTCGATCTCCTCGCCCGTTTTCACGAGATTTCCGGCAAGGCGGAGAATCTTATTATAGATCTTCTCGCAGGACTTATCGATATCACTATCCGCACAGTCGAGAAGAGATATTCCCATCGTTATAGTTCTTATATCAAGATTTTCTTCCTGTATCATGGTTATGGTTTCCATGATATCGGTCGTATTAAGCAATTACGTCGCCACCTTTCAAAGATATGCCCTATATCAGATCTTATGCATTGAATTGAAGATATCCTCGTGCATCACGCTGATCTTCATTCCTATCTCATTTCCGAGATTTTCGAGCTTTTTACGCAAATCTGCAAAATCGCATCCGTATTCGGAAATGTCAACGAGCATTATCATTACAAACATATCCTGAAGGACAGACTGCGTAACGTCCACGATGTTAGCCTTACTGTCCGCGCAGACCGCGCTTACCTTCGCAAGTATTCCGTATGTATCCTTTCCTATAACAGAGATTATTGCTTTCATTTTATTTACCAACTTTCTTTTATTAAAGAGGCAGACCAAGTGCAATCTTTATATTGCCAAGGTCTGCCTCTTGATCTTTTAGTCTTCAGAGATATTCTGTTCTGCCTCAAGTGTTTCCGCTGCGTCGTCGTTTGCGCGAACTACGCGGATATTACGGTAGCGCTCCATACCGGTTCCGGCAGGAATAAGCTTACCGATAATAACGTTCTCCTTGAGTCCCTTGAGATGGTCGACCTTTCCGTTGATAGCCGCCTCGGTAAGAACCTTGGTGGTCTCCTGGAAGGATGCAGCCGAAAGGAAGGAATCTGTCTGGAGCGATGCCTTGGTGATTCCGAGAAGAACAGGCGACATCTTCGCAAGATTAAGATCGATCTCTCCTGCGTCGATCCTCTGCTGAATTTTCTCGTTCTGGATCTCGAATTCGATAAGATCTACGAGCGAGCCTGCGAGCATATCGGTATCTCCGCCATCCTCGACCTTGACCTTTCTGGTCATCTGACGCGCAATTACCTCTATATGCTTATCGTTGATCTCAACCGACTGAATACGGTATACCCTCTGTATCTCCTTGATGATATAGTCATATACTGCGTCGAGACCGTTGATACGGGTAATATCCGCAGGGCTCATATAACCCTCGGTAAGAGCCTGACCTCTCTGAACAAACGAACCGTCGGTAACGACGAGTCTCGTGCCGTTGGGGATCTGATAATCCATCTTGGCAATGATATTATCGTTTTCCTCGATCGAGTCAGCAGTAGCGGTGACCGTAACGGTCCTTGCCTTCTTACCCTCAACGATAGACACGATACCGGTTATGTCAGAGATGACAGCAGTCTTCTTAGGCTTACGTGCCTCGAAGAGCTCCTCAACTCTGGGAAGACCCTGAGTAATATCGGCACCCGCAACACCGCCCGAGTGGAAGGTTCTCATCGTAAGCTGAGTACCGGGCTCACCGATAGACTGAGCTGCGACGATACCTACTGCCTCGCCTACGTTTACCTTCTTGCCGGTAGCAAGGTCGGATCCGTAGCAGTGTGCGCACACACCGTAACGGCTTCTACACTGAAGGATAGTACGGATATTTACCTTTTCTATTCCCGCTGCTACGATCTTGTCTGCAATATCACCGGTTATCATATGATCGTTCTCGATAATGACCTCTCCGGTCTTGGGATCTACGATATCGCCGATACAGAATCTTCCGACGAGTCTATCCTCGAGCTTCTCGATAACGTCGTTTCCTTCCTTGATATCGCTTACCCACATACCGTGAGTGGTTCCGCAGTTTTCATCTCTTATGATAACGTCATGCGAAACGTCAACGAGACGTCTGGTAAGGTATCCCGAGTCAGCGGTACGAAGTGCGGTATCCGAAAGGGATTTACGCGCACCGCGGGCTGCCATAAAGTACTCGAGTATATTAAGACCTTCACGGAAGTTTGCCTTGATCGGTATCTCCATAGTACGTCCGGTTGCAGAGAACATAAGTCCACGCATACCTGCGAGCTGACGCATCTGAGTGATATTACCGCGGGCTCCCGAGTCAGACATCATCTTGATCGGGTTGTATCTGTCAAAACCGTTCTGGATAGCCGCGACAACATCTGCCGTAGCCTTTTCCCAGATTGCGATTACCGAGTTGTAGCGCTCCTCTTCGGTAAGTTCACCGCCGAGGTAATACTGACGGATAACTTCAACGTCATGCTCAGCCTGGCTGATGATCGAAGCCTTTTCCTTAGGAATAACAACGTCTGCAAGAGATATCGATATCGAAGCACGGGTACTGTACTTAAAGCCCATTGCCTTGATATTATCAAGAACCTTAGCCGCCTCAACGGGTCCGTGGAACTTGATGGTTCTGTCTACGATAGCGCCGAGTTGCTTCTTTCCGCAGGTAAAGGTGATCTCAAGATCGAGTGCCTTTGAAGGATCGCTTCTGTCAACATATCCGAGATCCTGAGGAATAAAGCTATTGAATATAAGTCTACCGAGGGTTGCGTCTACGATTCCGGTACGGACAACTCCGTCGATCTCCTTGCTTACTCTTACCTTGATAGGAGCGTGAAGTCCGAGTTCTCCGTTCTCGTAAGCCATTACAGCCTCGTCATAGTTACGGAAGTAGTGTCCCTCTCCCTTTTCTCCTGCCTTATCGATCGTAAGGTAGAAGGATCCGAGGACCATATCCTGCGAAGGAACCGCAACCGCACGTCCGTCTGCGGGCTTAAGGAAGTTGTTAGCGGAGAGCATGAGGAATCTTGCCTCTGCCTGAGCCTCTGCGGAAAGAGGAACGTGTACAGGCATCTGGTCTCCGTCGAAGTCAGCGTTGAACGCCGAGCATACGAGCGGGTGGAGCTTGATAGCTCTTCCCTCTACGAGCACGGGCTCGAACGCCTGGATCGAAAGTCTGTGAAGGGTCGGTGCACGGTTGAGAAGGACGGGATGCTCCTGAATTACGTTATCGAGTGCGTCCCATACATCCTCGTGAACTCTTTCGACCTTTTTCTTTGCGTCCTTGATATTGGTAGCCTTTTGAGTCTCAACAAGTCTCTTCATAATGAAGGGCTTGAAGAGTTCGAGTGCCATTTCCTTAGGGAGTCCGCACTGATAGATCTTAAGCTCAGGTCCGACGACGATAACCGAACGTCCGGAATAGTCAACACGCTTACCGAGAAGATTCTGACGGAAGCGTCCCTGCTTACCTCTGAGCATTTCAGAGAGCGACTTAAGCTGACGGTTAGAGGGACCGGTGACCGGCTTTCCTCTTCTACCGTTATCGATAAGTGCATCTACCGCCTCCTGAAGCATTCTGCGCTCGTTACGGATAATGATCTCGGGAGCGCGAAGCTCGGTAAGTCTCTTAAGACGGTTATTTCTGTTTATAACTCTTCTGTACAGATCGTTAAGGTCGGAGGATGCGAATCTTCCGCCGTCGAGCTGCACCATAGGTCTGATCTCGGGAGGGAGAACGGGGATAACGTCCATTATCATCCATTCGGGCTTATTTCCGCTCTTTCTGAAAGCCTCTACGACCTCAAGACGCTTGACTATTCTTGCCTTCTTCTGTCCGGAAGCCTTGGCAAGCTCTTCCTTAAGCGACTTAGAAAGTGCTTCGATATCAAGCTCTGCGAGAAGCTCCTTTACAGCCTCCGCACCCATTCCTGCCTTAAAATCATCCTCGTATCTGTCATATGCATCCTTATATTCCTTATCGGTGAGCAGAGACATCTTCTTAAGAGGTGTCTGACCCGGATCGATAACTATATAGCTTGCATAATAAAGAACTTTTTCAAGGATCCTCGGGGAAATGTCAAGAAGCAGACCCATTCTCGAAGGAATCGCCTTGAAGTACCAGATGTGGGATACGGGGCATGCGAGCTCTATATGACCCATTCTTTCGCGGCGGACTTTCTTGGTCGTCACCTCAACTCCGCACTTTTCGCAGATCTTACCCTTGTAGCGGACTCTCTTGTATTTTCCGCAAAGGCATTCCCAGTCCTTAGTCGGTCCAAAGATCTTTTCGCAGAAAAGACCCTCGCGCTCCGCCTTCAGAGTACGGTAGTTGATAGTCTCGGGCTTTTTTACCTCACCGTAAGACCAGCTTCTTATCGTTTCCGGAGACGCCAGCCCTATTTTTATAGAATCAAAAGTATTTTTTTCTTCCATTTGCCGTATCTCCTTTCTTATTCATCGATATCGTCGACGTAATCATCGTCAACGAACTCATCTTCAAATTCATCATCCGATTCGTAGGACTCGTCGGAAAGATCCTCCTCAAAGAAGGAATCCGCAAGCTCAGAGGTCTCCACGCTCTCACCGAGGGTCTCGGGAGCTATCATAGGCATCTGGATCTCGTCCTCATCGCCAAGGCTCGCAAGCTCGATCTCATTACCGACGTCGTCATATACACGAACGTCAAGTCCGAGAGACTGAAGCTCTTTTACAAGCACCTTGAAGGATTCGGGAACGCCCGGAGTAGGAATATTCTGTCCCTTAACGATAGCCTCGTAGGTCTTGACACGTCCGGAAACGTCGTCCGACTTAACAGTGAGGATCTCCTGAAGGGTGTATGCTGCGCCGTAAGCCTCGAGTGCCCATACCTCCATCTCTCCGAAACGCTGTCCGCCGAACTGAGCCTTACCTCCGAGAGGCTGCTGAGTAACGAGCGAGTAGGGTCCGGTAGAACGTGCATGGATCTTATCGTCAACGAGGTGGTGAAGCTTGAGGTAGTACATTATTCCCACAGTTACGGGGTTATCAAAGCGCTCACCGGTACGGCCGTCGTAAAGGATCGACTTACCGTCAACGATTTTAAGCTTTTTGTCCTCTACCATCGAGTTTACCCATTCTCTGTCGGAAAGAAGCTCCTCGGGAACGGGAACGTATTCGGTCTCGCCGGTCTCTTCGTTGACCTTCTCGGTAAATATCTCCTTGCCCTCGACGCTCTCGTTGGGAAGAAGCTCACGGTACATGCCTGCCATTTTGAAGCACTCCATGATATCCTTCTCGCCCGCGCCGTCGAACACAGGAGTCATGACCTTCCAGCCAAGCTTCTTAGCCGCGATTCCGAGGTGAACCTCGAGCACCTGTCCGATATTCATTCGGGAAGGAACGCCCAGAGGGTTAAGAACTATATCAAGCGGTGTTCCGTCGGGAAGGAAGGGCATATCCTCGGGAGGAAGGATTCTCGAAACGACACCTTTGTTTCCGTGGCGTCCCGCCATTTTATCTCCTACCGAGATCTTTCTCTTCTGTGCGACGTAAACACGAACTACTTTATTTACTCCCGGAGGAAGCTCATCGCCATTTTCTCTTGAGAATACCTTTACGTCAACTACGATACCTGCTTCTCCGTGAGGCAGACGCATCGAGGTATCTCTTACCTCACGTGCCTTTTCACCGAATATAGCACGAAGAAGTCTTTCCTCCGCGGTAAGCTCGGTCTCTCCCTTGGGAGTTACCTTACCTACGATGATATCGCCCGACTTGACCTCGGTACCTATTCTGATTATACCGTCAGCACTGAGGTTCTTAAGAGCGTCCTCACCTACGTTGGGGATCTCTCTTGTGAACTCCTCCTGTCCGAGCTTGGTATCTCTTGCCTCGTGAGTATGCTCCTCGATATGGATAGAGGTATAAACGTCATCGGATACAAGTCTTTCGTTAAGAAGGACCGCGTCCTCGTAGTTATAGCCTTCCCACGTCATAAATCCGATAAGAGCATTCTTACCGAGCGAGATCTCACCGTTGGAGGTAGCGGGACCGTCGGCGATAACAGTACCTTTTTCAACTCTATCTCCGTAATTTACGATAGGACGCTGATTTACGCAGGTTCCCTGGTTGGAGCGCTTGAACTTGATAAGTCTATAAGCGTCGCGCTCACCGTCATCGTTAAGTATAACGATCTCGTCAGCCGATACCTTATCTACGGTACCGCCCTTCTTTGCGCATACTACGACGCCCGAGTCAACAGCCGCCTTATATTCCATACCTGTTCCGACGATAGGAGAATCGCAGACCATAAGCGGAACCGCCTGCTTCTGCATGTTCGATCCCATGAGCGCACGGGAGTTATCGTCGTTCTCAAGGAAGGGGATCATCGAGGTTGCTACCGAAACGACCATTTTAGGCGAAACGTCCATATAGTCAGCCTGATTAGCCTCGACCTCAAAGATCTCAGCGCGGTGACGTGCGGTGACCTTGCTGTTTATAAATCTCTTGTTCTCGTCGAGAGGCTCATTTGCCTGAGCGACGATATAGTTATCCTCTTCATCAGCGGTCATATATCTGATCTCATCGAGAACAGTACCGGTCTCCTTATCGATCTTTCTGTACGGAGCCTCGATAAATCCGTAATCGTTTATACGGGCATAGGTAGAAAGATAGGAGATAAGACCGATGTTAGGACCTTCGGGAGTCTCGACGGGACACATTCTACCGTAATGGGTATAGTGTACGTCACGGACCTCGAAGGACGCTCTGTCACGTGAGAGACCGCCCGGTCCGAGTGCGGAAAGACGGCGCTTATGAGTAAGCTCTGCAAGAGGGTTGTTCTGATCCATGAACTGCGAAAGCGGCGAGGATCCGAAGAAATCTCTGAGAGCGGTAACTATCGGACGGATATTGATAAGAGTTTCGGGAGAAAGCGAATCGCTGTTCTGGTCCATCTTATCCTTGATATTCTTATCCATACGGGAGAAACCGATCTTGAACTGGTTCTGGAGAAGCTCTCCGACAGAACGAAGACGTCTGTTTCCGAGATGGTCGATATCATCGATCTCGCCGATATCGTACGCAAGTCCGAGGATATAGTTAATGGAAGCAAAAATATCTTCCTTGGTAATATGCTTGGGCATAAGGTCGAAGAGTCTGTCACGGCAAGCCGCGTTAACGGCATCCATATCGCCCTCGCAAGCCTCTATGATCTCGAGAAGCACAGAGGTAACTACCTTATCCTTTTTGCCGATTCCGACCTCGGTAAGGTCGTGTCCGAGAATAGCCTCGGGAAGAACCGTTCCGTTAGAAATAACAGTGAAGCTGCCGATCTCGTTATCGACTGCGACAGAAACCTCGTTAACACCGACAAACTCGATCTGTTCAGCAAGCTGAGCGGTGATGAACTCGCCCGCCTCCGCGATGACCTCACCCATGGGGCTGATCGCGGGAGAAGCAAGAGTCTTTCCTGCGATCCTGGGAGCAATATTCATCTTGCGGTTGTACTTATATCTTCCAACGGGCGCAAGATCGTATCTCTTGGGATCGAAGAAGAGGTTATTTACAAGTGTGAGAGCGCTCTCTACTGTAGGCGGCTCACCCGGACGGAGCTTCTTATAGATCTCCTTAAGAGCCTCGTCGCCTGCCGTCGTCTTGTTCTTGAGAGCCTCGGAGTTCATCATATCCTTATCAAGCGTGAGAACAAGCTTGGGATCGTTACCGATAACTCTTGTAACGTCCTCATCGTTTCCTTCGCAAAGAGCACGCACGAGAACGGTTGCGGGGATCTTACGGTTCTTATCTATACGCACCATAAGCATATCGTTAGCGTCAAGCTCATATTCGAGCCATGCGCCGCGGTACGGGATTATAGTGGACGCGAACACGCGCTTACCCGACTTATCTATCGAGGTCTCGTAGTACATACCGGGCGAACGGACGATCTGCGAAACGACGACTCTTTCGGCACCGTTTATAATAAAGGTACCGTTATCGGTCATGAGCGGGAAATCTCCCATGAAAATGACCTTTTCCACTACTTCGTCGGTGCTCTTATTATAGAGACGGACCTTTACGCGCAGCGGAGCGCAGTAGTTTACGTCGCGATCCTTGCATTCCTCTTCGGGATACTTGGGAGTTTCGTCTATCGAGTAGTCGACAAATTCGATATACTTATTGCCCGAATAGTCGATGATAGGAGAAACGTCGCGCAGGACTTCTCTGAGTCCCTCTTCCAAAAACCACTGATACGACCTCTTCTGAACCTCAAGAAGATTCGGTATCTCGAGTACCTCGTCTATCTTGGAGAAGCTCATTCTGGTAGTCTTACCAAGCTTATGGGGCTTTACCATTTTTCTTCCTCCGTTTCAGCAAAAAAAGCAAACAAATAGAGCATACCCATAAGTGACGGAAAATCTCGTTAACAAATAATTTACAATTTTATCCGACATTGTGGCAAGCTGGTTACCGCCATACAGTAACATCGGGAACTGTAAAAATTTGAACGAGGCCGTCAAAAACAAGTATGACCCTTAAATTCGACCTTATTTTGCCTGTTTTTTTATCTGATCTGCGACCGTTTTTCCGCAATTTTAAAAATCCACGGAAGACGGCCGTCCAAAATCGGCGCATTTTTACCGATTTTATTGGATGTTATCATCTTACCACACGATTTTAGCTTTGTCAAGAGTTTTTTTAAAAAAATATAAGTTTTTTTCAAAAAAGGGGTTGATTTTTCTTTAAAGTTGTGATATCATTACTTGGTGATTAAGTGAACTAGGAAATAAAGGGAGGTGAAACGATTTGCCTAACATTAAATCTGCAAAGAAACGTGTTATCGTTACTAAGGTAAAGACTCTTCAGAACAAGATGTTCAAGTCGGCATTCAAGACCATGATGAAGAAGTATGAGGCTGCTATCGAGGCAGGCGACAAGGAGAGCGCAAACGCACTCTACGCAAGCGTGATCAAGAAGATCGATCAGGCTGCTGCCAAGGGAATCATCCACAAGAATACCGCTGCAAGAAAGAAGAGCCGTTACACGAGCATGCTCAACGGACTTTCCGCATAAGCGATATACGAAGAGAAAAACAGATCCGATGTTTTAAACATCGGATCTTTCTTTTTATCTTCGTACCCAATCATACATATCGTAGGTCTCATTAAGGTAAGTTGCGTTTCGTGTGGGATTGGTGAGCTCGAGCTCTGTCTCGTTTGCGATCCACCCCACAGTATTTTCAAACCTTACACCTTCAAGTGCATGGCAGTAATCAAACGCATATTCACCGATTTTCGTTACACTACCGGGTATAGTTACACTTTCAAGTGCTTCGCAAAAGCTAAACGCCTCATCACCTATACTCACTAAGCCGTCAGGCATCGTTATTTTGGTCAGACTACGACAAGATTCAAACGCTCCGTTACCAATATTCTCCAAACCATCCGGTAATGTTATATTCACGATATTGCGGCAATACGAAAATGCTCTGTCACCGATGCTCTTTACATTACCGTAGAACATTACACGATTTAGGCTTCGACAATCTGCGAACGCCTTCTCCCCTATACTCGTCACACTATCGGGTATAGTTATAAATAAAAGCTTTTCGCATTGATAAAACGCCATATCGCCTATAGCCGTCACGCTATCCGGGATAGTGTATGTGATCTTTCCGTTATCCTTTACTCCGATTATCGTATACCCACTCTCGTTCTTTTCATAATAAAAATCATCGATAGAAGCACTTTCACCGTCAGACTCATCCTTTTTATCCCCGCTGCATCCTGCGAGAACTATGCAAAGCAGCATTAAAAGACCAAAGATCGGTAACCCCATAGATTTCAGTGATAATTTCATAGCAATCTCCCATTCTGTTTTATCTATTATACTTTTCTTTCGAACATTTGTCAAGAGAAACAGATTTATTTTTCAAACACAAGTGCGTACCAATCGTTATCGGTACCCGTATCGCAGAGCCTCAGCCCGTGAGCGGTCATTGCCGCCTCGACGTCCTTTTCCCTGCCCTCGATTATTCGGAGACAGCCTCTGCGAGGAAGAGTTCTGCCGTGAGAGCCCCTTTTATATAACACGTAACGCCCTTATACTTAAGCTCATAACCGCTTACGACAAAGGTTTCCTTGGCAGAAAGCGCCGTGATTTTATAATTGCGACTTGCATCTATACCTTTAAAGCGTACGGTTTGTTCTCTAAGATCGGGATCACAGAGTGCAAACACTCCAAGCATAGCCTTGTCTTTATTCTCGGAAACGCTTTCGAGCACACCTATTCCTTTAGGCTCGCAGTCATCAAATGACGGTGTATGATGATATATCCTACACGTAGGAAGCATCGGACGTGCAAAGGAATTATATATCTCGACAAATTCCCTAAATTTATCTATCTGCAAAGGATTTTCGGGAGTTTCCGACGGAAAATGAGCCGTCGGACGCACAAACATAAGCTGATAAAGCTGAAACTCGAGTGATGCCATAGTATGCGCGTCCATACTGGTAACGAGTCTGTCGACCAACTCAGTGGGCAAGCACATAGTCATTCCGTTTGTTATAGCAAAGCTTCTCGGTGCGATCGGATGATCGGTAACCCACGTGTGATCAAAATATTTAACGCATCCGAGATCACTGCGGCCACCTCCCGATGCACAGTTCTCGAATATTACGTTCGGATATTTATTTCTTATGCGATCAAACATCGCATAAAAATTTTCGTAGTAACGAAAATCGTTACTTTCCATATAGCCGTCCTGCATCCTATAGGTAAACGCAGGCATAAGCTCAAGGACCGCATTATAATCAAGGCGAAACATATCGATCTTGTTTTTCTCGATCATACTGCATATTTGATCCTCGATATAAGCAAGACAAGAATCATCTGCAAGATTATACTGACCGCCCTTTTTAGTATCGCCGTAGCCACGAACACATGTATGAGTCTGACTGAGCATATTCTCGTGGCTGTCAAAAATACCGCTTGCTCCTATCTCGGCTCCGATACGCTCGGGCTCCATCCAAAGACCAAATCTTATGCCGCTCGCGTGCGCTCTATCGACAAGCGACGTTATACCGTCAGGAAAGCGGTCGGGATCGGCATCCCATTTTCCGGTCATCCGATGCCAAAATTTCCCCACAGGGTAGTACCAACCGGCATCGATATAAACTATATCAAATCCGCGTTTTGCCGCAAGCTCGGGACTTCCGCAGGTCTCAAGATAACATCCTTCTCCATGCGGCTTTCTCATTACAGCCTTGCGTATATGACTATGCATTGCGTGGATAGCATCATCCATATCGCCGTTCACCATTGAGATAAGGACCTCGGGCGTTACAACAGTCTCGCCCGCTGCAATAACTCTGAGAGGCTTGAACCCATCTATCTCGCACGTATACGCCAGGTGTCCGTCATTGGACGTTCCTTTAAAATCAAACGTGAATTTATATCCTCCCGAATATGCAAGTTGAACCGCATAGCAGGTGCCTTTGGCCTTATTCTCAAGAATATAAAAAGGATGTCTAAAGCAATTTCTTGAATACCGTCCACCAAAGGAAAAGCAATCCTCGGAAAGATCATGCCATTTGAACTGACCCTCATGCAAATGCTCGGTATTTTCAAAATATCCAAGACGGTAAGGCGATGCTTGCTTTTTCCCGAGTAGCTTACGCCAATTCTTGGTAAGCTCAAGCATTCCCGACATAACGGCAAGCCTTCCGAGAGCTACGGGTTTACTGTCAAGATTCTTGATTTCAAGCCATCTTGAAAAGCATCCGGAGCCATCGATCTTAGTACACACAACGACCTCGACCGGGCGTATTTTGTGGCGAAGAATGACTCTGACATTCATTATTTCGTTTTCATCGTTTTCATCGTTTTCATCGCTTACCTCGCTGTCAACAAACTCCCAAAAAGAAATAAGTGACTGTCCGTCAATTTCCAAAAAAAACGCACATTTTTCCTCAAGATCGGTAATAGTGCTCGGATCGTGCTTCGGATACACCATTCCACCCTTAACAAGTGAATATCCGGCTCCGTTAAACCCAAGAGAGCGTAGCTCTCCGTCTATAAGGCTTTCTCCGTACGTAGGAAGTCCCACTCTGTAATCAAAAATCCGTTCTTCTCCTTTTTGAGTAATCTTAAAATCACGAAACGTTTTTGTCATAGCACATTCTCCCTTGGCGTTCTTCGCTGTAATATCAAACGACACATACTAATTATAGTCATAAAAAAAACATTTGTCAACAAGATCCCCTCAAAAAAATCAAAGTGCGAGGATGAATCTCGCACTTTTCATTCATTTTATTTTTCAAACACAAGTGCGTACCAATCGTTATCGGTACCCGTATCGCAGAGCCTCAGCCCGTGAGCGGTCATTGCCGCCTCGACGTCCTTTTCCCTGCCCTCGATTATTCCCGAGCAAACGAGCTTTGCGCCGTCTTCAAGATAGTCAGCGATATCGTTTGACATTCGGATAAGTATATCGGCAACTATATTTGCCATAGCGAACGTATATTTTCCGCCTGTCAGGTCAACGTCGGCAAGCAGGTCGGATACCGCGCAGGAAAATCCCTCAACGCCGTTATCTCTTGCATTCTCAAGTGCGACGTTAACCGCGGAGGAATCGATATCGTAGGCGTTTGCGCTCCTTGCTCCGAGCTTAAGAGCGAAAAGCGAAAGTATTCCGCTTCCCGTTCCGATATCGAGCACTCTTGCGCCCTTTGGCATATGCTTTTCTATCATAGCTGCACAAAGGCGGGTGGTCTCGTGAGTTCCCGAGCCGAACGCCATTCCGGGATCCATTTTTATGGTGACCTCACCGTCTGCGGCGTCATAGCTTTCCCACGTAGGAACGACGACGAGCTTTTCTCCTATATGGAGCGGATGATAGTGCGCTTTCCATGCGTTCTCCCAATCGGTCTCGTCAAGACCCGAGAGAGTTATCTCAGCATCTATCTCGCAGGCATCAAGGCGTTCCCTGATAAACGACGCATATTCGTT
Organism: Clostridia bacterium; assembly: GCA_017466445.1. Taxonomy (GTDB): domain Bacteria; phylum Bacillota; class Clostridia; order Oscillospirales; family CAG-272; genus SIG672. The sequence continues at coordinate 60,883 of JAFTUC010000029.1, forward strand.
ATAATTCTTATCCTCAGGAACGAAGATGCTGACCGCTATTGCCTCGCGATCCGCGGAAAGTATACTTTCATCAATAAGTTCCCCGTAAACGGTCATAAGATTTTCTTCGATATCGCTATAATCCTCGATCATTATCCCGGGATCCACCATAGAAACGATAGCCGAGATATCTTCAAGATCCTTAAGCCTTCCGCTTACCTTAAGCTGAGTCCAGATCATAATATTTTTCCTTTATTTTTTATTTTCCGAAGATCTTTTTTATAAAATCTCTCTTTTTTGCAAAATTACCCTGTCCGCACGATTCGGAAAACTTTCTGAGGATATCCTTCTGATTTTCCGAAAGATTTTTCGGAGTCTCGATAGTTACCGTGAAATAAAGGTCACCGTTTCCGCGACCGTTTATCACCTTGATTCCCTTGCCCTTCATATTAAAGGTCGTTCCGGTCTGCGTTCCCTCGGGGATCTTATATTTTGAGCTCGTTCCGTCAAGCATGGGTACGTCGATCTCTCCTCCGAGAGCCGCCTCAACAAATGTGATCGGGACGTCAACGTAAACATCATATCCGTCTCTTTGGAAGAATTTATGAGGCTTTACCGAAATGTAGACGAAAAGATCGCCTGCGGGTCCGCCGTTCGATCCGTCGTTTCCGTATCCCTTACGGGCAACCCTCTGCCCCTCGTCTATTCCTGCAGGAATGTTGATCTCGACATTCTTTTTGACCCTGACCTTACCGTTACCCCGACATTCGGAACAAGGATTTTTGACTATCTTCCCCTTTCCGCCGCAGGTATCGCAGACCTTTGTGGTTTGCATCATACCGAGCATCGTGCGCTGAGTCACTCTGACCTGACCGCTTCCGTGACAGGTAGGACAGGTCTCGGGCGAGCTTCCCGCCGCCGCTCCGCTTCCGGAGCATGCCGAGCAGTTCTCTATTCTCGAATAATTTATCTCTTTTTTACAGCCAAAGACTGCCTCTTCAAAGGTAAGATTCAGTCTTACCGAGAGATCGTCTCCTCTTGCGGGACCGTTTCTTCTTGCGCCCGACTGAGCGCCCCCTCCTCCGAAGAAGGAGCTGAAGATATCGCCAAGGTCGGAAAAATCTCCGAATCCACCGCCAAAGCCACCGCCGTATCCGCCGTATCCGCCCGCACCTGCAGCAGGGTCGAATGCGTCGTGACCGTACGCGTCGTATTTAGCTCGCCTTTCTTTATCGGAGAGTACCGAATACGCCTCGTTTACTTCCTTGAACTTTACCTCTGCCTCGGGATCGCCCGAGTTCATATCGGGATGGTATTTCTTCGCAAGCGAACGGTAGGCTTTTTTTATAGTTTCATCGTCTGCGCCCTTATCTACACCGAGCACTTCGTAATAATCGCGCTTTGCGTCGGCCATAAACCGTAGTTCTCCTTTTTCTTAATAATCGCACCTATGGGGAAGGCAGAATTTCTGCCTTCCCCGATATGGTTTTATTTTCCGTATGCCTTTAAATCCTCTCAGGCGTTGTTGTTATCGTCAAAGCCGGTATCATAATAAGTTCCGTCATTGCCGGCATCCGCGCCGCCGTCAAAGCCTGCACCCGCTCCGGGATCGCCCTGAGCTCCTCCCTGCTGAGCGTAAAGCTTTTCGGAAAGTGCGTAGAACGCCTTTTCAAGTGCCTCGGTATCTCTCTTGATATCCTCGGTGCTTCCCGTATTTACGGTGTTTTTAAGGGTCTCAAGTGCGAGCTTAACATCAGTCTTATCCGACTCGGGAAGCTTATCTCCGATCTCCTCGAGAGTCTTCTCGCTCTGGTAAACGAGGGCCTCTGCGTGGTTCTTGGTATCGACCGCTTCCTTCTGCTTCTTATCCTCCTCGGCGAACTTTTCTGCATCCTTAACAGCTCTGTCGATATCCTCCTGAGACATATTGGTAGAGGAGGTAATGGTGATATGCTGTTCTCTGCCCGTTCCCTTATCGGTAGCGGTAACGTTTACGATACCGTTAGCGTCGATATCGAAGGTTACCTCGATCTGCGGTACTCCGCGAGGTGCGGGAGCGATTCCGTCGAGAATGAATCTTCCGAGAGTGGTATTTCCTGCCGCCATCTGTCTTTCACCCTGAAGAACGTGGATCTCGACCGAGGTCTGACCGTTAGCTGCGGTCGAATAGATCTGGCTCTTCTTGGTGGGGATGGTGGTATTTCTTTCAATTATCTTATTGAATACTCCGCCGAGGGTCTCGATTCCGAGAGAAAGGGGAGTTACGTCGAGAAGGAGAAGATCCTTGACCTCTCCGCCGAGAACGCCTGCCTGAATAGCGGCACCGATAGCCACGCACTCGTCGGGGTTGATTCCCTTAAAGGGTTCCTTACCTATGAAGTTCTTGACTGCCTCCTGAACTGCGGGGATTCTGCTCGATCCGCCAACGAGAAGCACCTTATCTACCTGATTTACAGAGAGACCGGCGTCGCTGAGCACCTGTCTTGTGGGTCCCATGGTCTTTTCTACGAGATCCTTGGTGAGATCGTCGAACTTAGCCTTGGTAAGAGTTCCGTCAAAGTGCTTAGGTCCTGTTGCATCTGCGGTAATGAAAGGAAGGTTGATATTGGTGGAAGCGACACCCGAGAGCTCGATCTTAGCCTTTTCAGCGGCTTCCTTAAGTCTCTGATGAGCCATCTTATCCTTTCTGAGGTCGATACCTGCGTTTTCCTTCATAAATTCGGTAGCGATCCAATCGATTATTCTTGCGTCGAAATCATCGCCGCCGAGACGGTTATTACCTGCGGTAGCAAGGACCTCGAAAACGCCGTCGGTGATATCGAGAAGCGAAACGTCGAAGGTTCCGCCGCCGAGGTCATATACCATGACCTTCTGCGAAGCTTCCTTATCCATACCGTAAGCGAGAGCCGCCGCGGTAGGCTCGTTGATTATACGAAGGACCTCAAGTCCTGCGATCTTTCCTGCGTCCTTTGTAGCCTGACGCTGTGCGTCCGAGAAGTATGCGGGAACGGTGATTACCGCCTGAGTTACCGCAGTTCCGAGATATGCCTCGGCATCGCTCTTAAGCTTCTGAAGGATCATTGCGGAGATCTCCTGAGGAGTGTAGCTCTTGTCGTCGATGGAAACCTTATATCCGGTACCCATCTCGCGCTTGATCGACATGATGGTGCGGTCGGGGTTGGTGATGCTCTGTCTCTTTGCTACCTGACCGATGAGTCTTTCTCCGGTCTTGGAGAAGCCGACTACCGAAGGAGTGGTTCTCGCACCCTCGGGGTTAGTTATAACGATAGGCTCGCCGCCTTCAAATACGGCTACGCAAGAGTTTGTTGTTCCAAGGTCTATACCTATGATTTTTCCCATAATATTTTATCCTCCGAAATTAAATGTTTTCTTGATATATATTTATTATATTATTGGCACACTTTATGCTTAATTTGCCACCTTGACCATGGCGTATCTTATTATTTTATCGCCGCGGCGGTAGCCCTTACGGAATACCTCTATGATCTCCCCTTCTCCGTACGTGTCGTCGTCGATATGCATAACTGCGTTATGCACGTTAGGATCAAAGATCTTCGTTTCGATCTCGGTAACGCCCATCTTCTCAAAGACCTCGGACGCCTGAGTGAGTATCATTTTGACTCCCTCTGCGAGCTTTTCTCCCTCGCTGAAGTTTCTTGCCATCTCGAAATTGTCGATTATCGGGAGGAGCTGCTCTATGACATCCGCATAAGAATCGGCATAGATCTGCTCCTTTTCCTTCTGACTGCGACGTCTGAAGTTATCGTACTCGGCGGCAAGTCTTAAGTACTTATCCTTTTCGGCGGCAAGCGCCTCGGCAAGCGATGCGTTCTCCTCCTTCAGCGCGGCGATCTCTTTTTTTGATTTCTTATCGCCCTTATGGCATTTTTCCTCTCCGCCGCACTCTGCCGCGCACTCCTCGTTTTCCTCGGGCGCTGCTTTCATCTTATTTTCTTCAATCATTCTTTTCTCCTTCACCTGCGTGATCCTGTGCCTCCGGAAGAAGGTTTCCAAGATCATCCGCACCTATATGTTCGGTTATGCTCTGCACGAGCTGATCTACCGTTGATATGACCTTTGAATAATCCATTCTGCAAGGTCCTATTACTCCTATCGCGCCCACTTTTTTTCCGCCGACCGTGATAGTCTTCATGATAAGCGTGGAGTCGCTCATGGTCTCTACCGAGTTTTCCGAGCCGATGAACACGCTGACTCCGCTCTCGTCGGTGTTTTCGACGAGTTCGAGAAGCGATTCTCTCTGTTCAAGCGTGCTGAGCACCGATCTCAGCTTATCAACACTCGAATATTCGGGATAACCAAGCAGTCTGTCGACACCGTCGACTCTTACGTTACCGTTCGAACCCTCGCCGAGCGCCTCGTAGATACACTTGATTATCGGTGTGACGAGCGCCCCGTACGGGCCGAGCATATTTTCAAGCTCCATCATCTGCGCAAGCGTGAGCGCATCGAGACGGACATCCACGAGATATTTATTGAGAACGTTCTGAAGTCCTAAAAGTCCCTCCTCCGTAAGTCTGAAGGGTGACTTGACCGTTTTGGTCTTGACGTTGTTCTGCGGGAGTATCATTATAAGAAGGAAATGATAATCGTCAGCAAAAAGAATGCTGAACTTCATGACCTTGCTTACCCTGTTTACAGAGCGCACCGATATTGCGGGATAGTTCGTGAGCGATGCCATAAGACGTCCCGCCGAATCGATTATCTTATCGAGCTGCTCCTCTTTATCGCGGAGCATCTCCTGGAGGCTGGTCATTTCGCTTGCCGTAAGATCGTAGCTTTGCATAAGAGTATCGACATAAAATCTGTATCCCTGCTCGGACGGTATCCTTCCCGCCGAGGTATGCGGCTGAACGAGATATCCCATCTCGGTAAGCTCAGCCATCTCGTTACGGAGCGTTGCCGGTGAAAGCGATATTCCGTCAAGCGACGCAAGGAATTTCGATCCTATCGGCTCTCCCGAGGAAATATATTCCTCGATCACCGCTTTGAGAATATTCTTTTTTCTCTCGCTAAGCATTTCGCTCATATCATTCGAGCCGTCCTTTTTCTTTTGTTTAGCACTCTTTTGTTTTGAGTGCTAAATTACGATATAAATTTACCATACAACACACTATAATTATAGCACTTTTTGTGAACATTTTGTAAAGATAATTAACATTTTCCCTCGTTTGTTTACTTCTCAAGCACTTAGTCTGCTCAAAAGCGAGCGTTTTATCGCTTTTCAAGACGAGAAACTCGCACTTGATATTTACGCTGAAGTGTGATATTATTTATCCAAAGAGATTTTTTTCAATTTTTTTAATTTTTTTCAAAAAAAGCGAATTTTTTTAAAACAAAAGGTGTCTTTATATACGGAAGCATTTTAAGACACGAAAGGAGAGATACGTATATGAACGAGCAAAAGATCGTAGAGCTTCTATTTGAACGACGAGAAGACGTGCTTTCAACGATCGAAGGACTTTACGGCAAGCTATGCCACCATATAGCGATGAACATTCTTTCAAGCAGTACTGATGCGGAAGAATGTGTAAACGACACCTATATGCGCATATGGAACAGCATACCGCCCGCGCGTCCTCAATCGTTCAAGGCATATCTGCTAAAAACGGTGAAAAACATCTCATTAAATCGCGCGCGGTACAATTCCGCGCACAAAAGACAAGGAGACTGTGCCGAATATGACGATGCCATAGCGTCGCAGGGCGAGGACACAGACCGAAACGAGAACAGTCTCGCACTGAAAAGCGAGATCAACAAATTTCTTGAGGAGCTCGACGAGACGTCAAGAATGCTCTTTGTACGCAGATTTTGGTACGGAGATTCTATTGAATATCTTGCAAGGATATCGGGAATCAATAAAAGCAGCGTACAACGAAACATAAGCAGATCGAGAGACCGTCTCGAAAAAAGACTTATCGAAGGAGGGCTGGAAAGATGAGTAAGAAAACGATAGAAAAGCTCCTTAACGAAAACATCGATGACAAATACATACTCGAGGCATCTGACGCCGAGGCCTTCTTCGCCGAAAGACGGATCGCTATTATAAAAAGGAAGCGTCTTATGCGTATGATCCCGATCATCGCAGCATCCCTTGCTATAATAGTCGCTCTTGTTATTGCCGCGGGATCACTGCATCCGAAGGACGGCGATGATAAAAAGAGCGACGGCACCGACGGTCCTTCCAACTCTTACAACGGCGACGAGGATCCTTTTTATGATGACTGGGGCGAAGAAGGTCCGAGCAACGATCCGAACTACGGTGACGACGATGAAGATGAAGATGACTATGATGATGATGATGATGGTTTTGTTTTTGACATCCTTTGGTCAAAGATCAAAAATCTCACCGTGCCGAATTCGAAGGTTCGCGTAAACGGAATATATGCCACTGCCATGAGCGGCTATGTTTCGTATGCAAATGCCCACACCGTAATATCGGGCGATAACGCTTTCGCGTGTATAAACAACTTTGCCCTGGCAACAGACAGAAGTGATACCCAAATACGGATAGAATACACTCAGGCCGGAGAATCTGCGGGTCTTGCCTTCGGAGCATCAAAGGAAAAGTCTTCTACGTCATGGGACATAAAAAACACAAAATGCTATATAATCCTGATCGAAAGAAACGGACTTCTGAGGCTCGTTGAAAGCGTACCCACTAAAAATGGCACGCAAAGGACCGACGTTGTAGATCCCGTCATGATAGCCACTTATCCGAATAATAACATCGCTAACCCGGTAAAGGTGGTAATAGAGTTTGACGGCAAGAGCAGCATCCGCATAAACGCAAACGGTACTATTCTTGAGGCAAACAACATAGACCCCAAAATGGGCACAGAATTCGGTCTCGTAAATGACGAAGGTCTTGCGGGATTCAAGGATTTTGTATTTGAGGCAGACGGATACGCGCTCGACATACAAACACGAATGGGACATCAGTGGACTACCGTATCCGACAGTGAATATCACAGCGGCGGAGTTTGGAACGGATACGAGGGTGTATCCGCAAAAAACCAGAAAAATCTTGCCATAATATCGAATGCCACGGCAAATGGAGCAAGCAAAGTAACTTTCTCTGTTGATATGGCGAACGGCGCAGACTGGAGAAAAGAAAATTACTCTGTCGATCAGAGATACGGAATAATCGTAAACGTATACAACAACGACGAGATAATGCCTCTTTTCTGGCAGACCGAATCGGGTAAGCCCTCGTATTTCCAAATTTATATGAACGGTCACGATAGCATGGTCTATCACGGAAAATGGGGCATCGTTTCCGAGGACTACGCAAATCTCGGAGACGGATGGGTCGAGATCGACTCACTATATAGCGAAGACTTCGTAAAGAGCGACTTCGAATACGGAAAGTACAACAGTCTTAAGGTCGTATACGACATAAAAGAAGGTACTCTTACAAGCTACGTAGACGGCAAAAAGTGCAAGGAGTCTGCTGCTGATGCAGATATCTTTAAAAGATCCGGACATTGGGTAGGAATTATTTCCGCGTCGGGCGACGTATATTTCAACAATTTCGTTCTCACGATCGAGTAAAACAGCTTAAAAAGGAGCAAAATCACCGATTTTGCTCCTTTTTTCGAGTGTATATCCGTAAATACTACAAAAATTTAAAAAGCTGTTGACAAAGTGTAAATACTGTGATAAAATAATGCCAATCGATGAAGCTTTCAGGATTTTTTGGAAACTGAAGGTGGAGAAGCTTTGGAGAATCCCGACCGATCGGGTGCCGAAGGTGCAAAGAGCGTATATACGCTCCGAATCTCTCAGGCAAAAGGACAGAGCGGTATATATTTTTATGCCTAAACGGTCTATTTTTTCTCAAAGCTGCCTCATATCGGTAGCTTTATTTTTTTATTTATTTCAAGGAGGCTTGTATGCAAGCGATCACAGATTTTCTTCTTCCAATAGTCCAGACGATCAATGCGTATCTCTCGGACTACATACTCATCGTCCTTCTTATCGGCGTAGGTCTTTTCTACACGATCAGGACGAAATTCATTCAGATCCGTTGCTTTGGTGAGGGCATGAGAAGGGTCTTCGGAGGAATTTCCCTCAGAGGTGGAAAGAACAAGAGCGGTCTTTCCTCATTCCAGGCTCTTGCGACCGCAATTGCCGCTCAGGTAGGTACGGGCAACATCGTAGGTGCCTGCGGTGCGATCCTTATCGGAGGTCCCGGTGCTATCTTCTGGATGTGGATAATCGCATTCTTCGGTATGGCTACCATCTACGCCGAGGCGGTTCTCGCTCAGGAAACGAGAATAGTCAGCGAGGACGGAACCGTTCTCGGAGGTCCCGTTTACTATATTCGCAAAGCTTTTACCGGAAAATTCGGTAAGTTCCTCGCGGCATTCTTTGCCATAGCGCTCATTCTTGCGCTCGGATTCATGGGTACGATGGTTCAGTCCAACTCGATTTCCGAATCTGTAAGCAGCGCATTCCACATTCCCCAGTGGGTAATCGGACTCGTGCTTGCCGCTATTTGCGCGTTCATCTTCATCGGCGGTATTCAGCGTATCGCATCGGTTGCCGAAAAGATCGTTCCCATAATGGCAGTCGTTTATCTCCTTGTAGGTGTAGTTATTCTCTGCATCAATATCAAGCAGATCCCTGCTACCTTTGGTATGATCTTCAAATACGCATTCCAGCCTCAGGCTCTCATAGGTGGAGGAATCGGAGCCGCACTTAAATCGGCTATCAGCCAGGGTGCAAAGAGAGGTCTCTTCTCTAACGAGGCAGGTATGGGTTCTACTCCTCACGCTCACGCTCAGGCTAACGTAGAAACTCCCCACGATCAGGGTGTTGTCGCTATGATCGGCGTATTTATCGACACCTTCGTAGTTCTCACCATAACTGCACTCGTCGTCATATCCACCGTTTACACCGAGGGCGGACTCCTTTCCGGACTCACCGGCAGCGCGTACACCGCAGCGACTGCGGGTGAAGCCGCTATCGTTTCCAAGGCAGGACTTATGCAGACCGCAGTCGGAACCGCATTCGGAAATATGACCGTGGGCAACATAATCATAGCCATCTGTCTTACCTTCTTTGCGTTCACCACGATTATCGGATGGAACTTCTTCGGCAAGCAGAACGTTCAGTATCTCTTCGGAAAGAAGGCAACCGTAGTATATTCGGTTCTCGCCATTGCCTTCATCTTTATCGGATCGCTCTTCCCCAACGATCTTGTTTGGGAGCTTGCCGACATGTTCAACAACATAATGGTAATCCCCAACGTAATCGCGCTCTTCCTGCTCTCCACTATCGTTGTAGCCGCAACGAAGGCACGCAAGAAGCGCGTCAAGAAAAACAAGGACAAATAATATCTTACAAAGCAAAAAGCAGACCGATCGTCGATCGGTCTGCTTTTGTATCTCAGCAAACGTAGGGTGAAACATACGTAGGAGAATGATTTTTATTTGAGATCACGATAGGTGTATCAGCCCTAAAGCGCACCACAAATCCTGTATCCTTGGGGAATTTGCTTTTATTAAGCATTTCCCACAAATCATAGAAGGACTCGCTTTCTTTCACCTCTTCCCCATCCAATCTGATCTTTTTAAATGCTCCCGGAGGAATAATGACGCTTGCACCGGCAGGAGCGGGGCTTCCGTTTTCAAATTTTATATCCACAATCACCTTGACGTTCGAAACCGTGAAATTAACAAACGAGAAGGTGAGGTCTTCCTCAAGTGCAGTAGAAAGCTCGGTGAACACCCATACCTTTGACCCTGACGTGGCACGTCCCTCGGTAAATCTTCTTTCAAGCTCAGACTTTGCTTCCGGCTTTGCAAAGTACGGAAGAGTCAGCGTACGCTCCGGGCCTCCCGTAATTATTTCCTCAACTCCGGCGTCTCGCATGAGGAACTCAGTTCCTTTTTTATGGGTCGAAAAGGAGATAAATGCCGCTCCTTCCGATGCAGGAAGCAGGCAGACCTTCGGAGCGATCGCTCTGTACCCTGCGATCTCGGGACCCGCATATCCGCACTGGAATCCGTGATGCGGTATCTGCAAGATATCCGATCTTATACTGTCGCCGTATCTTTCGACGAGATCTATCGTATAAAACGCGGCGTCCGCACCCCAAAATATCGACTGACCGGCGATCTCCATACGGATAACGAGCGAGGTGGAGTTTATATTGAAGGTACGGTAGATAGTATCGTCAAGGCTTGCGATGACTCTGCAAACCGCATCTCCGATAACGTAGGTCTGCCCCGTGTGAGGCATATAGGCGGCAAGTCCGTGCTCCTTTATGAGCTCGTACGCGCGAAGCATATATTCCTTCGTGGATTTCGGATTCTTGCGACGGTAATCCTTGTTCATAAGATCGGGGAAATGCTCTGTATCGTCAAGAGCGGGGAAATTGAGCATGACCTTTTCAATATTAACTTCACTTGCAAAAAGCTCCATAAAGGTAAGGAAGCATCCGAGATGGTCGTTATGCGGATGAGTCAGTATCCAAGCCGCTACCGTTGGCTTTTTATTACCCGACGATCTTTTAAGAAGCTCGTAAAGCTTACGGGCATCAGGCTCAAAATCCTGTCCGCCGTCTATAAGGATAAACCTTCCGTCCGAAAGTCGGACAGCGTAGGACATTCCGTAGTCCTCAAGTGAAAGCTGGGTTATCTGCATCTGCACAGTATTTTCGCCCGCGACGTCCGAAAACGAGAAATATTCGGAGACAGATTCGGTAACTACGGTAAGCTCACGTATAGCAGAATAATAGTTGATGAAAGCGCCCTCGCTTTCCTTTTTCAGTGCCGCAAAGCGGTTTCCTGCGAAATCATTGCGCTCACAAAGAGTATATCCATCGGAAACAAAAAGCTCCACGTACTCTTCAAAGCGTTCGGGCGACACGTTCTTAACAACTACGCCGTGTGAATTTTCATTGATCTGATTATCGATATAATTTACTTCTCCAAAAGCCGGAATTTTCATACGGACCTCCAATTTGTTTTTTTCAGTATAACACAGGATTTTTGATTTTTCAAGTACTTTTAGATTTTTTGGCATCTCAGCAGCAAAGAGTCTGAACTCAAATTTGCGCCGTTTATTCACCGTTTTTGCTTGTTTTTCCCGGCGCAAATCATCAAATGCTTCGCATTTGAGGGAGTTAGCTCATAAAGTTCTGTAAATAACAAACAGCACGGCTTTACCGTGCTATTTGTTTTAGGGAGAGTCTGAACTCAAATTTGCGCCGTTTATTCACCGTTTTCGCTTGTTTTTCCCGGCGCAAATCATCAAATGCTTCGCATTTGAGGGAGTTAGCTCATGAAGTTCTGTAAATAACAAATAGCACGGCTTTACCGTGCTATTTGTTATTTATGGACCCGGGGAGAGTCGAACTCCCGTCCGAAAACCTCTTGATATGACCTTCTACGAGTGTAGTTTGTCTGTGATCTCCCGATGATGTGCGGACAAACAAAACACATAATCGGCAGCCGTCTTATGCGTGAGAGCTGCGACGACGAGCTCACCCTTCACGTTCATCACTGCATGACGTTCAGTTTCGGGCCGTGATCCTCCCGAAAGGAACGGGCTGCCTTTGGCAGCGGCACCGCTTACGCGGCCTGAGCTACTCTATTGTTAGCGTTTAATTTTAAATGTTGGGCAGATTTAAGAGTTTACCCCGCTCTACTCGCTTATCATACCTCAAAATCCCCGTCGAAACCTTTACGGGCCCTTGAAAGCATCTTTAATATTTTTCCCTTGTTGCGCGATCGACGTCCCGCGCCATCTGCTTTTTCGCCTCGGTCTCGCGCTTATCGTAAAGCTTTTTACCGCGGCAAACCCCGAGAGAGAGCTTTAAATTCTTACCCGAAAAATAGAGTGAAAGCGGAATCAGCGAGACGCCCTGACGTCCGACAAGTCCAAAAAGCTTCATTATTTCACGCTTGTGCATAAGGAGCTTCCGCTCTCGCAAAGGATCTCTGTTGAAGATATTTCCCTTCTCGTAAGGGCTTACGTGCATTCCGCGAACAAATATTTCTCCGTCCTTTATAAAGCAGTAGGAATCCTTGAGATTCACCGCTCCCTGTCTTATCGACTTGACCTCGGTACCGAAAAGAGCGATTCCCGCCTCGTACGTTTCGTCCACAAAATAGTCGTGGTAGGCTTTTCTGTTGGCGGCAACCGTTTTAGTTCCTTTTTTATCCATATCGGCGGTCCTCCTTTCTTTTTCGGTGCTGTTTGATTATAGCACAGTTTTCTGTCTTATTCAAGTGTTTTTTGTTGGAAGATACGTTTTCCGAGAGAAACTTTTTGTTTTCCGAGAGAAACTTTTTGAAAAAAGTTTCTCTCGGGCTCTCTTCAAAAACTTTTCATCAACTATATTTTTCCGAACCCTTTAAGATAGAGCAAGTTAAGTACTATATTGCAACCTTTCCACCAATTTTTACTGACAGCCCACTCGTCGGGGAAAGCTTTCCATCTCCAAGGAATATCCCAAGAGCCGTCAGAAAGTTGCGTGTTAACTATAAACTCACACTCATACTCAGAAATATCTTTGTTATCCGCATAATACTCGCTGTTTCTTGAATTTAAAAATTGCGACGGCTTACACATATAAGCACTCCATTTTGTTTTATCCGTAACGATTAGCTTATTTACAGATTCATGTAATTTTTGTTTCAATTCCTTATACGGTACGAGATCGGTTGCGCCGGCTTTTTCTATATATTCCTTCATCCTTATGTAGCATGTACAGGTATGCATATCCATAATATCATTCGGAGAAAGTGCCTCAACAGCCTCATTGACAACCCTAATACCAAGATTAAACAAATCACTACCGCGATCAGCGTAACGGACGATAAAACCTGCGATTTGTGATGTGCCATTATAGTCGGTATGACAACTACTTACGCTATCGGTATGCCACCACGGAGCATGAGGATAGTCGTTGTTACTCAGTACGGTAATTGCCCAAGTTTTGCCGTTGAAGTGTTCGCCACTTCCGTACCATTTCAATAATCCTTTTATTACGGGATGATTTGCATCTTCAAAATCTATTTCTCGGATTATATCACTTGCTGTATTCGAGTGCAGAGGGATAGAATTTGGATTCCAACAGTCAGCCTCAACAGCATGTCCAAATCCACCATCCTCGTTCTGATAATATGACAAAGCATTTATAACGGCTTCTTTACTGCCATTTTCAAAATGATATTGGAAACGAGCCAAATCAAGCGGTCTTGCGTTTCGATACATAAATCCTCTTGCTTTTTGAAAAGTGTGATTCATATAAATGTTCCTTACGAGTATTTCCCCTTTTGATTAAAGTTTTTGGGGAGGTTTGGAACCCCTTTTTTCAAAAAGGGGTTCCAATGGTAGCCCTGAGCTAATTTAACAGTTCCTTATAAATCGTGCTCTTGCCGACGCCTCGTGCGCGGGCAGTTTCCTTGATCGCGTCCATTTTCTCCATACCGAGCGACATATAGTGCTCGACCTGATCAGATACCGTCATGTCCTTCCAGAAGCACTCGCCGTCGTCCGACGCGCCCTCCATAACTATAACGTATTCCCCACGCGGAGAATTTTCCTTATAATATTCGATGGCTTCAGAAATCTTTGTACGTCTGACCTCCTCGTTGAGCTTGGTTATCTCGCGGCAGAGAGATATATTTCTGTCACCGAGATTTTCGAGGAATGCCTTTAAGGTATCGGAAAGTCTATGAGGAGCTTCATAGAATATTATGGTTCTTTTTTCATTTTTAAGAGCGCCAAGTTGTGCCTTGACCTCACTTTTCGTTCCCGAAACGAAGCCTTCGAAGACAAATCTTCTTGTATCGAGACCCGAGAGAGTAAGTGCGGTTATTGCGGCACATGCACCCGGTATCGAGGTGACAGGAACTCCGTTCTCCGCACACAGGCGAACGAGATCCTCGCCCGGATCGCTTATAGCGGGCGTTCCCGCATCCGTAACGAGAGCGCAGGACTCTCCATCCTGTAGCCTTTTCACGATCTGCGGTCCGCGTTCCCTTTTATTATGCTCAAAATAGCTGACCATCGGCTTCGATATTCCGAAGCAGGTGAGTAATTTCATAGAATTACGGGTATCCTCGGCGGCTACGAAATCGACGCCCTCAAGAACCTTAAGAGCACGGTATGATATATCGGCAAGATTTCCTATCGGGGTGGCAACGAGGTACAAGGTTCCCTTTTCTATCTTGTTTTTTTCTTCAAATTTAAGATCTTTCATATTCCTCACCAAACTCTCCGTTTTCGTAGATAAAGTTGAGATCTTCGGTATATTCAGGCGCATTTCCCGACGCTTCGGAATGCATCACGAGTGTTTTGGTCACAAAAAGTCCGCTTGCTCCGCCTCGCTTTCCTTCAACGAGCACAAGGCTCGGTCTGCTACAGGCACTTGGGCAGACGAGTGTCATTCTCTTCGGCTCGATCCGTGCGCCTTTCATAGCGTCGAAAAGGTCGGCAAGCCTATCCGGTCGCCACACGACGTAAAAGCTTCCCGAAAATTTAAGCATTCTCGACGCCGCATTGCAAAAATCGTATATATCTCCGCAGACCTCATGTCTCGCTATATATTTGATCTCGCTTTCGTTACGAAGTCCGCTTTCCTTTTTCATATAAGGCGGATTTGAGAATACCACGTCGAATTTTCCCGCAAAAGAGCTATCTATATCCTGAACAGAAAGGCAGTAGGAGCTTATCCTATCCGACAGCTTATTTACCTGCGCGTTTCTTTCGACGAGCTCGGCAAAATCCTTCTGTATCTCGAAGGTACTTATCTCCTTGAATTTTCCCTTTGCGGCGCAAAGAAGGGATATTATTCCCGTTCCTGCCCCGAGATCGGCGGCAAGCGCCCTCGGCCGTTTTTTCATATAGGCGTAAAGAAGGTATGCATCCGTACCGAAGGTCAGACCGTCTGTCTTTTGTATAAGAGTTATATTCTCGTTGACAAAATCGATTCTCTCACCGTCTGCCATAGTAAAACGCTCCTTTCTTTATAAAACTCAAGGGCAGAACTTTCGCTCTGCCCTTACAAGTTTGGTTCCGATTTATGTACTGATTACTCAGCCTTGGGAGCCTCTACGGGGCAAGCACTTGCGCATGCGCCGCAATCGAGGCACTCGCCTTCATCGATTACGTACTTTCCGTCTTTTTCGGAAATAGCACCAACAGGGCACTCTTCGGAACATGCACCGCATCCGATGCATTCATCAGCGTTAATCTTGTAAGCCATTACAAACACCTCCGATAAAATTTTATCAACTGTAATTATAACACACCAATTACAAAAAATCAATGTATATTTCAAATTTTTTTCAACTTTTACGAGTTTTTATCACTCGGATTTATTATTTTGTCCTTTTTGGGCATCCGCGTGAGGCTTCGGACGTCTGTGGTGCGGTCTGCTATGGCGATTTTTATGGTTCTGTCTATTTCCATCGCCATCCTGCGCTGACTCGTTTTTCGCAATCTGAGGGGTCTGCGCATCCTGCTCGGAGGATTGATCTGCGTTTTTACGGTCATGAAGCGCCGCCTGTCTTTGTGCGTGTCGCTGAGCGTTCTTCTGTGCTCTTTCCTTATTCTTATCATTTTTATCAGCGGTCGCTCTTGCGAGAGCCGCCTCCTTCGCCTCAGCCACTCTCGCGGCGGCAGCCGCCTTTGCCTCAGCACGCTCCGCTTCCTTTTTCTCACGAAGCGCCTTCTTTTCAAGAGCATCCTTGTATTCGTCCTCTGTCTCGGGACGCAGGAGCTCTCTGTCGTATATCTTCTGCTCGGTCGGAGTCTCGTCAAGAGCGACCTTGACAAGACCGAGAAGCGGTCTCGCCTCCGTGACCTTACCCGGTCCGTCGGGGGTTATTACCCTGCTATCGACCTTAGGTGTTCTTCTGGACTCCTCCTGATAGGTATCGTACTCATATCTGAGGCAACACATAAGCCGTCCGCATGCACCCGATATCTTTGCCGAATTGAGAGCAAGATTCTGTTCCTTTGCCATCTTTATCGACACCTGAACGAAATCGGGCAGGAAGCTATGGCAGCAGAATTCTCTTCCGCACACTCCGAGGCCTCCCATCATCTTCGCCTCGTCACGTATTCCGATCTGACGAAGCTCTATCCTCGTTTTGAAGACCGATGCGAGATCCTTTACAAGATCTCTGAAATCGACTCTGTCGTCCGAGGTGAAATAAAAGAGAAGCTTGGTATTATCAAATGTATATTCAACGTCGATAAGCTTCATATCGAGCGCGTGAGCAACGATCTTTTTCTGGCAGATCTCAAAAGCCTCGTTTTCCTTCTTCTTATTTTCCTCAAAGCGGGCGTTATCCTCCGCAGTCGCGATACGAAGAACGTTTTTAAGAGGAAGCACGAGCTCGTTCTTTGCCACGTTTTTATTGGTCATAACGACTCTGCCGTACTCTACTCCGCGTGCGGTCTCGACTATGGCGTAATCGCCGTCCTTAGCGACATTTCCGCTTGACGCAAAATAATACATCTTACCCGACCCGCGGAAGGAAACTCCTATCACCTCGGAAAAATCGGGCATATTTTCATATTCCTTATCGAAATAGATCGGCTTCTTTTCGGGAGCCTCGACCTCTTTTTCGGGAGCCTCCTCGACTTTTACGGTTTGAAGCTCAGGCTCCGTCACCGTATTCTTTTCCTTTTCGATCACCTTATCAAATCTTTCGAGCTTGCCGAAGGATCTTCTATGATTTTTATATCCGCTCATTGTATAAAATTACCATCCTAAAACATAACTATTTACGGCATTTGTTTACTGTTAAAACGCGCCCGCAAGTGCCGTGCATGCGTGCACCTTGATATTTCCGAGCGCAAGATTCATACGAAGCATTGAAACTATCTCCGAGGCGGTCAGCTCACACCTGAGAAGAGCCTCGATCCCGACCTTTTTCGAGAGCTCGGAGAGCTTACTGTCATCGCCGAACAGAGTCTGACATTCTCCTCTGCTTCGAAGAGCGCACATATCTCTCAGAGCGACTCTGAGAAGCGAAAAAAACTCTATCGCCTCTTCCCTTGTTTTCATCGGAAACGGGAAAACGTAAAGCTCGGAACGGTCACCCGAGCAAAGGATATCGAGAAGTGAGACTACCTGCTGTGCGAGCGATGCCGATCTGTCACCGTCTCCGATCATTCTAAGAGCCTCACCGATGCTTCCGCCCGATCTTGCGATCATACGGGCGAGCTCATCAGGCGCGCTTCTTGCCATTTCAGCGGCACGTACGCTCTTTTCCACAAGATACTTACGAAGCTCGTCCGACGTAAAGACCTGCATTCTTACGATCGGCGCTCTTGAGCGTACTGTCGCGAGAAGCGAGGACGCATTCTCGACAAGCAGCATAAAATAAACGTTTTTCGGCGGTTCCTCAAGAAGCTTCAGCATAGCATTCTGTGCCTGCACGGTCATCGTGTCAGCATATCTTACTATATAAGCCTTTATGTCCGAATCGTTCGGAATTATGAATGCAGTCTCTCTTATTTCCCTTATCGAATCTACGCCGAGGGTCTTTCGTCCGTCACGCGGAGCTATTTCGTAAACGTCTGCGGATATACCGCGAAGAATCTTATCCGCGGCAGACATAGTTCCCGAAAGAGTTGCCGCTATAGCGCGAGCCAGAGTCAGCTTTCCGCTCTTCGGCGGTCCCTCTATTATAAGAGCGTGAACGAAGCGTCCGCCCGCGATATCCTCCGAAACGATAGATTTCAGAGCATCGTTGCCGTAAAGAGCGCCGTTTATAATATTGCCGAGATCGCTTTCACCGAGTGGCACGCGTTTCACTTCCTTATTATCGGGATTTTATGAGACATCCTTAATCGGACATCTTACCATACACCGTATATTATAACAGATACAAGCGATTTTGTCAACAAAAAGCGCAGTATTACCATAAATTTAATATTATTTATATTTTATTTTCAAAGCGCGTCAGATCTCGAAAAAGGCGCGATCCTCAAACGTATTTTTAATTTATATAATTTTTACAAATACTTTTTGGTAATTAGTGTTGCAAATGCCCGTTTTTTGTGTTATTATACATTATAGAGTTTTTTACGGAGGTGAGGATTTGAAAAAAGCAGCACTCGCGTTAAAGATAGCTTTATCTGTCGTGCTCGTCACTGTTATGCTCATAATGATTTCGGCGGACGTTCTGTTTTTTACTCCAAGCATTCCGGGTATACCTTCCGAGGACAAGAATGACGATTCCGATATTTCAGACCCTCCTTCTGAAGAGGAAAATGACCGTCCGCATCATCCCGAGGAGGACATCCCAAACTGGTCGATAACCCCAACGGTAGTCAAAAACACGCTCGTTGGCACGGACGGCGACATTCTCTGCGAGACGAGATACACGTATCCGAGTGTCAAGGCGAACGACTCAGGTGACGTTAGCGCCTTCAGCGCGGCGCTTGATCAAATGTCGGACGAGATAAAGAATTACGTATCAAAGCGCTCCGAGACCTACAAAACGGGATCAAGCAGGGATTTTTCGGTGCCACCGCAGATCACCGGATACTACACGGTAAACCGCTTCTCTGTTGAATTTTTCAGCATCACCTTTGTTTTTTCCGAAATATCTCCTGACGGAAACGTCGGCATCACACGCTTTAACTACAATATCGACATTCTTCTCGATTCAGCAAACGTCACTATAGACGCCATCATGAACGATCCGACAAACGTGATCCTTGATGCCATTTCAGATCTCGACGGATCCGAAGATCTCGCTCTCTTCCCGAATCACGAAAAGCTTATCGCTTCACTTTCGGGAGACGTCTGGTACGTCGGAGCCGACTCGATAGTATTCACCTTCGCACCGGGAACCATAGCACCCATTTCA
Source organism: Clostridia bacterium (assembly GCA_017466445.1). Classification (GTDB taxonomy): domain Bacteria; phylum Bacillota; class Clostridia; order Oscillospirales; family CAG-272; genus SIG672. The sequence continues at coordinate 79,752 of JAFTUC010000029.1, forward strand.
AGCGGTGAGATCAAAGTCTCGATAGGCGGGAGCAAGCTTACCGATTCTCTCAGCGAATACGGAAAAATACTGCTGAACGTTTCATGACAAAGCAAAATCAAATACACCCGCAGACGCTTCATTCTGCGGGTGTTTTTTACTTTAAACATTTTTGGGAGCGATATACAGTATCGGAGATTTACGAAAATCCTTGAAGCCCACAACGTCACAAGCTATCATCGGGCTATGATATAACTTAGGCGTGTCGAATATACTCTCCATTCTGTACTTATCGTCAAACACGAGGTTATAGACAAGGTGCTCGTAAAGCTCGAGCGCTTTTCTTTCGCTGTCGGTGACCGAGGTGTCGTTCTTATCCTTAAAGGAATGGAACCTTCCGTCAGCTCCGTACCATCCGAGATGGTTTATCGCCACTATCTGCTTATTTATACTGTCGAGGGTATTGAAGAAGCTGCTCTTTCGCACTCCAACAAGGCTGAGCATCTCGCTTGACATAAATCCGATACTCGTCGTAGTATCCTTTATATCCGAATCCATCTCGTAATTTGCCCAGAAAAGATAGGGGATAGTATACATATTCAGCATCTCTTCGGTCGTTGCGTTGGCAGACACTCCGAGATATCTCTCGAGAAATCCGGTAGGCATCGTAGGCTGATGGTCTCCGAAAAATACTATAAGAGTCTCTTCCTCAACATTGCTGAAATAATCGATAAGATCCTTAAGCGCCTTATCAGATTCGTGTATGCTCGAGAAATATTCCTCTGCCTCGTTCTGAGTATCACCGACGACCTTGACCGTATCCTTAAATGAGGAATGGTTATATCCGCCGTGATTCATCATGGTTATCGCAAAGGTGAAGAACTTTTCGCCCTCTTCTTTGTTTTCGTAAAGATCTATAAGCTTTTCGTACATTGCCGCATCGCTGACGTGTCCGCGGAAATAATCATCCTTATCGAGATCGGGAACGAAATCGGGCTTGAAATATATCTCATCGAAGCCATAGTATTTATATATAGAGCTTCTGCTCCAGTTTCCGGGAGTTTCCGGGTGCATCGCCACCGTACGGTATCCTGCGTCGTTAAAGAAGTTTACAAGCGTATACGCATTGCTTTCCTTGACCGATCCGTTATACGCGACCGTTCCCTCGGGCAGGAACGACATTGATATTCCCGAAAGGAATTCATATTCGGAATTTGCCGTATTTCCTCCGTAGACCGAGGAAAGCGCATTTCCCTTCACTATCGACTGGATTTTGCCGTTTTCATCGGTAAAGATCCCGTTCTGGAGAGAATTCCAATACGGAAGTATCTCAACGTCGGTGACAAGCTCTTCGGAATTTTCAAGAGAATCGGAGATCCCCTTGATATCAGAAAAGGACTCGTTCATTATGACTATGACGTTAGCCGTGGGGGAAGAGGTTATAGATGAAAAATCGTTGTTTTTTATAGCATTTATAAGCGCTCCGGGCGAATAGGTCGCCGGTGTTTTTACGCGCGAGTTCTTTATTGAATATATGAAATTCAGATAATATCCGTTATATTCCGTACCCTGCATACGGTAGGTCCTCGACGCGTATCCTATGGACATGCCGCCGAAAACAGTTCCGACGCAAAGAAGAAGAGACGTAAGCGCGATAGCGAAATGCTTACTCGGCTTTTTAATACCGGGAAAGCTCGGATAATCGGATCTTATTATATGTATTATAGCAAAGACGACGAGGATGATCGCGAGCACCGATCCCTTGGCGAGCTTGAATTTATAGTCACCCACGACCGACATCGCAGTTCCGATAGATTTGAGATCTATAAAGCTTATCTCCCGACCTCTGCTTTGAACAACGAAATTGTTTGCCACTCCGATTATAAGAGAAACGACCATGACAGAGATAAGTCCGACCTTCATTGATCTGAATATCGCGGATATAAGCATTATAAGTGAGTAGATTATGAGCGTGTTCATAATGATACGGACGAGTCCGCTCATAATACCAAAGAACTCGTTTTTGGTGATATTACCGGAGATATCGCTCAAAAAGATCCTGTTGAGCAGCGATGTCGCGGCAAGCTGCATTATCCAGAATATCAGACATGCCCAGACAAGTGCGATGACACTCACCCTTACCATTCCGAATTCCTTACGCCTTTCAAAGGTGAAAACAGTAAGCAAAAGGATAACGATACCGACAGAGAGCGCCGTTACGGCATTTGACTTAAGTATAAGTGCGGTAACGATCGTAAGAAGAGCGCACACCGATGCTATTATGATCACAAGCGGTTTTCGGGCGTTTCTGAAGCGACACGAGGGATCGTCTCCAAAAAGTGATTTTTTTCCCGAAAATACTGATTTCAGTTTTTCAGCAAGCATCTACTTACCTTCCTTTAAATTACGGATTTTGCCTTTTTTCCTCATTATATTTTACTTATTTTTTTGTATTTGTCAATACACTGCACGGAATTTTATGATTTTTTACGATTTTTTGCCGAAAAGTTTATCTTTTTGGCGAATTTTGACTGTGCTTTTCAAATTCCTGCCGATTCTATACCGTATCCTATAATATCACGCACCTCATCCATTACAGTGAGCACCTCCTCGGCGCGTCTTCTTGCTCTCAAGTACTCTTCTCTCTTGCACGGATCGGCGTAAGAGAGGAAATCACGAAGCTCGCATGCCATACACTCGACAGGCGAGAGCGTTTCGCAAAGCCTTTTCCTTTCACCGTTAGCATCGGTATAAAAAACGTTGCGGAGCTGTGCGGGCTGACCGATGGATACCGTCCCCTCGCGACAAACTATCTCGCTTCGTATAGCGCTTTCGGCAAGCTTTGTAAAGGTGAGCACTGCATCAAATTTGTCATACGAAAGAATAACAGTATCCGCAATATCCACACCGCTCTCCCAAAAATGCGCAAACGCGCTTATCTTTTTCGGATATCCGAAAAGCTCAAGGGCAAGATAGATACAGTACACGCCGAGATCCATGAGAGCACCGCCGCAGCACTCCTTATTGAAGGTCGATATTCTTTCGCCCGATTTCACTCTTTCAAGCTTTGAGGATCTTTGCGAAAAATCAAGGCGTGCTGAAACGGGGTCGCCCGAAAATTCAAGAGCCGCCTTTATACCGCCTATCTGCGGCAGGTGATAGTTCATCATAGCCTCCGCATACACGACTCCCTTCTTATCGGCAAGCTCGCAAAGCTCCCTGAATTCTTCTGCGGTCACGCATATCGGCTTTTCGCAGAAAACGTTCTTTCCCGCCTCTATAAAAAGCTTCGAGTAAGCGTAGTGAGTCATATTTGGTGACGATATATAGACCGCATCGATTTCGGGATCGTTTGCCATTTCAGCAAGCGACGTAAAGCATTTCGCGCCTCCGTTTTTATCAGAAAACGCCTTTGCCTTTTCGGCATCTCTCGAATACTGAGCGTAATATTCCGCCCCTTCTGTGATCTTTATAGCGTTTATCATATTTTCCGACAGCCAAAAGCTTCCTATTACCGCAAATTTCATCTCTTATTTCTCTCTTTCGGTTTCACTTGATCGTATCTTACATTATATCATATTTTACTCTAAAGGTCAAGTGCGCGTTTCTGAAACAAAAGCAAAAGGATCCCCGAATATGCTCCGAGGATCCTTTTCAGACTATAAAATATTTATTCTGCTACGGGCTCAGCGGTCTCGACTTCTCCGAAATCGTCGCACTCGCACTCGCATTCGCAGTCACACTCGCATCCGCAATCGCAAAAATCGTCATCGCAACAGTTGCGCGCAGCCTCCGCTTTTTTCTTATCGGAAATCTTCTTGATGATAACTGCAACAACAACGGCAATAGCCGAAACGAGAATGATCGCGCCGATAACCTTAAGGGCTACGGACAAGGTACTCTTTTCTTTCATTTCGCTCTCCTTTTCTCCGACACGAAATATTTTTTTAAGATCACAGTATCGGCAAGGATCCGGTCGGTGATCCTATTGCCGAGCATCTTACAAGCATTATTAGTATATCATAGCTTTAAGCGAAAATAAATAACTTTTTTATGTATCAATTGTAAATTATTCATATTTAATCGCCATTTGCTTAATTTTTCCTTGGTAACAAAAAATTTACCCGTAATCATTGCTTTTTTTACGGTTATATGTTATAATATGGTGATAAAATATAAAATAGGAGTAAAATTACGATTTTCAGGCTCTGTAAGATCCTCAAAATCGCTGTTTTCGATAAAATGACGCAAACAATCGACTGGCTGTCGCTTACGCGCGACGAGCTCAGAGAAGTCCTTTCCTCGATAGGCGAGGCACCCTTCAGAGCGGATCAGCTGCTCAAGTGGTTCTGTCTCGGCGCTCCTCCGAGCGAGATGACGAATCTTCCGAGATCGCTAAGAGAAAAGCTTTCGGACGGCGCTCAGTATCCCCTCTTTTATCCGAAGATTGCAAAAAAGCAAGTATCCGAGATCGACGGCACGGTAAAATATCTTTTTGAGCTTCATGACGGTCAACTGATCGAAAGTGTCGTAATGAAATACGAGCACGGGAACACCATCTGCGTCTCGACGCAGGCAGGATGCCGTATGGGATGCCGCTTCTGCGCCTCGACTCTAGGAGGAAGGATACGCGATCTCTCTTCCGGTGAAATACTCGGTCAGATAATCTCTGCCCAGCGTGATTTCGGTGAGCGCATCTCGGGTGTCGTTATGATGGGGATCGGAGAGCCGCTCGATAATTATGACAACGTAATGAAATTTTTAAAGATAGTCGGAAGTAAGGACTCACTCAATATCGGCTACAGACACATTTCTCTTTCAAGCTGCGGACTCGTTCCGAAAATATACGATCTTGCAAATGAAAGCTTTCCGATAACTCTTTCCATTTCGCTTCATGCGTGCTGCGACGAGGACAGATCGAGAATAATGCCTGTTAATGACAAATACAACATCGACTCTCTTCTAAATGCGTGCCGCGACTATTTTGACAAAAGCGGCAGGCGAATATCCTTTGAATACACTCTGATCTCGGGCGAAAACGATTCTCCCGAGCAGGCAAGAAAGCTCGCCGCTCTGCTGAAAAAATATTTCGGAAGCAGACCGATACACGTAAATCTTATACCGCTGAATCACGTCAGCGAAAGAAATTTCACGTCGGGAACAAAGCAAGACGTGAAGAAATTCTGCGATACACTTAATTCTCTCAAAATAAACGCCACGGTACGCAGGCGTCTCGGTCCCGATATAGATGCGTCCTGCGGACAACTCCGCAGAAAGGCATCGGCAGAGGCTGAAAACGTCTGATATCGGGTATTCTCATAACATTTTTCAGGAATCGGGTGATATTTTTGTTATTTTACGGTGAAAGCGACATAGGTAATGTCAGGCAGGAAAACCAGGATTGCTTTTCGATCACGCAGCTTTCCGACTCTGTCCTCCTTGCTGCCGTCTACGACGGCATGGGCGGTCTCTCGTCGGGCGCGCACGCTTCCTCAAGCGCACGCGACTGCTTCGTTAAATACGTCACGAAAAATCTCGAAAAATACAAAAAAGCATCGGGCAAGATCGTTTTAAACGACGACACGGTAGTCAAAAACATACTAAGCGAGGCTATCGCGAGAACGAATCATATGCTCTATATGGAAACGATCTCAAGCACTCGCAGTGAGATGATGGGCACGACGATCGCGTGCGTGCTTATAATCGGCAAAAAGACCTATGTCTGTCACGTTGGCGACAGCCGAGTTTATGCTCTCGCGTCGGGAAGGATCGTACGTCTCACCGAGGATCACTCACTCGTTCAGTATCTCGTGGACACGAGCATGATATCCCGTGCCGAGGCATCAAAGCATCCTGACAAAAACGTTCTCACCCGTGCGATCGGAACCGACGAGACGGTATCTCCCGACATTTCGGTAACCGTACCACCAAAAACAAAATATTATCTCATATGCTCGGACGGACTCACGCTTCACGTCAGTGATGCCGAGATGGAAGCCGTGCTTACAAGAGATACCGACGCAAAAGAGAAGGTCGAGTCTCTCATCTCGCTTGCCAAATCGCGCGGAGGTCGGGACAACGTAACGGCGATAGTGATAGGTCCTCTGCTCTGAAAAATGGGCACTCGCTTAAAAAGAAAGGTAACAAGTCTGTATGACTCAGTTTGATAAGTATATAGGAATGGTCATAAATGACCGTTATGAAATAAAGGAGATGCTCGGTGTAGGCGGGATGGCAGTCGTCTTTCTTGCGTACGACGAAGTCGAAAAATGCGACGTCGCTCTTAAGATGCTCAAGGACGACGTTGCCGCCGACGAGACTGCGCTCGGATGCTTTGAAAGTGAATCGCGCGCCATTTCGAGACTCTATCATCCCAATATAAGAGATATTTACGATATCTCACTTTCAGGAGAGCACAAATTCCTCACTATGGAATATCTCGACGGACCTACGCTTAAGAAATACGTAAGTGAAAACGGTCCGATATCTCAGGGTCAGGCTCTTGATTTTATAATGCAGATACTCGACGCGCTCGATCACACGCATTCAAAGGGCATAGTACACAGGGATATCAAGCCTCAGAATATAATAGTTACGGCAGGAGATCGACTTAAGATAACCGACTTCGGCATCGCTACACTTTACAATCCGCAGAGCAACGCATCGAGCAAAACGGGCATCGGAACGGTGTACTATATAAGTCCCGAGCAGGCGAGCGGAAAGACGACCGACGCTCGAAGCGACATATATTCGGTCGGAATAATGCTCTACGAGCTGATCTGCAACAGACTTCCCTTTATAGCGGACGATCCGAGCGAGGTCGCATATATGCAGATCGCAAACGATCCTACCTTGCCCTCTGAGATCGCGGATATTCCGAAAGGTCTTGAGCAGATAATAATGCGTGCGATCGCAAAAAATCCTGACGACCGATTCAGCGACGCGGGACAGATGCTTGCGGCTCTCAGGCGCTTCAGTGAAACTCCCGAAGCGGTATTCGATTTCGTTTCGGTCCCTGCGGACAGCCGCTTTTTCGAATCCTCCAGCTCCGGTGCGGGAGACATCATCGTTGCTCTGCCAAACGATCTTGAGGATACCGTACTGAACGTAGCCCCGACCCAAAAGCCGAAAAAGGAAAAAAAGAAGAAGACCAAGCAAAAAAAGGTGGTCGTTGTAAAAACAAAGACAAGGGCATCTCACATGTCCGCGGTCTCGATAATATTGGGATCGCTTTTCGCCTGCCTTTTAGTGGCGGTCATGACAGTTTACTACGTCTACGTCAACTTCATTTCGGACGCTATGAGCGGCAACAATCATGACGGTGCGAGAACTCTCGTAGTCGAGGATTTCACCAACATCGAGTGCAATGACAAGCTCATAGAAAACATGGAAAAGCTCGGGTACTCGGTCACTGTCATAGAGCAGGAAAGTACCGATTACGTCATGAACACCGTAATATCGCAAAATCCCAAGGCGGGGGTCAAGCGAAACGTCATACCCGGTCAGAAGCCGTGCGATATAACTCTCTATATAAGCAGCGGCGAAACGATGAGAACGCTTTCAAATTACGTCGGAAAGCCTTACAGACAGGTCGAGATCGATCTTGAAAAGATCGGATTCCCGACAAGGACAGTCAAGCTCTCGGACCCGGCAGTTCCCTCCGGAAACGTAATAAGAACATTTCCCGAGGCGGGAGCTTATATAACCTCGGACACGCGCATAACCATATACGTAAGCACGGGACAGGAGATCTCGTACGCAACCATGCCCTCGCTTAAGGGCATGACCGCGGTACAGATCCGCACTCTGCTTATAAACAACGGACTCTCCCTTAAGGAGGTCTCGTACGCTTACTCGGATACCGTGGCGGCGGGACTTGTCGTAAGTCAGTTCCCGTACGCAGGAGCGGTATTCCCAAAGAATCTGACCGACGTATCGATAGTCGTCAGCATAGGACCCGAACCCGAACCCGAACCCGAGCCTGAACCCGAGCCCGAGCCCGAGCCCGAGCCTGAACCCGAACCCGAACCCGATCCGAACCCGGATCCAAACCCGGACCCAAACCCGGATCCAAACCCTGATCCAAACCCGGATCCCGATCTGAATCCGGATCAAAACACCGATCAAACAAATTAAATTTTCAGTAGGACACGTCCACAATGAACGAAAAACAGCAAAAAATAAGAAATTTTTCAATAATAGCACACATCGACCACGGAAAATCGACTCTCGCAGACCGTCTGCTTGAAGCTACCCGTGCGGTCTCTCAGAGGGAAATGGAATCACGGCTTCTTGACAACATGGAGCTCGAGCGAGAGCGCGGAATAACCATCAAGGCGCGTGCAGTAAAGCTCAAATACACCGCATCGGATGGCGAGACCTACGATTTAAATCTCATCGACACCCCCGGTCACGTTGACTTCAACTATGAGGTATCAAGATCTCTTAACGCGTGCGAGGGAGCGCTTCTTGTAATAGACGCAACGCAAGGGATCGAGGCGCAGACTCTCGCAAATGCATATCTTGCCGACGAGAACGGTCTTGAGATAGTTCCCGTAATAAACAAGATCGATCTTCCCTCGGCAGACGTCGACCGCGTAAGAAACGAGGTCGAGGACATAATCGGAATTCCCGCAGAAAATTGTCCCGCAGTTTCAGCAAAAACGGGACAGAACATAAATGACGTGCTTGAAGCGGTCATACGTGACGTTCCCGCTCCGAAGGGAGATCCCAACGCTCCTCTCTCCTGCCTCATCTTCGACTCTTACTACGACTCATATCTCGGAGTCGTAGTATATATAAGAGTTATGAGCGGAAAAATAAAGAGCGGCGACCGCATAAAAATGATGCACACAGGCTCTGAATTTGAGGTCATTGACGTCGGATCGCTCACTCCGTTCGGTCTGAACAAGGAGGATCAGCTCGAGGCAGGCGAGGTCGGTTATTTCACAGCCAGCATAAAGAACGTTTCCGACACCCGTGTCGGTGATACCGTTACAAACGCAGACGATCCCGTATCTCAGCCTCTCGAAGGCTTCAAGGAAGCGCTTCCCATGGTCTTCTCGGGTATTTATCCCGCAGACGGATCGAAATACGGCGATCTGCGTGATGCGCTTGAAAAGCTAAAGCTCAACGATGCTTCCCTCAGCTACGAGCCCGAGACCTCTGCGGCACTCGGATTCGGCTTCCGTTGCGGATTTTTGGGACTTCTTCATATGGAGATAATCCAAGAAAGGATCGAGCGTGAGTTCAATCTTGACATAATCACCACCGCTCCGAGCGTTATATACAAGATCACCCTCCGCGGCGGCGAGGTCATTTACATCGACAATCCTTCCAATTATCCGGGTGCTGACGAGATAGAGATCGCAGAAGAGCCCGTAATAAAGGCGAGCATCATAACCCCCACCGAATACGTCGGTGCCATAATGGATCTCTGTCAGGACAGACGCGGAACCTTCAAGGATATGAAATATCTTGACGAAAAGCGAGCCGAGCTCTTCTACGAGCTTCCGCTGAACGAGGTCATCTACGATTTCTTTGATGCGCTCAAGAGCAGAAGCAAGGGTTACGCCTCTCTCGACTACGAAATGGACGGATACCGTCCGAGCAAGCTCGTAAAGCTTGATATTCTTCTGAACGGGGACGTAGTAGACGCTCTTTCATTCATCGTGCACGACTCGAAGGCGTACACGCGCGGAAGAAAGATCGCGGAAAAGCTCAAGGAAAACATACCGCGTCATCTCTTCGAGATACCCATCCAGGCGGCTATCGGCGGACGTATAATCGCGCGTGAAACGGTCAAGGCTCTTCGCAAGGACGTTCTTGCAAAATGCTACGGCGGTGACATCACGCGTAAAAAGAAGCTGCTCGAAAAGCAGAAGGAAGGAAAAAAGAAGATGCGTATGCTCGGAAGCGTAGAGGTAACTCCCGAAGCGTTTATGGCAGTACTCAAGCTTGACGAATAATTTAGGCAAAGGATCGGGGAACTTACAAGGTTCCCCGTACTTATATAAGGTTAGATTTATGAAAGATCTCGGACTTTACCTTCACATTCCCTTTTGCGCCTCGAAATGCGCTTACTGCGATTTTTATTCGCTGCCCTCATCCGATCTGCATGAAAGGTACGTGGATTCTCTTTGCAAAAGCATAGAAATGATCTCGAAAAGGCACAAGGACGCTCTCTTTACAAGTATTTACGTAGGCGGCGGAACACCGTCGATTCTTGACAGCGCTCTTATAAACAAACTTCTCTGCTCGATCTCGGAAAATCTAAGCGTAAGCGATGATGCCGAGCTCACTATGGAGGCAAATCCCGCTACTCTATCTAAGGAAAAGCTTTCGGTCATGAGAAAAGGCGGGGTGAACAGAATAAGTCTCGGATGTCAGAGCGTTCACGAAAACGAACTAAAGCGGATCTCGCGTATCCACAGCTTTGAGGATTTTTGCGAAAGCTTTGCGCTTTCAAGAAACGCGGGATTTGACAACATCAGCGTAGATCTGATGTACGGACTTCCCGAGCAGACCCTATCCTCCCTTCTTTTATCCGTTGACAAAATCAGCGATCTTTCGCCCGACCACATATCACTTTACGGTCTCAGAGTAGAGCCAGACACTCCGCTTGGTCGTGACAGGCACCTCGTGCTTCCCGACGAGGATATTCAGTGCGAGATGTACTCACGCGCATGCGATCTGCTAAGAACAAAGGGTTACTTGCGGTACGAGATAAGCAATTTTGCAAAAGACGGAAAATTTTCGCGCCACAACATGCGTTATTGGGAAGGCAAGGAGTACATCGGTCTCGGCGCCGCCGCGCACTCTTATCTGGACGGTGTTCGGTACGCATACGAAAGAGACGCGGCAAAATACATCAGATCGCTTGAAGATGGTGAGCTTCCCCTTCCCTGCGAGTCGAGCAAAATAGAGAAAAGCGATCTGCTCGAAGAATTCATCATTCTTTCGATGCGTCTTGAAAAAGGTCTCGATCTATCCGTGCTCAGTGAAAAATTCGGAAGCGATGCCAAATCAAAGCTTCTCGAGCGAGTGCGCCCATATATTCCGAAATTTGTGAAGGAAAAAGACGGACATATTTCCTTTACGACCGAAGGTTTCCTCGTATCAAGCACGATACTTTCTGAGCTTATATAAAATAACCGTTTGCGGCTTAAGCCGCAAACGGTTTTGTCTTTCACTGATTTGCCGTTACTCCGTTGATCCCGTCGTAAATGCAGTCGAGTATGAGATTACCCTTAGTGTCGATGACTCCGAACTTTCCGTCCTTTATTACGATAGCGTATCCGTCATCCTCAAATTCAAAGCCCATTGAGGTCTTATCGATATAAAAATCGTACTCGGGCTTTATTACGAATTTTCCTGTCTTATCTATATATCCGATACCGCCGTCTTTATCGCACGCAGTCGCAAGTCCGTGTGAGAATCTACCCGCGTACTGATACTGACACTTGATAACGAGCGAACCCGAAATATCGATAAATCCCCACATCTTTTCCTCGTCGTCCGCAACTCTTGCGAGACCCTCATAGAAGCTATCGGTATTCTGCTTCTGATTTGTGAGCATTACCCTTCCGGTGACGTCTATATAAGCGACCTTCTCAGCGCTTATCACACGCGCGACTCCCTCGTTAAAGGATCCAACCTCGTCATAGACGGGATCTATTACGATCTCGCCTTTTTTGTTGATATATCCGCATTTTTGGCTTTTTTCATCCATAAATCCGGCAAGATCCTCGGAAAAATTAGCGGCGCGGTAAAGCTCGTCCTTTATAACAAGCTTACCCTTTTTATTTATATAACCGTATTTTTCGGTGATCCTCACGCAAGCGAGTCCGCACGAAAAAGGAGCGCCGTATTCAAACTCCTGATCGAACAGATAATCTCCCTTTTTATCGATATATCTGCTCTTGCCGTCCACGGACACGACCGCAACGCCCTCGGAAAAGGTCGTAGCGCCATCGTATTTAATATCGATCACGACCTTGCCGTCCGGATCGATATATCCGTATTTACCGTCTTTTTTTACGCACGCGCGGTCATTAGAGAAAGCGAACGCGTCATCGTAAACCGCCTTTATGACAAGTCTGTTGTTTTTATCGGCATATCCCCATTTTCCGTCGATCTTGACGGCCGCAAGTCCCGATCCGAAGATCTCGATTTTACTGCCCTCATCCTTATCCCGACAGGAGATAACAGCAGGCAGGAGCATAGATAGCAGCAAAAAAATGGAAAGCACCCTTACAAAATGATTTTTCATAATCTTAATCGACCCTTATTATATAATCTTCTTTTCTCGGACGTGTAGCGGGCATTTCCGCATTTCTGTAGCCGAGTATACAGTTTCCGACTCCGACATAATTATCTCCGAGCCCCCATTTTTTCATAAGAGCCCTTCCCTTTTCGGTCTCGAAGGTCTCCTTTGCTCTATGCACCCAGCACGCACCAAGTCCGAGAGAATGCGCCGCGTTAAGAAGGTTGCCCATAACGAGCGAGGCATCCTCAATTGCCGTATTTACATTAGTATCGGCAAAAACGACGATAACGCAGGGTGCCGAGTAAAATGGATCGGATGATGCTCCGAGTATTTCGGCATTTATTTTCGACATCTCGTCGATAACGTCCGCATTTCTTACTGCGACCATCACGGGGGACTGTCTGTTTCTGCCCGTGGGAGCATATGTTCCCGCCTCAAGGATAAGGGACAACTCTGTGTCCCCTACCTTTCTTGAATTATCATAGCTTTTTATGCTTCGTCTTTCTTTAAGACATTTAAGTACTTCGTTTTCCATATTTATCACACCATAGCTTAATCGTTCTTTACCGTCACCTTCACATTATCCAGCTTTATCAAGTGATTTTCTGTTTTCACTCCTACTGCTCCGGTAAGGAAGGGGGTATCGTCAACGTAATCGGCACAAAGCTTATCGTTTACGTAGATCCTTATATGAGCGCCGTCGCATTCTATCCTGAAGCGGTAGGTCTCGTTAAGATTCAAGCTGCAATCGACAGTATACGGATTTCCCGCCTCATAGTTATATCTGTATATCGAAATAGTCTTTGCCCCGCACTTGATATAATATCCCTGGAACCATGTTCTTCCATTGCTGACGGTTCGCTCGGACATCTGAGCCGAATTCAGATCGTTCACATTCTTAAGAAGTGAGGTATCGGCTATATTACTCGTCCTTACGAGCAGACCGCCGCTTACCGCTTTTCCGGTAAAGGTGACGTCTGCCTCGAAGGTATAATCTGCCCACGAGGAATCTCCGTATGTACGCTTACCGATCTGGTTTCCGACAAGAGCTCCGTCCTCGTTTTTCCATTCAAATCCGTCCGAATGGTGAAGTCCGGTCGTTATATTCTTATTAAAATCAAGCTCAAAGACTGTCTCCTCGGCGGTCTTAAGCATCGTAAACGATTTGAAATCGAGCTCGCCCGACTTTACGTAGAAGGTAATGACGTGCTTGCCCTCGGTACACTTAAGTCCGGAAAGGGCTTCGGTGGTAAAGCCTTTATCAGCCTTAAGCTTCATGGTCTTTGCAAGCTTTCCGTCGAGATAGATATCAACCTCTGCTCCCTTTTCGGATCTGTATTCCATGCCGAGCGTATAATATCCGTTCGACGCCGCATATATACGGTAGTTGAGCGACTGATCGTATTTTGCCTCGACATAGGTCGTCTTATCACGTTCCTTACAGATCTTGACCTCATCGTCCTCAAGGCAGAGTCTCGCAAAAATCGTTCCCGCTTGCTTTCCTACGGGCTTATAGAATTCAGCGGTACTGCTTCCACCGGTCTCATCCGAGGCGCCGATATAGCCGATCCTTGCCTCTCCGCCCTCGCTGAACATTCCGATCTTACCGCTTCCCGAAAGATCGCTCTCATATTTACAAAGCTCTCTGTCATTTACGTAGAAGGTAAATGTCTTGCCCGTCTTTTCGACCTGGATTGCCTGAACGGCATCAAAATCGTAGGGCATATTGAAGCTTCTGACAAGCGCCTTCTCGTACGTGGTCTTTTTGCCGTTTACAACGAATGTTATGATAAGCTTTTCCTTATCCACGTCAAACGCTGCGCTTCCGTAATTTTTGCTATCCTTGTATCCGAATATTGCGCCCGCCGTCGCATTTTTATCAAGCTTTGCGGTAGTGACCTCAAGAGTGAATTTATTTCCGCCGAGCGAGTCCTTGGAAAGCACTGTGCTTCCGGAGGCAAGTCTTAGTCTTCCTCCCGAGATCTTTGCAGAGCCCTTTAAAAGCTCAAACGCGGAAAGTTCTTTTTGGTCATCGAAATGCGCGTAAATATCGGGCATCGAGGGGAAAGGCTGCTTTTCGGTGGTCGGTCCCATAACGTCCATCGTTTCGCCCTCGAACACTATTCTGTCGATATTCATAACTCGTCCGTTGTGTAAAGTGTGATAAACGATATAGTAAGAGTCAAGATCGGGAGCCTTGACCGAGGAGCTATGTCCCGTTCCGTAAAGCTCACCCTCCGTACTGACAAGAAGGATATTATCCTTCGGCGCTCTATATCCCGAATAAGGAACACTTGTAGAGATACTGTACGGTATCCTGTAAGCTTTATTCAAAACATGGTTTCCCGTATAGGTAAGGTAGTATATGCCGTCATGATAGACCACCATGGGTCCTTCGGTCCATGCACCATTTATCTGAGCAAGGCTACCCTTGGATGGATTTCCTATCCACGTCGGCTCCTGCATCTCGTAAACCTGAATTCCCGTTCCGCTTGCCGAATAGAAATACCATTTTCCGTCGTTATCTATAAATACGTGTCCGTCAATCGCTCTACCCTGAGCTCCCTTATCGCCTATCTTGAAGATTCCGAGAGGAGAATCGCTGACGAGACATCTGTGTGTATCACCTTCGGGAGTTGCCGAATACATATAGAATTTTCCGTTAAAGTAGGTAACCTCGGGAGCATACGCGCCTAGGTATGCGCTGTCGTATCCAACTATACCTCCATATTCCCAGTTGACAAGATCCTTTGATGTCCAGCACTTAAGGAATTGACTGCTATCACCTGACGAGGGGTACATATAGTACATACCGTCATATCTCATTACAAAGGGGTCGCCTATACCCGAGCCGAAGTCCTCTTCAAGCTCAAAATAGTTACTGAAGGTCTTTATTTCATCATCTTCAAGTCTGAAGACAGGTCCCTTGGGTCCCTCATTTTTGTTTTTGTCGTCATTCTTTTTGCCGCCGTTTCCACAGCCAAAAAGAGACAATGCGAGCATTACAAGCGCGATAAGAGCAGAAACAATTCTTTTCATTTTACTTTTCTCCTTTGATCTTTTTTATATATTTACGTGCTGAATTTTCAAATTCGGGATCGTTTGCACTATTTAAAAAGAGGATATTTCCTTTTTTATCAAAGTCGGTACAAATTCCGCACTCCTCAAGTCTGCGCTTTGTTTGAATTGCTGTTCCCTTTCCCCCGTCATAGAGAGAGGCATCCTTGAAGAATTCTTTTATAATATCGGCAACGAGCGGATAGTGAGTACATCCGAGCACGATAGAGTCGATGCTCATTATATCGATCGACGAAAAGAGCTCACCGAGCAGGGATCTTATTTCCGAGTCATCGGCATTTCTTTCTATAAGCTCGGAAAGTCCGGGGCAAGGAAGCGCGATTATAGATGAATTCGGGTTATATTTTTCCGCAAGGGAGGTGAATTTTTCCTGCGCGAGTGTGAGCGGAGTTGCCATAACGAGGATATTAGGATTATCCTTTCCGCTCTTTAGTACTGCCGGCTTGATCGCAGGCTCGATACCGATTATCGGCAGGTCGGTAAATGTCTCACGGCAGGCTGACGCCGCCGCGCCCGTAGCGGTATTACACGCGATAACGAGTGCCTTGACCGAATATTTATCTATCAGCATTCTCAAATTGGCGAGCGTGATATTTTTTACCGTTTCCTGAGCCTTAGAGCCGTAGGGCGCGTTGAGCGTATCACCGAAATAAACGATATCCTCATTTGGCATCTGCTCTATCAGATACGCAAGCACGCTTACTCCGCCGAGTCCCGAATCTATTACCGCGATCGGTCTTCTAATATCGGACATTCTGTATCACCGCCTTTTACTACAAAATCTGACCTTGCCCCAGCGTAGACCGTGCCGTGCAAGACCTTGGTTTCTATTAAGATTATCAAGATCGGGCGGCGCTATTCCTCTTTCCCAATTCGAGACCGCCTGAAAGCTGACCTACATATCGTCGGCAAACGCACTCTGCGTAAGCCCCCTCTGCTTTCTGAGCTTCTTTATACGCTCGCCAAGTATTTTTGCATCCAGCATACCAAACGCCTTCAACAACACTGTACAAGGATATTATATCAAAAATCTTAAAAAAATCAAGCAACGATTGATTGAATTTCGTCGAAAACTAAATCGGTGCTTGATTTTTTTAAGGACTGCCAACCTTATTTCTCCTTTTTAATTATATCACAGCAACCTTTTTTTTGCAACAGAATTACCAAGTTTTAAGTATTTAATTTTTATTTATTCGGCAAATTTACATTTCATTCAAAATCGGCAAAAAACTATTGAAAATCCAAAAATAATATTATATAATAAATTATATTCAACAAAGGAGGTCTTTACCTTGAAAGCTGTAATAAAAAACGCTTATTTCGACCGATCGCTCGTTGACATTGTCGTAAATGACGGAGTTATATCCGATATACTTCCACATTCCGAGCTTCTCTCTCCGGAGGGCGCAGAGATATTCGACGTCGGCGGCAAGGACATTTTCCCCGGTCTTTTTGACATCCACGCTCACGGTTGTCTTTCATTTGACACAACGGAGGGCAACGGAAGAAACGAAATGTGCCGCTATCTTGCAAAAAGCGGTACCACGTCCTGGCTTCCTACCACGATGACCGCGTCCCGCTCG
Source organism: Clostridia bacterium (assembly GCA_017466445.1). Lineage (GTDB taxonomy): Bacteria > Bacillota > Clostridia > Oscillospirales > CAG-272 > SIG672. The sequence continues at coordinate 96,660 of JAFTUC010000029.1, forward strand.
ACCCTCACCCGTGCGGTGAACGAGCTTGATTTTCCTCAAAACGGCTGTGACATAGTCGGCATCCATCTCGAAGGTCCCTTCGTTTCTCCGAAGGCGGCCGGTGCTCAGGATCCCGATGCGATCCGCCTTCCCGACATTGAGGAATTCAGATCCTACAAGAACGTCAAAATGATAACGGTAGCTCCCGAGCTTGAGGGCGCGATGGAATTCATTGAAAACTGCGGCATTTCGGTCGCTCTCGGACACACAGTCTGCGACTACGATACCGCTTGCGAGGCATTCGACAGAGGTGCGAACTGTCTCACCCACACCTTCAACGCTATGCCTCCGCTCCATCACAGAACGCCCGGTCCGATCGGAGCCGCTATCGACAAGAACGCATACGTTCAGGTCATAACCGACGGGTTCCACCTTCACGGATCGGTCGTCAAAATGCTTTACCGCACCTTCGGACCCGATCGGATGGTCATAATCAGCGACTCCGTTGCACCCGCGGGTCTTCCCGACGGCGAATACATGATCCTTTCGAGACCGCACGTGATCAAAAATTCTCACGCTTTTCTCCCCGACGGAACGATAGCGGGAAGCTCATCCACTCTTATGGACTGCGTCCGCACCGCGATATCCTTCGGTATTCCGAAGGCTGATGCGTTGAGAATGGCTTCCGAAACTCCCGCAAATTGCATAGGAGTAAAGAAGGGACGCATTGCCGTAGGCTACGATGCCGATTTCATCATTCTCGACAGCGAGCTGAACGTGCTTGACACCTTTGTAAAGGGTCATCTCATAAAATAAATCAATGTGAGATCATTCCCGAGGTTTATTTTTTTCATCTTTGGAAAAAATAAACCTTGGGAATTTTTATTACGTATTATCACCTAAGCAAAGGAGTGTAAAAAATAGACGAGCTTACCCGACTTGTGACTCGAACAGTTCTGATATATTTTTTCATCACCTTCTCTATGCGCGCCCTCGGAAAGCGTCAGCTCGGAGAGATGGAGCTATCCGAGCTGATAACTACCCTACTGCTCTCGGAAATAGCGGCAGTACCCATGATCGATTTCAAGATCCCTATAGAACGCGCGATAATTCCGATACTTCTAATAATATCTTTTGAGATAATAATTCCATTTTTCAGCGAAAAAAACATTGTTATACGAAATATTTTTGAAGGAAGGCCGTCCTATATAATACACAAGGGAAAGCTACGGATCTCAGAGCTACGGCGAAACAGGTTGACAGTCGACGAGCTTGTCAGTGAGCTTCGTGTTCAAGGATATTTTGACATTTCGGACATTGAATGTGCAATACTCGAAAACAACGGAAAAATATCGGTATTGTCCAAGGGCAGCATATCATCCGATGACAGTAGAATGGTATATGACATTATAATAAACGGAAAGATCCGTCCATACAATTTAAAGCTTTGCGGACTCGGAGCGTCATGGCTCGAAAAAAAGTTGAGATCTCTCGGAACTACGGTCAAAAACGTGATACTATTATCGGTAGATGATATGATGAATATAACTGCGATAGTAGACCGTGGCTCCAAGCGTGATCTTGACATACAAAAAATAAGCTGTAAGCCCGGTCAAGCGGATAACGAAAATATCAAATAATCCATATAATAAAATATCCCATCGGAGTTTTCCGATGGGATATTTCGATTTGAAATTCGGCTTAGTTCTCGATAGCGGGAGCCTCGACCTTCTTGGCCGATGCCTTCTTATCCTCTTCGCTCTTTACGGGAGCCTCGTAACCAACGAGAGTGATCACTGCCATCTCTGCGCCGTCTCCACGGCGGGGTCCGAGCTTGTAAATTGCGGTGTAACCGCCGTTCTTGTTCTCATAACTGGGAGCGATAGTGTCGAAAAGTTTCTTTACGACATCCTCCTTAGTAATGAAAGCAAGTGCCTGGCGGCGTGCAGCAAGAGTGTTGGTCTTGCCGAGCGTTATCATTTTATCAGCAAGCGCGCGAACTTCTTTAGCTCTGGTTACAGTCGTCTCGATTCTGCCGTTTTCAAGCAGATAGGTTACGAGTCCGCGGAGCATAATATTTCTATGCGCTGTGGTTCTGCCGAGTTTTCTGGTTCCTGGCATTTCAGTTTTACCTCCTTCAACTTTTTATAGCCGGATCATTCGTCTTCGTGCTTGAATCCGAGACCCAGTGAGTGAAGCTTTGCTCTCACTTCATCAAGTGACTTCTTACCGAGGTTTCTGACCTTGATCATTTCTTCCTCGGTCTTGCTTACAAGATCTTCTACAGTATTGATGCCTGCGCGCTTCAAGCAGTTGAAGCTACGAACAGACATGTCAAGTTCCTCAATGGTCATCTCAAGAACTTTTTCCTTGACCGTAGCATTGCTATCGATCAGTATCTGTCTGTCTCCCGTTTCCTCGGAGAGGTTTACAAAGAGACTGAGGTGCTCGTTGAGTATCTTGGCGCCATAGGATACTGCATCCTTAGCAGAGATGGTTCCGTTTGTCTGCACTTCAAGCGTGAGCTTGTCATAATCGGTGATATTTCCGACACGGGTATTCTCAACCTTATAGCTTACGCTATAAACGGGAGTATAGATCGAGTCGGTGTATATAAGACCGATGACAGGAGAATTACTCTGCTTGTTCTTTTCCTGAGAAACATAGCCGCGACCGTGATCGAACGTAAGCTCCATGTAGAGATGTGCGTTATCGCTGAGCGTAGCTATATGAAGATCGGGATTGAGGATCTCTATATCCGCATCCTGCTTGATATTTCCTGCCGTTACCTCTGCAGGTCCGGTCACGTCGATGATCGCCATTTTAGCGCCTTCGGTGTAAAGCTTTGCAACGATTCCCTTGATATTGAGTATGATCTCGGGTACGTCTTCCTTGACGCCCGGAATAGTCGATATCTCATGGAGAACGCCGTCGATCTTGACGCATACTACTGCGACACCCGGAAGGGAGCTGAGCAGAACTCTGCGGAGCGAGTTTCCTATGGTCGTTCCGTAGCCGCGCTCAAGAGGCTCTACGACAAACCTGCCAAAGCTACCGTTTTCACTTTCAAATTCAGTTGCAACAGTCGGCTTTTCGATATTTTTCATTAAGTGTTCCTCCTTGTTATTTTTTGCGTTTGATGGTGTACGGCTTTAACTGCACCGTAATAAACACGTTGGAGGCTGATTATTACTTCGAATACAACTCAACGATAAGCTGCTCGTCAAACGGAAAATCAATATCCTCTCTCTTGGGCAGTGCTACGATCTTTGCGCATGCTTTATCCTTGTTGAGATCAAGCCATGCGGGTGCAACGTGAGACTGCATGTTTTCGATAAGACCTGCGAACTTATCAAGAGACTTTACGCTGTCCTTGAGTGCGATCTCGTCGCCAAGCTTTACAATAAGCGAAGGAATATTTACCTTCTTTCCGTTGAGGGTGAAGTGTGCGTGAAGAACCAACTGACGTGCTTCTCTGCGGCTGCTTGCAAGACCCATTCTGTAAACTACATTGTCAAGTCTTCTCTCAAGCAGGCTGAGGAGGTTTTCACCGGTTACGCCTTCCTGATTATCTGCCTTCTCGAAATAGCCTTTGAACTGGTTCTCGAGAACGCCATAATATCTCTTGGTCTTCTGCTTTTCACGAAGCTGCATTCCGTATTCACGGGGTTTCTTAGTTTCTGCACCATGCTGGCCGGGAGCTACCGGTCTACGCTCCATAGCGCACTTTCCGGTAAGGCAACGGTCGCCCTTGAGGAAGAGCTTTACGCCTTCTCTACGGCAGAGCTTGCATGCAGGACCTGTATATCTTGCCATTTGTCTGTTTCCTCCTTATTATGATTAGACGCGTCTTCTCTTAGGCGGTCTGCATCCGTTGTGCGGGATAGGGGTTACGTCTTTGATCATCGTAATGTCAAGGCCTGCGGTCTGGAGTGCGCGGATCGCTGCTTCTCTTCCGCTTCCGGGTCCCTTAACGAATACTTCGATGGTCTTCATTCCGTGTTCGATTGCTGCCTTTGCAGCGGTCTCGGATGCCATCTGTGCTGCGAACGGAGTGGACTTTCTGGAGCCCTTGAATCCGAGTTCTCCTGCCGATGCCCACGATACTGCGTTTCCGTTAGTATCGGTGATCGTCACGATGGTATTGTTATAGGTCGCACGAATATGAGCAGTTCCCTTTTCAATATTCTTGCGCTCGCGGCGCTTTCTGATGACCTTTTTTCCTGCTGTTCCTGCTTTTGCCATCTTTTTGGTATCACTCCTTTACTTTTTCTTGTTAGCGATTGTCTTTGCGGGACCTTTTCTGGTTCTCGCGTTGGTCTTAGTTCTCTGACCTCTTACCGGGAGTCCTTTTCTGTGTCTGATTCCGCGGTAGCAGTTGATCTCTATCATTCTCTTGATCTCAAGCGAAACATCACGGCGGAGGTCACCCTCTACGGTGTAGTTTGCTTCGATCTCGTCACGAAGCTTACTGATCTCATCATCGGTAAGATCCTTTGCGCGAGTATCGGGATTGATACCGGTAGCTGCGAGAATGTCGTTTGCGCTCTTTCTGCCGATTCCGTAAATATAGGTAAGGGCGATCTCTACGCGCTTGTTGTTAGGAATATCAACACCAGCTATACGTGCCATTCAGTTTTTCACCTCTCTTTTAATTAACCCTGTCTCTGCTTATGCTTAGGGTTCTCGCATATAACCATTACGTTACCTTTTCTCTTTATGATCTTGCACTTATCACAAATCTTTTTAACGGATGGTTTTACTTTCATTGTTTGTCACCAATCCTTTCTGAATTTTGACTATTTTGAACGCCATGTGATACGTCCCTTGGTAAGGTCATAGACAGAAACCTCTACCTTGACCGAGTCTCCGGGAAGTATCCAGATATAGTTCATTCGGAGCTTTCCGGACAGATGTGCTGTTATCATATGTCCGTTAGCGAGTTTTACTTTGAAGGTCGCGTTCGGGAGTGCCTCCACAACCGTACCCTCAAACTCAATTACATCATCTTTAGGCAGAACAATCCCTCCTGATCTGCTTGGCGGTATTTTCTCTACAAGCTTTTTGCAGAACATCCGCTCAAGTTTATTCTTTTTTTGCTTAGCGTTCCGATACTCTCATATTGCGGTAAGCAATACGGGACCGTTATCGGTTATCGCTACCGTGTGTTCATAGTGAGCAGAAAGCCCACCGTCAGTTGTCACGACAGTCCATCCGTCTTTTTTTACGAGGACTCTGCCGCTACCCGTGCATACCATAGGTTCTATGGCGATCACCATTCCGGGAACAAGTCTTATACCGCGTCCGGGTATTCCGTAATTGGGGACCTCGGGAGATTCGTGTAATTCCTTACCGACTCCGTGTCCTACGAAATCTCGAACCACGGAAAATCCGTCTTCGAGGTTACGCTGCTCGATCGCGCTTCCAACGTCTCCGAGACGTTTTCCGGGACCGATCTGCTCGACACCCTTCATAAAGCTGTCTTTTGTCGCCTCTATAAGACGATCTGCGAGTTCACTGACTTTTCCACACCTGAAGGTATTTGCGCTGTCTCCGTGGAATCCCTTATAGTAAGCTCCAACGTCGATCTTGACGATGTCGCCCTCTTTAAGGATCACGTTCTCGGAGGGGATCCCGTGAATGACCTGCTCGTTTATACTTATGCAGGCACTTGCGGGAAAACCTTCGTATCCGAGAAATGACGGCGTTGCTCCGCACTTTTCTATATGGCGGCGAATCATAGTGTCTATATACGCGGTCGTTACACCGGGACTTACGAGTTCACCGCCAAGAGCAAGTGCTTCGCCGGTTATTCTACCGGCATCTTTCATTATGGCTAATTGATGTGCGTTTTTCAGCTGTATCATTATTTACCGCCGAGCGCCTCGAGCGTGAGCCTTGTAGTGTCTGCGACTTCTTCCTGTCCTTCTACAAGCTTAAGCTTGCCTTTGGCGAGATAGAAGTCCTTAAGCGGCTCGGTACACTCATGATAAATCTGAAGTCTGCTGAGAACGACCTCGGGGCTATCATCCTTACGCATGGTAAGAACGCATCCGTCGTTATCGCAGGTCTTTCCGTCCTTGGACGGCTTATATTCGACATGATAGCTTGCTCCGCACTTATCGCAGACTCTGCGTCCGCTCATACGGGAAACGATCTTTTCGTCGGATACTTCGATACTTACGACAACGTCAAGCTCAACTCCGAGCTCGTCGAGAGCCTCTGCCTGGGCGACGGTACGGGGGAACCCGTCAAGAATGAAGCCATTCTTGCAGTCGTCCTTTTCAAGTCTCTCCTTAATGATACCAATAACGACCGAATCGGGAACGAGAGCTCCCTGCTCCGTGTACTGCTTTGCGGCAACACCCATAGGAGTTCCGGTCTTGATTGCCTCTCTGATTATAGCGCCCGTAGAAATCGCGGGGATACCGAATTTCTCAGATGCTATCTCAGCCTGCGTGCCTTTTCCCGCGCCGGGGGCACCAAGAAACATTATTTTCATTTTCTTTACCCTCTTTCGCAGAAAAAATATTACTGAAGGAATCCCTTGTAATTACGCATTGTGAGCTGAGACTCGATATCGCGTCCGGTCTCAAGGATAACACCGATAACGATGATTATCGAGGAACCGAGGTTAGCGAACTGTGCGAAGTTGTAGTTATAGTACAGGCGGTTAACGAACGAAGCCTGAAGCTGCTGTGCCGCTGCAGTCGAATTGATATCGAGCGAATAGAAGAGATGAAGTATGCTGTTTGCAAGCATAGGTACACCTACTACGATGCAGAGGAAAAGCGCACCGATGAAGGTGATTCTTCCAAGTATCTTCTTGATATACGCAGCGGTAGGCTCACCGGGACGAACACCGGGGATCATTCCGCCATTCTTCTTAAGGTTATTGGAAACCTCAACAGGATCAAAGGAGATCATGATATAGAAGTAAGCGAATGCTACGATAAGAACAAGATAGATAGCGAGGTAGAGGATCGACGAAGAGTCGAACGTCTTAAGGAAGGATCCCCAGAATCCGCCGCTCTCGGAGGTGATTCCGAAGAACATGCAGATAGTTGCGGGAAGGGATGCGATCGAAGACGCGAAGATTATAGGCATAACGCCTGCCATCGCGAGCTTAAGGGGAAGATTGGTATTCTGTCCGCCGTAAACCTTTCTTCCGACGACTCTCTTGCCGTACTGGATAGGGATTCTACGCTCACTGTTGGTTACAACTACGATAACGTACATAATGAGAACGCCCACAAGGATCGTAATGATAGCGGTTATACCAACGCCTACCCAATCCTTAAGCATCTCAATAAGGGTTCCGACGAGAGTCGGGAAGCTTGCTACGATGTTAGCGAAAAGGATCATAGAGATACCGTTTCCGATACCGAACTCATTGATCTTTTCACCGAGCCACATTACGATTGCGGCACCTGCACCGAAGCAAAATACGATAACGAGGCCTGCAAAGAAGTCATCTCTGTAGAGAACGCCCTGAGACTTAAGGATAGCGAAATATCCGTATGCGGTAAGAGCGCCGAGACCTACAGTCACATATCTTGTGATCTGAGATATCTTCTTTTTGCCTTCTTCATCCTTGGACATTCTTTCGAGAGCCGGAATAGCGACCGCAAGCAACTGCATTACGATCGACGCGGTAATATAAGGGGAAATACCGAGTGCAAAGATAGTTGCGCTTGCCAATGCTCCACCGTTAAGTACGTTGAGGTACTGGAAGATAGTTCCGCTATATATACCGCTTCCGCTGAAGAGGCTCTGAAGAAGTTCATTTTTAACGTAAGGTACGGGTATTGCGGTACCGAGTCTGTAGAGAACAAGAACGAACATTGTGAAAAGGATCTTTACACGAATGTCTTTTGCTGCCCATACATCTCTTATTCTACCGAAAAACTTTTTCACTTAGATCACCTCTACCTTTCCGCCAGCCGCTTCAATTTTTTCTTTAGCGGCAGCCGAAAAGACAGCTGCGCAGACCGTCAAGTTTTTGGTAATCTCGCCACGTCCGAGTACCTTGAGTCCGTCGTTTGCCTTGCTGATAATTCCTTTTTCGCAAAGCACTTCGATAGTGACAGTGTCACCGTCGTTAAAACGCTCGTTAAGCGTTTCAACATTGATTATGCTATAAATTTTTGCAAATTTATTGTTGAAGCCTCTCTTAGGAAGTCTTCTGTAAAGCGGGATCTGTCCGCCTTCGAATCCGGGACGTACGCCGCCGCCCGAACGAGCATTCTGTCCCTTATGTCCTTTTCCGGCAGTCTTACCGTTTCCGGATCCGGGGCCTCTGCCCTTACGCCAAGCCTTCTTTGCGGAGCCTTCAGGTGCTGAAAGTTCATGGAGCTTCATTGTTTCTCCTCCTTCATAGATTTTTAGTCTTTGATTTAGAATTATTCGGCTGCTTCTACCTTAACAAGGTGGGAAATGACATTGATCTTTCCCTTAGTAGCGTCCGTGTCAGGCAGAACTATGCTATCGCCGATTTTCTTGAAGCCCAGCGACGCTGCTGTTGCCTTCTGCTTCGGAATTGCTCCGATAAGGCTCTTAACAAGTGTTACTTTAATCATTCTTGTTTCCCCCTATCAAAGTTCTTCTACGCTCTTGCCACGCATCTGTGCAACTTCTTCTGCGCTTCTGAGCATACGAAGTGCCTCAAAGGTAGCCTTAACTACGTTGGTGGGGTTAGTAGAGCGCAGGCACTTAGCTCTGACGTTCTTGATTCCCGCAAGCTCGAGAACCGAACGAACGGTTCCGCTGGCGATTATTCCGGTTCCTTCGGGTGCCGGCTTAAGCATTACCTTTCCTGCTCCGAATTCTCCGATTACCTCGTGGGGAATCGTGGTACCCTTAAGGGGTACTTCGATCATATTCTTCTTTGCATCCTCAATTCCCTTGCGGATTGCTTCGGGAGTCTCGGCTGCCTTTCCGAGTCCGTATCCTACGTGTCCGTTTCCATCTCCGACAACCATTATAGCAGCGAGGCTGGCAATACGTCCACCCTTTACGGTCTTGGATACACGCTTTGTCTTGACAAGCTTTTCCTGGAGGTCAAGCGTTGCCGCATCTATTCTTTTTGCCATCTTTATTCCTCCTTATCAGAACTTGAGGCCTGCGGCGCGTGCGCCCTCAGCAAGTTCAAATACGCGTCCGTGGTAGAGATATCCGCCGCGGTCGAAGACCACCTCGGAAATTCCTGCTGCGATCGCACGTTCAGCGATAAGTGCGCCAACCTTCTTAGCGCTCTCCTTATTGCTACCACCTTCAAAGTCTTTTTCATATGAGGAAGCGGATACAAGCGTTACACCATTGACGTCATCAATGATCTGCGCCTGAATGTTAGCGTTCGAACGATATACGCAAAGACGGGGGCATTCTGCCGTTCCGGAAATCTTTCCTCTGACTCTTGCATGTCTCTTAAGACGCTGCTTATTGGAATCCTTTCTTGATACCATCTTAATCCACTCCTTTCATTATTTACCGGTCTTTCCGGCCTTACGGCGGACATATTCACCGGTGTATCTGATACCCTTGCCCTTGTAGGGTTCCGGAGGTCTCTTGCCTCTGATATTGGCTGCGACCTGACCTACGAGCTGCTTGTCGATACCGCTTACGATGATCGTGTTTGCATCGGGAACCTGGAAGGTGATTCCGTCTCCCTCAACGAAGGTGATTCCGTGAGAATAACCGAGGTTGAGCTGGAGCTTGTTGCCTTCCTTTGCGGCTCTGTATCCGACGCCGACGATCTCGAGCTTCTTTTCGTAGCCCGCGCTTACGCCTACTACCATGTTGTTGATAAGGGTACGGGTAAGTCCGTGAATGGATCTGTTGAACTTTTCGTCGTTAGGACGGGAAACAAGGATCTCGCCGTCTTTTACTTCGATAGCAAGCTCATTTCTGAACTGCTGGGTAAGAGTTCCCTTAGGACCCTTTACCGTAACGAGGTTACCTTCAGCTATATCGACACTTACACCTGCGGGAACCTTAATGGGATTTCTTCCTATTCTTGACATCTCTTTATGCTCCCTTCTTTACCATACAAATGCAAGTATTTCGCCGCCGACGTTCTCTTTACGAGCCTTCTTGTCGGTCATGATACCCTTGGAGGTGGAAACGATAGCAATGCCGAGTCCATTCATGACTTTAGGCATATCCTCGCATCCTGCATAGATTCTAAGACCGGGCTTAGAAACTCTGCGAAGTCCCTGGATAACCTTCTGCTTACCGATATACTTGAGTGTTACTCTGAGTATTCCCTGCTTGCCATCCTCGATCACCTGATAGCTCTTGATGTAGCCTTCCTCGAGAAGAATGTCAGCGATTGCCTTCTTCATATTAGAAGCGGGAATATCTACGGTTTCGTGTTTTGCGTTGTTTGCGTTACGGATTCTTGTGAGCATATCCGCAATTACGTCTGATATTTGCATATTTCTTTCCTCCTGTTATGCAAGTGTTTTTCTTGCTGCCCTCTTTTTCCGTCGGGCTGCAAATCGGCGGTTAAAGTATCCTTTCCTGCCGATAAGACGGAGTTTTGTTACATCTCCGTGGTAGTTTTATTACCAAGAAGCTTTTCTTACTCCGGGGATCTCGCCCTTGTATGCGAGCTCTCTGAAGCAGATACGGCAAATTCCGTACTTACGCATATAAGCATGGGGACGGCCGCAGATTTTGCATCTGTTGTACTCACGGGTGGAGAACTTCTGCGGTCTCTGCTGCTTAATTTTCATTGATGTTTTTGCCATCTTTATCTATCCTCCATTATTTAGCGAACGGTGCGCCGAGCTGAGCAAGAAGCTCTCTTGCCTCATCGTCGGTCTTTGCCGTTGTAACGAATGCGATGTCCATTCCGCGGATCTTGTCGATCTTATCGTACTCGATCTCGGGGAATATAAGCTGCTCCTTAAGACCGAGGGAGTAATTTCCTCTGCCGTCGAAGCCATCGGGATTGATTCCCTTGAAGTCGCGGACTCTGGGGAGTGCGAAGTTGAAGAGCTTGTCAACAAACTCATACATAATGTCGCCTCTGAGAGTTACCTTTGCACCGATCTTCATACCCTGACGGAGCTTGAAGTTCGATACCGACTTACGAGCGTAGGTAGGAACTGCCTTCTGTCCGGTGATGAGAGTGATCTCGTCGATAATGGTATCGATCACCTTTGCGTTTTCCTTTGCATCGCCTGCGCCGACGTTGACAACAACCTTATCGAGCTTAGGGATCTGCATTACGCTCTTGTATTCAAATTTCTTCATAAGAGCAGGAGCAATTTCGCTCTTGTAAGTTTCCTTAAGTCTAGCCATTTTTTACTCCTCCTCCTTAGTCAAACTGATGTCCGCAAGGAGTTCCGTCTGCCTTCTTACCGGAGCATACGCGGACTTTCTTTCCGTCGATAACTTCGATATGAGTTCTGACACCCTTGTCACACTTGGGGCAGTAAAGCTGTACCTTGCAAGCGTATACGGGAGCATCTACCTTAACGATAGCCGACTGCTCGCCCTGTCTTCTTGCCTTAACGTGCTTACTTGCCTTGTTTACGTTCTCAACGATTACCTTGCCCTCTTCGGGAGAAACTGCGATGACCTTTGCTGTCTTACGCTCTTTCTTGGTCTCGTTTCCTTCTTTGTCTTCGCTGACCTTCCACTTATCCTTGTAATCGCCCACGCGTACTACTACGATATCACCGGTCTTAACATGCATTCTTGCCATTCTGACGATACCTCCTTAAAGTACTTCGGGAGCGAGAGAGAGGATCTTAAGATAGTCCTTCTCACGAAGCTCTCTTGCCACAGGCCCAAAAATACGGGTTCCTCTGGGGTTTTTATCTTCTTTGATGATGACCGCTGCGTTATCATCGAAACGAACGTAGCTGCCGTCCGCGCGCTTAACGCCTTTGACTGTTCTTACGATAACAGCCTTAACAACTTCGCCCTTCTTTACCTGTCCGCCGGGAGCTACCTTTTTAACGGTTGCGACTACGACATCTCCGATGCCGGCGTATCTTCTGCCGGTACCACCGAGTACTCGTATACACATAAGCTCCTTCGCACCGGTGTTGTCAGCGACCTTCATATATGACTGCTGTTGAATCACTGTGCGTTTTCCTCCTTACTTCAATACAATCTTTGTTGTATCTACTTTCACGTGTTTACTTAACCTTTTCAATTATTTCAACAAGGCGCCATCTCTTGGTTGCGGAAAGCGGTCTTGTTTCCATAATGAGTACCTTATCACCGACATCACACTGATTGTTCTCATCATGTGCGTGTACCTTAAGGGTGTGCTTTATGATCTTTCCGTATTTCGGATGCTTTACGTTGTCCTCGATCGCTACAACGACGGTCTTATTCATTGCGTTGCTTACGACCTTACCAACTCTTGTCTTGCGCAGATTGCGCGCTGTCTGTTCCATCACGACTTATCTCCTTCCTACTCACTGAGCCTTGAGTTCGTGAAGAATAGTCATAACTCTTGCGATATCCTTACGAACGTCAGCTATCTTGTGGGGATTGTCGAGTTGGTTTATAGCGTGCTTGAAGCGCAGGTTAAACAGTTCTTCCTTGAGTCCTGCAAGCTCTTTTTCGAGCTCCTCAACGCTCATCTTTCTGATTTCACTTGCCTTCACGTTTATCCCTCCTCAACAACATCGTTTGTCTCTTTCATAACAAACTTACACTTAATCGGCAGCTTGTGAGATGCGAGACGCATTGCTTCTTTTGCGATTTCGGGAGCAACTCCGTCCATCTCAAACATTACTCTACCGGGCTTGACAACTGCTACCCAGTATTCGGGAGATCCCTTACCGGAACCCATTCGAGTTTCAGCGGGCTTTTCAGTAATAGGTTTGTCGGGGAAGATCTTGATCCAGACCTTACCGCCACGGCGGATATATCTGGTCATTGCTATACGGGCTGCCTCGATCTGATTGCTGGTGATCCAAGCGCCTTCAAGAGCAACAAGACCGTAGTTTCCGTAAGTGATGGTGTTTCCGCGCTGTGCCTTACCCTTGAGTCTGCCGCGCTGAACACGTCTGTACTTAACTCTCTTCGGCATTAACATTATTTGTTGCCCCCTTCCTTACCGGCGTTATTTCTACCCTGATAAGCGGGACGGTTTCCCTGAGGACGTCCCTGTCCACGGTTCTGCGGGCGACGGTCTCCGTCACGGCGCTCTCCGCGGCGTTCGCCGGGCTTACGATCGCGGCGATCAGGTCTTGCGGGGTTCATATCTGTGCGGATAGTAGTGAACTTCTTCTTAACATCCGGAAGAACCTCGCCCTTAAAGATCCATACCTTGATACCGATCTTTCCGTAAGTTGTGTGTGCTTCTGCAAAGCCGTATTCGATATCAGCTCTGAGAGTCTGAAGCGGAATAGTTCCCTCATGGTACTGCTCGCTTCTTGCGATCTCTGCGCCGCCGAGACGACCCGAGCACATGATCTTGATTCCCTTCGCGCCGAGACGCATGGTTCTTCCGATTGCCTGCTTCATTGCGCGGCGGAAGCCGATTCTGCGTTCGATCTGAGCAGCGATAGACTCGGATACGAGCTGTGCGTTAAGATCGGGCTGTCTTACTTCGATTACGTTTACCGAAGCAGGCTTGCCTGCCATCTTTTCGATGGTTGCCTTGATCTTTTCGATCTCTGCTCCACCCTTACCGATAACGGTTCCGGGCTTTGCGCAGTAGATGAATACTCTGATTCTGGATGCGTCGCGTTCGATTTCTACCTTCGGTACGCCGCTTTCCTTGAATTTCTCCAGAATGTACTTTCTGATGTTATAGTCGGATACGAGAGTATCGCCGAACTTTTCATCTTTTTCGTACCATCTGGAATCCCAGTTCTTTATAACTCCGACACGAAGACCGTGCGGATTAACTTTCTGACCCATTCAGCATTAACCTCCTTCGATTATTTCTCTTTTACAGCGATGGTGACGTGGCTGGTTCTCTTAAGGAGACGGTCATATCCGCCTCTACCTCTTGCCTGACCTCTCTTAAGAGTAGGTCCGGGGCATACGAAGCACTGAGATACGTACAGAGCGTCAGTGTTCATCTGGAAATTGTGCTCTGCGTTTGCCACTGCGCTCTTGAGGAGCTTAGCAACCAGCGGGGATGCACCTCTCTGTGTATGATTGAGGATAGCCATTGCTTCCTTGACATTTTTTCCGCGGATAAGGTCGAGAACTATCTGAACCTTACGGGGAGTAATTCTCACAAATTTGAGATATGCTTTTGCTTCCATTGTTCAAATTTCCTCCCTTCAATTATTTCTTGGTGGTCTTCGATCCGGCGTGACCCTTAAAGGTTCTGGTCGGTGCGAATTCGCCAAGCTTGTGTCCTACCATATCCTCGATGATGTATACCGGGATATGCTTTCTGCCGTCGTGTACGGCAATCGTGTGTCCGACAAAGTCGGGATAAATAGTGGAGGCTCTCGACCATGTCTTGAGAACTTTCTTATCGCCGCTCTCATTCATAGCCACAATGCGCTTATAAAGCTTTGCCTCTACATAAGGGCTCTTTTTCAGGCTTCTGCTCATTTATCTATGCCTCCTTCTTATTTGCCGTTCTTGTGCTTAACAATGAACTTTTCGGTTCTTGCCTTCTTGTTTCTCGTCTTATATCCGAGAGCAGGCTTGCCCCAAGGGGTTACAGGACCGGGACGTCCGATCGGAGATCTTCCTTCTCCACCACCGTGAGGGTGATCGCAAGGGTTCATTACCGATCCGCGTACGGTAGGACGAATGCCCATATGGCGCTTTCTACCTGCCTTACCGATCTTGACCGTATCGTGTTCAATGTTGCCTACCTGACCGATAGTTGCCTTACAGTCAAGTCTGATGAGTCTTACTTCGCCGGAGGGAAGTCTGACCTGTGCCATTCCGTTTTCCTTTGCCATGAGCTGAGCAGCTGCGCCCGCGCTGCGAACGAGCTGACCGCCCTTTCCGGGGTATATCTCGATATTGTGGATGAGGATACCGACAGGAATGTTTGCTATGGGAAGAGTGTTACCGGGCTTGATATCCGCGTTTGCACCGTTCTCGATCACGTCGCCGTCAGTAAGACCTGCGGGAGCGATGATGTAGCTCTTCTTCTTGTCCTCGTACTCAACCAGAGCAATATACGACGTTCTGTTGGGGTCGTACTCAACGCCGATGACCTTTGCCTGAGCATCGTTATCGCGCTTGAAGTCGATGATTCTGTACTTCTGTCTGTTTCCGCCGCCCTTATGACGAACAGTGATTCTTCCGTAGCTGTTACGGCCTGCGTGCTTCTTCTGTACGTCGAGAAGGCTCTTCTCAGGGGTCTTTTTGGTAACCTCATCGAACGAGGGGACAGACATCTGTCTGCGACCCGGAGTAGTAGGCTTATAAATTTTTGCTGCCATTTCTTTACTCCTCCTTAAATCATGCCGTCAAAGAACTCAATGGTCTTGGAGTCAGCCGTCAGGGTAACGATTGCCTTCTTCCACTCAGAGGTATATCCGGAGTGTACACCGAGTCTCTTGGGCTTTTTCTTCATATTGATGGTATTTACGCTTGCGACCTTTACCTTGAAGATCTCTTCGACTGCGCTTGCGATCTCAGGCTTGGTAGCGTCCTTCATTACCTTGAAGGTATATTTCTTTTTCTCAAGTCCGTCCATGCTTGCTTCGGTTACGACGGGTGCGAGAATGATATCGTATGCGGTTCTCATTTAAGCATATACCTCCTCGATAGTTTTGATTGCGTTCTGATCTGCAACTACGGTGTCGCAGTTGATGAGATCGTATACGCTGATTATAGTAGAGGGCGTGGTCTTTACGCCGGGGATGTTGTCAAAGGACTTAACAACACGCTTATCGTTCTCGGAGAGAACAACGAGCGACTTCTTGCCTGCGCCGACAGCGGCGAGCATATTGACCATAGTCTTGGTCTTGTAATCCTCGGTAGTGATCTTGTCCACAACTATTATTTCGTTTGCTGCGACCTTAGCGGAGAGTGCGCTGATTATAGCAACTCTTCTGGTCTTCTTGTTCATATCTACGCGGTAGCTTCTGGGCTTGGGACCGAGTGCGATTCCGCCGTGTGTCCACTGAGGAGAACGGGTAGATCCCTGTCTTGCTCTTCCGCTTCCCTTCTGACGCCAGGGCTTCTTTCCGCCGCCGGAAACCTCGGAACGAGTCTTAGTGGACTGAGTTCCCTGTCTCTGGTTGAGAAGGTAGCCTCTTACTGCTGCGTGAAGGACCGCCTGATTGGGCTCTGCTGCAAATACTGCATCGGAGAGCTCTATGGTGCCGACTTCCTTGCCGGTCATATCAACTATTTTCAAACTTGGCATCGTAATTTCCTCCCTTTCGTTAAGATTTAACCGTATTACGAATGAATACGATACCGCCGCGTGCTCCGGGAACTGCTCCCTTTACCGCGATTATATTCTTCTCGGCGTCGATCTTTGCTACTTCGAGGTTAAGAACAGTTACCTGCTCATTACCGTACTGACCTGCCATCTTCTTGTTCTTGAAGATTCTCGCAGGGTCGATAACACCCATCGAACCGGACTGACGGTGGACGGGTCCGACACCGTGAGTCATTCTCAGCTTGTGGAGATTCCATCTCTTGATAGCACCGGTGTATCCGTGTCCCTTGGTGATTCCGGTAACGTCGACCTTTTCACCTGCTGCGAATATGTCAGCGGTGACGGTATCGCCGATTTTATATGCGGAGATATCATCAAGACGGAACTCCTTGAGGTGCTTCTTGGGCTGGAGATCGTTCTTCTTGAAGTGTCCGAGCTCAGGCTTGTTTGCCTTAAACTCACCCTTCTTTGTCTGTGCTACTGCCTCAAAGCCGAGCTGGATAGCCTCGTATCCGTCAGTTTCGAGAGTTTTGACCTGTGCAACGGTGCAAGGTCCTGCTTCGATTACGGTAACGGGAATGACGTTTCCCTTTTCATCGAAGATCTGGGTCATACCGATCTTCTTACCGATAATGCCTTTTTTCATTTGTTTTTTCCTCCTGTTTTAGTTATTGGTTGACGTTTGTCAACATGACATAAAACTTTCGAGAGGTTTCAAGACCGATTAAAGCTTAATTTCGATCTCTACGCCTGCGGGAAGTTCAAGACTCGTAAGCGCCGCAATAGTTTTCTGCGAGGGCTTGATTATGTCGATGAGTCTCTTGTGAGTTCTGGTCTCAAACTGCTCACGGCTGTCCTTGTATTTGTGAACTGCGCGAAGAATGGTGATTACTTCCTTGTCGGTAGGAAGCGGAACGGGACCGGAAACCTCAGAGCCGTTTCTCTTAGCGGTTTCAACGATCTTTTCTGCTGCCTGATCGATAAGTGCGTGATCATAACTCTTGAGTCTGATTCTGATCTTCTCTTTAACTGCCACTTGCTTTTTTTCCTCCTTATTTAATGTTAAGCAGGGCGGACTTCGTAACACTCTGCCGTGTGTTTCCAAACCTTCCTTGCTTTATTCCGGAGCCTATACGATGCAACTCTTTCGTATACGGTCCGGAAAAACTCGGTATGATCCGGTAACTCGCTTCAGATGCTCCAAAGTGCCGTTTCGCCCGATTGATACGGACATACTCCGACAGAATTACCCGCATTTCTGCGGCAACCTCTGCCATCAGCGCATCAAGCTCG
The DNA here is from genome assembly GCA_017466445.1 of Clostridia bacterium. Lineage (GTDB taxonomy): Bacteria > Bacillota > Clostridia > Oscillospirales > CAG-272 > SIG672. Next base: position 114,274 of record JAFTUC010000029.1, read on the forward strand.
AACATTATATCACATCTATATATAGATTGTCAATATTTTCTTTTATATTTTTTGCACACAAAAGCCGTTGTTAACAAAATATTTACAAATTTTCTCGGCGCTTTTTCGGATTTTTTCGATTTTTCGAGTTTTTCGCAAGTAGAAACGCCACCGCCACTCATAGGTCCCACATTCGACAAAAAAATGTATTTTTTCACTTTTTTTCCTTATTTTCCCAAAAAGACTTGACAAAAATGTCGAACTGTGTTATATTGTGCGTAGAAAGCCATTTTACAAAGAAGGAGGACAGACGAAACATGAAGGCTATCGGCATAGTCCGCAAGATCGACTCACTTGGCAGGATCGTTGTTCCAATGGAGCTCAGAAACCTGCTCGACATCAGCGAAGGGGATCCTATTGAGATCTTCATCGAGGATGATCGCATCATCTTAAAGAAGTACTCACCGAGCTGCATATTCTGCGAATCGACCGACAATCTTACTCTTTACAAAGGAAAGCTTATCTGTCCCGACTGCATAAAAGATCTTTCCGCCGAATAAAGAACCAAGACCCTTCCTCACCCGGAAGGGTCTCATTTTTTTGCCGCATATATTATATATAATAAAAGGAAGAGTTTTTTCGCTCGGAACATCCAAACAACGCCTTGCCCGTGGGGCAGATATATTCGACAAATTTTGAAGCAGCATCTTTAAAAGTATCCGTGCTGTCAGCCTTCACATTTTCGCCAATAGGAAGACAACTTCGTTTGGCCGTTTGGCGAAACGGTATTTTCCTTGTAATTTATACTATTTTCTCCTTCTTAATCTTATACTGTTAGCGTAAAGTTTTCCGATATTCACTCGGAGATACTCCAAAATATTTCTTAAACACACGGCTAAAATAAAAAGCATCGTCAAACCCGCACATATCAGCTATCTCCGAAATATTGCAGGTAGTATTTTTCAAGAGAAAAACACTTTTATCCATTGTCAGCTTCTTATAATATTGGTGCGGTGAGCTGCCAAGTGCACCCTTAAATATCTTAACGAAATGATCCTTGCTGAAGCCGCAGAGTCTCGCAAGCTCGTCATTCGAACGCCAAACGTCACACTCAAGATTCATTATCTCAAGAGCGGGACGTATCCGCACGCTATCATTGCTTATGCGATCGGAAAAGCACAAACGCTCCTGAAGCTGCGCAACAAGCGTGATAAGTCCGCCTATACATAAAAGATCGAATATTTTCCTCTCGGATTCAAGTGTGCCTACGAACATATGACAGTATTTCTCAAATTCGGGGAATGCACCCACCGAATACACTCTGTTTTTAAAAAAGGAAAGCATTTCTTCTGCTTCCGTGCCCGAAAAATGCACCCAAAAAAAGGTAGACTTTCCTTCCGAGACAAAATATTTTTGCACCTCGTACGGACGAAACAGACAAACGTCACCCGCTGACACAACGATCAACCTATCATCCTCGTTCACGAAAAGAGATCCGCTTTTTACGTAGATAAGTTGAAAATCGACACGTCCGTGCTCACGGCAAACCGACATTTTTTCAATATCCTCGTTATATCCGAAATTATTAACGTGAATATATTTACTGCTCACAGCATTCGAATTTTTATTTGTCTTTGCAAAATATGAGTACATCTTATTCACCTCATTATTTTTTTATTTTATCACACAATAACTTTTTTGTCCATATATTATCAAATATTTCCTATGTTTTTTTCACAAAAAAATGATATTCTTAAACCACAAAGTAGTAGAAGGAGAATTCAAAAATGCGAACAAGAGAGCTTTTTTGCGACGGATGGCTATTTCACAGAGGAGACATCAAAATGCCGCGTCTCAGATCGAAGGGACCTACATATTCTCAGTCCAAGACCGAGCGATACAAGTCAGGACCTGCATCAATCCAATACGGAGACACACCCGATGCGTACGCGGTGGCAAATTTTCCACGAGAAGACTGGGAATACGTGTGTCTTCCGCACGACTACGTTATAAACGGAATCCCTGATAAAAACGAAAACTGTACTCTCGGATATTTGAAATACGAAAACGCATGGTACAGAAAACATTTTACTCTTTCAGATTCAGACAAAGGAAAACGCATAATAATCGAATTTGAGGGAGTCTCGGGTAATTCTACCGTATATCTCAACGGATGCCTGATGAAGCACAACTTCTGCGCTTACACGTCATACGAAGTAGATATAACCGACTATGCGATATGTGGTGGTGAAAACGTCATTGCTGTATACTGCGATCTTACAGAATTCGAAGGATGGTGGTATGAAGGTGGAGGCATCTACCGCAACGTATGGCTTCTTAAGACAGACGAGATCGCCGTAGACACATACGGAGTCTACGTAGATCCAAAAAAGATCGATCAAAGCAATTGGATCGCACGTTTTGAGACCACTCTTGTAAGCAGTAGCGCGATCGACGAAGAAGCGGATATAATCACCGAGATAATCGACAATAACGGAAATACTGTTTCTACGGCAAAAAGCAATGCTATGATACCATCTCATTCCAAAACGACCGTAGAGTACTCTTCCGCAGTAGCTTCTCCGCATCTTTGGGATATAGACGATCCTTACTTGTATAACATAAAAACCACAGTTATACGAAATAAAGCGATTTGCGACGTGTATTTTACACGAACAGGCTTCAGATATTTCACGTGCGACAGTGAAAATGGATTTTTTCTTAACGGCAAGCATATAAAGATCAAAGGTGTATGTGCTCACGAGGACTGCGGGCTGCTCGGCAAAGCGGTCCCCGCAAACGTACACAGGTACAAAATGAAATTGCTGAAGGAAATGGGTGCCAACGGTTACCGCACATCACATTACCAGCAAAACACGTTTATACTCGATGCACTCGATGAGCTTGGATTTATCGTACTGAACGAAACAAGATGGTTTTCATCGACCGACGAAGGAATCGCACAGCTTGAAGCTCTTGTAAAGCGCGACAGAAACCGCCCGAGCGTATTTTTCTGGTCTCTCAGCAACGAGGAGCACTTCCATCTCACCGACCAAGGACGCAAGATCACGCAAACGCTCATGCGTGCACTTCGCAGACTTGACAGATCAAGACCCATTACAAGTGCTGTAAGTGAGAGTCCCAACAATGCAACGGTCTTCGATGAGCTTGACATTATAGGAATAAACTACAATCTTAATCTTTACGACGAAATACACGAAAAATATCCTCAAAAAGCTATTTTTTCATCCGAAAACTGTGCAACGGGAAGTTCTCGCGCATGGTATTATCCCGACTGCCGTGACAACGCTCTTTTCTCTGCCTACGACAAGGATACAAACAGTTGGTTTCAAGGACGCGAACGCACTTGGAAATTTATAGACGAGCGTGATTGGGTAATGGGAGGATATCAGTGGGCAGGATTTGAGCACCGCGGCGAAACGGTATGGCCGAGACTATGCTCACAATCGGGCGCGATAGACCTATTTTTACAGAAAAAAGATGCCTTCTACCAAAACAGATCTCTGTGGAGCACAACTCCAAACATACATATACTTCCCCACTGGAACATCGAATGCTACGACGGTGAAAAGGTCCGTGTATGGGTATACACAAATTGCAATGAAGGAGAACTGTTCTTGAACGGCAAAAGTCTTGGTCGAAAGACTGTAGAAAAAAATTCTCACCTCGAATGGATGGTGGATTACGAGCCCGGACGGATCGAAGCGATCGGTTATATTAACGGAAAAGCATGCGCGAGCGAATATCACGAGACCGCATCTACACCCGAACGTCTTATGCTTCGACTGGAAAACGAAATCGCTTCTCCAAGTGACGTTGCTATAATCTCATGCTACTGTCTTGACAAGGAAGGCAGATTCGTGCCAAACGCAGATCCGCTTGTAAGCTTTCACTCGAGCGGTATCGGAAGGATAATTTCGACAGGATCTGACATATGCGATCATACGCCTATAGATTCTACGCAGAGAAAAATGCGCGCAGGTTACATTTCTGTAGCCGCAGGAGTCGCAATAGAACGCGGATGCCACGTAAGTCAACACGGAACTATCGAGATATATGCACACTCTCAAGGACTGAAAAGCGCGCGACTTCAAATAAAAATATAACGATCATCTATTACAAAAAGCTCCTATTGCGGAGGGTAATCCGCAATAGGAGCTTTTTTATTATTTCAAAGCATCAAAAAGATCTTACTTTTTCTTTTTAACAACAATAACAATAAACGCAGCAGATACGGCCACGATAACTACCGCTTCAGCTATGATAACAGCAATAAGCACAGGAACCGTGTCTATGGTCGTTGCCTTTCCGGAATCCTTTTTGTCATCGGCAGGCTTCTGGGCATCAGCATCATCCTTGATCTCGTCGTCCTTGACGTCAGTATCAGGGGTCTCGGGAGTTTCAGGAGTCTCGGGAGTTTCAGGGGTCTCGGGGGTCTCGGGAGTCTCAGGCGCAGGCTCCTCGAACGCATCGACGCCGTTGATCTTCATATCAAGGAAGGTCTGTCCGGCAACGTAATTCTTGCTACTGTCAGTAATGATCTTACCGCGGATAGCGATCTGATCGCCCTTTGCGCTATAGGTAGACTCGGCAGCGAGAATATAATCTGCGTTTTCATCCATAGTATCCTTGAAATAGGTCTTGAGATATCCGTCTTCAAACTCGAATTTAAAGGTTATCTTTTCTGCAGTTGCGAGCCAATCCTTTCCAAAGACCTCGGCATACGTAATAAAGGTATGCACCTCTCTGTACTGTCCCATATTCATATCGGTAATAACGACACGCTCTTTCTGCGGCCAGATCATAATGCTATCCGTGGTAGCCTTCTCTATCTGCTGGTCACCGATCTCGGTCACGTTTTCAAATCCGGTTCCCTGAAGGAAGATACCGGGCATTCCACCCGCCTTGATAACATCCATTCCCATGGTGATCTCAAAGGTACCCGTCTTTGCGGTACGCTTGAAAACGAATATAGAGGAATGGGTGTGTGACTTAAGTCCGCCTTCAACAACCTCCCACTCGCCGGTGTAGTTGATGCATCCGCGGAATCCTTCAGCCTCGTCCTCCGCAAACGAAAGGGTGAACATAGAGAGCACCATAATAAGTGACAAAGCAATGGTAACAATCTTTTTCATTTTAAAATCTCCTTACGTAATTTACGGAATCACTCCGTATGACAAAATTCTACCACAAAAGGAGCCAATTGTCAACATTTAGAATAAATTCGAAGAGATTTGGCGTATTCAACAAAGAAGTCGCCTGCTTTCTGTGCAAAGAACACAAAAGACAACGCAAAAAAGAGGACACCTCAAGGTGTCCTCTTTAATACAGTATTTATTATCTCTTAAAAGAATCGCTTACGCTTTCTTCTTCTTTACGATAACGATTACTACAGCTGCGATGATAACTACAGCTACTACTGCTACGATAATGATGGGAAGTGCAGCGTTTCCGCTCTCTGCCTTCTTATCGTCGTCCTTTGCACCGTCGTCCTTAGCGTCAGCATCGGGGGTCTCGGGAGTCTCGGGAGTTTCGGGGGTCTCGGGAGTCTCGGGAGTTTCGGGAGTCTCGGGAGTCTCTTCAACAGGAGTGAAGTCGATTGCCTTGCCGTTTACCTTAACGTTGGTGAACTCGAAGCCGTCAAATCCACGGAGAACGATCTGAGTTCCGTCGGGAAGAGTCTCGCCATCAGGGTAGGTGTAGGTGTTGAGAGGCATTCCGTCTACAGAAACGGTAAGCTTATCTTCATCAACAACAATCTTAACGTCAACGTGTCCGTCATCTGCTGCTGCAAACTGGTCAGCGAAGTTACCCTGAGAAAGAGTAGTTCCATTAGCGTAAATACCGTTATACATGTTGTTAACGTTTATTGCGGTGGAGTTGTGCCAAATCATCCAGAAGCCGATACCTGCAGGAGAATTTTCGTTAGCCTCGTAGTCGGTATGGAAAGGAGTTTCACCGAGCATCTTAACCTTGTCAAATTCTTTTCCTGCAAGGAAGATACCGCCCATTCTACCGGAACCGATAGCGTCAACGTTAAGGGTGTACTGAATGGTGTTCTTACCATCCTTCATAGCTTCGTCGAGAAGGAAGATAGAGTGATCCTGGCTAGCTCTTACGCCGCCTTCAACGAGTGCCCAGTTACCGGTCTTAACGGTACCGCCACCGAACTTTTCGGATGCGCCCGGGAAGAATGCGTCAACGCCGTCCATCTTCATATTGAGGAAGGACTGAGCTGCGGTAACCTTTCCGTCAGCGTCTACAACAGACTGACCGCGGAGAGCGATCTGTTCGCCTCTTGCACTGTAGGTAGACTCAGCTGCAAGTACATAATCCTTCTTGCCGTCGATATCCTTGAAGTAGGTCTTGAGGTTGCCTTCGCCGTCATACTCGAACTTAACGCCGAGCTTCGTAGCCTTTTCGGCCCAACCTGCGCCAAGAACTTCATCATACTTGGGCTGAGTGTGCTTACCTGCATCGGGATTGGGATACTTTCCCTTATCCATATCGGTGATGTTGAGGTGAGCGGGCATGAACCAACACATAACAGAGTCGGAGGTAGCATTCTCGATGTTAGGATTTCCGAGAGCCTTTACGTTCTCAAATCCGGTTCCCGAGAGGAATACCGCAGGCTGCTTGTTAGCCTTGATAACAGTCATATCGAGAACGATCTCGAAGATTCCTGCCTTAGAGGTACGCTCGAAAACGAGACAAGACTGGGGAGTGAGGGACTGAATACCGCCCTGAACGAGCTTCCATTCGCCGGTGTAGTTAGCAACACCCGTGAAGGTTGCCTTCTCGCCTTCAGCAAACGAAAGGGTGAACATAGAGAGTGCCATAGTAAGCACCAGTATTAAAGTGATGATCTTTTTCATTTGAAAAAATCTCCTTCCTAAATTTACGGACTTATCCGTCTGCAGGTATTCTATCACAAACTTAAGAGTTTGTCAACAATTTAGACAAAATTATATAAATTCGGTCAATTAAACAATATTGAGAGCCTCAGATTGTGCAAAATGCACAACTAATTTTATTAAGAGCGTGCAAATTCTTTTTCCATTATATGCAAGCATTGCGAAAAAGTACCACAAAAGCAGTTTTTTATACAGAGTTTTCAGCTTTTTTCGATATCATCTCTTATATTTTTCTGAATTTCTTCAAGCTTATGAAAGGGGACGAGTCCGCTCTTTCTCGGAAAGACCGAGCGAGACGCAACGTGGACTATCGCAACAGCTATTGCTATCGCTCCCGCTATGAAAAGCGTATTCGTAGCCTTAAGAGTAAAGGTGTTATAATCATTCTGCACAAGAGCGAGCATACTGTTATAAAGTCCGAGTCCGGGTACGAGCGGGATGATACCCGGAAATATGAATATGGTAGACGGCTTTTTATAGATCCGTGCGCAGATCTCGGATGCAACCGCAACTGCGATCGCCGCTACAAAATAGGAGAGGATCTCTCTTTTTGAATTCACAAAGACTATCCTGTATATCACGTACGCGACGGCTCCTATAAACGAAGAGGCGAGCGCCGTGCTTTTCGGAGAGTTTATCAGAACGGTAAACGCCGCCACCGCTCCGAAGCAGAGGAAAAATTCTATGAAATATCTGTAGATCGGCATCAGAGGACACCTCCCATCGAGATATAGGCGCTGAGCACGATACCGACGCCCGACGCTATCGCGATAGCGACGAGCAGAGACTCGACTATCCGTGTAGTTCCTGCCATAAGATCGCCCGTTACGGTATCTCGTATAGCGCCCGTCAGCATAAGTCCCGGAAGGATCGGCATCGTCGCTCCCGTTATTATACTGCCGATATTCCCCATCTTAAACAGAAAGACAGAAAAGGTCGCCACTATCGCTATAACGCACCCGCCTATAAAGCTTACCGCGAAATTATATATATTGGTATATTTCAGTGAGACCGACACCGCCTTCACGGCAAAGCCAGCCACAAAGGCGACCGCCGCGTCAAACGCGTTTCCTCCGAACAGAAGTGCAAAAAACATAGCCGCAAGCGCGGAGGCGAGAAGTCCGAGCAGATTATGGGTGCTCTTTTTCTCGGAAAGCTCGGTAAGCTCGGCATGTGCCGTCTCGAGAGTAATATCTCCCTTAATAAAATTACGCACGATACTGTTCGTGCCGTCAAGGCGGACAAGATCGGTCCCGCGCTTCGTTATACGCTTAAGAGCGCTACTCGTTTTCGAGTCCTTTTTTACGGTTATAAGGACACCCGTCGCAAATGCGATCGCAGACGCGCTATCGCACCCTCCCGCAAGGCAGAGGTTGACCGCGGTCTCCTCCGCTCTGAAGGTCTCGCCGCCGTTTTCGAGTATCATCGATCCCGCAAGAAGTGCGGTATCCACAACAAGAGAATCGGTATCCACGAATAATTCCTTTCATGATAAATTTATTTACAAGGCATTATACGATATTTTCCTCCAAAAGTAAATAGTTTATTTAAAAAAAGCAAGATAATACACCAAAGCAGCAATAAAGTCTATAAAAATCGGGGCGTGTGAGCGTCTTTGCATTTTTCTTCATTTAATATTTATATTTTTAATATTTTTTCGCGCGTAAACTTGACAAAACAGAAGAAATGATGTATTATAAATATGTATGCGGTCTTACCGCAAAAAGTTTTATCGAAAGAGACGTACGTTATGGCAAAAAGCATGACCGCTTACGGCAGAGCTGTCGGAAGCACTCAAAGCAAGAACATCACGGTCGAGATAAAGAGCGTAAACAGCAGATATTTCGATCCGCAGATAAAGATCTCGCGCGCGTTTTCCTATCTTGAGGAGAAGGTCAAGAATTTTATTCAGAGCCACATATCAAGAGGAAAGGTCGACGTCTGGGTCGGCGTTGAGATAACAGAAAACGAATGCGTCGGAATCTCGCTCGACAAGGCGTACGCAAAGGCATACGTCGATGCTCTGCGCGAGCTTCGCGACGAGTTCTCACTCAGCGATGACATCTCGGTAATGAGAGTGGCTCAGAACAGAGACATATTCGTATTTACCTCCTCCGAGCAGGACGAGGAGCAGGCGTGGAGCGAGATCCTTCCCTTCCTTGAAGGTGCAATGGAGATATTCATAAAAGCACGCGAGTCGGAGGGCGCAAAGCTGATATCCGACATCTCCGAGAAGAAGGATCACATAGCCGAGCTTGCCGCCGAGGTCGGACGTTTGAGCGCAGGCGCGACCTCAGCCTATCGCGACAAGCTTGAAGCGCGAATAAAGGCTTTCCTCGAGGATCACACTATAACCATCGACGAGTCGAGGATACTTACCGAGTGCGCGATATTTGCCGACAAGGTGGCAGTTGACGAGGAGCTCGTAAGGCTCTCGAGCCATTTCGCCGCGTTTGACGACATCCTGAAATCCGATCAGCCGATCGGAAAGCGTCTCGACTTCCTCATTCAGGAAATGAACAGAGAGACGAACACAATAGGATCGAAATGCAGTGACGCAAGGATCGCTCACATCGTAGTCGAGATGAAGAACGAGCTTGAAAAGATCCGCGAGCAGATACAGAACATCGAATAAGGAGTCATATATGACACTTCTTAACATCGGATTTGGAAATATGGTGGCGGCCGAGCGCATAATATCGATAGTCTCTCCCGATGCTGCTCCCGTCAAGCGTCTCGTTCAGGACGCAAGGGACTCGGGTATGGTCATCGACGCATCCTGCGGAAAGAAGACCCTTTCGGTCATCGTTTGCGACAGCAGGCACGTAGTGCTCTCCTCGCTTCCGACAGAATCCCTCGTATCAAGGCTCGACTCGCTCCTGTCTCAGGAAAATGAAGCACAGCAGTAAAAACAGTACAAAACTTTTACCATAATTATCATAAGGAGAATATCAAAATGTTAATTCAACCCTCTATCGTAGATCTTACCAAGGATCAATACAACGCGTACACCATCGTTATCGCTGCCGCAAAGGGCGCAAGAATGGTTACCGACGAATACGTGGCTCAGAGAGAGCGCGCTGACAAGATGATCGCAAGCAAGGAGACCGACAAGCCCCTTTGCGCGCTTATCGAGAGCGAATACCGTGACGAGAAGTCTGTAAAGGTCGCAGTAAGACGTCTTCACGAGGGCGATTACCGCATAACCAACGCACCCAATCTTGACGGAACTCTCGTTGAGGAAAATGAGAAAAGCGAGAGCTAAGCGTCGACAACTGAAAATTCGGCGAATGAATTTAAAGGATTTATTCGCCTTTTTTATCCTTTGATCTACAAAAAACGGGAAAGGAGAGCACGGAGCATGCCGTACAGAATAATCGGGGTCCACGTTCTGCAGATCCCATATCACGCAGACAGAGAATACGAATATTTTCTTCCGTCGGAGTTTGACAAGGACACCGCGCCCGGCTCTCTCGTCATCGTACCGTTCGGCGGCGGAAACAAGAAGGTAAACGCTCTCGTCGTTTCGCTTCGCACGGGCGAGGACGTATCTCTGTTCAAGCCCGCGCTTTCAAGGCTTTCGGGAATATCGCTAACAAGGGATCAGATCGATCTGTGCTTCTATCTTAAGGAGCATCTCTTCTGCTCGGTGGGTGACGCGGTCCGCGCGATGATACCGTCCTCGGCATTTTCAAGGATACACGAGATATACAGGGCTCTGCCCGAGGCTGACGGACGTCCCGAGCTTAGTCAGAAGGCCCTCGTCGTATGGGACAGCATACGTCAGTCGGCAAACGGAATCAGTGTAGAAAGTCTTATCTTGCGATTCGGAAAAGAGGTAGTCTCGGTGCTTCCGAGGCTTATCGAACACTCGTACGTTGAAAAGATAACCGAGATACGCGACGGAATGCGCAAAAAGGAGCTCGAAACGGTGCATCTTAAGCTTTCAGCCGAGGAGACCGAAAGATACGTATCGGGTGACAAAAAGATCAGGGGCTCAAAGCGTATACTGATACTTTCATATCTAATAGAAAACGGATCATGCCGTGCGGACGAGCTTTGCGAGCGCATCGGTGTGACGAAAAAGCAGATCCTGTCGCTGCTTGAATCGGGACTTATCGAGATCGAAAAGCAGGAGATCTTCAGAAGTCCTTACGCTATCGGAATAGATGGCGAGCGCACGTCCGAGCTTTCCGAGCATCAGCGTGCGGCATTTGAGAAGATAAGCGAGCTTATAGACTCGGGCGAAGCCAAGGCCGCCCTGCTTCACGGAATAACGGGAAGCGGAAAAACTCACGTTATAAAAGCGGCGATTGACAGGGTCATATCGGTCGGTCGCAAGGTCATAATCCTTGTGCCCGAGATAGCGCTCACTCCACAGACGGTCAGCACCTTCTGCTCGTTTTACGGAGACAAGGTAGCCGTATGGCACTCGGGTCTCTCGGCAGGAGAAAAGTACGACGCATGGCGCAGAATGGCGTCCGGTCAGGCCGAGATCTGTATCGGAACAAGATCTGCGGTCTTCGCTCCCTTTTCCGATCTCGGAATGATAGTCATCGACGAGGAGCACGAGCACACATACAAATCGGAGCAGTCTCCGAAATATCACGCCCGCGACGTCGCGAGATTCAGATGTGCACAAAGCAAGGCTCTTATGCTCCTTTCCTCCGCGACTCCCTCGGTCGAGAGCTACTACAAGGCAAAGCTCGGAAATTATTCTCTTATAGAGCTTACCGAGCGCTACAACAGTGCAAAGCTTCCCGACACGGTCATCTGCGACCTGCGTGCGGATGCGGAAAACGGAAATCTTTCACCGATAGGCACCGTCCTTTCGGACGCGCTTACGAAAAATGCGGCAGAAAGATCGCAGAGCATACTCTTTATAAATCGCAGAGGATACAACAATTTTCTATCGTGTACGACCTGCGGAGAGGTCGTGACCTGTCCGAGATGCAGCGTATCTCTGACCTATCACGCCAAAAGCAGCCGCGACAAATACGGATATCTGATCTGCCACTACTGCGGACATCGCGAGGACATTCCGAAAAGATGTCCCGAATGCGGATCGGAAACGGTAAGCTTTTTGGGATTCGGAACGCAAAGAGCGCAGGAGGCTATTGAGCAGTCGCTTCCCGGACTCAGCGTCATGAGAATGGATGCGGACACGACAAGTGCAAAATTCGCCTTTGACAGGATGCTCTCCGAATTCAGAAAGGGAGAAGCAGACGTTCTGATCGGAACCCAGATGGTAACCAAGGGTCACGACTTTCCCAACGTTGCTCTTGTCGGAGTTCTTCTTGCCGACACGTCACTTTATCTCGACGATTACAGGGCTAACGAACGCACCTTCGCTCTCATAACCCAGGTCATCGGACGGGCGGGCAGAGGCGAAAAAAAGGGGACGGCTGTAATACAGACCTACATTCCCGATCATCCCGTGCTCCTCCTTGCCGCCGCGCAGGACTACAAGGCGTTTTACGAAAACGATATCGCGCTCAGAAAGGCTCTCGTCTTCCCTCCGTTCTGCGATATTGCACTCATATCGCTCTCATCCTCCGACGAAAAGATCCTTCTTAACGTATGCACTCTTTTTGCAAGAGAGCTGAAGGCTCTGATGGACGGAAAATTTAGCGACGTAAAGCTCTCTGTATTCGGTCCGTTTGAAGCACCCGTATACAAGATAAACGACGTATATCACATGCGTTTCGTAATAAAATGCAGATCGACAAGACGAACACGCGAGCTTTTCGCGGGTCTGCTTACCGATTTCCAGAAAAAATCAAACAAAAAGGTCTCATTCTCAATAGACATAAACCCCGCAAGCCTATAGGGCGGAAAGGAAAAGAAATGGCAATACTTACTATAAGAACGGACAGCGATCCCATACTTTCAAAGGTCTGCCGTCCGGTTGAGGAAATAACTCCGAGAATACTCACCCTTCTCGACGATATGGTGGACACCATGAGGCAGGCCGAGGGAGTCGGTCTCGCGGGTCCTCAAGTCGGCGTGCTTCGCAGAATAGTCGTGGTCGAATGCACTCCCGGTGAGGTATATGAGCTCATAAATCCGGTAATAACCGAGCGCGACGGCGTTCAGCTCGGCAAGGAGGGCTGTCTTTCACTGCCCGGTCAGTGCGGCATAGTCTCCCGTCCTATGAACGTTACCGTTGAAGCGACAAACAGAAAGGGTGAGCGCTTTACCGTGACCGGAAGCGGTCTTCTTGCGCGTGCCTTCTGTCACGAGCTCGATCATCTCGACGGAAAGCTTTACCCGCAGGTCGCTCAGCGTATGCTCACCTACGAGGAAATGATGAAGGCGAGCGAGGAGCAGTCCTGACATTAGGGATCACCATCCTCAAAAAAAGGAGGCGTATTACACTATGAAGATATTATTTATGGGAACTCCCGATTTTGCGGTCGATAGCTTTTCTTCTCTTTGCAGGGAGTTCACGGTAGTCGGTGCCATCACTCAGCCCGACAGACCCAAGGGAAGAGGCTACACGCTCACTCCTCCGCCCGTAAAAGCAAAGGCTCTTGAGCTCGGTATTCCCGTATATCAGCCTGAAACGCTTAGGGACGGCGCCATAAAGGAGCTTCTTGAGGATCTCTCTCCCGATCTTATAGCGGTCGTCGCATACGGAAAGATACTGCCGTCATATGTTCTCGATTTTCCGAAATACGGATGCATAAATCTACACGGCTCTCTGCTTCCGAAATACCGCGGAGCCGCTCCCATGCAGCGAGCTATAATTAACGGAGAGGAATTCACGGGACTCACAACGATGTACATGGCAAAGGGTCTCGACACGGGCGATATGCTCGAAAAAATCACCGTTCCTATCGGTGAAGATGACAATTTCGAGGACATCCACGACCGACTCGCGTCGATCGGTGCCTCCCTGCTCGTCTCGACAGTAAAAAAGCTCGAGAGCGGAGACATAGTTCCCGAAAAGCAGGACGATTCTCTTTCGACCTACGCTGCAAAGATAGAAAAAGAGGACTGCGTTACTGATTTTTCAAAAAGCGCAAAGGAGATACACGATCTTATAAGAGGTCTTTCTCCCATTCCGCTCGCATTTGCTTATCTTAACGGAAAAATGCTCAAGATAAAGGCATCGAAAATAGCAAAGCGCGACGGATCGCACGGAAAGCCGGGCGAGGTCATTTCTGTCGGCGCTGTCGGCATCGAGGTGGCCTGCAAAAGCGGAAGCGTTCTCATAACAGAGCTGATCCCCGAGGGCAAAAAGGCAATGAGCGCCTCAGCCTTCGTAAACGGACGCGGAGCATCCGTGGGCGATATTCTTCTTTCGTCAAGGCAGAGCAGCATATGAACGCGCGGGCATCTGCATATACTATACTTAGAGAGAGCGAGCGTTCGGACAAATACGTTGCGATCGCGCTTGACTCGCATTTTTCGTCAAACGAGTACTCATCCGAGGATCGTGCTCTGATCTCGGCGCTCGTATACGGAGTCACCGAAAGAAGGATCACTCTCGACTATCTGATATCGGTATTTACAGGCAAAAAGCCGAGCGCGCTCGACAAAGAGGTCTTAACGATCCTGCGTCTCGGAATGTATCAAATACTCTATCTTGAAAAGATACCCGACAGTGCCGCAGTAAACGAAAGCGTAAAGCTCGCATCAAAATATGCTTCACGTTCAAAGAGCTTTATAAACGCCGTTCTGCGCCGTCTGTGCCGAGAAAAGGACGACCTTCCCTTGCCAAGCGACCCGATCGATCGAGAGGTCATCGAAAGCTCGGTTCCCAAGGAGCTCTGCCTTCATTTCATGAAGGATTATCCCGACTCGTATCGGGAGATAATATACAGTGCAAACTCACGTCCGAGACTTACTCTCACCGCAAATACGCTGAGAATATCCCGTGACGCTCTCGCCGCCTCTCTGAAAGACTCGTGCGAGCTGTGCGAGGACTCGGAAAGAGGTATCCGTCTTACGGAAAATCTCCCGATCTCGCAGTTTGATGAGCTTAAAAACGGACTTTGCTACGTTCAGGACGAGGCTTCACAGATCGCCGTGTCCGCACTCGGTGCAAGGGCAGGCGAGACCGTTATAGACGTATGCGCATGTCCGGGCGGAAAATCCTTTTTCGCCGCGCTTTCAATGGAAAACAGAGGAAAGATCTACGCATTCGACCTTCACGCATCCAAGCTTTCCCTTATAGAAAATCAGGCAGCAAGGCTTGGAATAAGCATTATCGAGGCATCGGAGCACGATTCTACCGAGCCGAGAGCCGATCTTATCGGCAAGGCTGACAGGGTCATTTGCGATCTTCCCTGCTCGGGTCTCGGCGTGCTCGCCAAAAAGCCCGAGATACGTCACAAAAGCATTTCCGAGCTTTCCGAGCTTGACGGGATTCAGGAAAGGATCCTTATATCCTCTGCGAAATATCTAAAGGTCGGAGGCACTCTTCTCTATTCCACCTGCACGCTCAGAAAAGCGGAAAACGAGGAAAGGATCCTCAATTTTCTGAAAAACGATCCTGATTTTTCTCTTTTACCCTTCAAGGTCGGATCAGTAGAAGCGCCAAACGGCTACACGACTCTTATACCGAACGGCAAAAGAGACGGATTTTTTATAGCAATTCTTAAAAAAACAAAATAAACCATCAGAAAGGAACAAAAAATGTTTTATATCGATTGGACGTACGTCGTTCTCGTTCTTCCCGCCGTGATCTTCGCAATGTGGGCAAGCATGCGTGTAAACAGGACCTTTGAAAAATATTCAAAGCAGATATCTGCGCGCCGTATGACCGGTGCCGAGGCAGCCGAGCGTGTTCTCAGATCAAACGGAGTCTACGGAGTCCGTATCGAGCGTGTTGGCGGAAAGCTGACCGATCATTACGATCCCAAAGCAAACGTTATACGCCTTTCGGAGGGAGTATACGACGGTATCTCGACTGCGGCTATCGGAGTTGCCGCTCACGAAGCTGGACACGCGGTCCAGCACGCACAGAATTACGCTCCCATAAAGGTCAGATCGGCTATAGTTCCCGTTACAAACATCGGATCAAAGCTTTCTATGCCCCTGATAGTCGCAGGAATACTTCTTTCCTATCTCGGACCTAAATACGCGCTCATCGCGTACGCGGGAGTTGCCGCATTCGGACTCTGCGTTCTCTTTCAGCTCGTTACGCTTCCTACGGAGTTCAACGCCAGCAGCAGAGCGATAAAGGCTATCGAGGACTGCGGTATCCTCTCGTCAAGCGAGATCGAGGGCTCTAAAAAAGTTCTTTCGGCCGCCGCTCTTACCTACGTTGCGGCGCTTGCTGTCACCCTTATGCAGTTTATAAGGCTTTTCCTCATGGTCTCGAGCTTGAACAGAAGAGATTAAACAAAAAATCGGTTGTCCGTTTCCGAACAACCGATTTTTTTATTTGTTATACATAACGTATCTTCCGCCGTCAGCAAGGAAGCAGGTTCCGTTGATGAACGCTCCCTTTTCGGAGGCAACGTACATGATAAGATCGACGATCTCCTGCGTATCTGCCGCTCTTCCGATGAGAGTTTTCATATTTGCCATTGCATCGCGTGTCAGGACGGGTCCGGGTGCGATGCAAACACATCTGATATTATAAGGCGCTCCGGCAAGAGCTATCGACTTTGTAACACCGTGCATAAGCGCGCTCTTTGACGCGGCATAAGCGACTGCGGCAGAGCTTCCCTCCGCACCCGTTATGGATCCGAGGTGGATTATCACGCCGCTGTTTTGCTTTACCATCTGCGCCATCACCGCGTGATCGAAATATATGGCGCCCTTAAGGTTAAGGTCTATTCCGAAATCGTAAGTCTCGATCGGGATCTCCCAGAAATTTCCGCCCTGATTGCAGAGTCTCGTTTCCGCTCCGCCCGCACAGCAGATGAGGATATCTATCGTGGAAAAGACCTCGACTGCCTTATCCCTTGCCATAACGGCATCCTCGTATTTCGTTACGTCGGCGCGAATTACAAGGATCCTGTCGCCGTACTCGGAAAGGCTCTCCTTCACCTTATTAAGAGCGTCCTCGTTTATATCGACGAGAACTACGTTATATCCCTCTTTGGCGTAGCATGTGCCGGCAAGAAGCGCAATTCCCGACGCTCCGCCCGTAAGCATTACAGTTTTCGTACTCATTTTGATATTTCTCCTCTCAAGGATTTTTCTTCATTTTATCACACGGAGACATATTTTAAAAGGAAATATAATATCAAAAAAAGGTACGATACTATCAAACTAAATTATTTCGCCTTACTTTTGAACACAAGAGCGGACGCAAGAGCGGCGACAACGGTAACGCTTATTCCCGCACTCGATGCGCTGAGTCCTCCCGTAAACGCGCCGATAAGACCGTCCTTTGCTACCGCGTCCATGACTCCCTTTGCAAGGACGTTTCCAAATCCGGTAAGCGGTACAGACGCTCCGCATCCCGCAAGCTCAACAAGTCTTCCGTATATCCCGAGCGATCCGAGAACGGTTCCCGTGACGACGTATATAACGAGTATCCGCGCAGGCGTAAGCTTTGTGTATTCTATAAGAAGCTGTGCGGGTATACAAAGCGCTCCGCCAACCAAAAAAGCCCATAAAAACTGCATAACATCATTCCTTTCCCTTTTCGGACGCTGAAAAATGCACAAGATGCGCCACCGACGGTATCGTAAGTCCCTGCTGAAGAGTCAGCGGGCTCATAAGCGCGCCCGTTCCGATAAAGAGGACGTTTTTTAATTTTCCCGACGCTATCTCGGGAAGGATCTTGCATCCGAGCACGAGTGCACTGCATCCGCATCCCGAACCGCCGGCATGCATATCCTGATTTTCTCTGTCGAAAACGATAAGACCGCAGTCGTTATAAGCCTCACCGAGCTTCATTCCTCTTTTTGCCATCAGCTCGCTTACGATACTGTAGCCCTCATATCCGAGATCTCCCGTGACTATAAGATCGAAATCGGACGGTCTTGCCCCACTTTTTTCAAAATAGCTCAAAAGAGTATCTATCGCGGCAGGTGCCATTGCCGCACCCATATTGTTTATATCCTTTATTCCGCCGTCACGTACTGTTCCGAAAAGCACCTCGGAGACCTCGACCTGTGATTTTTCATCTCCTACAATAAAGGCTCCCGACGCGGTGACCGTATGCTGGGAGGTCGGAGTGCGCTGTCCTCCGTACTCAAGAGGAAAACGGAACTGCCTTTCTGCCGAGCAAAAATGCGAGGAGGTCACCGCTCCCACGTTTTTTGCGTATCCCGAGGCTACCGAAAGCGAGGCGAGCGCTATCGACTGCGCGCAGGTCGAGCAGGCTCCGTAAAGCCCTATAAGCGGTCTTTCAAAGCCCGAAAGCCCGTAGCTCGACGAGGTACACTGATTCATAAGATCGCCCGCAAAAATACAGTCCACCGTCTTGCCGCGCTCAAGCTTTGCAAGCGCGCCCGAAAAGGCGAGTCTTTGCATCTCGCTTTCCGATTTTTCCCACGTATCCTTCATAAATCGATCGTCAATCGAATATTCGGATATCAGATGTCCTATCGGACCCTCCTTTTCCCTTCGTCCCGACACGGCGTGCCATGACTGCACGTACGGTCTTCTTTCAAATCTTATATACATTTTTCTTCCTTTGTTTTTATTTTTATTCTTCGCAGAAAGAGAAAAAATATTCTTTTTACTTATTTACATAAGCAAAACTTCGTGATATAATAAACAAAAAGTGCGAAGGAGACGCAGACTTGATACACATCTTTCCCGATTATTACGAAAAATTCACCTGCATATCAAGCAGATGTAGGCACAGCTGCTGCGTATCCTGGGAAATAGACATCGATCCCGAAACGCACTCTCTTTACCAAAGCATTCCGGGAGCTCTCGGAGACAGGATAAGAAAAAGCATCTCGCGCGGCGAGGATCCGCATTTTATTTTAGACAAGGACGAGCGTTGTCCGTTCCTTATGTCGGACGGACTTTGCGAGATAATAAAAGAGCTCGGTCACGCCTCTCTTTGCGAGATATGCGCCGAGCATCCGAGATTCCACAATCCTCTTACAGACAGGATCGAAAGCGGTCTCGGACTTTGCTGCGAGGAGGCCGCCCGCATCATAATCACAAACAAAGAAAAGACATTTCTTGTTACCGAGGATCAAGGCAAGGCACCAAGGTCGACAGATCCCGTTCTTGTTATCAGAGACGCTATGCTTTCATCTGTTCAAAACAGAGATCTTGACATAAGATCACGGCTTTACGCTTCACTTGATCTCTTCGGTGCTTCTGTTCCGGAAAATGACGTCCGCGCTCTTGCCGATCTCTTTCTTTCTCTTGAGCAGATGGACAGTAAGTGGACAGAGCTTCTTATTTCACTTAAAGAAAACGCCGAGTCTGTCGATCTCGACGCATTTGATGACTTTATGTCGGACAGACAGAGCGAGTACGAACAGCTTGCCGTATATATAATATACCGTCACGCCGCAAAATCATCTGAGGTCTCGTACGCGCTATCCTCCCTCTCCTTTGCGGTACTTGCTTACGAGCTTATAAGAGCGCTCGGAGCGCTTATCTATCAAAATGAGGGAAGCTTTGACACCGAATCGCAGATCATGCTTATGCGTCTTTTCTCCTGCGAGATCGAATACAGTGAGGAAAACACAGACTACCTTCTTGATATTCTTGCCCCTTAAATGACAGGAAAGGATAAAAAAATGAAAATATCGGTCACAAAATACACTTTAAGCGCTTCGATTTCCGAAAAGATCGACTTTTTGTTTCTTTCGGATCTCCACGGATGCGACAACAGTCCGATACTTGACGTTATAAAAAGCACACCGCACGATGCCATTCTTTTCGGTGGAGATCTCGTACACGATGAAAAAAATTTCGAGCGCGGACTCGAGCTTCTCGGTATTCTTTCAGAACTCGGAGAGACCTGCTTTCTCTCGCTCGGAAATCACGAGCACCGATTTTCGTTTGACATAAGAGAAAAAATACAGAGATTCAACGTCACCCTGCTCGATGACTCGGATACCGAGTTTATGGGCATAACGGTCGCGGGACTCTCCTCGGGCGAGTTCCACAACGGCGAGCCCGACATCGGATATCTCGAAAGGCTTTCCAAATCCGACGGCTTTAAGCTTCTGCTCTGTCACAGACCCGAATATTTCCCCAAATATATAAAGGATCTCCCTATAGATCTGACGCTTTCGGGTCACGCTCACGGCGGTCAGTGGAGATTTTTCGGCAGAGGCATTTACGCTCCGGGTCAGGGAATATTCCCTAAATACACGTCGGGAATTTACGAAAACAGACTTATAGTCGGACGGGGTCTCGGAAATCCGCATCTCGTTCCGAGAATAAACAATTCTCCCGAGATCATCTTTCTCACCCTTTTGCCTCAAAATCAAAAATGACATCTTTTTAAAATTATGTCCTCATTTATGTTGACAAGCATTCTTCGAATGATATAATTATTATGGTTTGTAAAGACAAGAGGTGATATGCTTTGGAAACGTCGGTAGACTCGATCTCGCTGATCTACGGAAACGCAAAAATAACCTTCCTTAATATTTTTTTCAGATCGAACAAAATACTTCCCGATTCGGGAGCCATATGTCATACGCACAGCTATTACGAGCTTCATCTTTCGTGCGTAAAGAATCTTACCCTCAACACAAAAAACGGGGATGTCTCGCTCGGGACAAATGAGCTGATCATAATTCCTCCGTCAACACCGCATATGTCAATAAATTACGAAAGTATAGACTCAGATATGACCTGTGTGATCGCTCTTTCGGTAACAAAACTTCCGAGCGGAGAAAACTTCTATTCTTCGTTTATCTCGGCACTTGACCGTAACGCTTTGATACCGATACCGTTTCACAAATCGATGACGAAGGATCTTCAGCTTCTGAAAAACACCGAACTTTACCGCACGATGCTCGGACAGTGTCGCCTTCAGGCGATCGCATCCGGATTTGTATGCGATCTGCTTTATCTTTTGCCCGATCGGGAAGAACTTCTGTGTGCGTCAAAGAAGGAGGTTTCCGTGCTCATCGATACGATGATAACTTATCCGACCACTACGCTCGAGGACATTGCGGATGCTACGAATTATTCAAAAAGACACGTAAGCAGACTGATAAAGAGTTACTACGGAATGTCGCTTTCCGAGATTCGAAAGAAGCTAAAAAGCGAAATAAATCACAAAGAAAAGGATTAAATCTATGTACGGCAAAATAATAAAGGATCTTGCCCCTACGGCAGAAAACCAACGAAACAGTGAGGGATCGTTTATCGATCTCAAAAACGGCGACATTCTCTTCGTATATTCGCGATACGGAAGCTACTGTGCCGACGACAATTCGCCCGCAGATCTTTACGCGTGTCTGTCTCACGATAACGGCGAAACCTTTGGCGAGCCTTATCCTCTGATCTCCTGCAACGATATTCCAAACGCTACGAACATAATGTCGGTGACCCTTCGACACATGAAAAACGGTGATATCGGTCTCTTTTTCCTCGCAAAGACCGGTGACACCATATGCCTTCCTTATATTATCCGCTCAAGCGACGATGGCAAAAGCTGGTCCGCGCCTCTTTGCTGCTGCGACAGAGACGGGTATTTCGTTGTCAACAATGACAGAATAGAACTGACTTCAAGCGGAAGACTTGTAGTTCCTTGTGCTCTTCACTCGACCGAAACGGGTCTCGGAAAGGGTGTTCTTTATATCTATGCCTCGGACGACGACGGATACTCATGGAAGCTTATACACAGCGGTACTTCCCTGCCAAATTGCTCGGGCTGTCACACCGGAGTACAAGAGCCGGGTATCCTTCAGCTTAATGACGGCCGTCTCTGGTGCTATATAAGAAACGATTCGGGAAGGCAGTACGAATGCTTCTCTATTGATGACGGAGAAACGTGGACGACTCCTCTTCCGTCGGCATTTACATCTGCTATATCTCCTATGTCGACAAAGCGTCTTTCCGACGGACGGATAATCGCCATATGGAATCCCATTCCGATATACAACGGTCGCTCCGAGCTTGCTGACGGAGTTTGGATCGGAGCGAGAACTCCTCTTGTCTTTGCATTAAGCTCGGACGACGGAAAAACCTTCTCATCTCCAAGACCGATAGAAACAGACGAGAAAAGCGGCTTTTGCTACGTGGCTATTCACGAGACAAGTGACTCTCTGCTGCTCGGATACTGTGCCGGCGGCGTACAGGACAGATCTACTCTTCACCGCTTAAGAATAAGAAAAATCCCTCTTTCCGAAATAAAATAAACGAAAGCTCCCGCAGACAAAGGATCTGCGGGAGCTTTTTCAGTCGTGTATGACCTATCCTATAAGTTTCCCCTCAATATATTTTTCGTACGTATTGTCGCTTATAAGTCCGGCATCGTTTATTATGGGATTCAAGAGTATACCGCTTCCGTTCTCATTTCCGACGGAAAGCAGGATATTTTCCTTAGTATCCTTTCGGAAATTGACTCCCGCGTTCGATATTATCGAATTGAAGGCACCCTTCATTTCAAAAGCAACCTCTCTGTTTCCTTTGGGAGAATACCACATGATATACGGTTTATCTATGATATTTTTAAATCCGTCTCCGATAGAGAAGGCAGTACAGAACTGATCGCTGTAGCAGATATCAAAATAGTTAGCGTGCCACTCGCTTTCAAACGCCACGCTAGTAAGATAATTCTCCTCGAGCGCATTTTCGCCCTCATAGATATAGAGCGGATGAAGATCTCTGAATATATTTCCTCCGCTATGGGCGCATATGCCCTTATGACAGCTTGCTATTCTCATATTTGAGACAGTATTATCATATCCCTCAAGAAGGACTCCGACAGAATCTGCCGCATTGTTTCCAACTATGTTGACGTTATGTATATCGGCATCGGACGAGCAGTTATTAGCGCCCCACTTTATATGGATACCGATTCTCGTGTTTTTGATCGAAACGTGATGCACGCAGGTCTCGCGTCCGCTATCTATCGATATTCCGTTTGCCTTGCCGTTTCCGTCGATAATTCCGCCCGTAAGATAGTAATTACTTCCGACCGTGTTTATATCGTTAAAGGGCTCTGCTGCGCCGAGACGTATGAGAGCCTCGTTTTCCGACCAATCGTCTGTAGCTCTTATTATAGCGTAGGTCGAAAGCTCGAGCGAAACACTGTGTATCGGATTTGCCGGCGTGCATATCGGCTTTGAGAGAAGATATACTCCGTCGGGAAAATATATAGTTCTGTTCGGATTTTCATTTATCAGCCTCTGAAGATCATCGGACAAATCCCGTCCGCTATCTGTGTCTATATGCTCCGTGACCACCACGTAACCTTTATTACCGTACATTTTGTTATCCTCCGATCATTTTTTTAGATTATATCACACGGTTACGACAATGTCAACGATTTTTTCGCAGATCTGTTGACTTCTCTCATATTCCATGGTAAAATCAAAGTACAGATTCAAAAAGGAGACAACAACATGCTCAAAACAAACGAAATAAGGATCCGTGATCCATTTATCGTAGCTTACGAAAACACTTACTATATGTACGGAACTCACGAAAAAATGCAAAATGACAAGAATCTTTACGTCTTTAAAAGCACCGACCTTGAAAATTGGGAGGACGCGAAAACGATCTTCACTCTCGCACACGACTCATGGGCAATCGGTGAGCTTTGGGCTCCCGAGGTACATCTTTACGAGGGAAGATTCTATCTTTTCATATCAATCCTCGGAAAGCACGGTCTCCGCGGTACACAGATATGCGTTTGCGACACACCTGACGGTACCTTCCTTCCGATATCCGACCGTCCCGCGACCCCATTTGAAAAAAGCTGCATAGACGGCACCCTTCACGTGGAGAACGGACGTCCTTACATAGTCTATTCTGCCGACTGGCCCGACAATTTTGACAGTACGCTCGGTGTTTACGTAGGTGAGATCAAGGCTCTTGAGCTTACAAAAGATCTTAAAAACGCAGTTGGTGAGCCCTTCCTTATCTTCAGATCGACCGACGCTCCCTGCTCAAAAAACAGACCCGCAATACACGATTATATGGGGAAGCAGGTCACGAGATACGGCTCGGACGGACCGTTTATCAGGAAACTCAAAAACGGATCTCTAATGCTGACCTGGTCTCCTATCCCCGACCTCAACTACATAGTCGCCTACGCGATATCTAAGAGCGGAAGCATCAAGGGACCGTGGACGCACGGAGATTCTCCCATCTTCGACAAAAACGGCGGACACGCCATGATATTTGACGACTTCGATAAAAACACGCTTATGTGCATACATTTTCCCGAAAGATATCCCGACGAGCGAGCATTCTTTTTAAAGCTTGACGAAAGCGGAAACTCTGTATCTGTAAAATAATAATATCACAGCACATAATAAATATCTTCGTTCCGACTCCGAGTATCCAGCCCTCTGCTTATGTCAATATAGGACACACCATTTGGAAAAATATTTACATCAAGTCGGCAGTGTGGTATAATAAAATAAAATGAGGTGGGATTTATGAAAAAGATTCTCTGTATATTTTGTGTTTTGACGATGCTTTTTTGTTTTTGCTCTTGCAAAGATGACAACGCTCATCAAGCAAATGAATATGAAACAATGAAGACCTCTATCACAAAAGATTCCGTCAAAGAGTTTATGTCCTTGATGGAAAAATTTGAGCCCAGCGGACTAATAAGCGGTTATGAAATTAATGAAAAAAACTGCTATAATGTTACACCGTCTGAAGTTGCCGCGGAAACTGATATGAAAATTTTTAAGTTTTCGGATTCTTGCGCTTCTTTTGTAATGTTAGACAACGAAATTTATCCTCTTTGCGAATGGTTTGGTGGATATGGTTTTGTAAATGCCGTTCCCTGTGATTTTGACAACGATGGCAACAAGGATTTACTGGTGGCGTCTTCTTGGGGTTCAGGAATGCATCGTTCTATAATTTCTGTGTTCAATTCCGTTTCTAAGGAACCTACGATTCTCTATGACACCTCAACCACCGACACACCAAACGCAGATTTGATTGTTGCGCAGTCAACTGCCAATATTTTTACTGGTGATTCTGAAATTGACGAAAAACTATACTACTCTGTATTGTCCGTAAAAATCAATATTGAAGATAATAACTTGTCAAATCTTTCTTACACTGTTATTGGCGTTAAAGGACATATTGAGTGCGAAGATAATACACCCCAATTTATACCCTATCAAGAATAGCTAAAAAGGCTTGACCGAATTCGGTCAAGCCTTTTAAATAAGTCGGATCACCCAATATGCAACTCCGCATGCTACGCTCGCAAGTGTTCCATAGACGATCACGGGTCCGGCGATAATAAATATCTTCGTTCCGACTCCGAGTATCCAGCCCTCCGCTTTATTATCGATCGCGGGAGCCACCACCGAATTTGCAAAGCCGCTTATCGGAACGAGAGTTCCTGCGCCCGCGTGTCTTGCTATACTGTCAAATATTCCAAAGCCCGTCAGAAGCGCCGTTATCAGGACTATGCTTATCGAGGCAAGCGTTCTTGAAAGATCCGCATCTATTTTGAAATGAGTGTATATCTCAAAAAAGAGCTGCCCGAGCGTGCATATCGCGCCTCCTACCAAAAACGCCTTGACCGTGTCGATGAGCGCGTTTGATCTTTCCGCGCGACCTTGGGCATATTTGGGATAATTTTTTCTGTCCTTTTCTATATACTTCATAAAGCGTCTCCGTTTTCGTTTTATACTTTATCTATTTGCAAAAAATATGATAATATTCCCTTTTTTCTATTGCCTTATTTTGTTTTTTATGATAAAATAAAGAAAATAAATTTAAGGACAGATAGAAATGCCATTAATGACTCCAAAAAGCTTTTTTTCGGACATTTACGAAATAACGCCCGAATTTTTAGAAAAAAAGGGGATCCGCGCCATCGTCAGCGACATTGACAACACTCTTGTCACCTATGACGACGCAAAGCCGACCGAACGTCTGCTCGAGTGGTTCTCCGTTATGCAAAATGCAGGAATAAAGATCGCTTTTATATCGAACAACAACGGAGACAGGGTTCGTGTCTTCAACGAGGAGCTCGGGTATCATTACTTTCCAAACGCAAAAAAGCCCCTCATCAAAACTATGCTTAAGGCGATCGAGACCCTCGGAGAGGGCAAGGAGCATACTGCCGCGCTCGGAGATCAGATCCTCACCGACATAGTCGCGGGCAACCGCGCCGGCATATACACGATACTGGTTCCGCCGATAAAGGACAAAACGAATCTCTTTTTCAGAACAAAGCGTCTTATAGAACGCGGAACTGTCCAAAAATATCTTAAGGAACATCCGGAGGCGAAAATAGATTATGAGCGCACAGTTTGGGCCAAGCGGTAACAGTCAGGCATTTTACAATTCGGGTCTGAAGCACACCTATCAGGCACCCAAGTGGGTGTCCGAGATGGGACTCGACGCATACGAATATTCGGCGGGAAACGGTGTCACGGGCAGTCTTGAGACCTTTGCCAAGATAGGCGCAGAGGCAAAAAAGTACGGCATCGCGATGTCCTTCCACACGCCTTATTTCATTTCTCTTTCGGGTGCGGATCCCGAAAAGAGACTTAAAAGTCTTTCTTACATCGGCCAGAGCCTCGACGCATCCGAGGCAATGGGGGCAGACATAATCGTCATACACATGGGAGGTGCGGGAAAGATCCCGAGAAGCGAGGGAATCGAGCTCTCCAAGGACACGATGTTCAAGGCGCTCGAAACCTTTCCCGACACCAAAGTTCGCTTCGGTCTTGAGACGATGGGCAAGCTCGGTCAGCTCGGAACGCTTGAGGAGGTGCTCGAGATCTGCAAACTTGATCCGAGAATGTGTCCCGTGGTCGACTTCGGTCATCTGAATGCGCGAAACATCGGAAATTATTTTGTTACAGCGGACGATTACAGAAGAGTCTTCGACGAGATAGGCAGAGTGCTCGGATACGAGTACGCAGACAGTTTGCACTGCCATTTTTCAAAAATAGAGTACACCGAAAAGGGAGAAAAAAAGCATTTGACGCTTGAGGACACCGTCTACGGTCCCGATTTTGAACCACTCATGGAGGCGCTTATAAAGGACGGATACTCGCCGAGAATAATATGCGAGTCGGACGGAACGCAAGCTCTCGACGCTCTCGCAATGAAGAAATATTACGCATCACTCGGTGTCTGATCGGCAGGTGAAAGAAATGACCAAAAGAGAAAAGCTTATAGCCTCCCTTCCAAACGACGTGGATGCTTTAATAGTCACTCACGAAAAAAACCAACGGTATCTTACCGGGTTTGATTTTTCGGACGGATACGTCATCGTGACCAGAGAAAGATCGGCTTGCTTTACCGATTTCAGATACATTGAGGCGGCGAGAGCCACGGTCGGTCCCGAATACGAGGTCATAATGTTCAAAAGAGGCGATCTTTCCGAGCTTATGGTCTCCTTTCTTCGTGAAAATCACGTAGGAAAGGTAGGATTTGAGAGTATCACCCTTCCCTACGATTCATTTTACACCTTATCGCGTCTTCTTCCCGGGTATGAGCTCAAGGCTCTCGGCGGTATTATAGAAAAGCTCAGGGTATTCAAGAGTCCCGACGAGGTAGAAAAGATCGTAAAAGCACAGCGGATAGCCGAAAAGGCATTCGATCACATACTCGGATATATCACACCCGATGTGACCGAGATCGACGTAGCCCTTGAACTCGAATTCTTTATGAGAAAAAACGGCGCCGACGGGATCGCGTTCAACACTATTGCGGTATCGGGAAGCGCTTCCTCGATGCCTCACGGAGTACCGAGAAATATAAAGCTCGAAAATGGGTTTCTCACTATGGACTACGGCGCTACGGTCGACGGATACTGCTCGGACATGACCAGGACCGTCGTTATAGGCAAGGCGGACAGTGATATGAAAAAGCTCTACTCTACCGTACTCAGAGCTCAGAAGGAATCGCTTGATGCTTACTGTGCGGGCATAAGCGGCTCCGATGCCGACAAGGTCGCTCGGGACATAATAAACTCCGCGGGATACGAGGGCTGCTTCGGTCACTCGCTCGGTCACGGGCTCGGTATGGACGTTCACGAATCTCCCAGAGTCGCAGGCGGCGATATTCTCGAGATCGGTCACGTCATCACCTGTGAGCCGGGTATATATATTGAAGGGAAATACGGCTGCCGTATCGAAGATATGGTCTATATTTCGGAAAACGGACCGATAAATCTTACAAGCTGCCCTAAAGAGCTCATAGAAATTTAAAAAAATACAAAATAATTCGCTTTTTTAGTCAAAAGGACTTGAAATTACAGCGCAAATGCTGTATAATAAACTGTATTTTAATATTAACTCAAGATATTTGGAGGTACTTTACAATGGTAGTAGCCGGAGATTTTAAAAACGGTCTCACTTTTGAAATGGAAGGAAAGGTAATGCAGGTAATCGAGTTCCAGCACGTTAAGCCCGGAAAAGGCGCGGCTTTCGTAAGAACCAAGCTTCGCAACGTAGTTACCGGTGCGGTTATCGAGACTTCCTTCAGCCCTACGGACAAGTTTGAAAACGCTTACGTCGAGAGAAAGGATATGCAGTATCTTTACAGCGACGGCGAGCTTTACTATTTCATGGATCTCGAGACCTTCGAGCAGATCCCGATCAACAGCGACATTCTTGACGACAACTTCAAGTTCGTTAAGGAAGAGATGATCTGCAAGGTAGCTTCCTACAAGGGCAACGTATTTGCAGTAGAAGCTCCTATGTTCGTTGAGCTTGAGGTAACCGACACCGAGCCCGGATTCGCAGGCAACACCGCTCAGGGTGCTCTTAAGCCCGCTACTCTCGAGACCGGCGCTCAGATCAAGGTTCCGCTCTTCATCAACATCGGTGACGTTCTCAAGATCGACACCAGAACCGGAGAATATCTCTCCAGAGCATAATTATTACAGAAAAGAGGTAACTAAAATGACCCTTACCGAAAAGACAGCTTACATCAAGGGACTTATGGAAGGTATTGATTTCAAGGCTGACACTCCCGAAAAGAAGATCCTTGCGGCAGTTATCGATCTGCTTGACGATCTTTCTATCGCAGTTTCCGAGGCAGAAGAGGACATCGAGTATCTCAACGATTACGTTGAGGAGCTTGACAGCGATCTCGGCGACGTTGAGCGCGACATCTATGAGTGCGACGATGACGACGACTGCGACTGCGACTGCGACTGCGATTGCTGCGATTGCGATTGCGACGACGATGACGAGGATTACTACGAGGCAGTTTGCCCCAAGTGCGGCGAGATAATCTATCTTGACAACGATCTCATCGAGTGTGACGATATTCTCTGCCCCGAGTGCGGCGAGAAGCTCATCTGCGAGCTCGGCGAAGACGACGAGACCGACGGCGAGTAATAAAATCTTCAGACACGCAAAGCGCCCGCTTTCCGGACACGGACATCGGGCGCTTTAAATTAAACAAAAGAAGGAGGTTTCAGACGTGAAAAAGATCCGTGCCGCTATCTACACGCTCGGGTGCAAGGTCAACAGCTACGAAAGCAATGCTATTTCACAAAAGCTTCGCGAAAACGATATAGAGATCTGCTCTCAAAATGAAAAAGCTGACATATGTATAATAAATACCTGCGCCGTGACCTCCGAGGCAGAGCGCAAATCCCGTCAGATCGTACGCAGAATGATCTCGTCAAACAGTGGAGCGTATGTCATTGTCACGGGATGCTCGGCTCAGGCAGATGCCGAAAGGATGCTCTCACTTGAGGGAGTTTCGGCAGTTTGCGGAAACAGAGAAAAAATGAAGGCGGCAGAGCTCGCGATAGCGCATGCGGATTATCTGCGTGGGCGTACAGAAAAGTCAATCTCAAATGTGATCTGTGCCTGCGAGCTTGAGAATGCACCGTTTGAGCCTATGTCGATAAGATCGAGCGAGCGTACGCGCGCCGTGCTTAAAATCGAAGACGGTTGCGAAAGCAAATGCGCTTACTGCATAATCCCCTCTCTACGCGGATCGATCCGCTCGAAAGCGCCTTCAGACGTTATAAAGGAAGCAACAGATCTTTCTCTTGGCGGATACAAGGAGATCGTTCTTACGGGAATCGAGGTGTCGGCGTACGGGAAGGATCTTTCTCGGCGCGACGGACTCATTTCTCTTATAGAGGAGCTCGGAAGGATCGACTCTATAAAACGCATAAGACTCGGATCTCTCGATCCGTCGGCAATAAACGGGGACTTTATAAACAGGGCGTCTCTCGTCCCCTCGTTTGCGCCGCATTTCCATCTTTCGCTTCAAAGCGGATGCGACCGAACGCTCTTTTCCATGAAAAGACGCTACAACACGAAAACGGTAAAGGAAAAGATCGATCTGATAAGAGAAAAGATCGCGGGCGCGACCTTTACGTCAGACATAATAGTAGGATTTCCGGGCGAGACCGACGAGGATTTTTCCCAAACGAAGGAATTTTTGAATTCGCTCGACCTGCTTTCCTTCCATATTTTTTCATACTCAAAGCGTCCGGGAACGCTTGCCGCCGAGATGCCCGATCAAATTCCCGAAAACGTAAAAGCCTCACGCGAGAAGGAGCTTGAAAAGCTAAGATGTGAGATGACAGACCGAGTGCTCGACAAATACATCGGAAAAGAGCTTGACGTTATGATCGAGGAATACAAAAAGGATCTCGGTGCCTTCGGTCACAGTATGGAATTTATAGAGGTGGCTATACCGAATGCTCCCGACGATCTGCACGGAGAGATCTGCAGGGTCATTTGCGAAAGGTCCGAAAACGGCACCGTATTCGCGAAAATACCGTAATTTTGACAACAATCACTGTTTTTCGGAAAGGAAGCTCCGATATGAACAACATAAATAGTATAAATAACGAAAACAGCCGAGAGGATAAGTTTTTCCGCGGTGTTGCGGAGATAGATCTTTCGGCAATAAAGAGAAACGCTCTGTATCTTATATCGCTTATGCCCGAGGGAGCGCAGTCGGTAGCCGTTGTAAAAGCCGACGCATACGGTCACGGCGCAAGAGAGGTCTGCAAAGCGCTTCATAAAACTGTCGACGCCTTTGCCGTCGCAACTCCCGAGGAAGCTCACGAGATACTTTCAGAGGTCGGGGAAAGCGATATATACATACTCGGCTACACAAGGCACGGAGAGTTTGCCTTTTGCGTACAAAGCGGCGTTATTCCTACGATATTCTCTTACGAGGATGCTCTTGCCTGCTCAAACATAGCCTCTCTTATCGGAAAAAGCATTCGCATAAGCATCAAGGTAGACACCGGAATGAATCGGATCGGCTTTGCTCCGAGCAAGGAAAGTGCTGACACGGTAGCGAGGATTGCTTCCCTTCCCGGAATAGAGATCTACTCTCTCTTTACTCATTTTGCCTGTGCTGACTTATCAAACGAGGATGCGACCGTTATGCAGACCGGGCTTTTTAACAATTTCATCTCGCTTTGCAAAAGCAGAGGCGTATCCTTCAAAAGGATCCACTCCGCAAACAGCGCGGCAACGCTTACACACCGAGGAGTGGTGGGAAATCAGTATCGCCTCGGCATCTCTCTGTACGGATACTCTCCTTCGGCTGAGATCACACCGAATATCCCGCTCATACCCGCAATGTCCTTTAAAAGTCACGTTATCTTCAAAAAAACGATCAAAAAGGGAGAAAAGGTCGGATACGGACACACGTTCGAGGCTACAAGTGACACCGAGATCGCCACTATTCCCATCGGATACGCGGACGGATATCCCCGACTTTTATCAAACAAAGGCAGGATACTCATAAACGGACAAAGCGCCAAAGTAGTCGGACGGATATGCATGGACATGCTCATGGCAGACGTTACGGGAATGAACGTTTCGGTAGGCGACGAGGTCGTGCTCCTTGGAAAGAGCGGAGATCTGACCGTCAGTGCCGACGAAATAGCTTTCCTTTCCGACACCATCTCATACGAGATCCTTTGCGGCATCGGAAAGCGGATCCCGAGAAGGTATAAATATTAAGAAAAGTTCCTTTTATAGTCTTTTTTGCTTGACTTTTCTTTACGCATAGTTTATAATCATATTAACATATTAACGCTTTACAAAGTGAGGAGAAAAAATGGCAGACAAACTTAAAATAGGAATCATAGGATGCGGAGGCATCGCAAACGGAAAGCATATGCCTTCTCTTGCAAAGCAGAATGACAAGGCTATAATGGTTGCCTTTTGTGATATTATCGAGCAGAGAGCTATCGACGCACGCGAAAAATTCGGAAGCGCTGACTGCAAGGTATATACCGATTACAGAGAGCTTCTCGCCGATCCTACCATCGACGTGGTTCACGTTCTTACTCCCAACCGCTCGCACAGCGAGATCACCGTAGCAGCGCTTGAGGCAGGAAAGCACGTTATGTGCGAAAAGCCTATGGCTATAAACTCCATCGAGGCACAGAAGATGCTCGATGCGGCAAAGCGCACCGGCAAAAAGCTTACCATCGGATATCAGACCCGTAACCGTCAGGATGCGGTATATCTCAAGAAGCTCGTTGAAGACGGTATGTTCGGCGACATCTACTACGCAAAGGCTACCGCACTTCGCCGCAGAGCCGTTCCCACGTGGGGAGTTTTCCTTAACGAGTACGAGCAGGGCGGCGGTCCGCTGATCGACATCGGAACTCACGCTCTCGACCTCACTCTCTATATGCTGGACAACTATAAGCCCAAGTACTGCGTAGGTACCACCTACAGAAAGCTTGCGGAAGGCGACACCGAGCTTCAGGGTAACGACTGGGGTCCATGGGATCCTGCGAAATACACGGTCGAGGATTCCGCCTTCGGATTCGTGGTAATGGAAAACGGCGCTACGATCAATCTTGAATCCTCGTGGGCTATCAATATGCTCGACACACGTGAGGCGATAACCTCCTTCTGCGGCACCCTCGCAGGTGCTGATATGTGCGGTCCCGGAAATGCTCTCCGCATAAACGGCGTCAAGCACAATGCAAAGTACACCTTTAATCCCACTCTCAGTGCGGCCGGTGCGGCATTCTACGAGGGAAAGGGCGCAGAGCTTCCCCAGGAGCGAGAGGCACGTCTCTGGCTCGAGGCTATAATAAACGACACCGATCCTCTCGTTCTTCCCGAGCAGGCGTTCTGCGTAACGAGAATACTCGAGGGCATCTATACCTCCGCAAAGACCGGAGACATCTTCAGATTCTGAGATATCTATATTTAAAATCTTCAAAGCTCAACACCGATTTTTTTCGGTGTTGGCTTTACAGACCCTACGAAAAGGCTCGCAGGGTGTGTAAAGCTTAATAAGTCAAGTTACGAAAGGTCATATATATCATGGAAACAAGCGAAAACAGGAAGGTTATATTTTCGGGTGTTCAGCCCAGCGGAAACCTTACCATCGGAAACTATCTCGGTGCTATAAAAAACTGGGTCAGCCTCGCTGACGAGTACGACTGCATCTACT
The DNA here is from genome assembly GCA_017466445.1 of Clostridia bacterium. Classification (GTDB taxonomy): domain Bacteria; phylum Bacillota; class Clostridia; order Oscillospirales; family CAG-272; genus SIG672. The sequence goes on from JAFTUC010000029.1 coordinate 147,657, forward strand.
GCGCTGTCGATATGCACGCCATAACCGTACGTCAGGATCCCGCAGAGCTTCGCAGACGCACACGTGAGCTTCTCGCAATATACATCGCAGCAGGCATCGATCCCGAAAAATCCACACTCTTTGTTCAGTCGCACGTTGCGGCTCACGCGGAGCTTGCTTGGATCCTCAGCTGCTATACTCAGTTCGGAGAGCTGTCCCGTATGACTCAGTTCAAGGACAAGTCTGTAAAGCACGCAGACAACATAAACGCAGGACTCTTTACATATCCCGTTCTCATGGCGGCTGATATCCTCCTTTATCAGGCGGATCTCGTACCCGTAGGTCAGGATCAGAAACAGCATATCGAGCTCACCCGTGACATTGCTGAGCGCTTCAACGGCATCTACGGTGACGTATTTACCGTTCCGGAGGGATTCATTCCTCCGAGCGGCGCAAAGATAATGTCCCTTCAGGATCCCACAAAGAAGATGAGCAAGTCGGACACTAACGTCAACGCCTTCATCACTCTTATGGACAAAAAGGACGACATCGTAAGAAAGTTCAAGAGAGCGGTCACCGATTCCGACACCTGCGTTCGCTTTGCCGAGGGCAAGGACGGAATAAACAACCTTATGAACATCTATTCCTGCTTCACGGGAAGATCTCACGCCGAGATCGAAAGAGAGTTTGACGGTCGCGGATACGGCGACTTCAAGCTTGCGGTCGGTGAGGCGGTCGCTGACGGTCTCGCTCCGCTTCAGCAGCGCTACGAGCAGATCATTGCGGACAAGAGCTATCTCGATACGGTAATTAAAAACGGCGCTCAGGCGGCAGCTTACCGCGCAGAAAAGACCATCCGCAAGGTCGCTAAAAAAGTCGGATTTATCGCGAGATAAGCTTTTATGAACGAATTTCTCGAGGCGACCGTATCTATCGCCGAATTCTTCAAAAGCCATCCCGTATTATTTTGGGGATTCACTATCCCGATGACCCTCCTTTCGTTCATCTTTTTCGCAATCGACAAAGTAAGAGCGATCGACGGCGTAAGAAGGATATCCGAGGCAACTCTTCTTCTCTTTTGCTTCTGCGGAGGAGCTGTGGGAGGTCTTCTCGGTATGATACTGTGCAGGCACAAGATAAGAAAGCCGAAATTTTATCTCACGGTTCCCTTTCTTGCCACATTACAGATACTGTTCATCCTTTTTATGTACTTTAAGGAGCTTATCATCTGAAATCCTTCATAAAAAAACAAGACCCCACCGATAAGACTCGGTGGGGTTTATATAGGTATCATTTGCCCATTTTAAAAAGCTTTTTAAGAACAGGTCCCAAAAGCTTGGGGGCTTTCACAGTAACTATCTTAAGCATCTACAAAAATCCTTTCGTCTTTATGCGCGTTTTGTAAAAAAACTTTACAAGCTCCGCAATGTCATATTATGCCGCAAGGCAAATCGGCGTTACTGTTTTTTGTCCCATTCGTGCTTTTCTTTAAGAACGCTATAGATCTGAAGATAGCTTTCGTGTCTGCTCCTTGCGATCTTTTTTTCCTTTAGAGCTCCGAGGATCGCACATCCGTCCTCCTTTGTGTGGGTGCATTTCGTATATCTGCAGCTTCCGAGATAGTCCTCAAATTCACGGAAGGTTCCGGGGAGCGCTTCCTTATCAAAGAAGTCGAATCTCATAAAATCGAGCATCGTAAATCCCGGCGTGTCGGCGAAAAATCCATTTCCCGAGCCCAAAAGCTCCTTCATCGGAAAAAGCTCGACGTGACGGGTCGTATGACGTCCCCTTCCTATCTTTTTACTTATCTCACCCGTTTCTATAGCAAGCGATGGGAAGATAGCGTTCATAAGAGTGGACTTTCCCGCACCCGACGCACCGGCAAATGCCGAGACCTTATCGGACGCATTCTCTTTTATAAATTCCTTCAGATTTTCGCAGTCCGAAGCTCTGTTTCCCCCAAAAAGCGACGAGAGAAAGACCTTAAACGAGCTTTTTTCGTATATTTTTCTTATTCTATCGGCATTTTCGGGATCAAGATCGCATTTGGTAACTATTATAATCGGCTCAATTCGGTTATATTCAGCTATCGCTATAAGCTTATCCGCGGTCAGCAGATCGGCTATCGGATCCTTCGACGGAAGAACTACAAAAAGCGTATCTATATTCGATATCGGAGGTCTTATGAGAGAATTTTTTCTCTCGCCGATCTCGGAAATAACAGTATTTCCCTGATCGTCACTACCTACGGATACACTGTCTCCGACACACGGCTTCAGCGCCTCGTGTCTGAAGGATCCCTTTGCTCGGCAGCTTATACGCTCGCCCGAAGCGAGCAGGACATCATAAAGTCCTCCGACTCCTTTTACTATTATTCCCGTCTGTTTCTCTGTCATATGTAATCTCCGGATCAAAAATATATCGTAATTAAAATTATCTCCCAATCAAAAGAGAGGTCAGTCATGAACGAAAAGGAAAAAATTCTCTCGATCTTTACAAAGGTGCTAAACGGCGCTTGCCTTAAAAAGGCAGTATTCAGCAAGAGCGTCTCAAGTAACGTTATACGCTGCGTCTGCCGTGTATTTGCGTCCAAAAACGACGAAAGCTTTCTTCAGCTCGAAACATTCACGTCGGACAACAAGGCGTTTCACAAAAACATTCCGCTCAGCGAGGCTCCTGAGATCCTTACCGAGATGGCGACGCATAGCTATATGCAGACCAACGTAATAGCGACCGACGGTCAGTGCGAGATAAAGGTCTCAAAAAAAGGAAAGATCTTCGTTCTCGACAAGATAGCGGGCAGCTCGCCCATCACCGAGACAGAGAGTCACAACCGTCAAAAGAATTACATTCTCGCGTCCGCACCGGGTCACGAAAGGTTTCTTTACCTGCTCGGGCTCGCAAACGAGAGCGGAAGGATACTTGACAAAAAGCAGTCAAAGTTCAGACAGATCAACCGCTTTATAGAGCATCTCGACGACGTTTACTCCGAGCTCCCGAGCGATGGAGAGCTTACCGTTTGCGATCTTTGCTGCGGAAAAAGCTATCTGACCTTTGCGGTATATTACTATCTCACCGCTATAAAGGGACGCAAGATAAGGATGTACGGAGTCGATCTGAAAAAGGACGTTATCACATATTGCACGGATGTCGCAAAGCGGCTTTCCTGCACAGATCTCGAGTTCATATGCTCGGACATTTCTGAATTCTCATGCGAAAAGATAGATCTCGTAATATCGCTTCACGCGTGCGATATAGCGACCGACATAGTTCTCGGATACGCGATAAAGCACAAAGCGCGGGTCATCCTATCAACTCCCTGCTGCCATCACGAGATGATGCATCAGATAGACTGCGAGGAGCTTTCATTTATCACAAAACATTCGATGCTATCCCAAAAGCTCTGCGATGCCGCAACCGACGCTCTGCGCTGTCTTATGCTTGAGGCAAACGGGTATTCGGTTGAGGCGCTTGAGCTTATCGATCCCGACGAGACTCCGAAAAATCTGCTCATAAGAGCCATCCTTGATCCCGACGCAAGGAAACAAAAGCTTCTTTCGTACAGATCCCAGTACGAAAGCGCCTGCCGTCTTTTGGGCGTCGATCCCTATCTGAAAAATCTTATGGAAGAAGAAAAGATATGAAATACACGCACATTTTTTTCGATCTTGACGGAACTGTTACCGATCCGTACGAGGGTATAACCAAGGCAGTGAGCCACGCGCTCGGCAAATTCGGAATAGAGATCCCCGACCGAAAGGCGCTAAGCTCCTTCATAGGTCCGCCTCTATACGACTCTTTTCGGAAATTTTACGGTCTTTCCGAGGAGGATGCGGTGCTTGCCGTTTCATATTACAGAGAATATTACGTTCCGATCGGAATATACGAATGCGAGATATTTAACGGCATCAATGAGCTTTTAAAGGCTCTTCACGAAAGTGACGCCAAGATATATGTTGCCACCTCAAAGCCGGAAAGCATGGCAGTTACCGTACTTTCTCATTTCGGTCTCGACAAATATTTTGACGGCATATACGGTGCAACTCTCGACAAGAGCCGTGTTAAAAAGTCGGATGTCATCGCATACGCGCTTGACAAGATCGGAAATCCCGATCCGAAAAGCTGCATAATGATCGGCGACACCGCCTACGACGTCGAAGGCGCACGCGAAAACAGTATAGACACTCTCGGGGTGACCTTTAACGGCTCGTCGCCCGAGCCCCTCATAAGCGCCGGTGCGATCGGCATATTCTCGAAAGCAGCAGAGCTTCAGAGCTTTCTTTTTAGTTAAATTCAAGGCAGCATCGCTTACGATGCTGCCTTTTTTAGTATGCGATAAGCGTTATTACTTCTCTATACGGAAGCTGAGCTGGCGGTTGGAAAGCTTTACTCCGTTTGCATTGAAGACAAGTCTCGAGCCGTCGTTCATTGCAAAGAAGGTGTCCCAGTAATTTGCGCACTCGGTCCAGACTCTGAGCTGAACCATGATTCCGTCCTCCTCATATCCCATAAGCTTTACAACGGGATAATGCTCGTCGTCGGTAAGAACGAGAGAATTGTTTCTCGCCATATCGATAAGAAGCTCGCTGAGCTTTGCGATATCGGTATTCTGAGGAATAACGAAAGGAACGTCAACTCTTCTGTAGGGCTCTACGGAGAAGTTGGTGATCTTGCCGCTTGCCGCAACTCCGTTAGGAATATCAACTCTCTTTCCGTCGGGAGTTGTAAGTATCGTATAGAATATGTTCATATCGGTAACAGTACCGTCGGCACCGTCAAGCGAAATGAAATCTCCTACCCTGAAGGGCTTGATAATGAGAAGGATGATTCCGCCTGCGATGTTGGAAAGTCCGCCCTGAAGTGCAAGACCTATAGCGAGTCCTGCAGTTGCGAGGAGCGCGATAAACGAGGTCATCGGAACACCGAAGATCGACGCGCAGGTGACGATAAGGAGAAGCTTAAGAAGAATATTTATAGCGCTTCTGAAGAATGCGCGCACGGTTTTGTCGAGCTTCTGGATCTTCTTTATTCTATCGATCGCCTTGATGAATTTGTTGATGAGGATCCAGCCAACGACGAGAATAAGTACTCCGCAGAAAATACGTACTCCGGCAGACGCAAGATACTCAAGGAGCTTAGTGAGAAATGCGTTCATGATTAACTTCCTTTCAATACCTGAAATATTTTTAGCAGCGAATGCTGATTTTAGCAGCAAATGCTGATTTTTTATTATTTTATCACATTAAATGCGCAAAGTCAACATTTTTGGCAACATTTTTGCTCTTTATCAAGCAAAGGTTATAATATCCGTATTTTCCTGCGAGGTATCACTGCTTTCAATAACGACAACGAGCGCGTCCTTGCTCACCGTTATATGATGCCACTCGCCTCTGTCTACGGTATAGATATTCCCGATCTCCATAGCAAGGCTGCTGACCTTGAGATCCTTATCGGCCACGTGGACAGTAGCCTCTCCCTTGACAAGCAGGAACGCCTCGCACGTAAGATTATGTCTTTCAAGCTCTCCCACGCGGGAAAACCTTTTACAGTAGCCGAGAAGACCTACTCTCCAACCGTCCGAACTATCAAGAGTTTGCCACGGGATATTTTTTCTTTTAGTTATTTCCACTTATAAAGCTTCACCCTATTTCTGGAATATCTGCAAAGATCCCACTCTGATATCCGCGACGTTATATATAGCGGGAATGCTCTTTGCAGACTTATATATAGCGTTCAGTATGATATTATCCTTATTTGTAAGAAGCGAGTCGGGATCGAGTACTATCTTATTTTTGATATTCTCGTCGCCCTCGGGTCTTGCTATCATATCCTCCCTGTACATAGCAAAGAAGGAATTGAGCTGTTCAAGAGCAGTATTATAATGAACGACCCTGTATTCTCCCTCCTGTGTCGACATAGGAGAGGTGCAAAGCTCGGTTATTTTCCAGTTTTCCTCGGACACCTGTATAAGCTTTCTGAGGAAGAATATGTCGTACCCGTCACGCGTGGGCAGATCGGTCGAGAAAAAGGGCTTCGCCTGAACCATATGAACGGCTATATTCTCGCTCGTGAGCATTCCGAGAAGTGTCTCGTGCACGCTTGCAAGGACGAGTCTTGCGGCGTTTATCTCTGATTCATAATCTCTGAATCGGTCATATTCAAGATAGTTTGCGACAGCGTCTCCGTCAAGATAGCGTGATCCGGCAGGATGGGTTATTCCTTCATTTGTGGTAAAGTCAAACGAAAGATTTATGATAAGTCCGCCCAAAAGCGATACGTAGCTATCTACCGACTCCTTATTTGCGACTATATGATAATCCATAGAGATCCTGAGCGTTTTCTCAAGAGCCTCGCTTACCGTCTTAGCGGCGCTCACCGCGCAGTCGTTTTTGGAAAATCCGAGAGATTTCGCATGAGCGTATCCGTTTGCATAGATTTGCGAAAGAGAGGACGCATTCTCTGTCCTTATATAGAGATCTGCGGGTATCTGCATCATAGAAAGGCTTGAGCTCGGCAGATCCATTTGGCAGACCATAAAGGCAAGCGCGTCACCCGCCCTGTCCGATTCGCGCACGAAAAGGAAATTATATGCGCCCGGTCTTTTCGGGTCTATCTCTCCGATAAGGGACGCTCCGTCTTCGGGAAGGTCATCCTTTATTACCTCACCTCCGAAAAACTGCTTCAGCTTCGCGCATGAGGACAGCGAAAGGAGTGCGGAAACGAGTAGTACCAAAGAAAATATTTTAATTAAGATCTTCATAATATATCAACCTTATTTCAAGTGTTTTACTTTAAAAAACATTCTACCGACTTTAGTTTACCACAAAAATCCGTAACTGTCAAGCGCCCTGTTTTTCTTTTACAATTTACACCCATTTTATTTTACAAAATCAGCTCCCGAAAGCTCGAAAAGTCCTTTCAGCGCCTCCGAAAGACCGCCCACAGAATCTATTATTCCTTCCTCTACCGCCTGATATCCGTCGATAATGCTCCCTATGTCGGTAGCGATCTCGTCGGTCCTCATCATAAGCTCACGCAGACGCTCGGATTTTATATTTGAATGCTCGGTCACGAATTTAAGTATCCTGTCCTGCATTCGGTTAAAATAATAAAAGGTCTGCGGTGCACCGATCACCGTTCCGCTTATCCTGACGGGATGCACGGTCATTGTTGCAGACGGCACGATGAACGATCTTTTTGCCGAAACGGCGAGCGGAACGCCTATCGAATGTCCGCCTCCGAGCACGAGCGACACGGTCGGCTTATCCATTGACGCTATCATCTCGGCTATCGCAAGTCCCGCCTCCACATCCCCACCGACCGTGTTGAGAAGTATAAGAAGTCCCTTGATATTCGGATCGGTATTTATCTCCACAAGCTCGGGCAGGACGTTCTCGTATTTGGTCGCCTTCTGTCCCTCTCCCACGGCATAATGACCCTCGATCTGTCCGACAAGGGTCATACATCTGAAGCACCCGAACACTCTTTTTTCATCTTTTTGTACGTTTTGTGTATTTTCGCTATTATTTTCCGCATAGTTTGACATATTTTTTTGTCTCTCCTTATTTACTTTTAGAGAAAAGCGTGATATAATAAAGTGTTAGTAATAAGCCTTCGGTTTATTCGGTATTTTAAATATTTTAACAGAGCCGCAAAACGGCGAAAGAAAGGAAAAATAAAATGAACACCTTTATCGTAGAAACCTCTGCAAGACATATCCATCTTTCCGAGCAGGATCTTGAGACCCTCTTCGGCAAGGGCGCAAAGCTCACCTTCAAAAAGGATCTCAGTCAGCCCGGTCAGTTCGCTTGCGAAGAAAGAATCACTCTCGTTGGACCCAAGAAGTCCATTCCCAACGTTATAATCCTCGGACCGACCCGTAAATCCACTCAGGTAGAGCTTTCCTTCACCGATGCGAGAACTCTCGGAATCTCCGCTCCCGTCAAGGAAAGCGGCGACATCGTCGGAACTCCCGGATGCAAGCTCGTAGGACCTGCAGGCGAGGTCGATATTACCGAGGGCGTTATCATTGCAAAGAGACACATCCATATGACTCCCGCAGATGCTGAGGCGTTCGGTGTTGAGGACAAGCAGATCGTTTCGGTCTCTATCGAGTCCGCAGACCGCAAGACCGTTTACGGTGACGTAGTAGTAAGAGTACACGACAATTTCGCTCTCGCTATGCACATCGACACCGACGAGGCTAACGCTGCCTGCGCATTCGGAAACTGCACAGGAACCATCGTTAAGTAATTCCTTTAAAACGCTTTAAAATGTACGAAAACAAGAAATTTGTATACGCCGACAACGCGGCTACCACTCCGGTGGACGAAAGTGTCCTTTCTGCGATGCTTCCTTACCTTAAGGACACGTGGGGAAATCCCTCGAGTGCTTACTCCATAGGAAGAGAGGCGTTAGGCGCCGTATCGGACTCGCGAGGACGCATCGCTTCCCTTCTGTCCTGCAAGCCAAACGAGATATTTTTTACATCCTCGGGCTCCGAGGCAGACAACTGGGCCATCAAGGGTGCCGCCTCTGCCGCAAAAAGCAAGGGCAAGCACATCGTCACGACCGCAATGGAGCATCATGCCGTGCTTAACGCTATGAAGAGTCTTGCGCGCGAGGGATTTGAGATAACCTACGTATCTCCCGATAAAAACGGTATAATTTTCCCGTCTGATATCGAAAACGCAATGCGCGAAGATACCGTTCTTGTCTGCGTCATGTATGCAAACAACGAGATCGGTACCCTGCAGCCCATAAAGGAGATAGCAGAGGTCGCTCACCGTCACGGCGCTTTGATGTTTACCGATGCAGTACAGGCAGTCGGTCATCTCGATATAAACGTAAAGGATCTCGGGGTCGATATGCTCTCCTTCTCGGGACACAAGATAAACGCTCCAAAGGGGATTGGCGCACTTTATATAAAGACCGGCACCAGAGTTCACACTCTCATAGACGGCGGCGGTCAGGAGAGAGGCAGACGCGGCGGCACCGAAAACGTTCCTTACATAGTCGGGCTCGCAAAGGCGCTTGAGCTTGCATATTCCCGTCTTGACAGTGAAAAGAGGGTGCTTGCGCTCAGAGAAAGGCTCGTAAGCGGAATACTCGAAAAGATCCCGTACAGCTTTTTAAACGGCGACAGAGAGAGGCGTCTTGCAGGAAATGCCAACATCACATTTGAATACGTCGAGGGCGAAAGTCTTCTTATGTTCATGGATATGTGCGGTATCTGCTGTTCCACGGGATCTGCGTGCAACTCGGCTTCTCTTGAGCCGTCACACGTTCTTCTCTCGATAGGTGTTCCCGCCGAAAAGGCTCACGGCTCGCTCAGGTTTACCCTTTCGCACGAAAACACCGAGCAGGACGTTGATTATATCCTCGAAAAGCTTCCCGCGATCGTTCAGAGGCTCCGCGATATGAGTCCTCTTTACAGTAGCGGTATGGAGCGAGTAAAATAAACTTCGGAGACACGGAAATGTATAGCGAAAAAGTAATGGATCATTTCACAAATCCCCGCAATTGCGGCGAGATCGTCGATGCTGACGGCATCGGAGAGGTCGGAAACGCAAAGTGCGGAGATATTATGAGGATGTACCTCAAAATAGAAAACGATACGATAGTTGACGTAAAATTTAAGACCTTCGGATGCGGAGCGGCTATTGCCACCTCGTCTATCGCGACCGAGATGATCAAGGGTAAGAGGATCGAGGATGCTCTCAAGCTCACGAACAAGGCAGTAGTCGAGGCTCTCGGGGGGCTCCCACCCGTCAAGATCCACTGCTCTGTTCTCGCCGAGCAGGCGGTAAAGGCGGCGCTTGCCGACTATTACCGCAAAAACGGGATCGATCATCCCATCCTTAACGATGCGTGCGACGGCTGCTGTGAGGCGTGCGACCATCATCACGAGATCGGTAGTGAGGAAGAATGATGAAAAGCTCCGTTCTGGTAGGACTGAGCGGAGGACTTGACAGCACCTTTGCAGCGCTCTCCCTTATGGAGGATGGATACGCCGTCGAAGGTGCTGTTCTTAGTTTTTCCGAGCACACCGACGTAAAATCTGCCGAAAAGGCGGCATCCGATCTCGGGATAAAGCTTCATATCATAGACTGTCGGGATGATTTCAAAAAATTTGTCACCGATACCTTCGTGAGCGAATATCTTCGTGGCAGAACACCCAATCCGTGTGTCGTCTGCAACAGATACGTAAAGATAAAAAGGCTTCACGATGCAGCAAGAGAACTCGGTATCGACAAATTTGCCACAGGTCATTACTGCAGTGTCGGATTTGAGGACGGCAGATATTTTATCCGCAGAGCAGCCGATCTGAAAAAAGACCAGTCCTATATGCTTTGGGGACTTTCTCAGGAGCAGCTTTCCGACTTTTTGACGCCTCTGTGCGACCTGTCAAAGGAATATATACGTTCTTATATGGCAGATCGTGGATTCGGGCAAGCAACGGCAAAGGAAAGCCAGGACATATGCTTTATTCCCGGTGGTGATTATGCACGATATATAACAGAAAAGATCGGGCAACCTGCGTACGGTGACTTTGTTGACGCAGACGGAAAGTTCCTTGGTCGTCATAAAGGGATAATCCACTACACGATCGGTCAAAAAAATCAGCTCGGCATCGCGCTTGGTGAAAAAATGGCGGTAAGTGATATAAATGCCGAGAAAAACACGGTAACTCTCGTAAAAGCGTGCGACTACCTCCCTGCTCACTCGATCAGCGTTTCGGATATCAATTTTCAGTATCTTAAATCGCTTGATATACCCAAGGATCTTGAGCTTACCGTAAAAGTGCGCTATTCGGCGGAACCGAGGAAGACCTCTCTTTCTTTCAAAAACGGTAAGATCTACGCGAATTTTGAGCCGTTCTTTCCCGATTGCGCGCCCGGTCAGTCGGCGGTATTCTATATCGGAGACAAGCTTGCTTTCGGCGGGTTTATTGAACACGCTGCAAGATAAAGATCAAAAGTAAAAAGGAGCATACTGTTATGATAAAGCAAAGCTTCAACAAAGGCTGGGAATTCACCCTTGAAAACAACCTTGATCATTATAACAATTTCGGATTTGAAAAATATCTTGACGCCTCGGGTGCGGCGGCACACGTTTTGAAAAATTCCAACTGGGACAAAATCGATCTGCCACACGACTGGGCTCTGGCTCTTCCCAAAGAAATGCGCGCAAACGCCTTTGCCGGCGGACGGGCCAACAGTCCGTTCAACCGCGGCAAAACCGAACAGCATAGCGATATCGAGGAAATATACAACGTCGGCTGGTACAGAAAACAGTTCAGCTATGACGGTGCGTGGAAGGACAAACGCGTATTCATTGAATTCGAAGGAATCTTCCGCGACGCGACCGTTTGGGTAAACGGCGTTTATATGACCCGACATACGAGCGGTTACACAAGCTTCGTGCTCGATATTACCGATCACCTGCGCGAAGGCATGGTAAATTCGGTAGCGGTACGCGCGGACAGTACTCATCCCGAGGGCTGGTGGTACGAGGGTGCCGGAATATACAGAAACGTAAATCTTTATATTGCCGAGCCCGTATATCTAAAAATGAACAAGACGTTCATACGCTCGGACGTGAGCGGAAAAATAAGCGTAAGCGCACTGCTCGTAAACGACACGCCCGACGTTTTTTCAAAAAAGATCAGTTGGACGGTAATGGACGCTTGCCAAAACGCGGTAGCGAGCATTATAACCGAGGCAAACGTCTCTCCTTACGGCGAAAGTGAGATCTCTGCCGAGCTTTTTGTAAATGATCCCACCCTCTGGGATCTTGACAATCCCTATCTCTACACGCTTGAAATAACGCTTGGTGACACACCCGAAAAGGAGATCACCGCCTTTGGAATCCGCTCCGCGATATTTGATCCCGACAAGGGATTTCTTCTGAACGGACGTCAGGTGAAGATCCACGGCGCGTGCGTTCACCAGGATTTCGGCGGCGTAGGCGTCGCACTGACAGACAATCTGCAGTATTACAAGATAAAACGTCTTAAGGAAATGGGAGCGAACGCATATCGCAGCTCACACCACGCTCCATCTCCCGTAATTCTTCGCGCCTGCGACGAGCTCGGTATGCTCGTTATGGACGAGACCCGTATGTTCGGCACCTCTCCCGAGGCGATCGAGCAGCTTACGTCACTCGTCGAGCGCGACAGAAATCACCCGTCCGTAATAATCTGGACTATCGGAAACGAAGAATTCTCAATTCAGAACGAAGCGTTCAGCCGCCCCATAGCGGAAAAAGTCTCGAGGATACTCAAAACGCTCGATGACACGCGTGCTATTACGTACGGCGGCAACAACGGCGGCAACGATATCGGCGCGAACGTTGGCGTAGAGGTACGTGGTATAAACTATGTAAGAAACGGAAACGGCGACTGGGTAGCAGAGTATCACAGAAAGCACCCCGAGCAGCCCATTATCGGAACCGAGGAGAGCTCATACGTTCTCAGCCGCGGCGGACATATCAACGATCTGACCCGCGGTCTGCTCGACTGCACGGGAAACGTCACCATGATGTGGGGAACGACTCCGCGCGGTTGGGTACAGTTCGTCGAGGAGCACGATTATTTTTCGGGCAGCTTTATGTGGACCGGCTTTGACTACCGCGGCGAGGGTAACCCGTTCGTATATTCAAATCCCTGCTCAAGCTTCGGAACGATCGACCTTTGCGGAATGGAAAAGCCTCCCTTCTATTATTACAGATCGTGGTGGACTGACGAGCCTACCGTTTACGCTCTTCCCCACTGGAACTTTGCTGAGGGAGAAATTGCAAAAATCAGCGTATTCACAAACTGCGAAAAGGTATCTCTCTTCGTGAACGGACGCTGTGTCGGTGAAAAAACACCCGAAAAATTCGAGACTCCCGTATGGGAGATCCCGTTTGAAGCGGGCGTTCTCCGCGCGGTTGGTATAAAAAACGGAAAAGAGTACATACACGAGCTCGTAAGCGCAGGAAAAGTATCCGAAATACGCGCAAGTGACGTTATTATATCGGAAAATGACAAAGACGTCGGAATCATCGAGCTTGCCGCTTATGACGAAAAAGGCGTATTCTGTCCGCTCGACGATACGCAGGTCACCTTTGATCTTTCGGGAGACGGCGAGATCGTCGGCGTCGGAAACGGAGACAGCGCATCCTTCGATTATGAAAAGAAGCCTGCACGCGAGGACGTCTTGAATATCAGATATTTCACAGACGATATCGGTATGTTCTGTATTCCTCAAAAGAGAGAAAACACGGATATCCGCCGCTACGATATGCTTTACGAAAGCGACATTCTTCCGTGGCTTCCCGAGGGCGAGCGCACCGTTGCGGGATATATGCTGAGCAAGAAGGAAACGACCGTACGCGTACTCAAAACGAATATAGATAACGCAAACGGCTTTAAGTATATCGAATTCGAGCGTCTCGGCGGAGCGACCGAAATATTTGTAAACAACGAGAAGATCGGCGACAACTTCTCTACGGGTCGCGCAGACCGGACGAACACCCGTCCCTACAGATTCTATTACGATTTCGGAGAGGGTGTTTACGAGCTGAAGCTTGTTTGCAGCATCAAGACTGCGAGCACCGCGGAAAACGATCCCGTTTCGGGATACGTAAAGCTCGGAAGGACCGTTGACGAGCCATGGAAGGTCAGACTCCACTACGGCAAAGCAAGAATTTTCGTCAAAAACGCTTCGGCGAAGGAGATCGTGCTTAAATAATAAAACGAAAGTTCGCTTAGGCTCCTTCTCATAAGGAAGTTATCGTAGGGGCGATTCACGTGTTCGCCCGCTGAAATACGCAAAACAAAAACGGGCGATTCATGAATCGCCCCTACGGACACCCATAAATTTCGGCAGAGATATTCTTTTCTCTGCCGATTTGTGCTATAATGGGGATATCAGAAAGAATCCATCTCCCCCCGGATACTTTAACGGCAACAATAGGAAAATCAGGCACGGAATATCCGTGCCTGATTTTGGTTAATTTACGCTTTTACAAACGCTTTCAAGCCTTTTTCTGTTTTCTGAAAATCCCGATTGCAGGATACCGAAATCGGAAGCCGCCGAAAGCATATCGATACCCATAGATCTCCAATACTCGAACACCTTCTCCGAGGTATCACCCGTTGAAAGTCCGATATATTTATCCGCCTTTTTAAGAATAGACACCGTCTTTTTTATAAGTTCGGTGGTTCCCTTCTCAAATACGTCACAGATCTCGTTTATAGAGCCCGAAAGATCGTTGGGTCCGAAGATATAGCCGTCTATATACTCGTTCTTTATGATCTCCTCAAGATCGTTTACCGCGTCCACGTGCTCGATCTGAATGAATCTGCAGAGATGATCCACAGTATCATGAGTATATTCCCTTGCATCGTTAAATCCAAAGTCCACCGCTCCCATAGGTCCGAAGCCCCTGTTTCCGTAAGGAGGGTAAAGAGTAGCTGCGATAAGCTTGTTTGCCTGCTCTGCACTTCTTATCATCGGAAAAATTATACCGTCAACACCCATCTCGATAACCTTCTTCGTATAGGTGAGATCGTCCTGCGGTACTCTTACGATGACCGGCGTTCCCGTCGATCTTATCGCCAGTACATGCGCGAAAAGATCGTCGAGTGACAGATAACTATGCTCAAGATCGATCCATATAAAATCGTACCCCGCAAGTCCGGCGATCCGCGCCACCGCTACGTCGCGCAGATTTATATGGGTTCCTATCGTTTTGGAACGATTTTTTATTTTTTCTTTAAGATTATTCATTTCATGCACCCTGAATAGATATTCCACAATGTAAAATTGCAAAAAACGGAAAGATGATTCTTTCCGTTTTTTTATTTTGTAATTTCAGTTTAGCAAACGCCCTGAGCCTTCATCGCGTCAGCTACCTTGAGGAAGCCTGCAATGTTAGCGCCCGCTACAAGGTCATCACCGAGACCGTACTTATTTGCAGCAGCGACAGACGCATCGAAGATATTCTTCATAATGGTCTTAAGCTTAGCATCGACCTCATCCGCACTCCAGGAGTAACGCATGGAGTTCTGGGACATCTCAAGTCCGGAAGTAGCAACACCGCCTGCGTTAACTGCCTTGGAAGGAGCAACGATAACTCCTGCTTCCTTGAGCATTGCGATAGCCTCGTTGGTAGTAGGCATATTGGAAACTTCAACGTAGTACTTAACGCCATTTGCAATGATCTTCTCAGCATCAGCCTCACGAACCTCGTTCTGAGTTGCGCAAGGCATAAGGATATCTGCCTTTACGCCCCAAGGCTTTTCGCCGGGGAAGAAGGGAACGCCGAACTTATCAGCATAATCCTGAACTCTGTTACGGCAGGAAGCACGCATTTCGAGCATGAAGTTGACCTTCTCCTCGGTGCTGATTCCGTCCTCGTCGTAGATATATCCGTCGGGACCGGAAATGGTAACTACCTTTCCGCCGAGCTCGTTGACCTTCTTAACGGTACCCCAAGCAACGTTACCGAAGCCCGAGACAGCGAAGGTCTTTCCCTTAATATCGTCACCGAAATGCTTGAGCATCTCAACGGTATAGTAAACTGCGCCGTAGCCGGTTGCCTCGGGACGAATGAGCGATCCGCCGTAGGAGAGACCCTTACCGGTGAGAACGCCGGTGAACTCGTCACGAAGTCTCTTGTACTGACCGAAGAGATATCCGATCTCTCTTGCGCCAACACCGATATCTCCTGCGGGAACGTCGGTATCCGCGCCTATGTACTTCTGAAGCTCGGTCATGAAGCTCTGGCAGAAGCGCATAACCTCTGCATCAGACTTGCCCTGAGGATCGAAGTCGGAGCCACCCTTACCGCCGCCCATAGGGAGAGAGGTAAGAGAGTTCTTAAAGGTCTGTTCGAAGCCGAGGAACTTGATTATCGACTCGTTTACAGAGGGATGGAAACGGAGTCCGCCCTTGTAAGGACCGATAGCGCTGTTGAACTGAATTCTGAATCCGCGGTTTACCTGAACCTTACCGTTGTCATCGACCCACGGGACACGGAACTTGATGATTCTTTCGGGTTCTACCATTCTCTCGATAACACCGCTCTCGATATACTCGGGGCTCTGCTCGAGGACAGGCTCGATAGACTCAAGAACCTCTCTAACTGTCTGATGGAACTCGGGCTCGTTGGGATTTCTCTTCTCAACTCTTGCCATAAGCTCGTTAAGATATTCGTTTTTGAACATGATATACACCTTCCTTAAATGATTGGCGTCCGAAAAGCTGTTTCGGTTCGTCACATATAAAATATGTAATGATTATATCACCATTTCTTTGAAAAATCAATAGGAAGGTCAAAGTTTTTTACCGAAAACCATACATTTTTACGTTTTTCACAAAAAAGGCATTGTCACAGCGCCCGCAAGCATACCAAATGAAAAAAACAACAAGGGTACGCCGTTACATTTATTTAGCTTCAAAAACCGCATATTCGCGTGCCGAAAGGTAAAGATCTCCACTTTCGTACCTATGTGCTCCGTTAAAGAGGAGCGCTTCTTTATTTTCGAGTATATCGCCGATGCTGACCGTGACCTCTGTATCCTTCACGTTTCCGACAAATACGATCTCCTTTTCCCCAAGCACTCTTTTGAATGCAACCACGTTTTCGGGACAATTTGTGTCGATCCATTCGGTCTTGCCGTTCAAAAGGATCTCGCTCTCAGACTTCATCTTATTAAGAGTCTTCATTATACTCTGACGGCGCAGGCTTGCCTCGGTATTCTTCTTAGTTCTGTCTGTGACCTCAAATCTTCCGGGATAGAAACGGTTTGCAAACATATTAAGATCTGCCTCGCACGCAAGCTCGTTTCCGCAGTAGACCATCGGAATACCGTCGATAAGGTAGTTTATTACCTGGATCTGCTCCATTCCGTCATTTCCCGCAAAGGTTTCGGTTCTTATCTTCCAGTCAGTTACCGTATCGTGGTTATCCATATCTCTGAGCAGTACAGCTCCGCTCGGTACTTTCTGAAGCTCGGTTTCATACACCTTTTTCAAATCGGATGCAGGCTCCTCGTGACAAAATACTCTTCTCATAGTATCGTGCCAAGGGAAGCAGTAGGTCGAATCAAACGCCGTTACCATATTCACATAGCTCGCGCTTTCGTTTACGAGTACGGCATCTCTTTTGATCGCCTGAATTCTTCTGCGCGCTTCTCTCCAAAAATATACGGGAAGCATATCTCCCACGTCGCATCTGAAGCCGTCAACACCTATCTGAGCAATATAGTAAACCATATTGGTGTACAGATATTCTCTCATACCCTCGCTTCTGATATCGACGGTAAGCGAATTCCATTTTGTAAGAGCAAAGGATCCGTCAGCATTCTGCACTACAAAATCGGGATGCTCCTTAACTATCTCGGCACTAAGACCTATATGCGCGTAAACGAGATCAAGAAGCACACTCATTCCAAGGCTATGAGCCTTATCGACCAAAGCCTTAAGGTCATCCATATTTCCGTATTCATCGTCTATACTGAAATAATCTTTGAGAATATACATATTTTTCGGGTTGCCCGTTTCGGACGCCTTCTGACGTGGACTGAAGGTATCGGGATCCTCGCTGTCATCTGAGGTACATATCGAGCAAAGATATATGATACTGAATCCCATCTCCTTCAAAAAGGGGAGCTCCTCGGTTATAGCGTTAAGTGTTCCCTCATTCGAGAAGGTTCTCGGATTGATCTGATAGATCGAGCCTTTGCTCAGCCACTCAGGCGGACAAATTGCAGTATTTTTCATAAACAACACTCCTTTCGTGCTTTATTCTATTATAAAACACTTTATTCCGGAAATAAAGTGGTAAATCAAAAAACTTTTTCCACTTTTCAACACTTTACATATTTAAAAATATATGCTATACTGTAAAAAAACAAATCATAAGGAGATGAAAGTCATTTTTTACAGTGATAATTTAAACATAGAAATAATCGACATCTTTCGTCTTTACAGAAAAAAGAGCCGCTATCACACACCGAAGCGTCCGTTTCACATTCTAACAAAGCGTATAAGCGGATACACCGATATGAGATTTGAAAACGCTTTTTTTACGGCAGGCGAAGGAAATCTTCTGTACATTCCCGCGAACACCGAGTACACTCGCCAAAGCTACGAAAACGAAGAGATAATCGCAATACATTTAAATATTCTCAACAAGGACATCTCAGAGCCGGCTATGATAGACGTAGACTCCGCGGAGTGCAACGAGGTGTTTTTCAAGCTTTATGAGATATGGAGCGAAAGAAAAAAAGGCTACAAGTACCGTTGCACCGCAATTTTATACCGATATCTGAGCGACATCGTCATTGAAAAGATCAGATCAAAGGAATATTCGCGTATTGAAAGATCGGTAAAACACATCGAAAACAATTTCACCGAAAAGCTGCAGATCGAAGATCTCGCCAAACTGTGCAATATGTGCGAAACGCAGTACCGAAAGCTCTTTAAAAAGGAATTCGGCATTTCTCCCGTAAAATACATAAACAGACTCCGTATAAGCCGAGCAGTGAGCATGATGTACAGCGGATACTACTCAATGTCAGAAATATCCGAGCTCTGCGGATTTTCCGATCAAAAATATTTTAACAAGATCTTCAAAGCCGAAACGGGAAAATCTCCGTCACAGTACAGAAGGGATTATTTTTTTGAGCTTAAAAACGAAAGGTCGCAGTCCTGACTGCGACCTTTTTTCAGTTAAAGCATATCAAAAAGCGAGAGCTGATTTGTCTCGGGAAGTCCGTCGAGCGCTCCGTTATCAGTAAGGAGCTGCATTACCGATTTGGATATTCCCGATTTTTCCTGAAGCTCGATCCTTGAAAGGAGCGGTCCCTCGTCACGCACGGCAACGATCTTTTTTGCCGCTTCGTCTCCAAGCCCGGGAATGGCATTAAAGGGGATCCTTATCTTTCCGTCCTCAGGGAGAAATTCAAATGCACCCGATTTATAGAGATCGACCGGCAAGAAGCGAACAGAGCGAGCCATCGCCTCATCTACGAGCTGAAGAGTTCCGAGCTCCTCCGCCTCCTTAGCAGATGCGAGTCGGTTCTTCTGCTTTTCCTCGATCTCCTCTATCCTGCTCTTGACAGCGCCCCGTCCCTGACTTATGACTGTGGCATCTATTCCCTTCGGTGCCACTGTAAAATACGCAGCGTAAAATTCAAGAGGTCTGTATATCTTGAACCACGCAAGACGTATCGCAGACATAAGATATGCGGCGGCGTGTGCCTTCGGGAACATGTATTTGATCTTCTTGCACGAGCTTATATACCACTCGGGGACGTCATGAGCACGCATCTCTGCCTCCCATTCGGGAGTCAGACCCTTTCCCTTACGAACCTTTTCCATGATATTGAAGGCAAGTCCGTTATCGAGTCCGTACCTTATAAGAGTCAGCATTATACTGTCTCTTGTTCCGACAACCTCGGATATTGTGCAGATCTTATCTCTGATAAGATCCTGTGCATTACCCGTCCAAACATCGGTTCCGTGTGAGAGTCCCTGTATTTGGAGAAGGTCAGCAAAGTTCTTCGGTTGTGCCTCCTCAAGCATCTTCTGAACGAACCTCGTTCCGCTTTCGGGAAGCGCATAGGTTCCGACATTACAGTCGATATCGCCCTCCTTAAGTCCGAGCGGCTCAAGAGAGGTGAAAAGTCTGTACACGTTCGGATCGTTCATAGGAACGTCCATTACGCTGAGTCCCGTATATCTTTCAAGCCATTTATATTTGGTCGGAACATCGTGCCCGAGCTCATCGAGCTTAAGTATGGTATCGTGAAGATACGTGAACGCGAAGTGAGTCGTGACAGTATCCGAATTCGGGTCGTCCGCCGGATGCTGCACCGGAGTAAAGTCGTAAACGCTGTATTCTCTGGGAACGACTATAATACCGCCGGGATGCTGACCGGTAGTCTTTTTAGTTCCGACACATCCGAATACAAGACGGTTGATCTCCGCTTTATTTACAAATATATTCTTGTCCTCGAGATATTTCTTAACGTATCCGTAAGCGGTCTTCGAGGCAAGAGAGGAGATGGTTCCGGCGCGGAAAACGTTTTCCTTACCGAACAGAGTCTCGGTGTATTTATGCACCTTACCCTGCACCTCACCCGAGAAGTTAAGGTCGATATCGGGAGATTTATCCCCATAGAATCCGAGGAAGGTCTCAAACGGGATATCGTGTCCGTCATTGAGCATCTTTGTATTACACTTTGGGCAGATCTTATCGGGCATATCGAAGCCGCTTCCGTAGCTTCCGTCGGTGATAAACTCGTTATATCGGCATTTTGGGCATCTGTAATGCGGCGGAAGGGGGTTTACCTCGGATATTCCCGCCATCGTCGCGACAAAGGATGATCCGACCGAGCCTCTCGATCCGACGAGATATCCGTTATCCTCGCTATACTTAACGAGCTTCTGCGCTATCATATAAAGAACGGCAAATCCGTGCTTTATGATCGACTCAAGCTCCTTTGCGAGTCTCTTTTCGACTATTTCGGGAAGCTCGTCTCCGTACATCGAGTGCGCTCTCGCCCAACACATATCTTGAAGCTCCTGATCGGCGCCGTCGATATTAGGAGTATAGGTTCCCTCGGGAATAGGACGTATCTTTTCGATTTGCTCGGCGATCTTTCTCGTGTTCGTAACCACGACCTCGTACGCCTTTTCCTCTCCGAGATAGGAAAATTCCTCGAGCATCTCGTTTGTGGTACGGAGATAAAGTCCGCTCTCGCGATCCGCGTCAGAGAATTTCATTCCCGCCTGAAGGATCTGTCTGTAGATATCGTCCTCTTTGTTTGTAAAATGCGAGTCGCAGGTAGCGACGACAGGCTTTCCGAGCCTGTCACCGAGCTCAACGATCCTGCGATTGAAATTACGCAGATCCTCGTCGCCCGAAACTATCCCGTTTGCGATCATAAATCTGTTATTTATGAGCGGTTGGATCTCAAGATAATCGTAAAATCCGACTATCTCATCTATTTCGGACTGAGGCTTATTCTGAAGCAGCGCCTGGAAAAGCTCTCCCGCCTCGCACGCCGATCCGATTATAAGCCCTTCACGGTGCTCGACAAGCTTGCTTTTCGGTATGCGCGGATATCTGTGATAGCTCTCAAGATAGCTTGAGGAGATCAGCTTATAGAGGTTTTTGAGTCCGACAAGATCCTTTACGAGAATTATCATATGATAAGGACGAAGTCTGAGCGGATTCGCCTTATCATTCATTGCCCGATTCATCTCATCGGTCGTATAAATTCCCTCCTCACGGAGCTTTTCGACCATTCTGAAGAAGATGAGTGCGAGCATTTGAGCATCGTCGCACGCTCTGTGGTGATTGAAATCACCGAGTCCGAAATACTCGGCAAGCACGTCGAGCTTATGCTTTTTCAGAGTCGGATTTACATATCTCGAAAGTGCGACCGTATCAAGGAAGGTGTTTTCAAAGGCGAGCGAATATCTCTCGCACACAGTCCTTATAAAGCTGATATCGAATCCGGCGTTATGAGCGATAAGCATGCGATCGCCCGAAAACTCGAGAAATGCCTTTACCGCATCCTTTTGCGAGGGTGCACCCGAGACCATCTCATCGGTAATGCCGGTAAGCTCGGTTATCTGCTCGGGAATATGGCACTGCGGGTCGGCAAAGGTCGAGAAAACGTCGATGACCTCGCCGTTTTTCACCTTGACTGCGCCTATTTCTGTGATCGCGCAGTTAGTCGGAGAAAGACCTGTTGTCTCTATATCAAAGACTATAAATTCGTCCTCCTCAAAGCGGAAGCTCGCGTCTCCGTATATCGCTCTTGCGGTATCGTCTACGAAATATGCCTCCATTCCGTAGATGATCTTAAGATTCTTCTTTGCGACAGTTTCCATAACTATGGGAAATGCCTGAACGTTTCCGTGATCGGTCACGGCAATAGCGTCCCAACCCCAACGGTCGGCGGTCTCGGCAAGCACCTCGGGAAAGGTGAGTGCGTCCATTGCAGACATATTGGTATGCGCGTGGAGCTCGACTCTTTTTTCGGGTGCATCATCGCTTCTCTGTATTATCTTAGCGATCGACGCTCCCTTTATATCGATATACATCTCGTTATCGTTTCGGTCCTTAAGGCAGTTACCGCAAACGTCGAGAGCGATATCGTAAAGCACGACGACGCACTGTATTCCTCTGAATATCTTGCGTCCGTGCGAATCTATCTTCTTTATGTAAGCGTTCGCCTCGTCCTCCTCGGCAAACGAGGTCTTGACGTTGATCGATGCGCTTCCGTCAGTTATTCCGACCGTAACGATAGTTTTTCCCGCTCTTGTGGTAAATGACTCTACAGAAAGCACCTTTCCGAGCGTGCGAATATTTCGCTTTGCGCTCTCAAGTGAGCCTATAGAGACAAGCTCTCCCGACATTTCCTCGCCGAGGATCGTTTCCTCGCCGTTTATATCGAAGGTCATATGTCCAACAGAATAGACTCCTTCATCCACTGCGGTCACGTCGCTGGCCTTATACGCGGCATCCTTTCTGTACGCACTGTTACCCACGTAATCGGGAAGAGCGGGAGCGCTGTCTGTCTGCTCGCTCTCCTTTGCCGAAACGGGCGGATGCGATGCGATAAACTCGGCGTTCATACGGGCAAGCTCGCTTTTTTGGGCACTCTCAAAGTCCTCGTAAAGGATATCGGGAGTCGTTTTTCCCACTATCTCGACGGGAACCGAGATCCCGTACTCGCTTTTTATGATATTTGAAAGTATTTCGGGAGTCTCCGCCTTACAGAGAAGGCCTATTCCGCCCTTTGTAAAGCCGAGCGTAACAATGATCTTTCCGTCTCTTTCGGAAAGTGAATACTTATTAAAAAAGCCTCTTGCAACGACTCCTACTCTTCCCGCCTCCTCGATTATCGAGTGCATGCGCTCAAGTGAGAACTTATCGCTCGAATATTTCGGAAGAAGACGGACCGCATTAAGCTCATAAGCGGAGCGTATCTCCTCTTCCATTTTATAGAGCACTCTCTTTTCAACAGGCTCGCCCTCTATATGTACTGCGACCTCGAGTATCTTTTTCTCTTTATCAAGGCGTATAGAGAAGTCGCATATTCTGTTCATTACCTCGCCGCTCTCGCTCGACGGCTCGAATTTTGAAAATTTTTCTCTGAACGTCATCTTTTTTCCTTTTCCCGAACAAGACAACGCTACTTGAGGTCTATCTTATCCGTTTATTTCACGTATAAGCTCGTCGATCGCAGTTTCGACCGAAAGCTTACGCACCTTTTCGCCCTTTTTGAAGAGAAGGAATTCTCCGTCTCCCCCTGCGATACCGAAATCGGCCTCACGAGCCTCTCCCGGACCGTTCACCGCGCATCCCATCACAGCGACCGTGATAGGTCTGTCGGTCTTTATCTCATTAACTCTTCTTTCAAGCTCGTCCACCGTCTTCATCATATCCACACGTGTACGTCCGCACGTCGGGCAGGAGACTATATTTACAAGATCTCTCTCGTCAAGCGAAAGTGCTGAAAGTATCTCTCTTGCTCTGAGTATCTCGGTTGTCGGATCTGCGGTAAGAGAGACTCTCAGAGTATCACCTATTCCGTCGGCAAGCATAGCGCCTATTCCGATAGCACCCTTTATGCTTCCGCGCTTATCTCCGCCCGCCTCGGTAACACCCAGATGTATCGGATAGTCGCATTTTTCAGCGACTATTCTGTTTGCCTCTATCATCTTTCGCACGTCGGAGGATTTTACGGCCACTATTATATCGGTAAAATCGAATTTTTCGAGCAGACTTATATTTTCCATAGCGCTTTCGGCAAGCGCTTCGGCGGTAACGCTCTTGTACCGAGCAAGGATCCTTTTGTCGAGAGATCCGCTGTTTACTCCGATCCTTATCGGGATATTCCTTTCGCGGCATTTATCCGCCACCGCCTTGATTTTCGAGTTCTCTCCGATATTTCCCGGATTTATCCTTATCTTATCGACCCCTGCCTCGGCGCATTCAAGCGCGATCCTATAGTCGAAATGTATATCGGCAACGATCGGTATTTTTACATCGGAAAGCTTCAGCTTGTAGATACTCTTTACCGACTCGACATCGGGAACGGCAAGCCGTACGATCTCACATCCGACCTCTTCAAGCGCCTTTATCTGCTTATAGGTAGCCTCAAAATCGGATGTTCTTGTATTGGTCATCGACTGGACGGCTATATGAGCGTCTCCGCCGATAAAAGCATTTCCGACCCTTACCTTTTTACTTTTTCTTCTGTAACTGTTATATAGGCTGATATTTGACATATATCCTCCGTTATATGAAAATGTTTATTATATCCTTAAACGTTATAACTATCATAAGAAGCATGAGAAGAGCGAGTCCCACGAAGTTTATCTTTTCCTCAAGACGGTTCGGAAGTCTCTTTTTACGGATCGCTTCAACTGCAAGGAAAACGAGGCGACCGCCGTCAAGCGCGGGTATCGGCAAAAGATTCACTATGCCGAGGTTTATCGATATCATAGCCGCAAGATAGATGACGTACGGTGCTCCGAGCTCCGCCGCCTCACCTATTACCTCGGTGGTACCGACCGGTCCCGAAACGTTCGATATACTGTATCTGCCCGTGATCATTCCGAAAATGGAATCCCACACCTGTCTTATCGCAAGGCCCGACTGTCCGTAGGTCTGCTTAACTACGTTGGAAAGATCCTTTTTTACCGTATAGACCTTAAAATCGGGAAGTCCTACCGAAAGTCCGTCCATTTTATCGGAGGAGAACTCGACATTTTCAAGCGTAATGCTCTTACCGTCGCGCACGACGGTAAGATCGACCGGCTTTGTGCCATCGTGCATTATCTCATAAAAAAGCTCGGTCGAGCTATAGACTCTCGTATTATTTACTGCGACTATCCTGTCACCGACCTCGAGTCCGCAAGTACTTGAGGTAGCGCCATCGTTAAATTCCGCGACCTGTGTTCCTATGAGCGGCGACGAGGAGGCAACAAATACCGCCATTATAACAAATCCGACCGCAATATTGACAAGCCCGCCCGCGGCGACTATCAAAAAGCGCTTCCATACCGACTTTTTGATGAATGCGTTTTCTGACTCGGAATTTTCGTCATCCTCGTTCATTGAAACGTATCCGCCGATCGGAAAGAGCCTCAGCGAGTAAAGTATCCCGCTTTTTTTCGAGACCCTTGAAAAGATCTTAGGACCCATTCCTATTGAAAATTCGGTCACGTCGACCTTAAAAAGCCTCGCAAACAGAAAATGTCCGAGCTCGTGAATAAATATAAGAAATCCAAAAATAAGAAGCGCAAGTAAAATATTAAGCAAATCAAGATTCTCCGTTTTAAGAAAAGCTAAGCAAGATCTCTGAGATAGGCAGCGGCAAGCTCGGCCGACTCCGAAATATCGTCTATATCGGGAAGCTTTCCGCCATACGACTCTCTGTTCTTACTTTTACTATATTTATGCACAGTTTCGCTCACTAAATCCATTATATCGGTAAATTTTATCTTTTTTTCAAGGAAGAGCCTTACCGCCTCGTCATTTGCCGCGTTGAGGATTGCAGGGAGCGTTCCGCCGAGCGAAAACGCCTCCTTTGCGAGCGGAAGCATAACAAAGGTATCCTCATCCGCATCGAAGAAGGACAGCCTTGCGATCGACTGAAAATCGGGAGCCGGAGACACGTTTTCTGCTCGCTCCGCTCTAAAAAGCGCGTACGCTATACATGTACGCATATCGGGAACTCCCATCTGCGAAATGACCGAGCCGTCGCGAAACGCGACCATAGAGTGTATCACGCTCTCTCTGTGGACCACTACGTCTATATCCGATGCCTTCACGTCAAAAAGATGTGCCGCCTCTATAAGCTCAAATCCCTTGTTCATAAGGGTCGCGCTATCAATCGTTATTTTCTTACCCATACTCCACGTCGGGTGAGCGAGCGCCTGCTCGAGCGTTACGTTTTCAAGCTCTTTCCTCTTCATTCCGAAGAAGGGTCCGCCCGATGCCGTGAGTATCAGCTTAGAGACCTCCTCGCGCTTGCCCGCGCGAAGGCACTGATGTATCGCGCAATGCTCACTGTCCACGGGAAGAAGGGAGACTCCCTTTTCTCTGACTTTTTTCATAACGAGCTCACCGCCCGTAACAAGAGTTTCCTTATTGGCAAGAGCAATATCGATACCTTTATCTATTGCCGCGAGCGTCGGACGAAGTCCCGCGTTACCGACGACCGAATTCAGGAGCATATCGCACGAAAGCTCCCCGATCATCTCGCAGGATGCGTTCTTGCCCGCAAATATGCGGATATCAAGATCTCTCGTGCGCTGCTTAAGATCCTTTGCCGCACTTTCGCTGACAAGTGAAACATATTTAGGTGAAAACTCTCTTATCTGCGCCTCGAGCGTGCATACGTCGGATGACGCGGCGAGAGCCTCTACATTTATATTAAAGCGTCTTGCTATATCAAGAGCCTGCCGTCCTATCGTCCCTGTAGATCCGAGGATGGCTATCGATCTTTCTTTTTCTGTCATCATCTTAATCATTTAAAAAGAGGCACTATACTCGAAAGTATATAAAGGAGCGCGGTGGTTGCTATTATACTGTCAAAGCGATCGAGAACTCCGCCGTGTCCGGGGAAAAGATGACTGTAGTCCTTGATCTTATATTTTCTCTTTATCATCGACGCGATGAGATCTCCCGCAACAGACGCTACCGAAAGGATCACAGCGCATACGATTATCCAGAAATAATTGGGCTTTACGTTCGAAAGCGCGCCTACGAATATTGAATAGATCGCAAAGACTATCACGCAGGATATAAGTCCTCCGAAAAAGCCCTCAACAGTTTTCTTGGGGCTGATCTCGGGAATGAGCTTGGTCTTTCCGAATTTGACTCCGGTGAAATATGCTCCCGTATCGGACACCCACGCCGCGATATAGGCAAGCGGGAAAAGGAACACTCCGTTTACCGCATCTCTTACGGTTACGAAGGTAGCAAATCCGAAGGTTATGTAAATGATCGCAGACGCTGCGAGCATGATCTCGGGAAGCTGTGCTCTTTTATCCTCGTCCGCAAAAAGCGAGAGCGTGAAGATAAGGAAAATGTACACAAAGGTCAGGGACACGAAAAGCTTCATAAAAGCCGCGTCGCTTCCGAATGCTCTTGAAAGAGAGACCGTAACTACCGAATATATAACAGTCGGCAGAGTAAGATCGAGTCTTTTCACAAGGCGCATACAGCCAAGCATCTCGAGAGACGCTATCAGCGTAAGGAGGGATGCAAAAACGACGTAAAGAAACGTGTTTGAGAAAATGAGCACGGGGACGAGTATCAAGAGCAGAACCGCCGCCGTAATTATTCTTGTTTTCATATTAAAAGCTCCGTACAGGTTATTTTTTCGATATCAATATCCACCGTATTTGCGGTGACGGGTCATAAAATCGTCTATTGCCTTGTCAACGTCACTCGGTGTGAAGTCGGGCCAAAGCTTGTCACTGTAATAAAATTCCGAATAAGCCGCCTGCCAAAGAAGGAAGTTCGACAGTCTCTGCTCGCCTGCGGTACGGATTATAAGATCGGGATCGGGAGATGCCGAGGTATAGAGTCTTGATGAAATATCATCCGCGCTTACGCTCATCCTTCCGTCCTTTATAAGAGAATTGACCGCATGCACGATCTCGTCTCTTCCGCCGTAATTTACCGCGACGTTAAGTATGGCGCGATTATTTTCCGAGCGCTTTTCTATATCGCGCATCTTGTCCGCAAGCTTGGGCGCAAGCGCCGATTTATCACCCAAAAAGATGATCCTGACATCCTTTTCTACAAGCTCGTCGGCATTTTCGTCTATATTTCTTTCAAGGAGCTCCATAAGAGCGCCTACCTCTTCCTCGGATCGGTTCCAGTTTTCGGTCGAGAAGGCATACACCGTGACGTTGGCTATCCGCTTTTCAAAGCAGTATTTTACTATTTCGGTAAAGGTCTTAAGACCCTGAATGTGTCCCGCGCTTCTCGGAAGAAGTCTCCTCTGAGCCCATCTGCCGTTTCCGTCCATTATGAAGGCGATATGCTTTACAGCGTGGAAATCGGCGACTGCAGTATCTTTATCGGTCCTGTTTTTCATCGTTTTATCCTCTAAAAATCAGTAGTTCAAATCGTTAAACGGGGAGGCAAAAGCGTACGCTCACCTCCCCGAAAAATATTTGCTTTAACGTCAGAGAGACATTATGTCATTAACCTTCTCGGACGTGATGTTATCAATATTCTTGATATACTTATCCGTAAGGTCCTGAACCGCCTTTTCGGACTGCTTCTGCTCGTCCTCGGTCATAGCGCCATCCTTCTTGAGAGCCTTGCACTTATCGTTTGCCTCACGTCTGATGTTACGAAGTGCGACCTTGGCATCGTCGCCCATCTTATTGACCTGCTTGGAAAGCTCCTTACGTCTGTCCTCTGTAAGCTGAGGGAAGACGAGTCTGATGACCTTACCGTCGTTCTGAGGGGTAATGCCGAGATTAGCGGCAAGGATCGCCTTTTCGATCATCTTGAGCATGCTCATATCCCAGGGCTGGATAGCGAGGGTACGTGCATCGGTAGCCTTTATCTGTGCGATATCCTTGATAGGGGTAGCAGTTCCGTAATAATCGACGGTAACCTTCTGGAGTACTGCCGCAGATGCCTTTCCTACTCTTACCTGAGCGAGATTTTCCTCATATACGGACACGCTCTTTTTCATTCTTTCTTCAAATTCTTTGGTATCAAGCTTCATAACTGTATTTCCTTTCACAAATATGTATATTATTTTTTATTAACCCTTTACGATAGTTCCGATCTCCTCTCCCTTGACCGCTCTTATGATATTGTGCGGATCGTCGAGTCCGAAAAGAAGGATCGGGATATGGTTGTCCATTGAGAAGGAGGTCGCTGTGGTATCGATGACGGTGAGGTGCTTGCTGAGTATCTCCATATATTCGATAGAATCGAGTTTTTTCGCCTCGGGATCCTTTTTGGGATCGGCGGTATAAACGCCGTCGATATTCTTGGCAAAGAGCATGATCTCGGCGCCGATCTCCGCCGCGCGGAGTGCCGCTGCGGTATCGGTCGAGAAGAAAGGACTTCCGATTCCGCATCCGAAGATAACGACTCTTCCCTTTTCGAGGTGAGAGACCGCCTTGTTTCTTATATAAGGCTCAGCGAACTGCTTCATTTCGATAGCGGTAAGCACTCTGGTCTCGACACCGAGCTGCTCAAGGACGTCCTGAAGAGCGAGAGAATTTATGGTAGTCGCGAGCATACCCATATGGTCGGCTCTGGTCTTGTCCATCTTGCCGCCCTGACGTCCGCGCCAGATATTTCCGCCGCCGACGACGATGCTCACCTGCACGCCCATATCGACGCATTCCTTTATGATCTTGCAAATCTCCTCGATCTTCTCGAAATTAAGGATCCCGCGCGGAGCATCGCTGAGAGCCTCGCCCGAAAGCTTAAGAAGTATGCGCTTGTATTTTATATCAGAGCCCATAGTGCCTCCACTATATTATAGTTTATATACATTATTTTTTATATTTTACTATATTCCTCGCGTTTTGTAAATAGCTTTTTTAGATTTTTACAAATAATATACAAATTTTTGTAGCGCGTAACTAACTTGTTGTTTTTACGTAGGTGCAATAAAAAGCTTGACATTACAATCACAGAGATATCAAGCACTGTCCAATAGTATGAATAATGCAAAACACCTCGGCATCTTTCGATGCCGAGGTGATTTTTATAAGCTGTCGGTCGATTAACCCTTGACCATCTTTTCGATCTCTGCTGCGAAATCGTCTGCTCTCTTCTCGATGCCTTCGCCCTTTTCGAAGATATAGAACGCCTTAACGGTGATATCTGCACCAAGAGCCTTAGCGCAGGAAGCAACGTACTTGCCAACGCTCATGCCGTCATCCTTAACGAAGGGCTGCTCAAGGAGACATACCTTCTCAAAGAAGAGCTTACCGAGCTTACCTTCAACGATCTTTGCAAGAACTGCGTCCGGCTTGCTTGCAAGCTTGGGATCGTTCTTAGCAGCTGCAACCTGAATTGCAACCTCCTCGTCGATAGCGCTCTGGGGAACGTCAGCCTTTGCAACGTATGCGGGGGGATTTCCTGCTGCGATCTGGAGTGCAACGTCCTTAGCGCAAACTGCGAACTCGTCCTTAGCTGCGGTAGCATCGTCAGTATCGAATACTACGATAACACCGGTGTTACCTGCACCGTGAATGTAGGTGCTCATTATACCTTCGGTAAGAACGAAACGGCGGATGCTGATCTTCTCACCGATCATTGCGATCTTCTCAACGAGAGCGTCCGAAACCGAAATGTCGCTTCCGTCGAACTTACAAGCGCCGAACGCCTCAAGGTCTGCGGGCTTGTTTGCAAGAAGAGTTCTGAGAAGTCCCTTAACGAACTCCTGGAAGGTTGCGTTCTTTGCAACGAAGTCGGTCTCTGCGTTTACCTCGATCATTGCGGCATTCTTGCCGTCTACCATGATATCTACTACGCCCTCTGCGGCGATTCTGCTTTCCTTCTTTGCCGCGGTAGCAAGTCCCTTCTCACGAAGGATCTTTACAGCCGCATCTACGTCGCCGTCAGCCTCTACGAGTGCCTTCTTGCAGTCCATCATTCCAAGACCGGTCTTTGCACGGAGAGCCGCAACGTCTTTTGCTGTGATCTGTGCCATTTTTATTTCCTCCTAAAAAGTGATTTTATAAAATTACTCAGCGTCTGCTGCCTCTTCGGTGGCTTCTGCCTCTACAGGCTCCTCTGCTACTGCGTCAACACCCTGTCTGCCCTCGATAACTGCATCTGCGATTACCGAAGCGATAAGCTTGATAGCGCGGATAGCGTCGTCGTTTCCGGGGATCATATAGTCTGCATCGTCGGGATCGCAGTTGGTATCAACGATAGCAACTACCGGAATACCGAGCTTCTTGGACTCGAGAACTGCGTTCGCTTCCTTGTGGGGGTCAACGATGAATACTGCGGAAGGAAGGGTCTCCATATTCTTGATTCCGCCGTAGCACTTCTCAAGGTCTGCCTTCTCCTTAAGGAGCGAAGCAACTTCCTTCTTGGGAAGGAGATCGAAGGTGCCCTCTGCTTCCATCTTCTCAAGGCTGTTGAGACGTGCGATGGAGCGCTTGATGGTCTTGAAGTTGGTGAGCATACCGCCGGGCCAACGTACGTTTACGTAGTACATTCCGCAGCGCTGTGCTTCTTCTCTGATTGCATCTGCAGCCTGCTTCTTCGTTCCGACGAAGAGGATGTCGCCGCCTTCTACCGACATGTCGCGAACGAACATGTAAGCTTCCTCGAACTTCTTAACGGTCTTCTGAAGGTCGATGATGTAGATGCCGTTTCTCTCGGTAAAGATGTACTCTGCCATTTTGGGGTTCCATCTTCTGGTGTGATGTCCGAAATGGACGCCTGCTTCAAGCAGCTGTTTGATTGTGATAACTGACATTTTTAATGTCCTCCTTTGATTTTTTCCACCATTTCGCGCATTTCTTCCGAATTTTCGGAGCATCAAAGGTGCGAAATGTGTGTCTTGCGCTATCACGGCGCAGGGTGTATTATATCATAATAGGTACACTGATTTCAATACTTTTTCCAAAATTCACAAAAAATTAACACTTGTATCAACTTGCATCGATCGAAGCTATGTAGCTTTTCGGTGGCATTCCCATTTTTTTACGAAAGACCCTTGAAAAATACTGTGGGTCGGAGAATCCGCACCTAAAGGCTATATCACCGACGCTCCTGCTCCCTTGGCTCATCATTGTGCAGGCATTTTGCACACGCACGGTGCTCAGATATTCGACTATACCGACGTTCATTTTTTTCTTGAAGACGTACGACATATATTTTCTGTTGTATTTAAGCTCCTTTTCGAGAAACTCAAGAGAAAAATCCACCCTCGAGAAATTATCGTCGATGCATTTTTTTATAAGCGCCACCGCATCGCTTTCCCTGAATTTCTTTTTATTCGACAGTGCCGCATTTTTTTCCGAAATAAAAGCAAAAGCGTAAAGAAGTGCGCTTTCGCTTGCAAGTCCGGAAAATTCGGAACCGACAGCAAGGCATTTTTTCCACATTTCACAGATCATGTCGCATCCGTGAAATACGTAGCCGGGCGAGTACGAGCCTATATTATCCATAAGCATTGCCGCTCGCTGACCTATATAACTCACGTAAGAATAAGAAAGATCCTCCACGGTCTCTATCGCAAAATATGTAGCAGGAGATATAAAAAAGACGTCCCCCACACAGATATCGCAGGTCTTTCCCATAACGTGGAGTCTTCCCCTCCCATTAAAAACGCAAAATGCCTTATAGAGCGCCTCTGCACGAAGCCCGCTATATATCTGGACGTTATTTTCCAGAACGAAATTCACTGTATGAAACGCGCTGTGGTCTGCCGTATACGGCACGAAATGGCATATATTTTTTTCCATACGGTATATCACATCCTTTCATCGTATTATAGCGCAGTCGAAGGGCGTTTTCAATAGTTTTATAACTTTTTTCCCTTTATGCATAGAATTTATCCATTGCAGTATCAAAAAGCATCTGATATACTTAAAAAAAAGCCGAAAGGAACTTTATATTATGGAACACAAAGCAAGTAAAAAGATAAGAGTCGGTGTCATCGGCGGTCGTCGCGGACACAGTATGATGAAGTATTGTCAGGTTGCAGACAACGCCGAGCTCGTAGCGATCTGTGATTTCCGAGACGACGTGCTGGATGAAATGCGTAATGAATTCAAGGATCACGACATAGCATTTTTCAAGGATTACGATGAATTTTTGACTTATGATATGGATGCCGTAGTACTTGCGAACTACGCAAACGAGCACGCGCCCTTCGCCATCAAGGCGATGAAGTCGGGTAAGCACGTATTCTCCGAGGTTCTTCCCGTGCAGACCATGAAGGAAGCGGTAGAGCTTATCGAGACGGTCGAGCAAACGGGGCTTGTATATGCATACGGAGAAAATTACTGCTATATGGCCGCTCCCTACGAGATGAGAAAGCTTTACAAGGAGGGCAAGATCGGTGAGCTCGAATACGCAGAGGGCGAATACGTACACAACTGCGAGCCCATATGGCCCGAGATAACCTACGGTGAAGAGGATCACTGGAGAAACAACATGTACGCTACCTTCTACTGCACACACTCTCTCGGACCTATCATCCACATTTCTTCTCTGCGACCCGTATCGGTCACGGGATTTGTCGGACAGAAGAACGAGAGAAATCTCCGCTGCGGCTCCAAAGCAGATCTCTTCGGGATCGAAATGGTAACGCTTGAGAACGGCGCTATCGTAAAGAGTATCCACGGCGGACTTTACAAAAACTCCATTTGGTACACTGTATACGGCTCCAAGGGACGCATGGAATGCGGACGCGAGGATGCACGTGACGGTCACATCGACAAGATATACGTAAATTCCGACGATTACTCGGGCGCTTACGGAAGTGAAAAATACGAGGCGTACCAGCCCGATCAGGCAAGCTCCGAGAACACCGCCAAATTCGGACACGGTGGTTCGGATTTCTACTCGATGTACAATTTCATTGAGAAGATACTCGGAAACGAGAACGCAGACACCATCGACGTATACGAGGCGCTCGATATGTTCCTTCCCGGAATGTTTGCTTACCGCTCCGCTCTTAACGGCGGAAAGCCTATGGCTATACCGAATCTCCGTGACAAGGTAGTTCGGGAGATCTGGAGAAATGACACCGCTTGCACCGATCCCAAAGTAGCGGGCGACATGCTCCTTCCCACCTCGGTCTCAGGAACTCCCGACATTGATCCTGCAGTCTATGCGCACATCAAAAGCATTTGGGACACGAAGAAAAACAAATAATCAAAAAAACATCCGCCGCGGAATTATGCGGCGGATATTTTTACAGCATTTCAAGAAGCATATCGATCGCCTTTGCGACGCTCTGATCTCTTACCCCATTGCGGTCGCCCAAAAAAAGGCAGCGCTCGACCCTCACGTTTCCGTGAAGAGACACCGATATATACACCGTACCTACCGGCTTTTCGGGTGTTCCCCCCGACGGACCTGCGATGCCCGTTATAGCGGCTCCGCAGTCGGAGGAAAACATTCTGCACACCCCGAGGACCATCTGTCTCGCACACTCCTCGGATACCGCTCCGACTGTCGCGAGTACATTTTCGTCCACTCCGAGCTTTTGATTTTTCACCTCGTTAGCATAAGAAACGATACTTCCGTCAAACACGCCCGAGGCACCCGAGACCGACGTAAGAGTCGCTCCGAGAAGTCCTCCGGTGCAGGATTCGGCAAAGGAAACCTTGAGTCCTCTTTTTGAAAGTATTTCCACAAGTCTTTCGGCTTTTTTTACGTTTTCAGAGCAGATCATTTTATGCAAGTAACGGTAAATCCGATCTCCTCGACAGCTTTTTTGAGATCCTCATCCGAGTATTCCTTCTTCATAGCGACCTTCACAATCTTGCTTTCGAGATCCGCCTTTGCCGACACTCCCGAAAGAGCGGAGAGCGCCTTTTCAACTCTTGCGCTGCAGTGCGCACATTTCATTCCCTCAACAGTAAGTGTTTTTTCGATCTTTTTTCCGAAAAGTCCCATTTTATTTCTCCTTATAAATTTATTTTCTGTAAAGTCTGAGTGCATTGAGCACCACGAAAATTGAGCTGAAGCTCATTGCCGCCGATGCGAGCATCGGTGAAAGAGTTATTCCAAACGCGGGATAGAGCGCGCCGGCAGCTATCGGTATACAGACCGCGTTATAGAAAAACGCCCAGAACAGGTTTTCCTTTATGTTCACCAGAACGCTTCTTGAATATTTCAGCGCGCGAGAGATATCCGAAAGATCGTTTTTGACGAGGACCACGTCAGCCGAATCTATCGCGATATCGCTTCCCGCTCCGACCGCCATTCCGACATCTGCGGCGCTGAGTGCGGGAGCGTCGTTGATCCCATCTCCGACCATCACGACCGTTTTGCCTTCCTTTTTAAGATCGGCAACCGCTTTTCCCTTTTCGTCGGGAAGAACGTCGGATATTACCGAATTTATTCCGAGCTTTTCGGCGGTAACGCCCGCACTCAGGGAGTTATCTCCCGTGAGCATCACAGTATCCACGCCGAGCTCAGAGAGCGCCCTGAGCGCCTCGGGCGCTCCGTCGGCTATCTCATCCGATGCCGCCATAATTCCGATGACCTCATCCTCAGATGCAAAGAACATAATAGTTTTTCCCTTCTCTGACAGAGGCTCAAGCTTACTTGAATACTCGGATATATCGATCCCAAGCTCGCTCATATACGCCGCATTTCCCGCAAAGCAGGGTGTTTTCTCTATTATCGCCCTGACTCCTCTTCCGGGAATAGCAGAGAAATCCGAGCTGTCGAGCAGAGCTGCCCGCTCTTCGTTTGCATATGAGCATATAGCCTTGGCAAGCGGATGCTCACTGTTTTTTTCAAGGGTAAGCGCGACCGAGAGAAGTCTGTCGCGGTCAGTGCTCAGAACGACAACGTCGGTAACGCTCGGGCGTCCCTTGGTAAGAGTACCCGTTTTATCGAAAACCACGGTATCGGTTTTATGAAGAGTTTCAAGTGCTTCGGCCGATTTTACAAGGATGCCCTCGCTCGCGCATTTTCCGACCGCCACGGTTATTGCCACGGGAGTGGCAAGTCCGAGCGCGCACGGACAGGATATAACGAGCACCGATATTGCTCTTGCAAGCGCGAAATCAAAGGGCATCTGACAGATGAGCCAGACAAGCAGCGTGATCACCGATATTGCCGCAACTATCGGAATAAACACGGCAGAGACCTTATCGGCAAGTCTTGCAACGGGTGCCTTTGACGCGCTCGTGTTTTCGACTATTTCGATGATCCTTGCAAGCACCGTATCATTTCCGACACGAAGAGCACGCATTTTGAATGCGCCCGTAAGATTGACGCTTGCGGTCATGACCTCGTCACCGACCGTTTTAAGTCTCGGCACGCTCTCGCCCGTGAGAGCCGCCTCGTTTATCTCGGAGCTTCCTTCGATAACTACCCCGTCAACGGGCACCGACGTACCCGGTCTTATAAGCACCGTATCACCGAGCACTATCTCGGAGGACAAAATATCGATCTCCCTTCCGTCTCTTATTACGGTCGAGATCTCGGGAGAAAGTCTCGAAAGCTTTGCTATAGCGCTTCCCGTTTTGGTCTTTGCCCTTTCTTCAAGCGCCTTACCGACCGTAACGAGGGTAAGTATCATAGCCGCCGAATCGAAATAAAGTCCGTGAGAATATTTCGCAACTGTCGTTGGATCCTTCCCGAATATTCCGACGGCGAGCATTACGCTTGCGAATATTCCGTAAAGGAAGGATGCGCAGGAGCCGAGCGCCACGAGCGAATCCATATTCGGATGGAGCTTAAAAAGCGCTCTGAAGCCCGCTACGAAAAATTTGCAGTTTATTATCGCCACAGCGAGCGCGAGAAGAAGCTGAACTGCCGCAGATACGAGCGGGTACTCCTTAAAAAGCGGCAGTGACGGCAGTCCGATCATCTCTCCCATCGATATATACATAAGAGGAAGCAGGATGACAGACGAGGATATGAGTCTCGTCTTTACCGAAAGATACGCACTCTTTTCCTCGATTTTTTCTCCGTAAAGGGATGCTCTGTAGCCCGCTTTGTTTACAGTCTGTATTATCTTTTTCGAGGTGATCCTGTTTTCATCAAAATCGCAGATCATGCTTTTGCCGAGAAGACTGACCTCGACAGATCCGACTCCGTCGAGAGCCCTTACGGCAGTCTCTACCGCAGACGAGCAGTTAACGCAGCTCATTCCCTCGACGGTAAATTTCTGTTTCAAGTATAATTCCCCCTGATCTATCGCCACAGCGATCTTATATTAACGAAACAAAGACCCGGGCAGAGCCCGGATCTTTTTGATTACGCCTTAATTGTCATAAGGATCCGAATCAACCGAATAAACGTCGTCGATCTCGGGCTCGATCTCGCCGTTGCGCTTTTCACGCGAGCTGCTCGATCCCATAAAAAGCTTTCTGCAATAAGAATTGTTCTGCATTATGAGATTTTGAAGACGCTTTGCCTCCTCGGCGGTGATCTTCTGCTTTTTGGAAAGCTTTCTTATGCAGGGAACGACCTCGTCGCAGGCGAGTATGCCGTCGCCGTAAGCCTCATCGTATTCAACGTCATCGTTTGAAAGAAGAACGAGATTGTATATCGGGCATGATATTCCGTTACGCTTTGCGATAGTTGCGCAGGCATTGACGTAATACATTCCGCGTTCGAGAAGATTCGGCACTCTCGTCACTCCGTTTTCGTCACGGAGCGTCCATATGCCGTTTTTGGGAGTCTCGAAGGAGCCCTCTCTGTCATCGACAGACAGCACGATGATACCGCCCTGGCAGACGACTATAACGTCGGCGCTCGGCTTTGCGTCGGTATCCGAGCGAAGCATACACGGTCCCTCTATGACACTGCCCTTTTTAAGGTAGACCGACAAAAGCTCGGAGGCGAAGTGCGCGTCCCTGCGTGAGGACGCATTCAGTGCCGAGACTTTTGAATATCTGATTATTTCGGGAATAAGATAGAAAAGTATCGCTACGGCGCAAACGGCAAAAAATACAAGAAATACCGTTGCCACCGGTCCGAAGCTCGCGCTCAGTAAAACGGGCATTTTGCGTTCCTCCTTAAATATCGGCAAATATATCTCTTCCCAAATCGGGAAGGGCTCTCAGGACTTACGTCCTGTGATTTTCGGTCTTACCGCGCGACCGACTGCGGATTTTGCCGCGGTCGGCCGACGCTTTTTTGATAAATTACTTGCCCTCGGTGGTCTCGGCAAGATAGTTTACTACGTCCTCGACGGTAATAAACTTATGGATATCGTCATCCTCGATAGTGATGTCGAATTCCTCCTCGCAGAGGCAGATAAGATCGGCAAGCTCAAGAGAGCTGATACCAAGATCGTTGATGAGCTCTGCGCCCGGTACGATCTCAGACTCGTCTACGTGAAGATTCTCCACGAGTATAGCTTTTACCTTGTCAAAAAGTTCGTTCATACTGTTTCTCCTTGAATTTTATATGATATAAATAAAAATTTATTTATTTCCGCTACTGTTGTTTTTGAGAGTGTGTCTCTTGATCTTTCTCGAGGTAGTCTTCTCAAACTCGGTATCGCGAAGCACGACGTCTCTTACCTGCTTGAATACGGGAAGCTTTTTGTTGACCTCGTTGATCTCGCTCTTTATAGCCGAAAGGATCTCCTCGTCCGAGCGTCCCTCTCTCTTATCGGGATCGGGATATACGAGAGCGGTTATTACCACCTCTCCGGACGCGTTCTCCTGACCGACCACAACGCATTCCTTGATCATATCTATATGCGCAAGATAGCCTTCTATCTCCTCCGGATATATATTTTTACCGTTACTGAGGATTATTATGTTCTTCTTACGTCCGGTAATAAATATGTAATCCTGATCGTCTATATATCCGTAGTCACCGGTGCGGAACCATCCGTCCTCGGTAAATACCTCAGCGGTCGCCTCGGGATTGTTATAATATCCGAGCATTACGTTATCGCCCTTAACAAGGATCTCACCGATCTGGTATTTGCCCTGCATCTGACCCTCTTCGGGATCGATCTTGACCTTACAACCGTCAACCGCCCATCCGACCGAGCCGAATCTCTCGTGTCCCGCGATATTAACGGCGACGAGAGGCGAGCATTCCGTGATGCCGTATCCCTCAAGGACTCTTATGCCGAAGGCTCTAAAATCCTTGATGATCTGCTTATCTATGGGAGCGCCGCCGCAGACTATGTATTCAAGCCTTCCGCCGAGCGCCGAAAGGATCTCTCCGAATATCTTCTTTCTGGTCTTAAGGGGAAGCACCTTGGAAAGCTTTATAACGAGCCTTACCTTCTTCTCCATTCCCTTTGCCTTTATGTTGTCCCAGATCCTCTTATGGAAGGTCTCGACGAACAGAGGAACGAGGGTAAGCGTGGTAGGCTTGAATGCCGCAAGGTTCTTCGTTACGTACTTAAGGCTCTCGTTAAGGTACGAGGTCATACCCTTATTGGTCGCCGCAAGGTGGCCGCAGGTCATCTCATAGGTATGGTTCGGAGGAAGCACCGAAAGAAGCGAGGTATGGCAGGTCATAAATGACATCGTAACGCAGGAGGAGTTCGTCGCAAACGCGAGATTCTTCTGCGAGAGCATAACTCCCTTACTCGTTCCGGTGGTTCCCGACGTGAATATGATAGCACAGCATTTTTCGCGGTCTATCTCAACGTCAAGATATCCGGTCTCTCCCGCATCGAGCGCCTCCTTACCGAGAGCAAGGACCTCGTCCATGCTGCGGGTCCTGTCGTTTACCTCTTTCTCGGTATCGGCATAGATCGGTATGAAATACTTGATGTTCGGAAGTCTGTCCGCATATTTTGCTATACGGTTGTTAAAGCTTTCGTTATAGACTATAGCATCCGCGTTTGCAAGATTAAGGAAATTTACGATCTCATCGTCCGCAAGCTCCTTGTCAAGCGGTATGATGATACCGTTTCCGTTTACGGTCGCATAGTAGGTGGTGAAATACATCGGATGGCTATCGCCTATGACCGCTACCGTTCCGCCCATTATACCGAGCTTCATGAACGCAGTTCCGAGGTAGTTCATATTGTTTAACAGATCTTTATACTTGTAACTGAATTTTTCCTTGTTGCGAGAATAGAGATAAAGATCCTTCTCAGCGTATCTCTCAGCACTCGTCACGACGAGCTGTCTGAGATCGGTTACTGATTTTTCTTCGAAAACGTATTCCAAAGTATTTTTCATCTCCCTTCGTAGACCCGTGCACACACAGGCATCATGTCTATTATAATCATCTACTTGCGTTTTGTCAAGTTTTTCATAAAAATTTCATTTTGACGTGTATTTTGCGTGCTTTAGAAAAAATTTTATAAAATTTCGTAATTCCTATTGACAATCACGCGATTGTGTGCTATAATCATAATCAAGCGAGTACGGCGAGCGATTTTAACATATATTTTTCAAAAAAGCATTGAAAAAGCAACTTATGTATGATAATATGGAGGTAGTACATACACTTCAATACGGAGACTGATATATGGAAAAGGAAAAAGAAGCCACCGGCGGTAAAAAAAGATCGAAAAAGCGTGCCGTGATATTCGCATTGGTCGTGCTTTCCTTACTCGTGGTGCTTTCGATAGCCGCGGTCATAGACTGGGATGCCCTCTTTTTAAAAAAGGACAGCGACAGAGATTCGTGGGTACATTATTATGACGACAGATATTTTGCTATTCCCGATTTTACTGCCGACATCACAAAGGATCAGGAATATATGACGCAGTACGACTCTGTCCCGAGATTCACCATAGGTAACGAACGCACCCAGCTCGAGGACGTTTTGCCCGTATACAAGCTGCCCTGCTCTCTTCTGTCCGATTATTTCGCTCTTGTAAAGCGCGGTGACTACGAAAAATATTACACTCTATTCACCGAGAGCTACGAAAAGACTCACGGGGACATGAATTTCTTCACCAAAAAGCCTCTCATCTTCACGATGCAAAAGCTTTACAACATCGAGGTGACCTTTATGAAATCCGAGCTTCCCAAAGAGGGCGAGCTTTCCGGATACGCGGTCTACTATTTCAACGTAAGCTACTGCATAAAGGACAACGACGGAACGTTCAGAAGAGACATACGCAGTGACGAATCGAATACTCTCCTGTTCGAGATAGTCGAAAAGGACGGCAAAGCAAAAATAAACGATATCTTTTTTTACAAGCCCGCTGAAAGCAAATAACAAAACAAACAGAAAGGAACACAGCTTATGACACCGATGCTTTACATATGGATTGCGGTAATAATAGTTGCACTGATAATCGAGGGAATGACCGCAGGACTCACCTGCATTTGGTTCGTGCCCGCGGCAGCGGTCGCTATCGTTCTCGAGCTTTTCAAGCTACCGCAGGCAATACAGATAGTAGCTTTTCTGGTAATTTCCCTGCTGCTTCTCATATGCTTCAGGAAAATATCAAAGAAAAGCAGTCACGTGGCAACCAACGTGACCGACATGATAATCGGAGGCACCGCCACGGTAACAGAAAGGATCGATCCCGCAAACGAGACCGGAGAGGTCAAGATCGACGGAAAGCGTTGGTCAGCGCGTCTTGAGGACGGAGGCACCGCCGAGGAGGGCGAGCGTCTTACGGTTATCAAGATATCGGGCGTGAAGCTGATCTGCAAAAAGTCGGACTGACAAAAGAAGCCGCACAATACCCAAGCTAAATTCAAATAAATTATCTTAGGAGGAAAAAATGAACACATTACCCATCATTCTCGCAAGTGCCAAGGAGACTCTCGATCCCATAAC
Source organism: Clostridia bacterium (assembly GCA_017466445.1). Taxonomy (GTDB): domain Bacteria; phylum Bacillota; class Clostridia; order Oscillospirales; family CAG-272; genus SIG672. The sequence goes on from JAFTUC010000029.1 coordinate 189,084, forward strand.
CGTAGTCTTCATAGTAGCACTCTCTATCGTACTGCTCATATTCATCTCGTGCCTGAAGGTAGTTCCTCAGGGACACGCAAAAGTTATTGAGCGACTTGGAAAGTACCACACCACGTGGCAGACAGGCGTGCATTTCAAGGCCCCCTTTATTGACAGGATCGCGCGCAGCGTAGTCCTTATGGAGCAGGTGGCTGATTTCCCGCCCCAGCCGGTTATCACGAGCGACAACGTAAAGATGCAGATAGACACGGTCGTCTTCTATCAGATAACCGACTGCAAGCTATTCGCTTACGGACACGTAAATCCGATCGCAGCTATCGAAAATCTTACCGCAACGACTCTGCGTAACATCATAGGCGATCTTGAGCTCGACGCAACTCTCACCTCCCGTGATGTCATCAACACCAAGATGCGCTCGATACTCGACGAGGCCACCGACCCCTGGGGAATCAAGGTAAACCGCGTAGAGCTTAAAAACATCATTCCTCCCAGAGAGATCCAGGAGGCAATGGAGAAGCAGATGAAGGCAGAGCGTGAGCGCCGTGAGTCCATTCTCCGTGCGGAGGGTGAAAAGAAGTCGGCTATCCTTATTGCTGAGGGACAAAAGCAGTCAAGAATTCTCGAAGCAGAGGCAGCAAAGCAGGCGGAGATACTCCGCGCTACCGCTCAAAAGGAAGCGAAGATCCTCGAGGCAGAGGGTGAAGCCGAGGCTATTCTCAAGGTCCAGCAGGCTACCGCAGACGGTATCAAGATGATAAACGAGGCAGGCGCCTCAAGAGAATCTCTCATTCTCAAGAGTCTTGAATCCATGGAAAGGGTTGCCGACGGTCAGGCTACCAAGATAATAGTCCCCTCCGACATGCAGTCGGTTGCAAGTCTCCTTGCCTCGGCAAACGAGATCCTCGGCGAAAAGAAGTAATATCGATACAAAAAAGGATCGCCCTTAAAGATAGGGCGGTCTTTTTTTAATATGGCTAAAAATCCATAAATATTTACAAAATGCTTGACATAACGAAAAAAATATATTATCCTAAAAGTAAATAATCTTCCGAGGTGAGATCATGGATACAGTAACACTTTCAAAAAAGCTAAGCGTAAAGAAAAGCTATGACGTTATCGTCTGTGGAGGAGGGGTTGCCGGTGTCGCCGCAGCGGTCACCGTTGCAAACAGAGGAAATTCTGTTCTTCTTATTGAAAAATCCAACATTTTGGGAGGACTCGCCACTCTCGGGCTTGTAAATCTCTTCGTTCCGATGTGTAACGGGAACGGCAAGCAGATAATCTTCGGTCTTTGCGAAAAATGGGCGCGTCTTTCGGCAAAATACGGATATGACACTATCCCGAAAGAGTGGAAAAACGGAGAGCCCTCCGAGCCGACCAACGTCAGATATATCCAAAGATATTCTCCCTACATCTTTGCTCTTCAGCTCACAGAGGAGATCACCTCATCGGGTGCGGACATACTTTTCGACTGCCTCGCCTGCGATCCGATAATGGAGGGAAGCATCTGCAAGGGGGTTATAACCGAAAGCAAGAGCGGAACAGAGCTTTATGCCTGCAAGACACTAATCGACGTAACGGGTGACTGCGACGTCCTCCGTCGCGGCGGTATTCCGACCGTGGCAGGCGAAAATTTCTATTCCTATTTCGGCAAGATGATAGATCTTGCGAGCTGCAAGCTTGCTGTCGAGAAGGGCGACATAAGATACGCATTTACGGGCGTGAGCGGCGGTAACATAAACCTTTACGGAGACAATCAGCCGCAGGATATCCCGAAATGGTCGGGACTTACCGTCGAAGAGGTTACCGATTATCTTGTCAGAAATCAGCACGCGATGCTTGAAAATATCAAAAAAGACGACCGACTCTCGCGCGATATCGCCATGCTCCCTCTTATGCCCAATTTCAGAACGACCTGCAGAATAGACGGAGATTACACTCTCAGAGTATCGGATGCTTACAGACATTTTGACGACTCTGTCTGCGCCATCAACGATTTCGATCACAGATTCCATCTTTTCGAGGTGCCTCTGCGTACACTCTGCAGACGCGACTGTCCGAACATCGTAACGGCGGGAAGGAGCGCGTCGGGTGCCGGATACGGCTGGGATGTTTTAAGGGTCATACCTCCTGCGATACTCACGGGTCAGGCGGCGGCTCACGCGGCTTGCCAATCGATCGAGGAAAAAACGGCGATCGCCTGCGTTGACATAAAAACGCTCCAGCGCTCGCTTGAAAAGGATAATGTTATGATACACTTCCCCGACGAGTACGTCCCCGAGGACAGAACGGTCATAATACACGGAAAAAACGCCGTCGATATCGATGGCGGACACAACTGAACAAAAAACACGAAAGGAACGGCAAGTGAAAATGAAGGACGAAAAGAATACCGCGGTCAGATTTGACACTGCGGGCAAAACGGGAACGCGCACCTACAAAAATCCGCTCATAACGAGCTATGACAACGGAGACCCGTTCGTTATGCGATACGACGGAAAATATTATCTCTACCCGAGCACGGGATGCGATACTCCATACTACGTTCAGGTATCGGACGATCTCGTAAACTGGTCCGACAGGATCTACTGCGTAGCGGCGGAGGAGATCCCCAAAGGAAAAAGCGAGCACGGAAGGGATTGCCCTATCGCGCTTCCCGCCTACGCTCCCGAGGTGACCTACTTTAACGGACAGTTTATAATGGTAACCTCTCTCGGCGGAACGGGACATCAGTTTTTCGTTTCCGATTCGCCCACAGGTCCCTTCAAAAAGGTCGGGGATCAGTGGGGCTGCAAGATAGACGGTCACATTTTCATCGACAACGACGGAAAATGGTACTTCTATTCCGCACACGGAGTCGGCGGTCTGCACGGCTTTAAGATGACATCTCCCACCTGCGTTGACAGATCGAGCGAGCAGAGCGTCGGCGCGATAATAGACGAGGGCTACGGAACCTGGACTGAGGGACCTATGGTAATATACCACGATGGCACCTATTTCCTCAGCTATACGGGAAATCACGTATGTCATTCCTCCTACCGCATTGCTTACGGAACGAGCAAGGACGATCCGCTTGATTTCAGAGTCGGAGATCCGAATCCGCTTCTCGTAAGCACGACAGATATAAACAGCGGCATCGGACATTCCTCTACCGTGAAGGCACCCGATCTTGACACCTATTATATAGTTTACCATTCGCGCAGGCGCGCAAGATATCTGAACATCGACCGCCTTTCGATAAACGGCAGGCAGATGACCGCACTCGGACCTACGGTGGAAAATTCTCCCGTTCCTCCCATGCCCGACATCTACGCTCAGTTTGACTACGCCGGAGAGGGAGATTCCTTTGACGGAGATTTCACTATTGAAGGCGGAAAGCTGATCATGCGCTCACCCGGCAAGGTGCTCGCAAAGGACACCCTTGAGCGTGACAGATACACTATCGAGCTCACCGTAAAGAAGATCGACAAGGACGGACTCGCAGGTGCTATATTCGGCTACAAGGACGAAAACAATTTCGGAGAAGCGCTTTTTGACAGCGCAAGCGAGGAGCTCGTCGTCCGCTTTACCGTAAACGGCAAGGTGAGCGAATACAGAAAGGCTCTCGTACGAAGCTTTGACATTCCTTACCGCTTCAGTGTAACTCAGGCTATCCAGATCGAAAAGACCGGAAAGACCTTCACATTCTACGTAAACGACCGTCTGCTCTGCTCATATGAAAGTGAGCTCGACGGAAGACAGGTCGGAATGGAGTCCTGCAAGGGCGGCGCATCCTTCGGATATTTCGGAGCTATCGCGGCAAGCTGCGGAACGAGCACCAAAAAGCTTCCGAAGCCGATCGCCACTCAGTGCGGATACATTCAGGCAAATCACTGCAAGGAATATTCATATAAAACAGGCAGAGTGGACTACACCGAGGAGGAATACGTCCGCATGCTCGAAAACGAGACCTACAACTACGCGGTATATCCCGAAAAAAGCGGAAGCTACGGTCTTTCCGTATGCTACAAGAGCAGTGAGGGAGCGACTCTCTCGATCTATGCCGACGAAAAATACGTTTGCGACATAGACCTTCCCGCATCCGACTCTTTCACGTCTCAAACGGCAAGGGAAATTCCGTTTGAGACGGGAGAACGAACGCTCACCGTATTTATTAGCAAGGGATGTGCGGACGTTCTTTTCTTCAGATGCATGATGAACACGCCTATCGAAGATTCCTACGATCTTACAAAGCCGAGTCACGAGGACGGAATATTCAACGTCTTCACCGAAAGCAGAGCAACGTCCGAAAACTTCGCAAAGGTGCTTTACGGAAGCTATATGCTCGGAGACTACGTATATTCCGCAGACATAACGCCGGAAAGCGATTCGGAATACGGACTTCTTGCAAGAGTACAGAATCCGGGCGTTGCGCTCTTTACCCACGTTCAGTACGACGACGAAAAGAAGCTTGGCGGAGCGCGGAGCGCGCAGAACTGGTTTCAGGGATATTATTTTGAGTTTTCGGGATGCGATGTCACCCTCTTTAAGTGCAGCTACAGAAAAGAAAAGATCGCATGTGCAAGCGTAAAGCTCGATATCGGAAGCACATACCGCGCCGAGGTCGAGTGCAAGGGCTCGGAGATATCCTTGTATATCGACGGAAGAAAGCTTATTTCCTACACCGACTCGGATGCGTACATAAGCGGCATGTTCGGATACAAGACCTGCGAAAACGGAAGGATGACACTTTCAAACGTCAAGATAAGCCCTATAAAGTAAAAAATAAGAAGCAGAGGATCAACGATTCTCTGCTTCTTATTTGCTTTTTCAATTCTTGAGCTTTGCCTGTGCCTTAAGTCTGTTTGCAGTGTTGAGGATGCTCTTTCTTATTCTTATCGTGCTCGGAGTAACCTCGATGAGCTCGTCCGCGTTTATGAACTCGATAGCCTCCTCAAGACTCATTATCCTTGCGGGGGTAAGGATAAGCTTTTCATCCGCTCCCTTGGAGCGTATCGCGGTAAGATGCTTTTCCTTGCAGGGATTTATCGTGATATCTCCAAGCTTCGGATTTTCTCCTATGACCATTCCCTCATAGACAGGAGTCTGCACTCCGACAAAGAGCTGACCTCTGTCCTGCGTATTGAAAAGTCCGTAGGAGGTGGTAACTCCGTTTTCGGATGCGACGAGCGATCCCGTATATCTTGCGGTGATCTCGCCCTTGTAAGGCTGATACCCGTCAAAGACCGTATTCAGTATTCCTTCTCCTCTGGTGTCGGTCATAAACTTGCTTCTGTATCCGAAGAGGCATCTTGTGGGAATCACGTACTCAAGCTTGGTTCTCGATCCGTTAGAGTTTACCGACATATCGACGAACTCTCCCTTACGCGCGCCGAGCTTTTCCATTACCGCACCCGAATATTCGCTTCCGACGTCGATATAAACTCTTTCCATAGGCTCACACTTGACTCCGTCGATCTCCTTATAGATAACTCTCGGAGCAGAAACGGCAAGCTCAAAGCCCTCGCGTCTCATATTTTCGATAAGTATCGAGAGATGCATCTCTCCGCGTCCGGCGACCTTGAAGCTGTCGGTCGTCTCGCCGTCTGAAACTCTGAGCGAAACGTCCTTGAGAAGCTCGTCGTAGAGACGCTTACGGATCTGTCTCGATGTTACGAATTTTCCTTCCTTGCCTGCAAACGGGCTATCGTTTACCGAAATGGTCATTTCAAGAGTGGGCTCGCTTATCTTGACAAAGGGAAGCGGAGTGGGATCCTCGACAGAGCAGATGGTATCTCCGATATTAAGCTCCTCCGCGCCCGAGAAGCAGACGATATCTCCGGGATATGCCTTATCGGTCGGCACCTTTGCAAGTCCGTCAAACTGCTGGAGAGATACTACTCTCGTTTTTACGGGCGTACCCCCCTTATGATAGTTGCAGATGGCAACCTCGTCGCCTACCTTTATAACTCCGCGCTCAATTCTTCCGACACCGATCCTTCCTACGTACTCGTTATAATCGATGGAGGAGACGAGAAGCTGAAGTCCGTCGTTTTCATCACCGCCGGGAGCCTCTATGTATTCGAGGATCGTATCGAAAAGCGGAACGAGATCGGTTCCCTGCTCATCGGGCGAGAAGGAGGCTGTTCCGGCTCTTCCCGAGCAGAAGAGCATCGGGGAATCGAGCTGCTCCTCGGTCGCCTCAAGATCGATAAGAAGCTCAAGCACCTCGTCAACGACCTCGTGTATGCGCGCATCCGGCTTGTCTATTTTATTTACTACGACTATGACTCTGTGATTTAATTCGAGCGCTCTTTGAAGAACGAATCTGGTCTGAGGCATCGGACCCTCCGCCGCGTCAACGAGAAGGAGTACTCCGTTTACCATCTTAAGTATTCTTTCGACCTCGCCTCCGAAATCGGCGTGTCCGGGCGTGTCGATTATATTGATCTTCGCATCCTTATAATGGACCGCAGTATTCTTTGCGAGAATGGTGATTCCTCTTTCTCTCTCAAGATCGCCCGAGTCCATGACTCGCTCGGTTGTCGACTGATTGTCACGGTATATACCGCCCTGCTTGAGCATCTCGTCAACGAGAGTAGTCTTACCGTGGTCAACGTGTGCTATTATCGCTATGTTTCTTAAATCGTTACGTATCAATTTACTTTACCCCTCAAATTCCGTAATTATATCATTTTAACAAGTTATTATAGCACATAAATCGCAAAAATGAAATAGTTTTCGCCGATTTTTTCAACTTTTTCTCTTTTGAACGATTTTACCCTTGAAATCAGGAGAAAAAAATGTATAATAGTGATAGAAAACCTCTTGAAAAGGCAGGATATCAAAGTGTCTATATTCAAAAAGAAGATGCCGAAGAACACAAACAGTCCGGCTTACAGGCGTAAAATGGCAGAGTTTTTAAGCGGCAGATCGATAAAATACTGTTCCGAGCGTATCGATGGGATCGAGAATGTCGTTGGAAAATCGGGAAGTCTTACCCTCAGAGACGGAGAGCTTCTCGTGTTCTCGTCGGGTGACATCGTAATGAGGGCAAGAGTGGATGAGCTGAACGCATCAGAGCTCCTTTCTCTCGAGGGCGTCATACTGAGCGCTCCCGATCTTGAGCACGGCGGAAAAGAACGCACGATAATCGCGTATTACACCTATTATAGGAAATAAGGATATGTACTCAAGAGTTTACGTCGAGATAACGAACGTATGTAACAAAAATTGCTCGTTCTGCCACAAAACGTCGCGAAAAAAGCGTTCTATGACACTTGACGAGTTCTCGCTTATATGCGACAAGCTTGTTGGGATCACAAAATACATCTATCTGCACGTTATGGGCGAGCCGCTTACTCATCCGCTGCTTAGTGAGTTCATCTCCCACGCAAGCGCCAAGGGATTTAAGGTCGCCGTGACAACAAACGGATCTCTTTTGCCGCTTGTCGGTGAAAAGCTGATCGGCTCGGACATTTACAAGGTGAGCATATCCCTTCACAGCTTTGAATCGGGAGAAATATCGGATCACGAAAAATATATAAATTCCTGCCTTGATTTTGCAGACAGAGCATCAGACAACGGGATCCTTACGATCCTAAGGCTATGGAACTCCGGTGTAAATGACACCATGAACGACAGTACTCTCGCTCTTATGAAAAAGAGATTTCAGGGCACCTGGGTCTACGGTGCGAGAGGTGCGCGCATAAAGGACAAGCTACATCTTGAATATGGGGAGCGCTTTGGCTGGCCTGACATATCGGGAGACGATCTCGGAAGCGAGCTTTTCTGTCACGGGCTCGGAGATCATTTCGGAATACTTGTAGGCGGCGAGATAATTCCCTGCTGTCTTGACAGCGACGGAGCCGTAACGCTCGGAAATATCTACACCGATGCTCCTCTTGACGCCGTTTTAAATTCGGACAGAGCAAACGCGATAAGAGAGGGCTTTCAAAGCAAGAAGGCAGTCGAGGAGCTCTGCAAAAGATGTCCTTACGCAAGAAGATTCAAGATATGAAATATCCCCGATCCGAGCGGATCGGGGATATTTTATTATTTGATATGCTTCATAGTCATCTCGACTCGGTCGCTTATTTTGACCTTTCCCACTCCGAACACCGACGTGTAAAGAGTATCCCTCATCGGTTCCGACCATTCCTTTCCTATTGCCGAAAGTCCGTACATCATACCGACAACAGAGCCGACGGTAGCTCCGTTGCAGTCGGTATCAAATCCGGTCTGCACCGCCATACATACCGATTTTCCGAAATCTCCCTCGCCGTAAAGAAGGGATGCCACGACTATCATCGCGTTCGATATCGTATGGCACCAGTCATGACCGTTATTTTCATCGTAAAGCGTATGGATATATTCAAATACAGCCTCGGCGCTCTCCGAATTTTCATAGCGCGATACAATGTCCATGACCCTTTCGTACAGACGTGAGGTGGACGGGATCTGTGCGGCGGCAGATCTCACAACGTCGGTCATACTGTCGCAACAGGCGGCCGAGGCTATCATAGCGGAAGCGAGCATTTCGCCGTAGATACCGTTTTTTACATGTGAGACACAGGCATCCCTGAACGCCATGTCAGCCGCAGTCTCGGGATCTCCCGGATTTATATATCCGAAGTAGTCTCCCCTTATCTGAGCGCCTATCCACTCGCGATAGGGATTCTTATATATCGCCGATTCGGGCGGCTCGTATCCCTTTACAAAATTGACAAAGGCAACTCTTTCCGCGGTGCAGTAGGCATCCTTTGATTGGAGCGAAAGCCATATCCTTGAAAGATCGTACGGTGTAAAATCTCTTCCGTATCTTGAGATAAGCTCCTGCGCGAGAACGACGTAATTGGTATCGTCATCGACCGGCATACCGTCCAGCTGATCGATATAAGGACGGCTTGCGAGCGGGAATCCGGTGTTTTTTATGATTTCCTCGTCAAGATCGCTGCTCAGGATATATCTATGCATCGGATAATTACCCGATTTTTTAAGAAGCGCGTGCAGCTCGGACGTATTTATTCCCTCTACCGTCTTGCCGAGCATACATCCGCATATACGTCCCATCCACGCGCCGTGGATCTTGTCCTTAAGGATATCGTATCCGAGCTCTTTTTTGGAAATAGGATAAGGCTCTCTTAAATTCTTTATCAGCTCTATATCCGAGGGCTCCATGTAAGGATAACCGTCCCTTACATTTGAACCGCGCACGATATCGAAGATGACGTCGGAAAGCCTTTTCTTGTTCTCGTCGTTAGGAAGTATGACCACAGCGTTAAAAAGCTCTGAGTAGGCTTCGATATCAAGTCCCTCCTCTATGCACTGTCTGTATTCGGTAGAAAGATTACACCAATATGCCTCCCACGGATGAAGGGATGCGTATTTGGGCTTTACTTTTCTGTTGTACGAAAGCTCCTCCTTAAGCCGCTCATTCCTGTCGAGAAGGAGCGCATCGATGGACACTCCGAATCTTTGCGCGATAGCGATTATTTTATCTACCGACGGAGAGGATTCTCCGCTTTCCCATTTCTGTACCGCCTGTGGTGTAACTCCGAAGGTCTCTGCAAATTTAGCCTGAGACATATTCGAGTCGGTACGCAGCTTACAGATCATTTTTGCAAGTGACATAAAAAACACCTCCGTTTATGCTTTATTTAATTTTATCACACGGATCTCCATATTACAAGCAAGCGCAGGTAGTTTTTTTTACAACCTGCGCTTTATAAGATTTTTTATTTGACATTTTTCAGCCGTTGTGATATCATAAGGACAACAAACTCACTTCAAAGAGGAACTATATGCTTAAAAGATTCATTTCTTACTACAGACCGCACAGGCTGATATTTATTTTGGACATGCTCGCCGCTCTTGCGGTAGCGCTTATCGGTATTCTTTATCCGATCGTCACAAGAAAGATGCTGAGCGATCTTATTCCAAACAAAAACTACCGAATGATAGTGATATCGGGGATCGCACTGCTCGTCATCTACACCGTGCGTATGCTACTTAATTTCTTTATACAGTATTACGGACACGTGATGGGAGTCCGCATGCAGGCGCAGATGCGCTCGGATATGTTCTCGCATCTTGAAAAGTTTCCTTACGGATTTTACGACAACAACGAGACCGGAAAGATCATGTCGCGTATGACGAACGATCTTATGGACATAAGCGAGCTTGCCCATCACGGACCCGAGAACATCATAATCTCGAGCATATCGGTCATAGCCTCCTTCATATATCTCTGCACTATCGATATATGGCTCACTCTTATCGTTTTTTCCTGCGTTCCGCTTTTGTTTATCGTTTCCCTTCTGCTTAGAAAGCGCATGAGGAAGGCATTTATGGAAAGCAGAGTATCGATGGCACAGATAAACGCCTCACTTGAGGGCAGTATAGCGGGGATACGCGTCACAAAGGCGTTTACAAATTCCAAAAAGGAGGAGGAAAAATTCGAGGAGGGCAACGCCTTTTTCGTAAGATCGCGCGACGAGGCGTACAAGGCAATGGGACAGTTCCATTCGGCAAACTCGTTTATAACCGACATCTTCAACGTCATAGTCCTGATAGCGGGCGGTCTCTTTCTTTACAATTCAAAGGTGACCGGACTCGATTTTGCCGATTATTCTGCGTTCGTGGTATCGATCGGACTCTTCATATCTCCGGTCATGACCCTTATAAATTTCATGGAGCAGTATCAGAACGGAGTCACCGGCTTCGAACGATTTATAGAAATAATGGACACACCGATCGAGCAGGACTCGGATGATGCCACCGACATTACAAGCGTTCAGGGAAAGATCGAGTTCAAAAACGTACACTCCTCATATGACGGAGAAAGAGACGTTTTAAACGGAATAGATCTGACGATAGAAAAGGGCAAAAAGTTTGCTCTTGTAGGACCCTCGGGCGGCGGAAAGACCACTATATGCCACCTTATTCCGCATTTTTACGATATAAACAGCGGTGAGATACTTATCGACGGACGGGATATCCGCTCGATAACGAGAGAGTCTCTCAGAAGCAACATCGGCATCGTTCAGCAGGACATCTACCTTTTCAACGCATCGATAAAGGAAAATATCCTTTACGGTCGGCTCGACGCAAGCGACGAGGAGGTCTACGAGGCGGCAAAGCGCGCCAACATACACGACTACATAATGTCTCTTGAAAACGGATACGACACGCAGATAGGAGAAAGGGGCGTGCGTCTTTCGGGAGGTCAGAAGCAGCGTCTCTCGATAGCGCGGGTATTTCTGAAAAACCCTCCCATACTCATTCTCGACGAGGCGACGAGTGCGCTTGACAACACGACCGAGATCCTCATTCAGGAGGCTCTCGACGAGCTTTGCAGCGGAAGGACCACGGTAGTCGTCGCGCACAGGCTCTCGACCGTCAAAAACGCAGACGAGATCGCAGTCGTTGACGGTGGACGGATAATCGAGCAGGGCACGCACGAAAAGCTTATCGCACTCGGCGGAAGATATGCCGAGCTCTACCGCCTTCAGTTCAGGGCAAACGCGGTCGAATAAAGAAAAGATCATGAAAAGGGTCGGGCGAAGAAAATCCGCCCGACCCTTCACGCACGTCTTCCTTTTGCATATTATGTAATCAGCGGAGATATTCTCCGCAGAAAGGAAGTAAAGAAAATGGCAACCTTCACAAACCAGGCAACTCTTTCCTACAACGGAAACGTAACGAGCTCTAACACCGTAACGGGCGAGATAGTTCAGGTGCTGACGGTAACAAAGACCTCGCTCAGTGCAGGATACGCCGCAGGCGATACTATAACCTACGTCATCTCGCTGACAAACGCAGGAAGTATCCCCTACAGCGGCATCGTTTTGAGGGACGATCTCGGCGCTTACACCTTCGGCGGCAGCACTCTCGTTCCTCTGAGCTATGCGGGAGACATGCTATATTATATCAACGGAATCCTTCAGGCTACGCCCGAGGTAGCTCCCGGACCTCCCCTGTCTGTCGGTCCTCTTACCGTTCCGGCAGGATCTGATGCTCTGCTGATATACAAAGCAGAGCTGAACAGCTTTGCTCCTCCCGGTTCTGACGGCAGTATCGAAAACACGGTGACTCTGACCGGTCCGGGCATTGTAAATCCCGTAACGGCAAGCGAAACGGTGACATCCCTTACCGAGCCGAGGCTCACGATAAACAAGGCCATATCGCCCTCTCAGGTAGTGGAAAACGGTACCGTGACCTACACCTTCACGATCGAGAACACGGGCAGTACTCCCGCCACTGCCGATGCAAATATCGTAGTCAGCGATCTTTTTGATCCTGTTCTTGACTCGATAAGAGTATCCGTCGATTCTGTAGAGAGGAGCTCGCCCGAATTTTACTCCTACAGTGAATCCACCGGTCAGTTCTCGACCGTAGCGGGTGAGATAACCGTCCCTGCGGCGACCTACACGCAAGATCCCGTCACGGGGGTCTGGAGCGTCATTCCCGGAAGGACCGTATTGACCGTAAGCGGTACGGTATAACTTCCCAAGGACGTAAGTTGTAAATTCAAAGGAGCGCCTAAGCGCTCCTTTTTGTTTATTTTCTATTGAAATACGCAATTCCATGTGATATAATGTCCATAACAAACACTTTTTTTGAAAGGTAACGATGCAAAATGAAAAGACGGGAATTTTGGTTTATAGTCGGAAGTCAGTTTCTTTACGGAAACGAGGTTCTAAACACGGTCGAAGCTCGCGCAAGGGAGATGGCTGAAAAGCTATCCGAGAGCCTTCCCTATCCTCTTATATACAAGGTGACCGCCAAAACAAGCGCAGAGATCAGCGAAACGGTAAAAAACGCAAATTTCGACGATAACTGCTGCGGTATAATCACCTGGTGTCACACCTTCTCGCCGAGCAAGATGTGGATAAACGGTCTTGCCTCACTTCAGAAGCCCTACTGCCATCTCGCGACTCAGTACAACAAAGAGATCCCGAACGAAGAGATAGATATGGATTTTATGAATCTGAATCAGGCGGCTCACGGAGACAGAGAGCACGGATTTATCGCCGCGCGTCTTCGCATTCCGAGAAAGGTCATAGCGGGACACTGGCAGGACAAAAGCGTCTCAGATCGCCTCTCGTCATGGATGAGAACTGCCGTGGGAGCTTCAATTTCAAGAAATCTTAAGGTAATGCGCTTTGGCGACAACATGCGCGAGGTCGCAGTTACCGAAGGCGACAAGGTCGAGGCTCAGGCAAAGCTCGGATGGCAGGTGAACACCTGGGCAGTTGGCGATCTCGTCAAGGAAATGGAGCTTGTAAGCGAAAGCGAGATAGATTCTCTCGTAAGCACCTATCTCGAAAGCTATGATCTCGCGACCGACAACATCGGGGCAGTCAGATATCAGGCACGCGAGGAGATCGCGATAAAGAGAATGCTCGACAGAGAGTCATGTCTTGCGTTTTCAAATACGTTTCAGGATCTTTACGGCATGAAGCAGCTTCCCGGTCTCGCGTCTCAGCATCTTATGTCGCTCGGATACGGATACGGCGGTGAGGGTGACTGGAAGGTCGCGGCAATGACCGCAATAATGAAGGCTATGGGAGAAAACGGAAACGGAGCCTCGGCGTTTATGGAGGATTACACCTACCACCTTGCCGACGGCGAGCGCTACAGCCTCGGAGCTCATATGCTCGAGGTATGCCCCTCGCTCGCATCCGACCGTCCTCGCATCGAGACCCATCATCTCGGCATCGGAATGAACAAGGAGGACCCCGCGCGTCTCGTATTCGAGGGTAAGGCGGGAGATGCTATCGTAGTCAGCCTTGTCGATATGGGCGGAAGACTCCGTCTCATCGTTCAGGACATCGTGTGCGTAAAGCCGATAATGCCCATGCCAAATCTTCCCGTAGCGCGCGTAATGTGGGAGGCAATGCCCGATCTCGAAAGAGGTGTGGAATGCTGGATCATTGCGGGCGGCGCTCATCACACGGTGCTCAGCTATGACGTAAGCGCCGAGCAGATGCGCGATTTTGCAAGCATCATGGGCATAGAATTCGTACACATAACAAAGGCCACGACACCCGAAAAGCTTGAGGACGAGCTCTTTATAAAGGATCTCGCCTGGAAGCTCAGATAAGATAGGAGAAAAATCATGGATCTTAAAAGCACGGTACTCGGAATAGAGCTCGGCTCTACGAGAATAAAGGCAGTCCTTCTCGACAGCGACCACAAGGTCATATCCTCGGGAAGCTACTCATGGGAAAACAAGCTCATAAACGGAATATGGACCTATTCTATGGACGAGGTCCACACCGGCATCAGAGCCTGCTACGCAGACCTCAAGCGCGACTTCAAAGAAAAGCATTCGTCGGTTTTGAAGGAGGTAGGCGCTATCGGGATCTCGGGAATGATGCACGGATATCTTCCCTTTGACAAGGACTCAGGCCTGCTTGCCGAGTTCAGGACCTGGAGAAACACGGTCACAGGCAGGGCGGCAGAGGAGCTGACCTCGCTTTTCGGCTTCAATATTCCTCAGCGCTGGAGCATCGCGCACCTCTATCAGGCTATGCTGAACGGCGAGGATCATATCTCCGAGATCGACAGTATAACCACTCTTGCCGGATACGTTCACTTCCGTCTTACGGGTGAGCGTGTGATGGGAATAGGCGAGGCATCGGGAATGTTCCCGATAGACAGTGAGATCTTCGATTATGACCGCGCCATGCTCGAAAAATTCGACTCCCTTCCTCTTGCCAAAAAGCTGAGCAAAAGTCTTGGCGACATTCTTCCGAAGGTCCTCGTTGCGGGTAAGGCAGCGGGAAGGCTGACTCCCGAGGGCGCTCTTTTCCTTGATCCGGACGGCGATCTTCTTCCCGGGATTCCCTTCTGCCCTCCCGAGGGAGATGCGGGCACGGGCATGACGGCGACAAACTCGGTCGCACCCTACACAGGAAACGTATCAGCGGGAACCTCCGATTTTGCGATGATCGTTGTAGACCGTCCGCTCGGAGTTCACAGAGAGATCGACATGGTAACCACTCCGTCGGGACTTCCCGTCGCTATGGTACACTGCAACAACTGCACATCTGACATAAACGCATGGGTAAATCTTTTCGGAGAATTCGCGCGTGCGGCAGGTCTTGAGATCAACACGGGCGATCTCTACACGCTTCTTTTCAAAAAGGCTCTCGAGGGAGATGCCGACTGCGGCGGACTTCTCAGCTACAATTATTTTTCCGGAGAGGGTATCACCGATCTCGACGAGGGACGTCCCGTATTTATGCGCGAGAGCGTATGCTCCTTCACTCTGGCGAATTTCATGCGCACGCATCTTCTTTCCGCACTTGCAACTCTCAAGATCGGTCTTGACATCCTGACCGAGCAGGAGAACATAAAAATAGAAAAGCTCTACGGTCACGGCGGCTATTTCAAGACCCCAGAGGTCGGACAGAGGATGCTTTCCGCGGCGGTCGGAAGTCCCGTGTCGGTAATGGAGACCGCGGGCGAGGGCGGACCCTACGGAATGGCGCTTCTCGCATCCTTTATGCTGAGAAGGTCGGAAAACGAAAGGCTTGAAGACTTCCTTGAGAACAAGGTCTTCGCATGTGCCGTATCACACACCGTAACTGCGGACCAAAGGGACATCGAGGGATTTGAGCGATTCCTTAAAAAATATGCATCGGCACTCGAGGTCGAAAAAGCGGCTATAAAGGCTATAAGCTGATACGGAAAGGAAAAAAATATGCTTGAACAGCTGAAAAATGACGTTCTGAACGCAAATCTTTTACTCCCCAAGCACGGACTCGTTACCTTCACGTGGGGCAACGTTTCGGCGATCGATCGCGAAAGCGGGCTTGTCGTCATAAAGCCCTCGGGAGTCGAATATGACAAAATGGTTGCCGACGACATGGTAGTCGTCGACCTTGACGGAAGGATCGTCGAGGGCAGGTGGAAGCCGTCGAGCGACACCCCGACACATCTTGAGCTCTACAAGGCGTTTAATGAGATCGGAGGCATAGTACACACTCACTCCCGTATGGCGACCTCGTTTGCTCAGGCGGGACGCAGTATTCCCGCACTCGGAACGACTCACGGCGATTATTTCTACGGCGACATTCCCTGCACCCGTCCGATGACAGACGCCGAGATCAATGGAGAATACGAAAAGGAAACGGGCAAGGTGATAATCGAGACGTTAGGCTCGGTCGACCCGATAAGTATTCCCGCCGTAAACGTATTTTCTCACGGTCCGTTCGCATGGGGAAGAGACGCAAGCGACGCCGTCCACAACGCTGTTGTTCTTGAAGAGATCGCATTTATGGATCTCTGCGCAATGATGTTAAATCCCGACGTCTCACCGATGCAAAGGGCTCTGCTTGACAAGCATTATCTCCGAAAGCACGGCAAAAATGCGTATTACGGACAAAACTGATTAAAAAAAGCCCGACAGAGCGCCTGCAAAATTAGCGGTAAAATGAAATTAGCCACCACGATTTTCGTGGTGGCTTTTGATATGCAGAAAGCAAAGAAAGCCCCGCATGAAGCGGGGCAAGGTTTATTCGAAACATTCAGCATAATTAGTATCTGCTTTTATCCGTTCTTTGAATTCTTCGGGAAGAACTTCTATCCATCCCTTCCAAAAAGTTGGGGGTACTGACGGGAAATTCGAACTTGGGAATGTTACCTTTGCTACAAGCGGTGATGTGTATTGATATTCACCTGTGCATCGGACGGAATCATAAAGTTTTTTATGCTCAAATCCCTTTTTGAAGTATTCAAATGCTTGGTCTGCATTCTTATTAAATCGAGCTTCTAGATCTGCTGCGTGTAAATAAAGTTCTCTAAGGTGAGAATGTGCAACACCACATCTTCCATCGCTGAAAATCGATTCGTATAAATGTGCAAGATCTATAAATAGCTTTGTGCCTTCGGCTTTTGTGAATAGCGAAATTTTGGTACATACGGAGTTACAAAGAACGTTTTTTAATTCTGTCAAAAGAGAAATAATGGATTCCCCTTGATATTTGTCGCGTTCTTCAGCTTCGGTTGCTTTGGGCATGAGTGTTTCACGGCAAGCAATAATCGAATTTTGCTTTGTTGCCAAAGCTTTTGCCTTGTCTGTATATCCCATTTTAGCATATACAATTACCAACATCATGGTAATAACATCACGATCTTCGGGAGAAATATCCATGGCTAAAACTTTTTCAAAAACACGAACTTCTTCTTGCCAATACACGTTTCCCGAATTATATTCCGTGTCCTCGTGAGCATAGTCGGAATCATTTGTGGTATAACTTCTCGCCCCGTATTTTTTCCATCCGTGCAAGCTTAGTGCGTATCCAAGTTTGATTAACACTTGTGGTTCTGATGGGAATTCTTCAGCTGCCGCACGGAGCAATTCAACACATTCCGTCATATCGCCCAGACCGTTAATTGCCGTTTCGGCTTTATCCAATATGGATCTCAATTTTTCTTGTCTGTCTTTGCTATATCCAAATAGTTCGTCAATGCTGATGTTGAAATAATTAGCAATGGCAGGTATTAGCTCCATATCGGGATAACCGCCGTTTGCTTCCCAACGAGAAATCGCCTGAGGGCTGACTCCAAGGGCATTAGCTAAATCCTCTTGTTTTCTGCCATCACGCTGTCGCAGTTGCTTTATCTTTTCACCAATCTTAATATTCATACTCTGACCTCCAGTTATTGATATCACCGGTGTGATTATATTTTATCATATAATGGTGCAATAGTCAATTATCAATTCATTGTTTAGCAATCAAGTAACACTTGTTTTCATCTTTCCCGACGCTTGCATCTGGGGCAAGCATAGTGCGTGGACGTCCACGCACCATCGGGCAGAAGCCCGAACCCACTATCCGCAGAGGAATGGTTCGTCGTAGGGCGGGGGCTTGCTCCCGCCCTACATTTTAAAATTGAATTCTCCGCTAAAGTTGCACAGCCGATCTGTCAGGCTTTTTTAAAATTCATTCTTCCTCGTCCACGTCATCCGGATCGGGAAGCTCGATTATTCTGACAAGAGCGCTTCTTATCTGATGCTCCGCTACCTCGGTGACCTTGACCGAAAGTCTGTCCACGTCGATCTCAAACTCGCTTCCGTCATCGGGGATCGATCCGAGAGCGCCGAACACAAGTCCGCTGAAGGTGTCGTACTCGTCGGTCGGAAGCTCTATATCAAGCTCCTTCTCGATCTCGTCGAGAGCGACGTTGCCGGTGATCTTCCAGAGTCCGTCATCGAGCGCTTCTATAGCAAGCGCCTCCTTCTCCTCCTCGGTAGCCTCCTCGTCATTAAGATTTCCGACAAGGCGCTCAATAAGATCGTTCATCGTAACGATACCGGTCATTCCGCCGTATTCGTCGAGAACGACGGCAAAGGAGCTATGTCCGCTCTTCATATTTCTGAACAAAACGTCAGCCTTGACCGTTTCGGGAACAAAGTACGCAGGCTTGACCGCACCGCTCATTATATCCTCACGGCTCGTATTATCGAGTCTGAAATAGTCTCTCGCGTTAAGTATTCCGACCACGTTATCGACCGTTTCACTGCAGATCGGATATCTCGTATGTCTGCTTGAATAGATGGTCTCTCTCCACTCGTCCATGCTTTCCTCAAGCCAGAGAAGCTCGATCTCGGTACGGTGTGTCGCTATCTCGCCCGCGGTCAGATCGTCGAACTCAAACACGTTCTGAATAAATTCCTTTTCGTCGTCGTCAATAGTTCCCTTTTCGCTTCCGACGTCTACCATTATGCGTATATCCTCCTCGCTGACCTCAGCGTTATCCGCGTTCGGATCTATTCCGCAGATACGTAGGATGGCGTTGGTCGAGACTGTAAGTATCCACACAAACGGAGCGAATATCACCGACACGAATCTGACCGTTCCCGCGACTCTGAGAGCTCTCTTTTCGGGATCCTTCATTGCTATACGCTTCGGAACGAGCTCACCGAACACTATAGTCAAAAACGAGAGAATGACCGTAATAACTACAAGAGCGAGCGTATCGAGTACGCTTGGCGCAACGAAGGTGACTCCCGCCTTCACAAGCGCAGCGGCGATCCTGTCGGAAAACGCATCTGCCGCGAATGCACTTCCCAAAAATCCCGCAAGGGTTATAGCAACCTGAATGGTCGCAAGAAATTTTGACGGCTTACCGGTAAGCCTTGCGAGCGTTTTAGCACGCTTGTCGCCCTCCTCGGCGAGCTTTGCTATGCGACTGTCGTTCATGGCGATTATAGCCGCCTCCGCTCCCGCAAAAAACGCATTGAGAGCGATAAGAATTACCTGGACGATAACTATCGTCCATAAATAACTGTCCACAGTTACTTCCTCCAAAAATATTTGCCTAAGATACCGAAAAAAAGCATAAAAGGCATAGCCTGTACAAAATCTCATACAGACCACGCCTTATTTTTATATATTCAAGATTTCAACAGTGGTACATCGGGCTACGTTGCCCTTGTTCCCGCCACCTTCGTCCATAGCTGATTCGGAATGTCCTTTCGGCATATTATATCGTCCCTTTCGGGTACGCTGTATCATTATACATTATCGTACCGACTTTGTCAAGTGGTAAAAGTTTTTTTGTGAAAATATATCTTTGTTATGAAAAAAAAGCAACTTTAAGCGTATTTTGTTGCCATTTGACTATTGAATATCAGATTTTTCCGTGATATAATATAGGGTAGCGAAGGTTTAGCTAAGATAAATTTCTTTGTTAAGGAAAGATAATAATGCAGAATTTAAAGTCAAACATAGCAAAAAAACTGTCGGAGGCAATACCCTCCGAGTCAAGCGAGAGCACCTATCTTGACATAGTCGCGTCTCTCGAATATCCACCCGACCCGACGATGGGCGACCTTGCGCTTCCCTGCTTCAAGTTCGCAAAGGCGATGAGAAAATCTCCCGTCATGATCGCAGAGCAGCTCGCCTCCTCGCTTACTATCGACGGCATCGGAAGGATCGAGGCTGTCAAGGGATATCTCAATTTCTTCATATCGGACGAGTATCTCGCAAGCAAGCTCCTTCCCGAAATCCTTGAAAAGAAGGACATGTACGGAAGCTCGGATGAAGGAAAAGGAAAGACCGTAGTCCTCGACTACTCTTCCCCGAACGTCGCAAAGCCCTTTCACATCGGGCATCTCGGAACCACCGTCATCGGACATTCCTTAAAGCTCCTTCACACCTTCTGCGGATACGACTGCGTCGGTATAAACCATCTCGGAGACTGGGGAACTCAGTTCGGAAAGCTCATCACCGCGTTTAACCTTTGGGGTGACCGCGCATCTATCGAGGATGGCGGCATAGATCAGCTCGTATCTCTTTACGTGAGATTCCACGAGGAGGCCGAAAAGGATCCCTCGCTGAACGACCGCGCAAGGGAGGAATTTCACAAGCTCGAGCTTGGCGATGAGAAAAACACCGAGCTTTGGAAATGGTTTATCGACATTTCGATCGCAGAATATAAAAAGACCTACGCTCAGCTTGGGATCGAGTTCGATTCGTACAAGGGCGAGGCATTCTACAGCGACAAGATGATGCCTCAGGTCGAGATACTTCGCGAGAAGGGTCTTATGAAGATCGATGACGGAGCGTCTATCGTCGATCTTTCCGACTACAATATGCCTCCCTGCCTCATACTCAAGCGTGACGGCTCGACTCTCTATCCTACCCGCGACATTGCCGCGGCGGTCTACAGAAAAGAGACCTACGATTTTGACAAGGTGATCTACGTCACCTCGGCGGGACAGTCGCTCCATTTCGCGCAGTGGTTCAAGGTAGTTGAGCTTATGGGCTACGAATGGGCAAAGGATCTCGTTCACGTTCCCTACGGAACGGTCAGCATAGGAGGCGCAAAGCTCGCAACAAGAACGGGCAACGTTATCCTGCTCCGCGATCTTTTTGCAAGCGCTATCGACAAGGTTCGCGAGATAATCGACGAAAAGAGTCCCGATCTGGAAAACAAGGAAGAGACCGCAGAGGCAGTCGGTGTAGGAGCGATCGTATTCTACTACCTTCTCAACACTATAATCAAGGATATAAACTTCAACATGGACGACGCACTCTCCTTTGAAGGAAACACGGGACCCTACGCGCAGTACACCTACGCACGCACCTGCTCGCTCCTTTCAAAGGCAGAGGAAAAGGAGAACTGCGAGATAAAGATCAGTGCTCCCGAGGAATCCGCGCTTCTCAAGGTGCTTTCCAGATTCCCCGAGACTGTTCTGCGCGCAACTCACGAGTACGAGCCCTCGTACGTAACGCGCTACATTCTTGACGTTTGCACCGCATTCAACCGCTTCTATCATTCCTGCCCGATAAATTCGGCAGAGGACGAGACCGTTCGCGCGTCCCGTATAAAGATAACCCGTGCAGTGAACTACGTTCTCGGAAGAGCGCTCGGTCTCATCTGCCTCAAAACACCCCGTAAGATATAATAAAAGGAGATACAAATTCATGTCAGGACACAGCAAATGGAGTAATATCAAGCACAAAAAGGAGAAGACCGATGCTCAGAAAGCGAAGGTATTTACCAAGATAGGCAAGGAGATGGCGATCGCAATCCGTGCGGGCGGCGCAGATCCTTCGGTAAACGGAAAGCTTCGCGACCTTATCTCTAAGGCGAAGAGCCTTAACGTTCCCAACGATAATATCAAGCGTATAATCGACAAGGCATCCTCTGCAGATGCTACAAACTACGAGGAGATCGTTTACGAGGGATACGGACCGTCGGGAATCGCGGTCATAGTTACCACTGCGACCGACAACAGAAACCGCACCGCAGGCGACGTACGTCACTTCTTTGACAAGTACGGCGGAAACCTCGGACAGACCGGATGCGTTTCCTATATGTTCACCGACACCGGAATAATCGTTATCGAAAACGACGGATCGATCGACGAGGAGGCCCTTATGGAAGCCGCTCTCGATGCAGGCGCGACCGATTTCTCGGCAAGCGACGATGCCTTCGAGATCAGCACCGAGCCCTCCGACCTTTCTGCGGTCAGAGACGCGCTTGAGGCGGCAGGATACGAGATACTCTCTGCGGAGGAGGATAAGATCCCCTCGACCTACGTTGAGCTTACCGACGAGGACGATATCAAGAAGATGAACCTTCTCATCCAGAACCTCGAGGAGCATGACGACGTTCAGGACATCTACCACAACTGGGAGAACGCCGACGAGTAATTAAATAAAAAATCATCGAGTTGCGGCACCTGCTCTATCGCAGGTGCCGCATTTATATTTGTTACGCGAGCTTGGGAGGCAAGTATAATATCACTATGACCATCGGGAGCAATATCACTGTTGTTTGCAACCATCTTTCGGAGTGCACAAAACAAAGGCTTCCTCCGAGAGGATGTCTTAAGGTGCGTGGTGCTTTAGGTGTACTGTAGGGTGGGGCTTGCTCCACCGCTTTCTTCACTTTTACCGATTTATCACACCGACTTTTCGCCAACGCCATTATATCACAAAACCCGCAGAGAATCAATCTGCGGGTTCTGTTTCTTTAAAAAACGTCCGTTATGGTACAGCTCTACAGATCTGCACTTTTTTAATCTTTCGGATAGTCATACTTTTCGGGGAATCTGTAATGAAGAAGCTTGTCGTAATTTAAGTAGTATCTGTAATATCCGCCGACAAAGTGTTGAACGTCGTCTATACGTATTCTGAAATTGTCGTGCCGTATGAAGAAGGATCCGCAGGTGCGACTCGGCTCTTCAAGATGCATTATAAGCTCGGGATATGCATAGGAATTGAGCATGAACTCTGCGCGCTTGAATATCGTATCTAAGAAAAGATCGGAATCAAAGCTTTTCAGTGCCTCGGAGGACACCCCGCTTTGGATCATTCGATCGTAAAGATCGAAGGTCGACATAAGAAGCTCCATGAATACGTTGTACGGTGTTTTTTGAAAATATATCTTTTTAAGATTTTTTGCCGCGTTGTCGAGCGCAAAGCGGAAATACTCTTCCTTCGGTGCGTACATCGTGACCTCGTTAAGCGCATACGAGACCCAGTGGTCGCGATATTTGGTATAATCCTCGCGAATGAACATCTGAACGGCTTTTTCGGCACCGTCAAGATATTTCTTATCCATTGTCAGCGAGTAGGTCCTTGCTAAGGCAAAGGTAGCCTCGCCGTCATAAAACACGGTCACGAACTCGGATATCACCTTGTAGTCGAGCGACCAAAGGTGGGAGTATGATCCGTCCTCGTGCTGCATTTCAAGAATTCCGTTTGCCAGCTTTACGAGAGCATTATAGTAACGGTCGTAGTTTGGATCGTCCTCTCCGAATTCGTATAGATATTCGGAAAGTGCCATTATGGCGATCCCGTTTCCGCCGACCTTTATAGTTTCATCCTTTCTTTCAACTATGAATGCGGTGTTTTCATCCTTTTCAAGGTAAAATCCGCCCGTTTTACCGGTATACGGTGATAATAAAAAGTCGATGGCGCTTCTGATCTTGTCGGGCATACTGCTATCGGGCTTTGTCTTGTACTGACATATAAGGCTCCAGATCGTTCCCGCGTGCCTGAGTGAATTGTAGCTCCCTATGTTTTTGCCGCTTGATGGGTAATATCCGTATATGAATTTTCCCGTTTCTTCAAGCTGTGAGTAAAGATAGGAGGCTGCAGAGGACATGATCTCAAGAGCCTGATCGGCATCGGGACAACCCGTGACCCTTCTGCCGTAATTCTGCTGATCACTGTGAAGCGCGTAGATATCGGCGTTCTCGTTTGCAAAATATCCGTCGCAGGTGAACACGGTCACGGTTTCGGGAAATTCGGATATTTTCGTGTCACGCCCGACCTTTTCAAAGAAGGTGTTCAGCTTCGACAGGTCTACCGTGTTACTTTCAAGATCGAGGATGTCGTTCGTAAGGAGCTCGCCTTCAAGAATAAAATCCTTGAAGCCCTGATCGAAGGCAAGACCCGCACGGTACATATATTCGTAGTTTTTTTCAAGTCTTTTCGAGTATTCATCAGCGCTGATCTGCTCGGCAAAGGATATAGTCTCTGCCTTTATCCACAAAGGATCGTAAGCGTTTTCGATAACAAACTCTCTTATCTGAGCCTCGGCATCGTCCCATGCGCTTTGAGTGTTCGATCCGATACCGCGAAAGACTCTTGCACGAGTGTACGAGTCGCTCACTGAAACAAACACGGTGTGGTTTCCTTTGAAGGCTATGCTCTGCTTGTCGTTTACAACCTTTTTTTCAAGAAGACCGAGCTTCTTGTCAAAAACGGTAGCATATTCCTCTGTATCTGAGATATCGTCCTTTTCGGAAAATCTCAGTACAAGGATAACTGCAAGTCCTATAAAGATAAGCGCAATACAGACAGGAATAATGATGCGAAGAATTTTTTCGTTTGATCGCTCTTTCATACGCGCCTCCTTGATATTGTGGATTTACTGCTGAGTCTGATCAGCTGTGAAGAAGTGGTACGGATCTACCGTGACGCCGTCAAAGTGAGACACGTCGGGAAGTCCGTCACCCGAGAAGATAAGCTTTCCGTCCTTCGTTACCGCAAGACAGGATGCTTTTCCTGCAATGACATAGGAGATATCCTCGGTGTATTCGGTGCTTCCGTAGCTTCCGCCGATAACTCCGCCGCAGGAGACGATGCTACCGTCGTCAAGCATAGCAAGCGTATGCGAGTCGCCGGCGCTTACAAAGCGCACGTTTGTCCACTCTGAGGTGTTACATTTTCCGAGCGAGGGGTTTCCGATAGCGAGAACCCGTCCGGATGAGGTGATAGCAACGCTGTGGATCGAGCCTGCGGAGATGTAAACTATATTTTTCCAGTCAGCGGTGTCGCACTGAGAGCTTGTGTTGAGACCCGTGGAGAGCACGGTTCCGTCGGCAAGCAGAACGAGAGTATGGAAATCTCCGGCGCTTATCATAATGACGTTTTCATATCCCGCGACCGAACACTGACTGTAGGTCCTGCTTCCGCACGCTTTTACGGTACCGTCATCAAGAAGTGCTACCGTGTGATATTCTCCGACGTCTATTGAGACGACGTTCTTCCAGAGACTTACGTTGCACTGACCGAAGAGATTGTCACCGAAGGCAACTACGCTTCCGTCAGACAGAAGTATTACGGTATGATGTGCGCTCGTCTTGACCGAAACTGCGGAAAGTCCTTCCTCGGGCGTGTAGATACTTCCCGAGCCGTAGATGACCCTTCCGTCCGCAGTTATCACAGCGGCGCGCTTGTCGATATCTACCTTAGATGCGTATATTTCCTGCTTCTTTTCAAGCGTGAGATAGGGGAAGAAGATGTTGAGGTTGTTCAGAAGCTGCGAATTTGAAAGCTTGGACGCGAGCTCTGAGAAGATCTCGGGATCTTTTGCCTTGCGGGCAAAATCGAGCGATCTTGCGACCTCGCCGTTTTCAATGTAATAATACGCCGCCTCGCGCGCGAGATCGGTCGGTACGTTCTCGATGTTTGAAAGGAGCGCATACTCAAGCGCCTTATCATATTCGCGCTTTGCGGAATGCTCGTTTATTGCGGTAGTGATGACCGATTCCTTTTTGTCTTCGAGATCTGACTCGATGGCGAGGTCGATAGCCTCGGTGAATTTTTTCTCGCTGACAAGAAGGTCTATTTTGAGAAGGATCGCGATGTTTTTCTTTTCGGGATCCTCAAGCTTTGTTGCGTATTCTATCGCAGAGTCGTAATCCTTTGCATTTATGAAATGATCGTAGCCGTCAAGCAGGATCTGATTTTCATTGCCTTCGGGATCGCTTGAGTCGGGGCAGAATGCGAGGGCGCGATCATACTCGTTTTGTGAAAGATAGTGCTCTATTGCCGCATCTGCTATGGAGACTACCTTGTCGATGAGCTCGGAATCGGATTTCGCGAGTTTCATGGCTCCGTCGAAATCGAGATCCTCAAGCATAGCGTTTAATTTGTCGAGCTTTTCCTCGAGAGTTTCCACGTCCTGAGTGACCTGCTGACCGTCATCCGGCTTTTTGTCATCATCATCCGGAAGGATAAATATCAAAAAGATTATCAAAACTACCGCAAGAATGAATACCGCTCCCGAGCAGATCGCGATTATAAGCGGTAGCTTTTTCTTTTTGCCGTCGGACGGGCCGCTCGCTACCGACGGACGCACGAGATTTGAGAAAAAAGCGAAGAGCTCGGATTCGTGAGCCCCGCATTTCGGACATACCGAGGAGTCGGTGATCTCTCCGCAGGTGCATCTCCATACGAGAGAGGAAAGCTCATCGGGATAGTAGGTAGCCGAGTCGCTTACCGTGTCGCATACGTCGTAGATCTCCTCATCGTTCATTCCTGCGGAAAGAGGGATCGGGGCAACCGAGTTTTCAAAAAAGTCTCCGCGCACGAAATCGGTAACCACAAGATTCGAGTTTCTTATGCACCCGATATAAACGTCAAAATCCGCGACGATATCGCTTGAAAGATCGATCCTTGTCTTTATTCCTACCGCTTTTCCGGGTGCGAGTCCCTCGTCGGGGAATTTGAGCGTTTTGGATATTATTTCGCGTCCGTTTGCGATTATGAGATTTCCGTTTGAGTCAAGGCAACGGATCACGAGTCCTGCCGATTCTACGTAGACCGGACTTTCCTGGGTGGTCACGTTCGTGATTATGATGCTCAGCATAAGCGCCGAGGTCTCGCGATCGACGTAAAGCTCGGAGCTTTCGAGAGCGAGCGGTGAACGCAGAGCTGTCTTTTTTCCGTGACTCTTTATGACTTTGTTATCTTTTTTAGGCATTTGCTTAAGTCCTTTCGGGTCATTGGATCATTCCCAGATCGAATATATAAGTGAGGACATATCAAGGTCACTTGAGATGTAGGCGTCGTGATCGACATCGTAGAAGCAATCGCCCTCGCCCTCTCTGATGAACGAATAATCTTCAAGAAGTCCGGCTATTATGCCCGGGATGATATCCTCTGTGGGCGGATCCTCGCCGAGATCGGGATCCTCGCCAAGATCGGGATCCTCACCGAGATCGGGGTCCTCCTCGATCTCGTTCTCGAGAGCGTCAATGTTCTCACTACTTTCGTTGTCTGTGTCGGGATCTGTATTCTCTCCTCCGTTTTCGGTGCCACCCTCGCTCTCGCTTCCGTTTTCGTTCTCATTCTCGTTACCGCTACCGTTCTCGTTACCGCTACCGTTCTCATTTTCATCACCGGTATCGGGAACGAGAATATCGAAGGTCGGGATCGGGATCGGAGTTTTGGAATCCTCTGCGAGAAGCATAAGGGTCAGGCAGGCGCCTGTGGAATGCGAGCAGACCGTGCAGCAAGCATCCTCCTCGGCGGGCAGAGACGACTGAGGAATATACGCGCGGCTCACGTAGAGCGTGTATCCGTGATTTCCGTATATCTCCTCCGCAACCTCGAAAAGACGCATAGCAACGTCATACTGAACGAGCACGGGAGCGCTTTCGTCGCAGATCACCTTGGCGTCGAAGATCCTTATGTACTTTCTAAGATCAATGAGCTTTGAGACCTGCCCGTCACTGTTATATTCCTCGGGGATCTCGGCAAAGAGAAGGGATTCGGCCTTCACGAGCGTATACGACTTGCAGTATCCGAGAGCGACGTAGCTGCCCATACTGTAGGTGTAGATGCAGACGGTATCGCGTTTAAGCTCGGATGAATGAACGTACACGATGTCTCCGAACTTTTTGGTGAATACGCTTCCCGAAAGATTTTCGTTTCTGTAATAGCTCATTTTTTCAACGCAGACCTTCATGGCGATGAATGACGCCTTTGATGAGCCATTTGCAAACAAGGTCGCTCTGTCGGATGCCTTGCTGTCTGCTGCATGTGTGCTTTCTATCCTTGCAAAGATGATAGAGGACGCGGTAAGCGATACGGCGAGCATAATGGCGATAGTTATAATCAAAGTATGAAAGCATTTTGTCTTCATACGGGATCTCCTTTTTTATTATAAATAAATATAAATATACATAATAATCATAGACCTATTTTTCGCTTTTGTCAAGCGTTTGCGAGATAGTTTACAATATTTTTTCATTTTTCAAACCGCAAAATAAAGCGAGCCGCAGAGGTGGGCTCTGCGGCTCGCTTTGTTTTGCGGAAATTCAGTCAAGAAGAGAAGGAAAATCCTCGTCTGACAGCATATAATAATCGGCTCTTATCATACGGTCGGAGGCGAGCGAGATAAAATAACCGTCCGACTCGATCGACCTTATAAAGGCATCGGGTCCGCCGATATGAGAAACGATACGGTCGCCGTCCACCGAAAAAGAGAGCATGGAGGTGCGTAGTCCGCGCCCTGTCAGCTTGACGTAGCTCTCCTTTTTTGTCCAGAGAGATAAAAGGTCGTGCTTGCTTTCGGGAATAAGATCCTTCGGTCCAACTACCTTTTTCTGAAACGAGCTTGCGATATAGTAATCTGTCTCAAGAACGTCCACCGCTATCGGAAAGCGAGCTATCGCACAGGCGGCAAGATATCCCGAATGCGAGATGCTTATAAATACGTCCTCGGCGTTTTCTATATACGGCTTGCCCCACTGATCGTATCTGTACTGCGTTGGAGAAAATGGAAGAGAAAAGCTTTTCATGGCAAAGCAGAGAGCCATCTCTGCGGCAAACGAGAGCTTTTTGTCGCTCATATGCGCAAGTCGTATTATTTTCTTCATTCTGTCGGCGCTTATGAATGACCGATACTGCTCGAGCATGGTATCGAGCTCGGTTTTGTGAGTGTCGACAAGAAATACGGATACCTTCGGAAGAGTAGCTTCCTCAGTGCTTTCTGTTAGTGAAGTGATAAGTTTTTTTGCCATCCTTACCTCGTTTTAAGTGTCTGTATCTACAGTTTACCATACGCATATAAAAAAATCAATATCCCATATGTAAAAAAAGGCACCGCTGTCGAAAAAATTTACGACAGCGGTGAGATTTTTCATATAGAGTTTATGTCTCTTTCATTAAGAAGCTTTACGCCGTTTGCATCAAGTATCTTTTCAGCCTTATCGTTGTCATCCGCACGGATAACGACGCATGCATCCTTGGTGGATGCGAGGACAAATGCGTAGAGATATTCAATGTTGATACCGTTTTCTCCGAGTATCGATACTACCTTGGAAAGACCGCCGGGAGTGTCGTCTACGGAGACCGCGATGACGGGATTTATCTTTGCGATGTATCCTGCATCGTAAAGGGTAACGATAAGCTCCTCGGAATGAGCGGCAAGTATTCTGAGAATACCGTAATCGGAGGAGTCCGCGAGCGAAAGCGCACGCATGTCGATCTTGTTCTCCGCAAGGAGAGCGGTAAGCTTGCTGAGCTTGCCCGGTGTATTGTCAACGAAAATAGAAATCTGTTTTACTGCCATTTTAGATCATCCTTTCTCTGAAAATCAGTCGTGGAGCTTTCTCTTGTCGATAACGCGTACTGCCTTGCCTTCGCTTCTCGTTATCGTCTTGGGAGCAACAAGGTGTACCTTGGGAGTGATTCCGAGCATGGTCGTGATAGCCGACGCGAGCTTCTTTTCGTGAGCTGAGATATCACGCATGGTATCCGAGAACTGCTCGGGCGAGAGCTCTACGTTGATGTCGAGCGTGTCTGTGTGGTTCTGACGGTCGACAACGATCTGATAGTTGGGAGTATATCCCTCCTTGAGAAGTACGGTCTCGATCTGCGAGGGGAATACGTTCACTCCGCGAATGATCATCATATCGTCGCTTCTTCCCATAGGCTTGGACATCTTTATAAGAGTTCTTCCGCAGGAGCACTTCTTTCTTGAAAGGACGCAAATGTCCTTGGTGCGGTAACGGAGAAGGGGAAACGCCTCCTTGGTGATCGAGGTGAATACGAGCTCGCCCTTTTCGCCGTCGGGAAGGACCTCACCCGTTTCGGGATTGATGATCTCGGGTATGAAGTTATCCTCGTTTATGTGCATTCCGGACTGCTCACAGCACTCGAAAGCAACACCGGGACCGGAGGTCTCTGTAAGACCGTAGATGTCGTATGCCTTTATACCGAGCATATCCTCGATCTCACGCCTCATTTCTTCGGTCCATGGCTCTGCTCCGAAGATTCCCACGCGAAGCTTGTTGTCATCGGGTCTGTATCCTCTTTCCTTGAGGCTTTCGCCTATGTATGCCGCGTATGAGGGCGTGCAACAGAGAATGGTAGCGCCGAGGTCCATCATGAACTGTATCTGACGCTCGGTGTTACCCGAAGACATCGGAAGGGTAAGGCATCCGACCTTGTGGCTTCCGCCGTTAAGACCGGGGCCGCCCGTGAAGAGTCCGTAGCCGTAGCATACCTGGCAAACGTCATCCTTTGTTCCGCCTACTGCGACGATAGCTCTCGCACAGCAGTCCTCCCAAAGGTTTATATCCTCCTGAGTGTAGAATGCGACGACTCTCTTTCCGGTAGTACCCGAGGTCGACTGTATCCTTACGCACCTTTCAAGCGGGACCGCAAGCATTCCGTAGGGGTAAGCCTCACGAAGATCGTCCTTTGTGACGAAGGGGAGCTTGTGGAGATCCTCAACTCCCTTGATATCCTCGGGCTTTACACCCTTTTTGTCCATAAGATCTCTGTAGTAGGGGACGTTTTCGTAAACGTGCTTGACCTGCTTTACGAGTCTCTCGGATTGGAGCGCCTTCATATCGGCAAGCTCCATCGTTTCTATTTCTTTATTCCAGTAATTGTTCATTTCAAATTTCCTCTTTTCAACTTAGCAGATTTTTTTGCTCCCGAATATCCCGCACGGGCCGTGTGAAACGTGCGGAGCAACAGATTTATATCCCGTGCGGGATAATAAATCGTCTGTCAAGCGAGGAAGGTGTTTTTTTACCGTGGCTCATAAGATTTCCTCTGCGATTAAAAATGATCTACCTGAAATTTTAGCACAACAATTTGCTTTTGTCAAGGGATTGCGGACCGATTTTAACTTTTTACAAAAAATATCGATACTTCCCGATTTACCTATTGAAATATAGATGAATCTGTGGTATATTACTTATATAAACGTGAATATTCGAAAGGCGATAAAGATATGTCAAGCGCAAAAAAAGGCAGATTTATAGTGTTTGAGGGACTCGACGGAAGCGGAAAGGGTACCCAGATACGGCTTCTTGAAAAGAGACTCAGCGAGATCGGAAGAAGCGTAGCACTGACGGCTGAGCCGACCGATTCGGCACTCGGCGGCATAATAAGGGATGCGCTTTCGGGAGATCCCGTGCGTTCTCCGTCCGAGCTTGCGGCAATATTTCTTTCGGACCGTATAAGACACTGTTCGGATAAGAAAAAGGGAATAAAAGTCCTTCTCGAGTCGGGAAAGGACGTTATCTGCGACAGATACTATTTTTCCTCGTTTGCGTATCAGGGAATAGATACCGACATTGATTGGGTGATCGACATGAACCTTAACTGTCCCGAGATCATAAGACCCGATATATGCATATTCCTCGACGTTGACCCCGATACCTGCATGGAGCGTATTGACTCGTCGAGAGCCTTTACCGAGATATATGAAAAGGCGTCTACCCTTTCGCGTATAAGAAAGCGCTTTTTCGACGTTTTTGAAAGACTCGGGGATACGGAAAATATTATGATAGTCGATGCGTCACGCTCTCCGGAGGAGATAAGCGAGGAGATAGCGAACGCTCTTTCAAGGCTTTAACGGATATGGATGTGGATATGAACGGTAAAAATTCGGTAAAACGGCTCGTTTCCGTAATTGCGGTGCTCGCTCTTCTGTCAAGCTGTCTTTTCGGATGCTCGTTTTTTGGTGAAGAGGAGGGCGAGTCGCTTTTGTCGGTGCATTTTATCGACGTAGGTCAGGGCGACTGCGAGCTCGTTATTTCTCCGTCGGGCGAGACTATGCTGATCGATGCGGGCAAGACCGAGGCGGGAGACGAGGTCGTTTCGTATATCTCGTCGCTCGGAATATCGGAGATCGATATTTTCGTTGCCTCCCACTATCACGAGGATCATATCGGCGGAAGCCACGACGTTTTTGAGGCTTTTGAGATCGAGGAGGCGCTTATTCTTGACTGCGAGGTCACTACCTCCTGTGCGAGAAAGCTTATTGAGGATATCGAAAAAGAAAAGTGCGACGTCTCGTACGCAAAGAGAGGCTATGAGTTTGATCTCGGAGATGCACGCGTGCTTACGATGTCGCCCGAAAAGATAAGTGACAAGGGCGGAAACAACGACAGTATCGTGCTTCGCGTTGAGTATAAGAGCTCGCGATATCTCTTTACGGGAGATGCGGAGGAGGCCGTTGAGCGCGAGATGCTTGACTTCTATAGCCAAAAGGAGCTTTCGTGCGACCTTTTAAAGCTCGGTCATCACGGTTCAAGCACGTCAAGCTCGCAGGAATTTCTCGATACGTGTGCTCCGAATATCGCGGTAATATCCTGCGGTGAGGGCAACAGCTACGGGCATCCGCATAAGGAAACACTTGAAAAAATGAAGAAGACGGTGAAAAGTCTTTATCGCACCGATGTTGACGGTGATATCGTTATAACCACCGACGGACATAAATTTTATCTTGAAAGCACGCAAAAAAGTGCGTGAGAAAGGACTTAATTGTGAAAAAGATACTTATTGCAGCCATTGTTTTTTTAATTCTTGCTTCTACACTTCTCTCCTGCACCGGTAATAAGGGTGATAACTCCGACGGCAAGGACGCCGAAAAGCGCAGTGAAAATATAGCGCTCCTTGAAAAAAAGAGTGATCCGGAGAAGGCAAAATATTTAATAGAGACCTCAAACGCCTTTTACGAGACGGCAAGCCTCTCGGAGAGCGTTTCTTACGGAAAGCTGATCGGAACATATCAAAGAGAGCATATAACGGTCCATAACGAGGGGAGACTTCTTGAAATAAAGGAGTCGGCAAACGACAAGACCGGCTTTTCGCACTTAAGGCATGAAAATGTAAAGACGTCAACCAAGTACGGAATGTCCGATCAGATAGAAGAAGCTTATACCGATATAAGCGGATATATCGACGGATATATGATAATGGGCTCGATACCGGACGAGGAAAGCGGAGACGATCCGATATATCTTAAGAGTGCATGCACACCCGAGGACTATGAAAGCTTTTTGGAGGAAAGCAGAGAGGATATTCCCGAGCTTGACCACGAAAAGCTAAGGGAGCTTGCCAAGGTCGAGCTCGGTGAGGATAAGACCTTCTGGACTCTCACGTATGAAAGAGTGACCGAGGATGTTTCAAATGAGCTCACGGCATGGATGAATAAGATCTTCGAGCATTTGGACGTCGAATTCAAGCTCGACTCTATAAATATGGTTGCCTCCTACAGTACACTTGATTTTTCCATGAAGGCGATTCGAGCGGAGCTTGTATTCAGCACCGAGAGCTCGCACAATTGCAATCTTAAGTTCAGCCTTGTTGAGGAGACCGAGTGCAGACTTCCAAATAAAAACGAAGCAAAGCCGAAGAATTTTGCAAAGTACAGGGAGACCGGGGATCTCAGAAATATCGCCCGTGCCGAGGATATCATAAAAGACCTCGCCTCCTCAAGCGATCAGCGCCTTGAGCTCCTTAGCGATCTCAAAATATCGAATATCAAGTCGGGCGAGGATTTTTTCACCTATAAGGAATCGACCGATATGAGCTACGGCGAGAGAGACGGAAAATATCTCTATATCGCGAAAGCGTGGATCGAAAGATCGGGCGGCGATTTTTCATCTGTGCTTGTTATATATGACGGCAAGGAGTGCGTAACGGCAATCGACGGAGTCGTGAATCAGGAAACGGAGCTTGATGACGCTCAGGCGAGGACATTGGTACAGGCCTCGCTCGGACGTATAGTGTTCAACCCCGTGGAGGTCACGGACGTTTCGGTCGAGAAGAGCGATACGGAAAACAAGATAAGCCTGCAGCTCGCCCTTACGTCCGAGCTCAGGGACGCTATCGGCGCGATGGTAGGCGGTGGTGATATAACGGTCAAAAGCGATAAGATATCGCTCGTGCTTTCCCTTGACGAAAACGGAGAGATTACCGATATATCTTACGTTGCCGACGTCTTATTTTATCGGAAGGTGAATACGCAGAATACCGAGTACAGATTTGCACAGAGCGCAAGCGTGAAAAATATTGGAAAAGCGGATTTTTCGAGATTTTTTGACTGAAATTAAATAAAAAAAGCATCGAAAGAGGCGCCTTCCGTAAAGCGGGTTTTGCCAACAAACAAAATCAAACCCGTAGGGGCGTTATGTGTGTCAAGAGTAAAGGCTCTCTCCGGGAGGGAGCCTTTTTTATGTTCACCTACGATTTGTCAATTTTCCTGACAAGCACTGCATTTGCGGGCACAAATGCAAAACACGGCATATCTCTTCCGAGATATGCCGTGTTTTTGAAAACTGTCCTTTAGAGCACAGTACTGTAGTCTGCACGTTTTTATCTTGCCTTGGTTCTGATCTCCTCAAGAGCCATATTTATAAAGTCATCGACCGGCATAGCGCCCATATCGACTGCCTTTCTGGAGCGGACGGCAACCGTTCCCTCCTCGACCTCCTTTGCTCCGATAACGAGCATATAGGGGATCTTGGAAAGCTGAGCCTCACGGATCTTATATCCGATCTTCTCGTTTCTCTCGTCGATCTCCGCGCGGATACCGAGCGAGGAGAGCTTATCGTATATAGCCTCTGCCGTCTCATGCTGCTCGATTCCGATGGGGAGCACCTTGACCTGAACGGGTGCGAGCCAAAGCGGGAACGCACCTGCGTACTTTTCAATAAGAAGCGCGAGCGTTCGCTCGTAGCATCCGATAGAGGTGCGGTGGATGATATAAGGATTCTTCTTTGCGCCGTCACGGTCAACGTATTCCATTCCGAATTTCTCGGCAAGCATCTGGTCGATCTGAATGGTTATGAGAGTATCCTCTTTTCCGTGAACGTTCTTGATCTGAATATCGAGCTTCGGACCGTAGAACGCCGCCTCACCGATTCCGATCTTATAGGGGATCTCAAGGTGATCGAGTATCTTCTTCATGATGCCCTGAGCCTCGTCCCACTGCTCGTCGGTACCAATATATTTTGCTCTGTCGGCGGGATCCCACTGCGAGAAGCGGTAGGAAACGTCCTCGTAAAGCCCGAGTGTCTTGAGCATATATATAGCAAGCTCAAGGCAGCCTCTGAACTCGTCCTCGAGCTGCTCAGGCGTACACATAAGGTGTCCCTCGGAGATCGTAAACTGACGGACACGGATAAGTCCGTGCATCTCACCCGAAGCCTCGTTTCTGAAGAGAGTTGAGGTCTCGTTGTAGCGCAGTGGGAGGTCTCTGTAGGATCTTCCCTTATTAAGATAAGCCTGATACTGGAAGGGGCAGGTCATAGGACGAAGTGCCATGCACTCCTTGTCCTCGGGATCGCCAAGCACGAACATTCCGTCAAGATAGTGATCCCAGTGTCCCGAGACCTTATAAAGATCGGACTTCGCCATATACGGAGTCTTGGTAAGCTGCCATCCGCGTCTTTGCTCCTCATCCTCAACGAATCTCTGAAGAGTCTGGATCATTCTTGCGCCCTTGGGGAGCATTATGGGAAGTCCCTGACCGATAAGATCGGAGGTAGTGAAGAGCTCAAGCTCTCTTCCGAGCTTGTTGTGGTCACGCTTTCTTGCTTCCTCTACGCGAGCGATATATTCCTCCATATCCGCCTTGTTCGGATATGCGATACCGTAAACTCTCTGGAGCATCTTGTTTTCAGCCTTGCCCTCCCAATAAGCACCCGTGCACTGGGTGAGCTTGAACGCCTTGATAGCGCCTGTGCTGAAGAGGTGCGGTCCTGCGCAAAGATCGACGAACTCGCCCTGACGGTAGAAGGAGATATCCTCGCCCTCGGGGATCCTTGCGATAAGGAGCACCTTATAAGGCTCGTTTCTTTCTTCCATAAGCTTTATAGCCTCGTCTCTGGGGAGAAGGAATCTTTCGAGCTTGATATTTTCCTTTACGATCTTCTTCATCTCGCCCTCAATGCTTGCGAGCATCTCGGGAGTAAAGGGAACATCGCTATCAAAATCGTAATAAAATCCGTCCTCTATCGAGGGACCGATCGTAAGCTTTACCTCGGGATAAAGTCTCTTTACCGCCTGAGCCATAACGTGAGATGCGGTATGACGGAAAATATCCCTTCCCTCGCTATCCTCAAACGTAAGCGGAACGATCTCCGCATCAGCGCCGAGAAGAGCTGTAAGCTCGCAGACCTCTCCGTTGACCTTTGCCGCGAGCACCTTATTGCTTGAAGCCTCCGCGGCTCTGAGTACCTCGTAAACGCTCACCGGAGCGTCGAGCTCGATCTCTTTGTCCAAAATCTTGAATTTCATCTTTTTTCTCCTATCTGTATATCTTTTATTTACTGAAAAAAATAAACCCCGGACAAAATTGTCCGGGGTGTGGATACATCTTCCGCACGGTTCCACCCGAGCTTTAACTCTTGAATATTCTGATCTTGAGGGCAAAAGGTGGTAGCGAGGAGGTCCCGACACCGTCTTTTCAGCTTCCGACGGCTCTCTATGGAGGGGATTGTTTCCGCGTGTTTGTCCCTTTGTCTTCCGCAAAAGCGGAAAATCTCATTCATATTATACGCCAAATTTTTATTTTGTCAAGAGGGTACTTGATTTTTTTCGTTTTGCACGGTCAAAGTCTTGCCGCAGCGTCCTTATCAAGGAAGATATGAACGTCGGGATGGAGCTGAAGCACAGAAGCGGGGCATTCGGGGGTGATATCTCCGTTTACCATATTAAATATAGCGTCCTGCTTACTGCTTCCGGTCGCAACCATGATTATCTTCTTGGATCTCATTATGGAAACGGTTCCCATTGTGAGAGCGAAGTGAGGCATGGGATTTTCGTCGAAATAGATCGAGTTTGCATCGATAGTGCTATCTGTAAGAGCAACTCTGAAGGATCCCTTAGTGAACTTATCCGACGGCTCGTTAAATCCGATATGAGCGTTTCTTCCGACTCCGAGGATCTGGATATCTATCTTCTTTTCATCGATAAGGCTATCGTATCTTACGCACTCCTTTTCG
Organism: Clostridia bacterium; assembly: GCA_017466445.1. Lineage (GTDB taxonomy): Bacteria > Bacillota > Clostridia > Oscillospirales > CAG-272 > SIG672. The sequence continues at coordinate 226,084 of JAFTUC010000029.1, forward strand.
GGATCCTCGGCATTTCCGTTAAGGAAGTTCACCTTTTCCTCGTTTACGTCAATGTGATCGAAAAGATTCTCGTGCATAAAGGTGTAGTAGCTGTTCTTATCGCTCTTCGGGAGATCGCAGTACTCGTCAAGATTGAAGGTGGTTATGTCCTTAAAGCTCACTCTTCCTTCGTTATACGCATTAATGAGGCTCTTATAGGTAGGAACGGGAGACGCACCCGTAGCGAATCCGAGCACCGAATCGGGCTTTTCGTTTACCTGCTCCACGATCATATCGGCGATCGCCTTTCCGATCTGCTCTGCATTGTCAAAAATATGAATAATCATCTTATACCTCCGGGAAAATTATTATTTTTTATTTGTTTTTTGTATCATTGTATCAGGTACGCTTGAAGCGTTTTTCAAGCTCGGACGCCGTGAGCTCGAACGTGCATGGACGTCCGTGAGGGCAATATTTTATATCGGGGATCTCGAAAAGGCGGTCGACTATCCAGCGTGTATTCGTTTCGTTATCGACGATTCCTGCCTTCATTGCCGCCTTACAGGACGCCTGATAAAGAGCCCTCTCAAATACGGTCGCGGCAGTTACGTCTCCTCTTCCCGTTCCCGACGCAAGCTGTCCGAGCGCTGTAACGAAAAGATCTCTTGCCTCCTCGATATCGACAAGCGACGGAATACGGCTTATTACCGCCGTTTTGTTCCGATCGTTTATCACGTAGTCAAAGCCGAGCGCCTTTATCTCGTCCGAAAACTCAAGCAAAGCGGCGAGCTCCTCGCTTCCGAGTCCGATCTCCTCGGGTATCATAAGAAGCTGAGAATGCTTTTCGCTCTTATCAAGGATCCTTCTCATGTCCTCAAAAAGTATCCTTTCGTGGGCAGCGTGCTTATCGACTACAAGTACCTTTCCACTATACTCGACAAATATATACGCATTGAGTGCCGTTCCGAGTATCTTATACTGCTTTGCGCTGTCTTTATTCGTGACCTGCTTTTCGGTCATATCCGAAAGACTGAACAGGAAAGCGCCGTTTTCGTTCCCGCCGCCGTTATTTATCGGATCGGGACTTTTCTGTATCTCGCTTTCCTCACAAGCGTCCGATATCTCGGAGCTTGTGTCCCGATCTATCTTCGGAACTTGAAAATCATCCGACGCTCCGAAGGAAATATTCAGAAAATCGAGCGGCGAGCTCTTATTTTCTTCTCTTTCCGTATTATCTGAGATCGGCATCTGCGCGGATATTTCCTTTGTCTCCGCTTTTTCTCTTAAAGCTATATCCTCACCGTCGGAAAAGACGGTCTGCTGCTCGGTTTTCGGCTTTCCGTCCGAGGCGATGCGGTCATATATCGGAACGAATGCATTGACGGCGTCGTATTTTTCGGACGTAACGTGTCTCGGCTGAAGCTGAACGTCAAGCTCGGGATCGAGCCTATAGTTCATAAGCGCATTTTTGACGGCACAGTAGACCGCGTCGAATATCGACCTGTCGTTTGAAAACTTCACCTCAAGCTTGGTCGGATGGACGTTAACGTCGACGAAGGCGGGGTGTATATAGATATACAGCACTCCGCAAGGAAATTTTGAGCTCTCAAGATAGGAATCGAACGCCTGCTCAAGAGCGGCGCAGACCGTTCTGCTCTTTATATATCTTCCGTTTATGAAAAATATCTGATAATTTCGGTTGGCGCGCACGTTTTCGGGCAGACCGACGTATCCGCCGACCTCGATGCCCTCGGTCATCGAGCTGACCTGCGCGAGCTTTGAAGTGAAATCCTTTCCGAAGACCGCACGGAGTGCGCTCAGGATATTTCCGTCCCCCGGTGTCTTGAATTTCTGCACCGAATCGGATATAAGGCTTATCGAAACGTCGGGACGTGCGAGCGCCTGCTTTTCGACTGCGGAGGCTATCGCCATACCCTCGGTGACGTCTCTTTTTAGAAACTTTCTGCGTGCCGGAACGTTTGAAAAGAGCTCCTCGACGATGATCGTAGTTCCCTTTCGTCCGCCGCTATCGGTAATATCGGTAACCTTGCCGAATTCGGAGATAAGCAGGGTCCCGACCTCGTCGCACTCCCTTTTTGTCATTATCCTGACCCTTGAGACCGACGAGATAGCAGCAAGTGCCTCTCCTCTGAAGCCGAGCGTCGTTATCGAATCGAGATCGGACGCCTTCGAGATCTTGCTCGTCGCGTGTCTCTTCAGCGCTATCGGAAGATCCTCGCGCGATATTCCGCATCCGTTATCGGTAACTCTTATAAATGAGACTCCTCCGTGCTTTATCTCCACGATTATCTCGGTGGCTCCCGCATCGATAGAATTCTCGACGAGCTCCTTGACTGCGGACGCAGGTCGGTCAACGACCTCGCCTGCGGCAATAAGGTTTGCCACCTGAAAATCGAGCTGATTTATTATTCCCATTTATGACAAACCCCTTTCTCTACACCTTAAAGCATTTTTTTGAGTTCCCAAACGAGATTTAACGCCTCTATGGGAGTGAGTGTTTCAACGTCGGTCTTACGAAGCTTTTCAGCGATCTCCTTTTCGATATAGTCGTCTATCGAGAATGATTCAAGACCTCTGTCGGCATTCTTCTTATGAGTCTGCGGCTTTTCGCTTTCCGACTCTATCTTGGCAAGGATCTCCTTTGCCCTTTTTACTATCTCACCGGGTACTCCGGCAAGCTGTGCGACCTCTATTCCGTAGCTATCGTCCGCCGCGCCTCTGACTATCTTGCGAAGGAAGACTATTCCCTTCTCCTTTTTTCTCGCGGTTATCGAATAATTCACAATACCGTCGTTTGTCGATTCAAGCTCGGTAAGCTCATGATAGTGCGTCGCGAAAAGAGTTCTCGCGCCTATTTTCTTACCTGCAGTATATTCAGCGACCGCACGGGCAATGCTCATTCCGTCGAAGGTGGAGGTTCCTCTTCCTATCTCATCATATATTATGAGGCTTCTTCTTGTTGCGTGCTTCAGTATATATGCGACCTCGCTCATCTCGAGCATAAAGGTGGACTGACCTCTTGCGAGATCGTCCGACGCTCCTATCCTTGTAAAAAGCTTATCGACGATACCGATACGGGCATCCCTTGCAGGCACGAAGGATCCGATCTGAGCCATAACGCACATAATAGCGACCTGACGCATATACGTCGATTTACCCGCCATATTCGGTCCGGTTATCATAAGAAGCCGCGACGATGCCGTATCCGTGTAGGTGTCGTTCGGAACGAAGACCTCGCCGTCGGAAAGGAATTTCTCGACCACGGGATGGCGTCCGTCCTTTATATCGATGACCTCGCTCACGTCGACCTCGGGACAAACGTACGAATTTTCGTACGCGACCTGAGCAAGCGAGCGGTAAACGTCGGTCTCCGCTATAATATCGGCGCTTCTTTGTATTCTCTTGACGTTATCCGAAAGAAGCTCGCGCAGCTTTGTGAAAAGCTCGTATTCTATCGCGTTTATCTTATCGGTAGCGCCGAGAATAGTCGCCTCGAGCTGCTTCAGCTCATCGGTTATATATCTTTCGCCGGTGGAAAGGGTCTGCTTTCTTATATATCTCTCGGGAACGTCGGCAAGACTCGATTTTGAGACCTCTATAGAATATCCGAAGACTCGGTTGTAGCTTATCTTCATATTCTTGATGCCGGTCTTCTCTTTTTCCTCTTCCTCGAGCTTGTCGAGATATTTCTTTCCGTTATGAAGTATATCTCTTATTCTGTCGAGCTCACTGTTGACACCGTCCGAGATAAATCCGCCCTCTCTTACCGAGAATGGAGGATCATCCACTATTGAGGTATCGATCACCTTATATATGTCCTCCAGCGTATCGAGATTTTCTCCGAGTTCGGAAAGCTTTTTCGATTTGCAGAGCGAAAGAGTCTTCTTTATTTCGGGAAGACGTCCGATCGTATTGGCGATAGCCCGCATGTCCTTGGCGTTTGCGCTTCCGTAAACGACCCGTGTCATAAGCCGCTCAAGGTCGAGCATTCCGCGAAGCTGCTCGGAAAGATCGTCTCTGATTATAAATTCGTCAAAAAGCTCTTTGACCGCGCCCTGTCTGTCGACTATGGCGTTTGAGTTTATAAGCGGCTGCTCGATCCATTTGCGAAGCATTCTCGCTCCGAGCGAGGTATGGGTCTTATCGAGCACCCAAAGAAGTGTTCCCTTCTTTTCCTTCGTTCGCATAGTCTCGCAAAGCTCAAGATTTCTTCTTGTGGATGCGTCTATCTCAAGATACTGTCCGCACGAATATATCTCTGGCTTTTTAAAGTACGATATATCTATCTTCTGTGTCTCGCTTATGTAAGCGCAGAGCGCGCCTATCGCGCAAACTACCTCGACCTCACAGTCGGCTATCTCGTCATCTGTCATTTTAAGACCCGAGATAAGCATCTTACGGCATCTTGCAGCCTCGAAGCTTTCGACGTCGGTCGGGCTGAAGAAGATGTTCATTTTATTTTTAAGGATGCTGTAAAGCTCGCTTCCCTGATCAAGCGGTGTATTTGCGATAAGCTCCCTCGGCATACAGACCGAAAGCTCGCTTATTATCGACGTCTTATAGTCCTTGATAAAGGTAGCGCGAAGCTCGCCCGTTGAAACGTCCGCAAAGCAGAGCGCGGCGTCCTTTCCGCTGATGCAGACAGACGCAAGGTAATTGTTTTTCCCCTCGGGGAGCTGATCGGTATCGGTCACCGTTCCGGGAGTTATTATTCTCACAACGTCTCGCTTTACAAGTCCCTTCGTAGTGGCGGGATCCTCGGTCTGCTCACAAATGACCACCCTATATCCGCGCTCGACGAGCTTTCCTATATACGTGTCCGCGCTGTGATAAGGAACTCCGCACATCGGAGCGCGCTCCACGTCACCGCAAAGCTTACCCGTCAGCGTGAGACCGAGCTCTCTTGACACGAGCTTTGCGTCATCGTAGAACATCTCGTAAAAGTCCCCGAGTCTGAAAAAGAGTATCGAGTCCTCGTGCTGTCCCTTTATTTGCAGATATTGTTGCATCATCGGCGAAAGTGCCATCTTAACGTCCTCTTTTCTGTTTCGGGATCAGAATGATCCCCGTGCAAGAAGTTTTTTAGTAGAAAATTCTCGGTAATATCAGTGGCAACCGCCGCAGGTGGAGCAGTCGTGAGTGCACTGGCCCTCCTGGTCTCCGTTTGCCTGTCTTACGACCTCGCCTATAAGGTTGGATACGAGATTATTGTAAGCCTCCTGCGCCTGCTCGTACTCCTTATAGATCTCGTGCGCTATTATCTGATCGTATATCTCATTGAGACGCTTATCTATCGCGGTAATGAGCGCCTCGTCCTTGACCTCGAGATTTCCCTGCTCCTCGAGAACCTTCTGCTGTACCTGATATTCGGTAAACGCCGATCTGAGCTCAGGATCCTCCGCATATGCCTTAGCGGCGTTTTCAAGTCTCTGTCCTGCCTCGGACGCTCTTATTCTCTGTCCGAGTATTGCTGCCATTTCTATAAGTTCCATTTGTTTTCTCCTTAAATACAGAATTTTAAATTATTTTTCAAGCTCACCCGACAGAGAGAAGGTCTCAGCCTCGGTGATCCTTACGTTTGCAAATTTTCCTATAAGAGAGTCGTCTCCCACAAAATGCACGAGACGGTTCTTTTCATTTCTTCCGGTCAGTTTGTCCGGATCGGTCTTACTGCGTCCCTCGACGAGCACCTTCTGCACGCTGCCGAGATAAACGCTGTTTTTACCGCTCGATATGGCGCTTTGCTTCTCGATCATTCGGGCAAATCTTTCCTTTTTGATCTCCTCGGGGATCTGATCTTCCATAAGCGATGCCTTGGTGCCTCTGCGCTTTGAGTAGATGAACGAATATATATTATCGTATCCGACCGTCTCAAGCATATCGAGTGTCTGCTCAAAATCCTCCTCGGTCTCTCCCGGAAATCCGACGATTATATCGGTAGTTATCGCAATATCGGGCATTCTCTCACGCATATATCCTACAAGTGAAAGATATGTTTCTCTGTCGTAGTGGCGGTTCATCTCCTTAAGTATGCGATCGCTTCCCGACTGCAGCGGAAGGTGGAACGCCTTTGCTATCTTGGGGCTTCTCGCCATAGTATCGATCAGCTTACGTGACGCGTCCTTCGGATGGCTCGTCATAAATCTGACAATAAAATCGCCATCTATCTTGCATATATCCTCAAGAAGATCAGCAAAATCATAATCGATCTCAAGATCCTTTCCGTAAGAGTTGACGTTCTGTCCGAGCAGAGTGATCTCTCTGTATCCGTCTTTTGCAAGCTCACGTATCTCGTCAAGTATCCTTTCGGGATCACGGCTGCGCTCGCGTCCTCTTACGTACGGAACGACGCAGTAGGTGCAGAAATTGTTGCATCCGTACATTACAGAGACCCAAGCCTTGAAGCCCGATTCCCTTCTTATCGGAAGATCCTCGGCGATATTCCCAATATCTCCGCAGTCGAGATGGTACTGTCTCTTCTGCTTTATCATACTGTTATAAAGTATCTCGGGAAGCTTCCAGTTCATACTCGTTCCGAAAAGAAAATTTATGTAAGGATATTTGTTTTTTATATCCTCCTTGCGGTGCTCCTGAGATACCATGCATCCGCAGACCCCGATTATGAGGCTTTTTTTCTTTTCCTTGAGATGCTTGAACTGTCCGGTTATCGAGAGCGCCCGAAGCTCTGCGTGCTCTCTTACCGCGCACGTGTTCACTATTATTATGTCGGAAAGGGCGGCGTCCTGCGTCGGCGTGTAGCCCATATTTTCGAGCATACCCATGATCCTTTCGCTGTCCGCCTCATTCTGCTGACATCCGAAGGTCTCAACGTACGCGTAGTGCACCTTTTGCATACGCTCGCCGAGCAGAGCTCTGACCTTGTCCATATAAACGTACTGCTCCCTTATTTTTTCGGGAGAGATTATGATCTGATTTCTTTCCATCAATTAAGTTCCTATGTAATATTTACTGCCGACCGGACGGGATCTTATTTTCCGAAGAAGATCTTGTAAAGGCTTTTGTCGTCTGCGCAGACGTTTACACCCTTCTCCTTTGCCGCGCTGAGGATCGGAATAAGCGTATCCGCAAGCTTTTTCGCATCGCAAACGATGGTATCTGCAAGACCGATCTTGGTATTTACGGTAGCGCCCTCGCTCTCAAGCAGATGGGTGAACTTGGTGAAATAGTCCGAATTTATTCCCCAGTGAGTCTTTGCGGGAACTGCTATCTCGTTTCCGTCCTTGTCGATAACGGTAAAGGGGACCTCGTCCTGCGAAAGTCTGTTAGGCACGTCGACCATCTCGTCGACCGCGTGTATAAAGGTATTGCGTCCGTGCGATACGCCTACAAGAAGGATCTTTGCGTTTTCATCGTAGAGACGTCCCCAGCATCCGTGAGTGGGAGTGGGAGTGCGGCAGGTCTCCTCATTTTTGACGTACTCCTGCGCTCTCTTTCCGAAGGCTGCTATCGAGTGCGTTGGATGAAGTGATCTTACCGCGTCCTTGTGGAATGCGGCGATCGTCGGAAGAGTTCCGAGACAGGGGACGGTGCTTCTTACGTCGAACACGGTTGCCGAGCGATGTACGCTCGCCCACGTGTGGGTGGGGATCAGAAGAAGTCCGTCCGAGAGATACTCTCTGAAGGTGTCGATAAACCCTTCCGCTCTGCCCTCGACCTCACCGAGTGCCTTCAGTGATATATGGATCATAACGGTATCATCGTGTTTGATTCCCGCATTTTCTATCTGCTTAAGAAGTGTTTTTCTGTCAGTCATGATATACCTCCGAAACTAAAATGACAGTTATAGAAATTATACCACTAATAAGAAGCTTTGTCAATAAATAAACGGTTTTTTGACCAATTTTTTCTCTTCAAGCGGCATCTGCCCCCAAATGCATCCTTACGCTGTGTCCGAATGCCGTAGATAGCTTTGTCCGAATTGTTTCACTTTTTTGCATTTTTTCGGAAATTACCGTTAAAAAAGGATTGACAAAATATTTATTTGTGTTATAATTTATCGTGCTCTTGTTTTGTCAATCGAAAACAAAAGCACAATCCACTTCAAAGATGTAGAAAAAGACGGCAGCGACTCACCTGCAAGTGGTAAAGAAAAAAATCCCCTTTAGAACAACGAAAATAACGAAAATGTATAACTCTGCCGTCTTTTTCCACGTCCTTGAATCAACCTAATCCCTACAGGTATCTCCACTATGTCGCAGACGGCATAGTGTGTCATACATTTCGTTGTTTCAAATTTAAATAAAGGAGGAAAATAAGAAAATGACGAAAAAGACAACCAGAAGAGCTCTGATCGCAAGCGTAATTTCCATGCTTCTTTGTGTGACGATGCTCATAGGCACCACTTTCGCTTGGTTTACCGATTCGGTAACGAGCGGAAGAAACAAGATCGTTGCCGGTAATCTCGATATCGAGCTCGAGCATTACGTAAACGGCAACTTCGAAAAGGTCACCGATACCGTTAAGATATTCGATGACGACGCTCTTTGGGAGCCCGGACACACCGAGGTGGCTTACCTTAAGGTATCTAACCTTGGAACTCTCGCTCTCAAATATCAGCTGAACGTTAACGTTTACAGCGAGGTATCCGGTATCAACGTTGAAGATGAGATATTCTATCTCTCCGATCACCTTGTATTCAAGGTAGTTGATATCGCCGAGGCTGAAGTCGGTACTTACACCCGCGATACCGCTATCGCTGCTGCAGGAACCGAGATGGGACTCAAAGCGTATAACGGCGAGACCACGAGTCTTGATGCCAAGGATGGTGCAAACGACGAGGACTACGTAGCACTTATCATCTACATGCCCACTACCGTTGGTAACGAGGCTAACTACAAAACCGGAACGAAGGCTCCCTCCATCGAGATGGGCGTAGAGCTCTACGCAACTCAGCTCGCTGCTGAAAACGATAGCTTCGGAAATGATTATGATGAAAATGCATGGCACAGCGCTATGAAGGTCCACAGCGCGGCTGACCTCAAGGCAGCCCTTGCAAACGGCGGCAAGATCATCCTTATGAAGGATATCGAAGCTATCGAGACTCTTACTATTCCCGCAGGTGTTGCGGTTGAGCTCGATCTCAACGGCAAGACCATTACCGGTACTAAGGGTCGTGACGCAGACAACAACCGCATACACGTACTCGTTAATAACGGTAACCTCACAATCAACGGCGGTACCGTTAAATCTGCCGGAAACGACGGCGGTTCGGCTATTTGTAATAACGCCGGCGCAAGTCTTACAATAAACGACGTAGCTTTGTACGGTGCGCCTCAGTCCGATCCCGTTTATGAGGCAGGCGTTTCCAAGCCCTATCCTTCATATGCATTTAACAACTACGGTACTGCAGTAATAAACGGTGCTACCATTAAGTCTTATCACGGAGCTGTTGCTACCGGCGATAATGGAACCACTATTATTAACGATGCGGATATTGACGTTGGTTTGGGTAAATCCACCGGTATTACCAGCTACGTGATTTATAGCTACGGTAATGCACAGGTTACCGTTAACGGCGGTAAGTTTGCATTCACCAAGCAGGAGGTCTATGTCAATGGTGGCAACACCTTCTGCGAGCTTGGTACCAATCCTATCATGATTAACGGCGGTAACTATATCGGTACTTCCTTTAGTACCGGTGCAGACCGTGAGTACGTTATCAAGGGCGGTACCTTCGACAAGGATCCTTCTGCTTACGTTGCAGACGGATTCAAGACAGTTGCGAAAAACGGAAAATACGTTGTAATTAGCGACAGCATTGCCGATGAGAACGTAGTAGGCAATCCTACCGAGCTTAAGAGCGCTCTTTCGGGTGCCGGCTTGGCAGGCGCAGGAGATACCACCATCTTCATTGCAGGTGATATCGATATGAGTAGCAGCGCTTGGACTCCCATCACGGTTGATGGCTATCACGGTGCTGATATCGTTACTATCGAGGGTAACGGCAGCACCATCACCGGACTTACCGCTCCTCTCTTTGCAGGCGGATTTGCAGGCGGTTCGGGTATCGTAATCAAGGATCTCACTATCGCTGATTCTAATATCGTCAGCACAAATACTCTCGGTTCGGGTGCCTTCATCGAGTCTGTTGACTCTATGGATCTCATCACTCTTACCAACTGCCACCTGATCAACTCTACCGTAACCGGCGGAAGCGGCTCGCGTACCGGCGGTCTCATCGGATGGACTGCAGGCTACAACAATGTAAACGACGGTCCCGTAAAGACCTACGTAAACATCGAGAACTGCTCCGTTATCGGATGCACGATTAAGTGTGACGGTTCTGTTGGCGGTATCTACGGTCACGCAGGTAACAATGCTTGGACCTACAGCACTATCGAGAACTGTACTGTCGAAAACTGTGATCTTATCTCCACCGATGACGGCGGATGGCGTGTAGGTGTCGTTGTCGGTACCGCAAACGTTGGCGAAGTTACCATTTCCGGTATCACCGAGTCCGGAAACACTCTTTCCCAGACCGGAAAGACCGCTCCCGCAGGACAGAGCAATCTTTACGGACGCTTTGTTCCCGGAACGACAGGTAAGCTCGTAATCGACGGATCGAGTGTTGTTAACAGCGTTGCCGATTTCAAGCAGGCAATCGCTAATGGCGAAAAGGATCTTACCATATCCGGCGCATCTTTTACTGAAAAGGTAACACTCGCTCCTGACGTAAACGCAACCTTTGTTAACTGCTCCTTCAGCGGAAACAACGCTTGGGGATATGTTAACAACGCAACTTACGAGAACTGCACCTTTGATAGCGGAAGCGACAATGCGGCAATCCACTTAGACCAACTCTACGGTGAGCTCGTAATCAAGAACTGCACCTTTAAGAGCGGCAAGGTTCAGATCGGTACAGACGGAAGCTCTACTGCAAGATTTGAGAACTGCGTATTCGGAGAAACCACCACTACCAGCATCTGGGCTGAAAAGGGTATGCGTTTCTACTGCCCCACCACCTTCGTGAACTGCGAATTCAACAACAGAGCAGTTCTTGCAGGATCAAACGGTCTTGAACTGACCTTTGAAAACTGCACTATGAACGGTGGAGATGCGGTATACTACGTTGACAACACCGACGGAATCATTCGCGGTGGCAATATTCCTACCGTTATCATCAAGTAATCATTTGCTTTTCTAGACACTTGTATCGAAAAGCAAAAATTCATCTAAAAGCGAATACACCGTTAAAAAAGATCATCTTGGCGCACCTGCTTTGTCGCAGGTGCGCCAAAAAAATTCAGCCCTACCGCTCGACAGTACCTCTAAATGGTGTAACACACTAACCCAAACGGCAGGGCGTGTGAAAAGGAGTACAAGCAAATCGCCCGTACTCCTTTTGTATTTCGGCAAATAAAATCTGCTTTATGGAAGGTACCATTTCGGTAATCTTTTTTACCGTCATATTAAAATCGATCAAAAGAAAATTCTTTACCGCATGTTTTTATAATATGCGGCTTTTTCCTTTTCATAAAATGTTGACAGAGTGACTTTTATATGTTATAATACACAAAAAAGTATCAGGAATTATGTAATAATTGACAAAAATATAACAAAGTTGAAAGGACTCACCCTTTATGTTCTCTTTCAAATTCAAAAAAACGTATATGCCGGGCGGTACGTCTCTTCCGCACGCAAAGGACACAGCATCCCTTGCCCCGGTGCGTATTCCCTGCCCACAGTCGGTGGTCATACCCGTTTCAATGCACATAGGCGCGCCCGCTATTCCCTGTGTAAAGGCGGGTGACAAGGTTTCGGTCGGTCAGCTTATAGCCGAGGCATCGGGATTTGTAAGCTCCCCGATATACTCAAGCATTTCGGGAACAGTTAAAAAGATAGACAGCACGATATCAAGCTCGGGAGCTCCCGTGACCTCGATATTTATCGATTCGGACGGAGAAATGACTCCGTACGCCGAGATAACTCCTCCCGATGTGCACGATTACGCATCCTTCATCGAGGCGGTACGCGCGAGCGGAGCGGTCGGACTCGGAGGCGCGGGCTTCCCGACTGCCGTCAAGCTGGACATCAAGGACACCTCACGCATATCCGAAATAATAATAAACGGAGCCGAATGCGAGCCTTACATAACGAGCGACACACGCACGATGCTCGACAGATCGGGCGACATTCGCGAAGGCGTAGAGCTGCTTGAAAAGTATCTTGACGCAAAGAAGATAATCTTCGGTATAGAGGAAAACAAGCCCGAATGTATCGAAGAAATGAAGAGAATAAACGAGGGTGATGATAAGGTCTCGGTCGTATCGCTCCCCTCCAAATATCCGCAAGGCGGAGAAAAGGTTCTCGTTTACAACACGACGGGCAAGCTGATCCCCGAGGGAAAGCTTCCGATAGACGTTGGCACAGTCGTTCTGAACTGCACGACTCTTGCCTTCATAGCATCCTTTATAAGAACGGGCTTGCCGCTCGTTGAAAAGTGTGTGACCGTAGCCGGCGGTGCCGTAAACGAGCCCAAAAACGTGATAGTTCCGATCGGAATGCGTCTCAGTGAGGTCTTCGACTTCTGCGGCGGATTCTCTTGCGAGCCCAGAAAGGTGCTTTACGGCGGTCCTATGATGGGGATCTGTGTTCCCGATCTCGATCAGCCGATACTCAAAAACACGAACGCTATCCTCGCTCTCACCGAGAGCGAAACGCCGAAGGAAACGCAGACCGCCTGCATTCGTTGCGGAAGCTGCATAAACGCATGTCCTCTTCATCTCGATCCCACGGCGATCGCGCGTGCGTACAAGAAAAGAGACGGTGCTCTTCTCGAATCGCTCCATCTCGGTCTTTGCATGGAATGCGGATGCTGCTCGTTCGTATGTCCCGCAAAGAGACCGATCGTTCAGCGTAACCGTCTCGCAAAGGGCGTTCTCAGAAAGCACATAGCGGCAAAGCCCAAGGGCTGATCAAAACTCACACGAAAGGATATAAAAACGATGAATCAACTGACAGTTTCCTCGTCACCTCATATACGCTCGGCAAGGACTACGCAGCTCGTGATGCTTGACGTTATTATTGCGCTCCTTCCCGCGACCGTATCGGCGGTAGTTATCTTCGGATGGTATTCTCTTGCGCTGATCGCCGTATGCGTTGGTGTTTCGGTGCTCTCCGAGGCACTATTCAATATAATTTGTAAAAAAGAGCAGACGGTGGGCGACCTCTCCGCCGCTCTTACGGGACTTATCTTAGCTCTCAATCTGCCGACCTCGCTCGCGCTCTGGCAAGCGGCAATCGGCACGGTATTTGCGACCGTCGTAGCGAAATGTCTCTTCGGAGGGCTTGGCAAAAACTTCGTAAATCCCGCACTTTTCGGAAGAATGGTGCTTTTCGTATCGTTTGCCGATTTTATGTCCGCAAGCAATCCGTCCGCACTCCCGGTTCTTCCCGATGCCTTTACGGGCGCTACTCCGCTTGCGGCAATGCCTACCTCGCAGGAGCTTCCGTCCACTCTCCAGCTCCTCTTCGGACTTCACGGCGGTATGATCGGTGAGACCTGCGCCGTTGCTCTTATCGTCGGCGGCATCTATCTTCTCATCCGAAGAGTCATAACGTGGCACATTCCGGTAACCTTTATAGCGACCGTTGCTCTCGGAGCTTTGATCGCAAATCAGGACCCGATAGTACATATTCTCTCGGGCGGACTTCTTCTTGGTGCTATCTTTATGGCGACCGATTACGTCACCTCCCCCGCTACCCCTTGGGGAAAGGTAATATTCGGTGTGGGCTGCGGAATAATCACGGTCGTGATAAGAATATTCGGAAACTACCCGGAGGGAGTATCGTTTGCAATATTCCTTATGAACATACTTTGTCCCTACGTTGAGCACTGGACGGTCAAGCGTCCTCTCGGAACTGCAAAAAAATCAAAAAAGGCAAAGGACGGTGAGGCAAAGTGAAGGATTCTGTAAAAAGCGTAGTAGTAATCACGGTAATCTGTCTTGTAGTCGCACTTCTTCTCGGTGTAACGAACTATTTCACCGCTCCCGTCATAAAAAAGGGAAATGAGGAGCGCACTCAGGCGACTCTCTCCGAGCTTATCGAGGACGGAAAATTCCAAAAGATGAAGACCGAAAATCTGAGCGGCGTTCCCGAGAGCGTGACCGCGATCTACAAGGAGACCACCGGACTCGGATACGTCATCGAGATCTCGACAAAGGGATACGATGCAGGTCTTGTAATAATGTGCGCCATATCCCCGGAGGGAAAAATAATAAAGACAGCAACTCTTTCAAGCAACGAGACTCCGACGATAGGCGGAAACAAGGTCGTAAACAACGACAGCTACACGTCGAAATATCTCGGCAAGGACGTATCAAATATCGACGGCGTTGACACTGTGTCGGGAGCCACGATAACCTCAAACGCATATAAAAACGCGCTGAAGGACGCACTTGACGCATTTGCTGCCGTATCGGGCAAATTTTAAAAGGGAGGACGAATTTATATGGAAAAGAAAAAAAGCAAGCTTTCCGTCTTTTTGAACGGCATAATCCGTGAAAATCCGGTCCTCGTCCTCGTCCTCGGAACCTGCCCCACGCTCGCTGTTACAACAAGCGTTATCGCTGCGCTCGGAATGGGCGTTGCCGCTACTCTCGTTCTTATCTGCTCGAACGTTGTAATTTCCGCGCTTCGCAAGGTGATCCCCGACAAGGTAAGGATCCCCTGCTACATAGTTCTTATTGCGGGATTCGTCACTATCGTTCAGCTCGTTATGCAGGCGTATTTCTATTCGATATATCAGATGCTCGGAGTATATCTCTCGCTCATCGTCGTAAACTGCATAATTCTCGGAAGAGCCGAGATGTTCGCAAGAGAAAACAGCGTAGGCGCATCCTTCCTCGACGCGCTCGGAATGGGGATCGGCTTCACTCTCGCGCTTTCCGCAATGGCGCTGATACGCGAGGTGCTCGGTGCGGGAACGATCTGCGGATTTGCAATTCCGATACTCAAGGACTATTCTATTTCGATACTCACGATGGCACCGGGAGGATTTCTTGTATTCGGCATCCTCATTGCCATAATAAACAAGCTGACAAAGGGCAAGGGAGTAAAGCGCAAAAGCTTCTCCTGCGACGTATGTCCCTCTGCCGCATACTGCAAAAAGCGCTCCCGCGGGAATGATGAGAGTGCCGATAGTTGCTCTGCAAATGAAAAGCAGAGCTCACTCTAATGGAAAGGTCGGTGATCTGTTTTGGAAATGCTTAAAACTCTCGCTGTAATAATAGTAAGCAGCGTACTTGTTAACAACTACGTTCTCAGCAAATTCCTCGGTATCTGTCCCTTCCTCGGTGTATCGAAGAAGCTCGATCAGGCTACCGGAATGGGACTTGCCGTAATCTTCGTAATGCTCGCCGCTACCGCAACCACCTGGCCGATCTACACGTTCATTCTCGTTCCCAACAGTCTTGAATACATGCAGACTATCGTATTCATTCTCGTGATCGCCGCTCTCGTTCAGTTCGTCGAGATCGCACTGAAGAAATACATCCCCTCACTGCACAAATCTCTCGGCGTTTATCTGCCCCTCATAACGACGAACTGCGCGGTGCTTGGTGTTGCGATAAACAACATAAACGACGGATACAACTTCATCGAATCAATGGTAAGCTCTCTCGGATGCGGACTCGGATTTCTTCTGGCCATGGTCATTTTCGCGGGTGTACGCTCCCGTCTTGAGGAGGCTGAGCCTCCGAAGGCGTTTGAGGGTCTTCCCATAACGCTCGTTGCCGCATCGATCGTTTCTCTTGCATTTATGGGATTCGTCGGAGTTGCCGAGAATCTCTTCGCGTAAGGAGGCTTTTATATGACAGATATCATCATAGCGGCATCGGTCGTAGCCGTTACCGGTCTCATTTGCGGACTTATTCTCGCACTCGCATCTAAATTCATGAACATAGCGCAGGACGAGCGGATCTCCGATATCCGCGAATGTCTGCCGGGCGCAAACTGCGGTGCCTGCGGCTTCACCGGATGCGACGGATACGCCAAGGCCATCATCGAGACCGAGGGAACTCCCACGAATCTCTGCACTCCCGGCGGCGCCGAAACCGCAAGAAAGATCGCCGGAAAATTGGGTGTTGAATTTTCGGAGGTCGAAAAGAAGGTCGCCTTCGTAAAATGCCACGGTGACTGCTCGGCAACGACTATCAAGTTCAATTACGAGGGAATAAACACCTGTACCGCCGCAAAAATGCACTTTTCGGGTCATTGGGCGTGTCCGCACGGATGTCTCGGATTCGGTGACTGTGCTCTCGTCTGCAGCGAAAACGCAATATCGATAAAGGACGGCGTTGCCCACGTAGATCCCTCAAGATGTATCGGATGCGGTCTTTGTGCAAAGACCTGCCCGAACGCTCTTATCTCTATATTCCCGATAACAAAGCAGACTATCGTATCCTGCTCCAACACAGACAAGGGAGTCATAGCCCGCGCGGTCTGCTCAAACGCGTGTATAGGCTGCAAAAAATGTGAAAAGACCTGTACCGAGGGCGCTATCAAGGTAGAAAACAATCTCGCGAAAATCGACGGAGAAAAATGCACCTCCTGCGGAAGCTGCGTTCAGGCTTGCCCCGTGGGATGCATCAAAATTGCCGATTTCGCGGCAGTATCAAGCATTCAGATCTAAAACACAACATTTAGTCAGGCGGTGACGCAGATATGTCAGAATCGAAAAAGAGGATAATTCGCAACGATATTATCATAATTCTGATACCTCTCGTCATCGCCGCTCTTTTACTTGTGCTCTTTCAGACATTCTCAAAAAAGGGCAGCCTTGTGCTGATCGAGCAGGACGGCAAGGAGATCGGAAGATACGAGCTTTCCAAAGATCTTCATATCCCGATAAAGGGCAGTAACGGGCAAACGCTCCTTATTCTTAACATAGAAAACGAAAGCGCGTTCGTGAGTGACTCAAAATGCACGGACGCCACCTGCGAGCGCACGGGAAGGATATCAAGGATCGGAGAAAGCATAGTTTGTCTTCCCTCGCGCGTCATGATTAAAATAGTGGGCGATTCGTCCGAGAACCGACCGAATCTGCCCGACGCAGTAGCATTTTACGAAAATGGGGTGAGAAGGCAGTTATGAAAAAGCGGTCCCACGTGATTTATATAACCCACACCGCTATGCTCACGCTGATCGCTCTCGGACTTTCGTATATCGAATCTCTCATTCCTCCGCTCATTCCCGTACCCGGAATAAAGATCGGACTTGCCAACATCGCGGTAATATTCGTCCTTTACAAAAAGGACGTTATCAGCGCCGCCGCGGTATCGCTGATACGCGTTTTCATATCCTTTCTTCTTTTCGGAAGCGTTCTGTCGCTTGCATACAGTCTTTGCGGAGCGCTGTTTAGTCTTTTTCTGATGTTCCTTTTGAAAAAGCTTTCGATATTCTCCGAAATAGGAGTTTCGGTCTGCGGTGCGCTCGCACACAACGTAGCGCAAATAGCCGTAGCCTGCCTTATCTTTTCGTCAAAGGAGATATTTTATTATCTTCCCGTGCTTATGATATCGGCAACGGTCACGGGAATAATCATCGGTCTTATTTCCTGCCTGATGATACGAAAGGTAAAAATATAGGACAGCTGAAACGCAAAATCCCCGCCTCTCGGCGGGGATTTTTTATCAAAGATCTTTTTAAAGCGGGGATTTTTTTATCTTCGCATACGCACGCGGATATTTTTGCGGCGTTTCACGGTCTTTATTAAAAACTATCAGCGCTCTCGCTCCGAAATCGGAGAGAGTGATCCTATGAAAGGTATCAAGAGACGCTCCGAGGACCGATATTCCCTTCTCTGCTTCCCTGTATTCGGTGTCGGCATCCGAACCCTTCATAGCAATGAAAAGCCCGTCCTTTTTTACAAACGGAATGCATATCTCGTCGAGAATATTCAGCCGAGCGACCGCTCTCGACACGCAAACGTCGAAGCCTTCTCTGTATTCGGGAAGCCTTGAAGCGTCCTCTGCTCTCATTGCGAGCGTTTTTACCGAAAGTGAGAGCTTTCTTGCCACATCATCCACAAACGTGAGCTTTTTCGCCGTCGAATCGAGCGCGACGATCGAAATATCGGGACGCACGATCGCAAGCGGAAGGGTCGGAAATCCGCCGCCGCATCCGACGTCGATCACCTTGGCGCCGCTCGGGATCAGGCTCGCTACCGTAAGAGAATCGGCAAAATGACCGATTATTACATCCCTTTGCTCGGTAAGTGCGGTAAGGTTCATCACCTTACCCGTTTCGGTAAGCATATCAAACAAAGCTTCAAATTTGTCCGGAATATCTCCGAGAGTATATTCAGAAAGCTCCAAGGAGCAAAATATCTCCTTCAGTTCATCCTTAAAGAGCGACATTTATATTTTTTTCCTTTCCTCAAAGGGTAAGTGACATAACGATAAAAAGGAGCGCGCAGATCAAAAAGACGGGCGAGAGAAAGACCTCGCTGATCGCATATATCCCGTTCGTACGTCCTTTTTTTGTGTCGTGATTAGATATTTTCATTTTCGCATCTCCGACCGCATATTCCCAGTAGACGATCGACGCCTCTCTGAAAAACATTGCAAGCGAGAATATAAAGAAGGCTCCGATAAGAAAGAGCATGAAAAATACGTTACCCGCGCCGAGTATCATCTGTGAAACAAGAGGCATCACGTAGATGCTGAAGATGTTACTCGCAAGGTGCAACAAAATGTTTACTAACAGATTCTGCGTGACGTAGAAGGAAAAGCCGAGCACAAGTCCGCAGAAAAAGTAGGAAAGAAATCCGCTAAGGCTGAAATGGAGCATCGCGAAGGCGAGCGACGAGAAGGTTATCGCGCAAAATTTTCCGTACTGCGAATACTCGTAGAGAAGGATACCTCTGAAAACGAATTCCTCGCATACCGCAGGTAAAAGTCCGAGCGCCAAAAATACGTATCCAAAGCCGCTTTGTCTGCTTATTGCGGATATTTCCTGACCTGTCGTGGAAACACTGTAGGCAGAGCCGCCTATCGCGTAAACGCCGTACTGTATAAGCATGCTTCCCGAAACGAGCACGGCAAGAGCATAGAATATGAATATAACTCTGGACACCTGCATCGTGCTTATCGGTATGTTTGTAAAATAACTGTCACTTCTCGTTTTACAGTAAAACAGTGCGGGAAGCGCAAATATGACTATCTGCGAAACCACCGTCCTTGCGAATATCTCGTCCGCGGTCTTGCCCGACGTAAGATCGAATACTCGCACCACTACCGTCATCAAAAAGACGAAAAGTATAAGTATAGGCGCGATACCTGCGCTCTTAAATCTCTTTGTCAACGACCCTCACCTCTTTTTCGCTGACGAGAATATCTACCGAAATATCGTATTTTCCGTGCGGAAGAGAATTTACGATAAACTGAGAATAGATAAGACCGACTCTCGATATGCCGCTGCCGCTGAAATATCTGTCATAAAAGCCCTTGCCGTATCCGAGTCTGTAACCCATTCTGTCATATGCGAGCGCGGGAATAATGACCGCACATCTGCCGTTTTGCCCATCTACACGAAATTTTTCGTTCTGCGCGGGCGGCTCGAAAAGTCCGAATCTTCCGCTTTCAAGCTCGTCAAGAGAATTTATATAATGGAAATTCATCACCGAGCCCTTGCTTTCGCATCTCGGAAGCGCCACCCTTTTCCCCGCAGAAAGCGCCGCGGATATGAGTGGGCGCACGTCTATTTCACCCTTTACAGGATAATAGACAAGCACGGTATCGGCATATCTGTAGACGGTAAGCGCCATAAATCTGCTTAATATCTTACTGTCGAGCTTGTCCTTATATTCATCCGGAATGGATGATCTGCGCTCTAAAAAGCTCTTTCGAAGAGCGTTTTTTTGTTCCTTGATCTGATACATAAAAGTTTAAAATGTAATATTACTGTAGATTATCGATTTTGCTATCTTGTCGGCTTCCTGCTTCGATCTTAGTTTTTCAACGATCGCAAGTCCGAAGGGGATAGCGACTCCCATTCCTGCCGCGGTTATAACGTTCTTGCTATTTACTACCTTGGAAAATTTAGCAAGCTTTGCTCCCGTAAGCTCCTTTTCAAAGCCGGGATAGCATACCGCGGTCTTGTCATCGAGAATACCGAGCCGTCCGAGCACCATCGGAGCCGCGCATATCGCCGCTATCGGGATATCTTTACCGTTTGCGTAAGTAAGCATCGCGCAGAGAGGAGCGCAGGCAAGCAGATTTTTCGTGCCGGGCATACCTCCGGGAAGCACCATCATTTCGGGTTCTCTGTCCATAACGCAGATATCTTTTATTCTTTTATCGGCGGTAATTGACATTCCGTGCGATCCCATAACGCAAAGCTCATCTCCTATAGCGATAAGCTCAACGTCTATGCCCGCACGACGCATGATATCTATGGGCGCTATAGCCTCAGTTTCTTCAAATCCGTTTGCGAGAAAAACGTATACCATATTTTTATTCCTTTCGATGCATCTTTTTATAAAGCGGTATCCAAAGTCAGATGAGCGAGAATACCGCGTCTTCGGGAATTTTCAGATCGCTTTTGAAAAGTGCTCTGACCTTTTCGCCGCAAGGGATATCTCCGCCCTCGGTGAAAAAGAGATGAGGCTCCTCAAAACGAGCGTCTATTTCAGTCTCAAAAACATACCCGATATGCCTGTACATTTCAAAAAGTTCTTCTTTTTCGGGAACGAGAAGAGTGAAATCCCTTCCCTCTGCCATGGAAAGAAGCTTTTTCGCATAGCCTCTTCCACGAAGATCCTGTCTCAGCGCGAGAGCGTAGATATATCTGCCCTCGTAAAGAGCGTCTCTGTAGCTTGCACGCACGTCAAGAGAATTGACTATCCCAACGACCTCGCCGAAAAAAACAGCAATAAAGGCCACCTTTTCCATTGGAAACACCGAGTAAAACCTATCGATAAAGTCATAATCATCCCCGAAAATATCCTTCCAGAGACGCTTTACCGAGTCACTGTATCTGCTATCGTTTAGCTTTACAAACGAGATATCATTCATCGTAGCTCTCACTCGGCACAGACATTTCGCCGTACTGCTCGTGTCTTATGCGCATATCGTAATATTCCTGACGGGACATAAGCACCGTCCTCGGCTTCTGACCGTCGGGTCCGCTTACGATACCTCTTCTCTCCATCTCATCGATGATCTTGGCGGCACGTCCGTATCCGACCTCGAGCTTTCTCTGAAGCAGAGACGTGGATATCTTGCCCGCATCGACTGCGATATCGACGGCATCATAGAATTTGGGATCGAGGGGCGCTCCGTCATCGGTATCATTGCCGTCGTCCGAGCTCGACATTGAGCCCTTCTTCTTTTTCTCGCCGCAAAGAGCCGCCTGCTCGTTGATCTCGTCAATGATATCGGAATCGTAAACGACCTCGCACTGATCGTTTATGAAGGAAACGACCTTTTCTACCTCGCTGTCGCTTACAAACGAGCCCTGAAGTCTGAGCGGCTTCATCTCCTGAACGGGAGCGTAGAGCATATCTCCGCGTCCGATGAGCTTTTCCGCACCCGCCACGTCTATTATCGTTCTCGAATCGGCGTTCGAAGCGACCGTGAAGGCTATTCTCGAGGGGATATTTGCCTTTATAAGACCGGTAATAACGTCTACCGAAGGACGCTGAGTTCCGACGATCATATGCATTCCCGCCGCTCTTGCCTTAGCCGCAAGGCGGCAGATCGAATCCTCGACGTCATCGTGTGCCTGCATCATAAGGTCGGCAAGCTCGTCTATAACTATGATTATGTGAGGCAGGAATTCCATCCCCTCATTCTTTGCGACGATCGAGTTATATCCCGCGAGATTACGTACTCCGTACTGCTCGATAAGACTGAAGCGACGCTCCATCTCGATGACCGCCCACGCAAGCGCTCCTGCCGCCTTTTTCGGCTCATTAAGAACGGGAACGAGAAGGTGCGGAAGCTTATTATAGGTATTGAGCTCGACCTTTTTTGGGTCGATAAGGATAAGCTTGACCTCATCCGGCTTTGCTCTGTAAAGAAGGCTGATAAGAAGGCTGTTTATACATACCGACTTACCCATACCCGTAGCACCTGCTATCAGAAGGTGAGGCATCTTCGCGATATCGAGAAGCACCGGCTCGCCCGCGACGTTAACACCGAGCGCGCAGGTGACCTTGCTCTTTGCAGTTCTGAACTGCTCGGTATCTATAAGGCTCCTGAGAAAGACGGTATCTCTGCATCTGTTAGGCACCTCGATACCGATAGCGACCTTGCCCGGGATGGGCTCGATACGGACTCCGCTCGTCTTCATATGAAGCGCGATATCGTCAACTCGCCCCGATATCGAATTTACTCTGACACCTGCCTTAGGTGCGACCTCGTATCTTGTGATAGTAGGACCGTGCGAGATATGGACGATCTCGACGTCTACCTTAAAGCTCTTAAGCACCTCTACAAGGCGTCTTGCGTTTGCCTCAAGCTCCTCGGGGGAATCACCGTCGGAGGAGCTTCCGATGCTGAGAAGATCGATAGGAGGAAGCTCGTACGGCTTCGTATCGGGCGAGGAAACGTCCTCACTTATGCCCTCACGCTCGACCTCCATCACCTCCGGCTCAAGCGAATCGAACTCGTTCGGCGTTATCGTGGGCTGTATTTTTTCGACTTTTGCATTGTTTTCCGTTTCGGTCGATCTAAGCTCATTTCCGTCTATATCGTATTCCTTTTCTCCCGCGGGAATGATCTCACCGGGCTTCAGGGGCTGCTCGGAGAATATCTCCTTGACGTCCGAATCGTTCACGTCACGTGAGCTTATAACGCTTGCTACGGCGCCCACGCCTCTTGACGATCCTGCGGGTGTGACTGTAGCAGGCGGGATAGTCGGAGCGGGATCGGGGACCTTTTTATAGTCGCTGACCTGCTTCATATCGACAGAAGAGATCTCCACGTCCTTTTTGGTTTCCGTTTTAGGCGTATCGGCAGACGTGCTCGGTCTGTCGTAATAGGAAATAGGTGCCGCACCGACAACGGTTGCAGGCTCGGCATTTTTTGGCCCTTTTTCCCTTTTCTCGCGCTCGGCGCGTTCCTTTTCGATCCTTTCACGCTCCGCATTTTCCTTTGCGCGTCTCTGCTCGTCCTCCTTAAGAGCGGCTATACGTGCCTCCTTAAGAGCCTCCTCGCGCGCCTCCTCCTCGGCATTCGCCTGTTCTCTTGCGATCCTGCGTCTTTCCGCTCTCTGTGCGGACGATGCCTTTATGCGGCTCACGAGCATTTTAAAGAGTCTGACTATAGTCCTCCAGAGTCTTGTGGGAGTTATCTCAAACATAAACATAAGTGATGCGACAAAGAGCATACCGATAAGCACCATCGATATCGCCTTAAAGCCCGCGTAGAGCATTCCGCCGATAAATCCGCCGATCACTCCGCCACCGCCGCCGCTTTTCGTGAACGCTCCGTTCCAGAAGACCTCAAGGTTCCAGAATTTTACGCTTCTGCTAAAAAATCCGAAGGTAAGACCGATGGTCTGTATAAGCGACGAAAGGGTGGAAAGGAGAAATACTCCGATAAAAAGCTTTGGGACAACGATGTCACGCGCAACGCTTCTCTTCCAAAGTGCGGCATGCACTCCGAAAACGACAGGAACGAGCCACGCCGAGTATCCGAAAAGCCCGTAAAGTCCCTTGCAGGTATAATATCCGATAGGTCCCGATATAGCGGCAGTTCCCTTTCTCAGATCGGTAAGCAGCAGGCAGAAGGCAAAAAACACCGCAAGCAGTACCATTACAAACATCATCGCCTGATTTCCGAGACTGTCGGGATTCGGTGCCTTCACGCTCCTGTGTCCTTCATCGCGCGAAGGCTCGGGAGAGCGCTTTTCCCTTCTCTGGATAAATGAATTTTCTCTTTTATTTCTTTCTCTTTTCGATTCTATAAGATCGTTTTCGCTTTTTTTAGTGCTTTTCTTATTTGCCACTGCTCGGGTCATCCCTTTCTTTTCATTTATCTTTATCTTGACTTACTTTAATTTACTTTAATCTTGTGAATATATCCCACGCCACGGTAAGTGCGCCAACTGCGAAGCAGTAATAGGAAAATATTCTGAAATTTGATTTTTTCGATATGTATCCGAGGATCTTTATAGCGCATATTCCGACTATCGTCGAAGCTATCATTCCGACGATATATATCCCAAGAGTCTTTCCGTCGGGAACGTCCGCAAAGAAATCGGGAAGCTTCAGCACAGACGCGCCGAGAATAGCCGGAAGCGAGAGCAAGAACGAAAATCTTACCGCCTGCGTACGGTCAAGTCCGCTGAAAAGTCCGCCCGTGATTGTAGATCCCGAGCGCGAGATTCCGGGAAGCACCGCAAACATCTGGCACACGCCTATTAAAAGCGCATGCTTTGGCTTCATTTCGTCAAGCGTGCGGTTTCCTCTCGATATCTTATCCGATATCATAAGCACGAGTCCGTTAAATATAAGCAGAGCACCGACTATCGAAAGATAAGATGACAGCGCATCTATCTTATCGTCGACAAGTGCGGTCAGAACTATCGGCAGAGTCGCTATAACGAGAAAGATAATGAGTCTTTCATGCGTGGAATAGCTGCTCATTTTGAAATTTCCCTTGAATACCTTCTTAAGCAAGGTAAAAAACGCCTTTATAAGCTCTATAACGTCTTTAAAATAAACTATGACCACTGCAAGAAGAGTTCCAACGTGCAAAAGAACATTGAAGGCTACTATATCCATACCGGAACCGAAGCCGCTGAGATTTTGTGCGATGGCAAGGTGCCCTGAGCTCGAAATGGGCAGAAATTCGGCGATCCCCTGTATTATACCGTAAAAAACAGCCTCAAATATTGTCATTTACAAAGTACCTCCAAGCAAAATTCATCAACTGTTCCAAGCGTGCGACGATACATAGATATTCATTTTAATTTTAACATATTACATATAAAAAAGCAAGTGGAAAAGGCAAAGAAATTCACCTCTTTTTATGACAAAGTATGCTTTTTTTCGATTTTTTCGCAAAAAGTCACCGCTTCCGAAGGAGCTCGGAAGCGGCACCGTGATCGTTATCAGATATTTTCATCGTACTCATCGTCACCGAAGAGCTTTTGGTCTACCTTAAGCAGCTCCTCAGGGGACATACTGCTATACATAACGTGTTCCTCGTAGGTCTTCGAATAGACGAGATATCCGTTCGACTTTGATATAAAGTAATAGAAATTTTGATCTGCCGGATAGAGCGCCGCCTTTATCGCCGTAAGCGAAGGACTGCATATCGGTCCGGGCGTAAATCCGGGGTATTTTCTCGTATTATACTGAGAGTCGAGATCGAGATCCTCTTTTGTGATCTCGGCGTGCACCGCACCCTCTACGTGTCTGAAATAGTACTGAAGGGTAACGTCGCTCTCGAATTTGGGAAATTCGCTCTTTTTCTTAAGACGGTTATGGAAAACTGCCGAAACGAACTCAAAATCAGCGGCGTATTTTGCCTCTGCCTGTATCATGGAGGCGAGGATCATCGCCTCGTCAACGGTTATTCCGAGCTCCTTGCACCGAGCTTCATATTCCCTTGCAAATTTCGCGTTAAAGTTTCTCAGTATCTTATCAAGCACCGCCTTTTCGCTACTGTTCGTATAGAAGAGGTAGGTGTCCGGATAAAGATATCCGTCAAGTCTGTAGAAGCGCTCGTCGTGCATATTTTCATTTGTGAGCGGCTTTAGGAACCAATAATCAAACTCGGCGTTTTCTATCGCGTCATAAAAGCCCTCCTTCGTGCCTATTCCCTTGGAAACGAAGAGCTCGATAATATCGTCGGTCGTATATCCCTCGGGTATAGTGATCCATATCGTCTCTCTCGGAGGAACGGGATCAAGGAATGAAAGTATTACGTCGTAGTTGTTTGCCGCCGAAAACGTGTAGGTCCCCTTTTTAAGCCCGAATTCTCCGTCATTTTTAAGCTTCACGTAAAACTCAAAAAATTCGGGATACTTTATCGCTCCCGCCTCGTGAAGGAGCTTTGAAAGCTCGTCAAGCGACATATTCGGATTGTCGATAGTCACGGTGACCATCGTTTCCTCTGTCGGAGTTCCCTTAGGGAATTTCTGGAATCCGAACGCATCGTTTGCTCTCGTTATGAGATAAAACGCGAGCAAAAGGGCAAGGACGACAACGACCATCACGTATATTATCGTAAACGAGAAGCTTCTTACGGTAACGCCTCTTTCTTTTACGATCTTTTCCTTGACGATCTCCTTTACCTTTTCCTTTTCCTCGTTATCCGAATTGTCGCCACCTCTCACCTCAATACCGAGAGAGGATTCATCCAAGGCATCCTGCGTATCGGACAAAATATCGTCATCCGCTCCGAAGGAAAGATTTCCTCCGAGCGTATCGCTACGCGCAAAAAGGTTCTTTTCCTCGACAGTGTCGGGAAGATCCGACTCAGGCGCAATATTCTCGTCAGGCGCTTTGCTCACGTCCTCGGTAATTTCAGAAGACGCATTCTCATCATCTTCCAAGATCTCGGAAACGGGATCTATTTCATTTATCTCATTTTTGTCCGACATAGGATCCTTCCCCTTTCTCCGATATATCGGGATTTAAACGTAGATATTTTTTGTCTCGCGCATATTTTTTATACGCAGACCGGCATTATTTCGCCTGATTTTTGTAAAATTCTATCTTATCTACGACCGCTTTTGCGCTTTCGTAAAGATAGCGTGCCATTGCCGGTCTGAATTCCTTTTGCAGATCAAAGTAGGAATTATCCGCCTCAAGCGTAAATATACCGCTATAATCGATATCGGCAAGCGCCTTTGCGACGCTGTCCCAATCGATCTTTCCGAATCCGATACCGAGGTGCTTATCCGCAACGTTATCGTTATCGTGGACGTGAAGAGCTCCAAGACGGTCATGTCCGAGAATACGGATGGCATCTGCGGCGGGCACTCCGAGAACTCCGCAGTGTCCGATATCAAGGCAGCAGGTAAACGTATCGCTGTCAAGGGTATCGAAATAATCTATAAATCCGCCGTCCCATCCGCAGACCGAGGGAATTATCTTCTTTTCGACATCGTCCCACTGGAACATATTCTCGAGACAGATCCTCACACCGTATTTTTTAGCGACAGGCTCAAGGATTTTATAATATTCGAGATTTATCTCGCGAAGCTTTTCCTTGTTTTCACTATAAGGAATATGGTGTATCGGGTGGATAACAAGAGTATCGACTCCGAGGATAGAGGATATCTCTATCGTTCTTTCCATAAGCGGAACGATATCTCTTTTGTAATTATCGTGCTCGTCCTTACTGAAGCCGAATCTGGCATGCGCCTGATTATAGAACATACCGATAGATTCGGCATAGCTCTTCAAATCTCTTGCAAACTCTTCCCCACCGGGAGCGGTGATCTCATCAGCAATCGGTCCGAAAAAGCTGAAATCGGCGCAATCAAATCCCGCGTCTTTAATTATCTTAAGCGCTTCTTTGGGTCCATATTGTTTTGTAAGCACAGAAGTTTGCGTAGATATTAACATACTAAAAGTTCGCCCTTTCAAAATTACTTTTCAAGTGTTCTGAGATACTTGATGCAGACTGCGATCTCTTCGGGTCCTGAAGGATCAAGATTTTCGCTCTCTACGACCATAACGAGTCCGAGCTCCTTAGCCTTCTCGTAAACAGCGGCAACGGGTGCGCCGCCCTGTCCGAGAGGTCTGCCCTGACCGCCCGGGAATCCGTCCTTGACGTGCACGCAAGACATTCTTCCCTTATATTTTTCAAGCACCTCGATAGGATCGAGATCCGCGTTATATACCCAGTAGGTATCGATCTCGAAGGCAATATTTGTGCGCTTTGCGATCTCGTCGTGGATTATCTTTCCGTAATCGGTCATGATAAATTCATGGGAATGGTTGTGATAACCGAGCTCGATCCCTTCTTTTTCCATAATAGGCTGGATATAGTTGATAAAATCGATAAACGCATCAAGCTTTTCCTCCGTACTGAGATCGGCACCGGGGATTATGAATCGGGGATTTCCGATAGCCTTATGGAAGGCGAGCGTCTCCTCGAAATTGTCTCTGAGCGATTCCCATCCGGAATGCGTTCCCGAGATCTTAAGTCCGTGCTTTTTGAGCATTGCGTTGATATCGTCCGCACTGTGATTGAAGAAGCCTGCGAATTCAACGTAGGAGTAGCCTACTTCAGCGACCTTAGCAAGTGCAAGATCCATATCTGTTTTCGTTACGTCTCTAAGCGAGTACATCTGAACCGAATATTCCATAATTTTTATTCCTTTCAATATGATCACAAAACAGATCAGCTCTGCTGTGACTTAATATATTTTTCCATATCTCTCATTCTTATCTCCGCACGGCGGACCTTTCCGCTGGTGGTCTTGGGAAGAGAGTCAACAAACTCGATAACTCTGGGATATTTATAAGGAGCCGTATTTTTCTTAACGTAATTCTGTAGTTCCTTTACAAGCTCAGGCGTTCCCTCGTAGCCCTTTTTAAGTACGATGGTAGCCTTGACGTTGAAGCCCCTTACGGGGTCTGGAACTCCGGTGACCGCAACCTCAAGCACCGAAGGATGCTCGATAAGCACGCTCTCGATCTCAAACGGTCCGATACGGTATCCTGACGATTTTATGATATCGTCATTTCTTCCGACGTAGTGTATGTATCCGATCTCGTCCTTATATGCGGTGTCGCCCGTGTGGAAAAAGCCTCCGTAGTAGATAGTTTTTGTGTCTTCGACCTTTTTATTATAGCTATGACAAAGTCCTACTTGACGGGTAGCATACTCCGTTTTTACGCATATTTCTCCAACCTGACCTACAGGACAGTCCTCGCCGTCAGCGTCAATAATATGTACGTCAATGTGTGGCGCAGATTTACCGATAGCCCCGAGCACAGGTTTCATATAAGGGTAGAATGTTCCGATAGCTATCGTAGTCTCGGTCTGTCCGAAGCCCTCATAAATATCGAGTCCTGTCTGCTCCTTCCATGTGTTATATATCTCGGGATTAAGCGCTTCGCCTGCCGTGCAGCAGTGAACGAGCGATGAAAGATCGTATTTTCTGACATCGTTTTGAAGAATAAATCTGTACATAGTAGGCGGAACGCAGAAGGTCGTAACCTTGTATTTATCGAGCACTGCGAGGATATCCGCGCCGTTGAATTTGTCGAAATCATAGACCATCACGGCACTTTCTCCAAACCATTGACCGTACATCTTACCCCAAAGCGATTTAAGCCATCCTGTATCAGACACGGTAAAATGAAGTCCGCCGTCGACAACTCTGTGCCAGAACACTCCGGTCATAATATGTCCGAGAGGATATCTGAAATCGTGCGCGACCATTTTGGGATAGCTTGTAGTTCCCGAAGAGAACGAAAGAAGCATAATATCGGTCGCCTTGATAGCATTTTCTCCCGTAGGTCGCTCCCATCCGTCCGAGCTTGTCGCTTCAAATTCAGCTTCAAAATCACGCCAACCCTCGCCCGCGTCCTTATGTCCGATAACGAGCTTATGCTGAACAGTGGTGCACTCAGATGCGCCCTCATCATAATATTTGGTGCAATCACCGTGATCGGTAATTACTACCGCCTTTATTTCCGCTTTATTGCAGCGGTAAATATAGTCCTTCGCCATAAGCATATCGGTCGCCTGAACGGTTATCGCCCCGATCTTATGAAGACCCATTATACAGAACCAAAAAAGATAATGGCGGCGAAGAACAAGGAGCACGCTATCACCCTTTTTGATCCCGAGCGAGGTGAAATAGTTCGCCGCTCTGTCCGATTCTCTTGAAACATCGGCAAAGGTGAAGGTCTTTTCGCTTCCGTCCGCTCCGAGCCAAACGAGCGCCCTCTTATCGGGCTTTTCCTTTGCAAGAACGTCTATAACGTCGTAGGCAAAATTGAAGTCATCTCCGTAATTAAATTTAACATTGCGGAGCTCATCCATTGTTTTGAAATCGTCCCTGTGTTTTCCTATAAATCTTTCGTATATTGGCATTTTTATCAAATCCTTTCGAGATCAAGACTGCACAGGACCTTATTTCATAACCACTGCGATAAAACGCGCGGGCTTTCCGTCAAGCGCTTTTTCGGCATGCGGAACTCCCGAATCGAAGTAAACGCTGTCACCCTCTTCAAGCTCATATGTGATCTCACCGATTTTGAAGAGCATCCTGCCTTCGATGATATAATTGAACTCCTGACCCTCGTGCGAGTTGAGAGGAGGAAGATCATCTCCGGGTTCGACGGTTACGAGAAAAGGTTCTGCTTTTTTATTTTTGAATGTGAAGGCAAGGTGCTTATAGTCGTACGCCTTATTACGCGTAACAGCGAATCCCTGCCCCTTTTTAACCATTGAGCAGATTGAAAGCTTTGGAGACTCCCCACTCATAATATCGAGTACATCCACCCCGAGTATTTCTGCACAGTTGTACAGAAAACTGAATGAAAAATCTTTTTCTCCGTTCTCGTACGCAATATACTTTTCAACCGGAACTCCGAGCCGCTCTGCCATCGTGGCAGGCGTCATATCGCAAACCTCGCGAAGTGTCGCAAGTCGGAGACCGATTTCTTTGATTTGTTCAGTCATATCTGTATGGCCGTCCTTTCCGTTCCTATTTTCATTCTGAGCTTAAAGCTCACCGCCAAGAAACTTCACCGCGCGTTCGGGAGAATCCTTTGCATCTCCCCACGGCTCGTTCTCATAACGGTAGTCGTATTTTTTGCAGAACCAGCTTACGTCATCGCAAAGCTTTTCAAGCACCGCATCCATTTTTTCATGCGTTATCTCGGCAAATTCCTTATAGACTTTTTTTGGCATCTCCTGCTTTGCGCACTCGATAAGACGGGCGCAGTGCGAGAGACAGAAATATTTTTGAGAGTCGAATTTATTTCTGAACTCCTCATCGGTCTCCCACATATAGACCATATTGGAAACGAGCCTTGTGAAATTGCCCTCCGTTCTGTCACACACGTAGCAGCTGAAGTTGAGAGCATCGATACGCTTTACCGCCTTTTCGGGAGACGCACGCCTTGATGATATCTCCGAGCGGAGCTCGTCAAGGTGACTTTCGAGCATGAGAGCGAGAGGAAGTCTTTTTCCGTTTGTGAGCATCTTATCGAAGTGACGGGAGCAAAATCCGAGTCGGTTGGTCTTTATTCTGACGTCGGGCTCCATCATAGACGCTCCGAGAATGAGCGAAAGCTCATCATTTTCAAGCTTTTTGTAAAGATTACAGAGTGGGCAGCTTATCTCGTCGCTTGCCGCGCGAGCCTCAAGCTCCTCGTTTATCGGTATCGTATAGATAGTTTCTGCCATTTCGTTTTATTTTCGGGAGACCGCAAGAGGATCTCCCGAACCCTTCAAAAATTTTAGATCAAAGCTCGACGCCGTTGAGCTTAAGAAGCTCTCTTGCGCTTTCGACCGAGTCAACGCCCTCTTTGTTCTTGATAGGCGCAAATTCCTTCTGTCTGTCGACCTCGAAGGAGAGGCAGGAATCTACCATATGGACCATATCGAGAATAAGGGTCTCAAACTTATATCCGTTAGGCTTTTCGGGCTTTACGAGCTCTGCATTCTCATCGATATAGGGGATCTTCTTCTCAACGATATGGAGAGGCATTCTCTTATTGAGATTCGATCTGAGCACCTCAATATTGAACATATAGTTGAGGATAACGCCGAAGCTGTAGAGAAGCTCGCCGCGCTCGTCGCGAAGATTGATCATATCGTCGGTGATCTCATAGTACTCAACGATCGAGGGCTTACCGTCCTCAAGGCAAAGAACGCCGATCTTTTCCATAGGCTCCGCCTTGCGTACGACCTTAGCGCCGCTCTGACGTCCGGAGGCGATGGTAGCTCCGACGAATGCAGGGGAGTTGATCCTCTGGAGAACGTTATCGACCGCAAAAATGGTGAGCCATTCTACACCCTTCTTTTCAAGCTTGTCAACGAGACCCGCCTTTTCGAGCGAGGAGAACCATCCGCCGTTTCCGTTAGGCGAGAGCGAGAGCTTGTCCTTGCCCTCCATATAGATCTTTCCGTCGTAATCGACCGAGGGAGCCATATCCTGAACAAAGAAATCAACGTAGTCCTTGTTGTATCCGAAATAATTCTTCTCCTCGAAGAACTTTACCGTGTCCTCGTTATTCTTCTGGCTGGTCATGATGCAAAGGGGCATCCACGCGCCCGTCTGCTTAACGACGTCCATCATGTTATTTATGAGGCACTCGAAGATGTAAAGATCGCGGGTGATACCGACGTTGTACATTCCCTTGGGCTTGTCGCTTCCGAGACGGGTTCCCTGTCCGCCTGCGAGAAGTACCGCACATACCTTGCCCGCCTTGATAGCCTCGATACCAACCTTTTCAAACTCGTCCTTACGAGCCTCTATCTCGTCGATCTCAAGAGCGCCGAGAGGAGCGAGCTCGCCTCTGTTTTCTATCTCGTCTCTGTTCTTAAGAATATCGAGAAGCTTCCAATCGATATTTGCGATCTGGCTTGCGAGACTTTCTCTCGAATCATCGCTGAGCTCATCCCAATATTTGAGCAGATGAGTCTGTCCATGCTGCTGAAGAAGATCATAAAGTTCGCTGTAAGTCATTTTGTTAACCTCCGGTCTGACTGAAAAAATTATACTTTTGTACCTTAAAGTATATCACACTTTTTTCTCGTTGTAAAGAGAAAATATGGAACAATATAAACTTTTTTACATTTATTTTTTGAATATTTTTCATAAAGAGGCAAAGGACGAAAAAAAGAAGACCCTCGACAGGGCTTACCGAGCCGAGGATCTTCGTTTTTTATTCACCACCGAGAGCTCTTACGGTCGCATAGGAATAGCTGTAGCTGACCGTAACGTCCGCTCCGATAGAGTCGGTATACAAAAGAGTCGCCTTAAGGAGATCTCCCGTTTCCTTATCGCATTCAAGCGTGCATACCGCCTCATACCCGACAACGCTCTCATCAAGAATCGCCTTAAGGATCACCACACCGTTTTTTTCGGTGAGCTCAGCGTTCTTAAGCGATCTTTTTTCAAGCTTTATCGGAGAAAAATCGATCGTCACGACCTCCTCGTTCCAGATAATGGAGCCATCCCTCATCTCACCGACCTTGGAATCCTTATCGGCGTAAAGCGTTCCCGATTCTGTTACGATAAAGCTATCGTCAACGCCCGCTTTTCCGAGTCTGTCATACTCGTATTCGAGCTTACCTCCGTTTTTTTCGGGATCTCCGAGAGTGAGCTTATATCTGCCGCGAAGAGTGACATCGCCTTTGACGTATTCAAGCTCGCAAAGATATATATCGGGATCCGAATC
Organism: Clostridia bacterium; assembly: GCA_017466445.1. GTDB lineage: Bacteria > Bacillota > Clostridia > Oscillospirales > CAG-272 > SIG672. The sequence goes on from JAFTUC010000029.1 coordinate 259,439, forward strand.
GGATATTTTTTTTAGTGTTTCCTCGATCTCATCGGTCTGATCGACCGACTTGCCGCCGTCCCCCTTTTTGCCTTCCTTTTGAAGAAGAACAACAAGCACGGAAACGAGCAGCACGGTCGCTGCAAGGCAGGATATGATCAGTGCAAGTATTTTCTTATTTTTAAGCAATCAGATCACCCCCCTATATTCCGAAAAGCCTTTTTATAACCGTCCAGATAAGGACAATGACGGTAAGATATCCGCCGGAGAAGGTATTGAGCAGGAGTGCGCTCTGATTTGCCTTCGCAAATCCGTCGTTTACCGACTTGATATCTGCGTTATATCTTGCGATCTCGCTTTCAAGGACATCGAGCGGTTCCCTTGCATCGGGATCCTCAAGATAGATCTTGTCTCTGATCTCGCAAGCCTCGCGTATGCATTCGAAGCGCTCGGAGAGCGTCTTGGCGCTCAAGATCGCATCTACCGCGGCTTTAAGATCGGCGGCGGTCTTTTCGTGCTTCGGCTCGGCTATAAAGACAGCGGTATATTCAGCACTCCGAGTAACCGTATCGGGAAGCTCGGGAGTCCACGATTCGAAGAGATAATCGAACTGTCCGTCGCTCTCGCGCTCGGGGATATCGACGTACGGAATAGAATCCCCGTAATGGAGAGTCAGCGCGGATATCACGCTTCCGTCGTAGTTTTTAAATACTATCCTGTACTCGATGTAGGTCGACTTATAGGAGGGTCTTATTTCCGCGTTTGCGGTGACCTTCTTATATTTTCCGACCCATCCGTCAAAGGTATAGGAAAATTTATTGTCGCTTGCCTTTTCGGGTGCGGCGGGAGGAGTTGCGTTTTCGCCGTAGAAGACCTCTTCCACCTTGATAACGTTTCCTTTTTCATCGTAGAAGGTGATCTTATATTTGGTGACTCCGTCGCTGAACATTGCGTGAACGGTAAGATCCGAGCCGATAAACTCGATATCGTCACTCCATCCGACGAAGGTATATACTACTCCTTGCTCGGTCGCTCGTGTCGGTGCTTCTCCGACGTAGACAGCGGCTTTTCCGTATTCGACGTAGGTCTCGTAAAGCTTCGTGTTATCGTAATTTTCAAAAACGACCTTGTAAACTCTCGGCTTTTCCGAGAACACCGCCTCAAACTCCGCGTCGCCCTCGACCGTAAGAGAATCGGAGTATCCCTTCCACTCAAGGAAGGTATATACCGTGCTCACCGACGGTGCCTTTTCGGGCAGTGTATCAGGGAGAACGATATCCTCCGCGCGTGTTGCCTCGTACGAGAAGAAGACCTCTCCGTCTACGGTAAAGCTTATCTTAAAGCGCGTCTTTCTGTAAATAACGCTCACGGTGATATCGCTCTCGGCTATTCCCGAAACGGTATCTACCGAGCTCTCGTAGCCGTCGATAACCGGCGACTTCACCGAGTAGCTTTCTCCGTATCCGATATCCGATTTCACGTAGGTCTCGTATGCCGTATCGCCGCTTTCGTACAGATAGATTATCACAAGAGTGTGTCTGTCAAGTGTATATGTGACAGTTATCTTTTCGTTTTCCTTCTTCAAAACGCCCGAGACTACCGATTTATCGGGAGTGTATCCTTGGATCTTCGGAGTGGTGATCTCATAAGAGCTTCCCCAGTCCATAACGCTTTCCTTCTTCTCGATAAGGTCTCCGTTCGAGTAGACGTATTCTACCGTGAGCTTGCAGCGTATGGGGGTATAAGTGACATTTATTTCGATATCCTTATCGACAGTCAGGGAAACCACGGTCTTGTCCGCTGTATATCCGCCTATTACGGGAGAATTTACGTTGATCTTGTCTCCGTATTCGAGATTTTCACGTATTACGGAGTCTCCCGCACTCTGTCCGTTTGAGTAAACGTAGTTTATCTTGACCGTATACGTCGTATGCGAGTAGACTACGGTAATATTAACTCCGCTGTCTCCCATCACACCCTCGACCTTAGCGATATCGGGATTGTATTTTGCGATGCTCGGAGATACCACAGAGTAGCTCTCGCCTATCTCGACGTAGTTATCTATATAGCTTTCATGCGCCTTTTCGCCGTTTTCGTAAACGTAGTCTATCCTGAGCGTTCTGTAGGCACCGTAGACGATCTCCTTATCGACTCCGCCAAGCGGTACCGTTCCCTCTATATCATCGTAGGAGGAGGTGGTATAGCCCTCTATTTCGGGAACGGACACGGAAAATTCCTTGCCCCATCCGATCCTTGCATTATAAGTGGGCGCTATTTCACTTCCGAGGGTATTTGTAAATCTTACCTTGACGTTGAAAAGTATTTCCGAGAGATCGGTCTCAAAAAACAGAGATCCCTTATAATTGCTCGGATCGTCCGCGACACGGAGAGTCGCCACGCTTCCGTTTATGACCATTCCGTAGACATCGCCCTCGCTGTAAGAGCAGGAGGTAAGATATTCTATCGAATCGTGCGTCGGATTATAAGCGTAGAGCGAATCCGCGGTGCTTATTACAAGCGAATCGTGATATCTTCCAAGACCGGCGTAGACCGAGGTATAGTAGCCCCCTTGAGACGCCATCCATATACAGTCGAGGAACTCTATGCTCGTATAAGAATTGCTTTCAAAATCTATCCTTCCGAGATGGACCCCCATCGGCTTCGTTTTGGTTCCGACAAGAATATACCAATCCTCTCCGAGCGGAGAGATATCTATCTTCGTCTGAATATCGAAGCTCTTTACAAAGAGATGATCGTACGAATCCGAGAAGGTATATCCGGACGACCAGCCGTAGTGACCGGTATTTTTTATCGCGTCATCTCCGCAAAGAAAATTATTATAGTAGACCTCGTCGAAGAAATCGGCTCCCGTACCCGACAGGACAGGATCATCGTGAGTTATATCCATATGATACCACTCGCCGTCTATCTTGACGCAGTTCCAGACGTGATTCATCTCCGTGCTTGCGACCGAATCGCTTTCAACACCGAGACGCCCGAGAAGCTCGCTCGCAAGAAGAGTGTACGACTGACAGACTCCCGTTTTTTCAACAAGGAATTTGTAGGCATCGTATATCTCGTAGTTAACGTCGTAAACGAAATTCTTTACTATGTAGTCGTGAACAAAGAGCGTTTTTTCAAGATCGCTCCAAGAGTAACTCGCCTCGGCTATTATCTCGGACACAAGCCTATCGTACTCGTTTTTTGCCTGAGTCAGAGCATCTCCTTTATAGAGATATTTCGGAAAGACGCATGACACCGCTCCGTTCTCGGAGGTGCTGTAGGAATAGGCTGCGTCAACGTAGAAAAACTCGGGCTCCGCATTGAGAAGGGATGATATTATGTAGTTTACCTCTTCCACGCCCGGCTTGTACGAGGTAAAATCTATACGCTCCGCCTGCTCGGAATATCCGCTCTTCAAGGCATCGTAAACCTTTTTCTGATCGGCGCTGAGCATAGATGCTCCCCGCTCGATAGACACGGGCTCTGCGGCAGCTTGCGACATGAAGGGTGCGGCAACATCCTCCTGCACGCTCGCGTACGCGGGAAGTGCGGGAGTCACAAAGGCTACCAAAGCTAATATAAATGCGAGTATTACCGATACAAACGGTACTGAGCGTGATCCTTTCATACGCCTTACCCTCCTTTTCTCGAATTTTATTACATTACGGGCAATATCACCCGAGTACAACTATCCACCATTGAGTATAGCACACTTTTTTCTATCTGTCAAGCATCGCAGCGGTCATTATTTCGGTCGAAAAAGGAGCTGTTTCGGCGAAAAAAACGAGCGTTTGTCGACAGTTGCGATTTTTTCGTTTTTATAAACAATTATACGCGCGAAAGCCTGCTCTGTTTTTGTCAATTTTAAACAATAGTTTCGACAAAAGTATCAAATTGTGTCGAAAAATGGTAAAAAGTGTAATAATACTATTGCAATAATTTTCTAAATGTGTTATACTTGAAATATATCCGTATCTTATATTATGTAAGGATGTGTGTCTGCGGTACATTTTGCAAATAAGATCACTTTTTTCTTACTGTAATATCCGTGCACGCGGCACGAATATACTCTTGTAAAGGAGCGCTTTTAACTTCAGGGTGACGTTTATGAAAAACAGAAGCTGCAAAACAAATGACGTTGGCGATCTTGCGCAGTTCCTCTTTCATCAGGGAACGAACTTTCACGCACAGGATTATCTCGGCGTGCACAGGACCGATAGCGAATATATTTTCAGAACGTGGGCTCCCGGCGCAAACGGGATATTCGTAGTAGGCGATTTCAATTCATGGCAGAAGACAGATCCGATGACGCGCGTCTCGGACATGGGCGTATGGGAGGCAAGGATACGGACTAGTTCCTCCTTTGAAGGAATGCGCTACAAGCTCGCGATAACATCGGACGCAGGCGAGCATTACAAGGCAGATCCGTACGCGACCTACAGCGAGACAGGTCTTAAGACCGCATCTATAGTACATACGTCATCCGATTTTCTCTGGGGGGATGCCGACTGGCTGAACTACAGACGAAGATCGATAGAAAACGGTTACTGGGACCTTCCTCTCAACATTTACGAGGTGCATCTCGGATCATGGAAAAAGAAGGATCCCGATGCTGACGAGGATAGTGGCTGCTACTCTTACAGAGAGATTGCCGACCTGCTCGTTCCCTACGTCAAGGAGATGGGATACACTCATATCGAGCTGCTTCCCATAACCGAGCATCCGTACTACGCATCGTGGGGATATCAGGTCACGGGATATTTTGCCCCGACCTCACGCTACGGCACACCCGAGGATCTTAAATATCTTATAAACAAGCTGCACACCAACGGCATCGGTATCATTCTCGATTGGGTACCTGCTCATTTTCCGAAGGACGAGCATGGGCTCTGCGATTTTGACGGAACCCACCTTTACGAGTATCAGGGCAAGGACCGTATGGAGCACGTCGAATGGGGCACACGCTGCTTTGACGTTGGACGTCCCGAGGTACAGTGCTTTTTGATATCGAGCGCTCTTTACTGGCTAAGAGAATTCCATGCGGACGGGCTCAGGGTGGATGCGGTAGCCTCTATGCTCTATCTCGATTACGCGAGAAAGCCGGGCGAGTGGGTACCTAACGTTTACGGCACCAATTTGAATCTTGAGTCGCAGGCGTTTCTGCAAAAGCTCAACAAGGCGGTATTTGCCGATCTTCCCGACGTTCTTATGATCGCAGAGGAATCGACCGCCTTCGGCAAGGTGACCTCTCCCGTTCACGAGGGAGGACTCGGCTTCAATTTTAAATGGAACATGGGATTCTCAAACGATCTTTTCTCGTACGTGAAATGTGACCCACTCTTCAGAAAGGATCTTCACAATTCCCTGACCTTTTCGATAACCTACGCCTTTTCCGAAAATTACATCCTTACCGTCTCTCACGACGAGGTCGTACACGGAAAATGTTCGCTCATCGGAAAAATGTTCGGAGATTATGATCAAAAATTCGCGGGAATGAGACTCTTTCTCGCTTATTTGATGGCACATCCGGGAAAAAAGATGCTCTTTATGGGCTGCGAGTACGGGCAGTTCCGTGAATGGGACTACGCGCATTCGCTCGAATGGTTCATGCTCGATTACGAAAAGCACGCCACTTTAAAGAAATACACGGCGGCGCTGAACGCCTTCTATCTGAGAACGCCTCAGCTTTGGGAGATCGACTTTTCCTACGACGGCTTCAAGTGGATCTATGCCGATATGAAGGACGAGAATATATTCTGCTTCAGGCGCTTTGACAAATCGGGAAACGAGCTTATCGCCGTTATGAATTTTTCGGGAAGCCTTGTAAAGGATCTCAGGATCCCGACAGACCTCGAAGGATATCTCGTCGCCTTTTCAAGCGATGATACGGAATTCGGAGGAGACGGAATATCAAGCGGTGGGATCATTCGGTCATTTACGGACAAAAGTAACGAAACGAAGTACATAAATGTCGATCTCGCTCCCCTTTCGGGAATGATGCTCACTCCGATAAACAGCATACAAGCAGAAGACAGGCAAAAAATCACCGAGGAGGTATTTAATAAATGAGTACGTACAAAAACAAAGAATGCGTGGCAATGCTCCTTGCGGGCGGTCAGGGAAGCCGTCTTTACACGCTTACCGAGAAAACGGCAAAGCCTGCCGTCCTTTTCGGCGGAAAATACCGTATAATCGACTTCCCCCTTTCAAACTGTGTAAATTCTGGTATAGATACCGTCGGAGTTCTCACGCAGTACCAGCCTCTCGTTTTAAACGAGTATATAGGCAACGGTCAGCCGTGGGATCTTGACAGATCGTACGGAGGAGTCATGGTGCTCCCTCCGTATCAGGGAAACAAATCGGCAGACTGGTACAAGGGCACCGCGAACGCGATCTATCAGAACCTCAATTTCCTTGACAGATATAGCCCCAAGTACGTTCTTATCCTGTCGGGCGACCACATCTACAAGATGGATTACAGCGCAATGCTGAATTTCCACAAGGAAAAGGGCGCCGACTGCACGATAGCCGTTCTTGACGTTCCGATCGAGGAGGCTTCCCGATTCGGAATAATGAACACGAGAGAAAACGGCGAGATCTTCGAGTTCGAGGAAAAGCCGAAGCATCCCAAGAGCACGAACGCGTCGATGGGAATCTACATCTTCACCTACGAGAAGCTGAGAAAGCATCTTGTGGATGACGAGGCAAATCCCGAATCGGAAAACGATTTCGGAAAGAACATCATTCCTTCAATGCTCGCAGGCGGAGAAAAGCTCTTCGCATACCCCTTTGAAGGATACTGGAAGGATGTCGGAACGATCTCCTCTCTTTGGGAAGCGAACATGGATCTTCTCGGAAATCCCCCGAACTTCAATATCCACGACAAGAGCTGGCGAATCTATTCGAGAACTCCCGCTCAGCCCGCTCAGTACATAGGAAAGGGAGCCACTCTCTCGTCCTCACTGATAACCGAGGGATGCGAGATATACGGAAACGTCGAAAATTCGATCATATTCAGCGGAGTACATATCGCTCCCGGCGCGAGCGTCCGTGACAGCGTCATAATGCGCGACGTCGAGATCGGCGAGGGCGCAAGGATCGAATACTCGATAATAGACAGTGACGTTAAGGTAGGAAAGAACGCGGTCATCGGTGCTCCGAAAAGTGAGGCGGACGGCATCACGGTCATCGGAGGAGGACTCGATATCCCCGACAACGCCGAAATACAAAGCGGACTTATGGTAAACGAGTCGAAGCTCGCCGAGCTTTTATCCGCAGAAAAGGAGGAAAAGTAACATGTCTGTATCAGGAATCATATTCGCAAATCTTCACGACCAGTACATCCCCCAACTGACCACGACGCGTACGCTCGCCTCCGTTCCCTTCGGATGCAGATACCGTCTTATAGACTTCCCTCTTTCGAGCTTCGCAAACTCGGGCATCTCGGACGTACACGTCATCACCCAGACGAATTATCACTCTCTTATGGATCACCTCGGCTCGGGTAAGGACTGGGATCTTGCGAGACGTGTCGGCGGTCTCAAGCTCTATCCGCCCTTCATAACCGCGTACTCCTCAAACGAGGCACAGATATATTCAACCCGTCTTAGTGCACTTAAAAATCTCTCGATGCTGATAAACCGCTCGACAGACGATTACATAGTTCTTGCCGACTGCGACGGAATATGCAACGTCGATATAAACGATCTCGTGAGCGATCACATAAAGAACGGTGCCGACATCACCTTCGCCATAAAGAGAGTCTCCCTGACTCCCGAAAAGGCAAAGCACAGCTCTATAGTGGTATCGAGTCCCGACGGCGAGCTTATCGATATGATGCGCGATCCTAAATTCATTTCGGGCGAGGTCGATGTGGACATCCACATTTGGGTAGCGACAAGAAGCTACCTGAACCGTGTGATAACCGAGGCGATAAGACACGATTACGACAATTTTGTCAAGGATATCGTAACGAGAAACGTAGGAAAGCACAACTACAGAGTTTACAGGTTTGACGGATACTACGCGAAAATCACCTCTATTGAGGACTATTTTGCCTGCAATATGAGCCTTCTCAGCGACAAATCGGTCCGTGACGCCCTCTTTAACGTTCACGGCAGACCGATCGTCACCAAGGTAAGAAACAGTACGCCCACCGAATATCTCCCCGGCTCCTCGGTCGAAAACTCGATGATCGCTGACGGATGCGTCATTGAAGGAAGAGTCGAGAACTCGATAATCTTCCGCGGCGTAAAGATCGGCAAGGGTACTGTCGTAAAAAATTCCATCCTTTTCCAGGACACTCAAACGGGCAGAGGCGCGAGCCTTAACTGTGTCATCACCGACAAGAGCGTATTCATCCGCGACGGTGTTCATCTCTCCGGGCATCCGTCTATTCCCTTCTGCATAGCGAAGGAAAAGGTTCTCTGATTATCTGAAAAGGACGGTCTAAAACAAGTGGAAAACAAAACCAAGATTCTTATAGTCGGAGCGGAGGCGCTTCCCTTTGCCGCAACGGGCGGTCTCGGAGACGTTCTCGGATCGCTCCCCGCCGCGCTCGTAAGAGAGGCGAGCGACGTTGACGTTCGTGTAGTTATGCCCCTTTATTCAAGGGTAGGAGAAAATTTTCGTGCCCTGATGGAAAAGGTTACAGAAATAAACGTCCCCCTTGCATGGAGAAATCAGTACTGCGGAATATATTCTCTTAAAAAGGACGGCGTAATCTACTATTTCATCGACAACGAATACTACTTCAAAAGAGACGGACTTTACGGCTTTTTCGACGACGGAGAAAGATATGCCTTCTTCTCGCGCGCCGTTATGGATATGATCCCCGCGATAGATTTCTATCCCGACGTTCTGCACGCCAACGACTGGCAGAGCGCTCTCACAGTCATATATAACAAGCTCTATTACAAATATCCCGGAATGAAAACGGTCTACACGATACACAATATCGAGTATCAGGGAAAATACGACAAATTCATCCTCGGAGACGTATTTGATATAAAAAATGAGGATATGTCGATAGTAGAGTACGATTCCTGCATAAACCTCACAAAGGGCGCTATCGTATGCTGCGACAGGCTGACCACCGTCAGCGAAAGATATTCCGAGGAGATAAAGGATCCCTTCTTTGCGCACGGGCTTGACGGGATAATCCGTGCCAATGCGGGAAAGCTTTCGGGAATAGTCAACGGAATCGACTACGATTATTACAATCCGATGAGCCTTGAAAACAAATTCAGTGCATCCTATCATCTGTTTGCGGGCAAGAGCAAAAGCAAGAACGCTTTGAGAGAGCAGCTCTCTCTTCCTGCGGACAAGGATGCTCCGATAATGTCGATGATCTCGCGTCTTGCCTCCCACAAGGGATTTGATCTCGTAAAATGCGTCCTTAATGAGGCTCTTGCCGAGTCGGATATGCAGTTCGTCCTTCTCGGAACGGGAGAAAAGGAATACGAGTACTATTTCTGCGAGCTCGCTTCCGCGTATCCGGACAGAGTACGGGTCCTGTTTGAGTTCAACAAGGAGCTCTCAAAGAAGATCTACGCAGGCTCCGATCTCTTCCTTATGCCATCAAAGAGCGAGCCGTGCGGTCTTTCGCAGATGATAGCATCGAGATATGCAACGGTCCCGATCGTCAGAGAGACCGGCGGTCTTTACGACACGATAAAGCCGTTTAATCCCGAAACGCTTGAAGGAAACGGAATAACCTTCGCCTCCTACAATGCGCACGATATGCTCGATGCGATAAGACGTGCGCTCGGCATCTTCAAAAACGTCGAGCTTCGCAAAAGGCTCGTAAAAAATGCCGCAACGATGGACTTTTCGTGGAACGCATCGGCAAGAATGTATTTGAACATGTACGCATCCCTTTAAAAACCACCGACCCGGGAAACGGCAGACGCAAGCTCCCGGGTCAGTAAAAATTTTACCCATAAAAATAAGTTACATACAGGAAAGAACATCTAAATGAACAGAATCGAAAACACAGCACATCTCACAAAATCGGACGTTTCCGCGCTCATCGGCGACAAGCTCTCAAGAGTATTCGGAACCATCCCCGCAGAGGCTACCGCCGATCAGATTTACAAAGCTACACTCATCTCGATAAGAGACACTCTCGCGCAAAAGCGTACCGAATTCAAGAAAAACGTGACCGCTCAGAAGGGAAAGAAGCTCTACTACATCTGTATGGAGTTTCTCATCGGAAAGAGCCTCAAAAACAATCTTTGCAATCTCGGACTTGAAAATGAGTACCGCGAGGTACTCTCCGAGCTCGGATACGATCTCGAATGGCTCTACGCACACGAGACGGACGCCGCCCTCGGAAACGGCGGCCTCGGACGTCTTGCCGCCTGCTTTATGGACGCGCTCACGACCCTTGACTATTCGGCGACCGGATTTTCCCTTCTCTACGAATACGGTCTTTTCAGACAGAAAATACTTGACGGAGAGCAGATAGAGCTTCCCGACACCTGGATGCCCACGGGAGAGTCCTGGCTCGTTCCCCGTACCGACAAGGCTTGCACCGTGCGCTTCGGCGGAAAGATCTCCGAATCCTGGGTAAACGGCAAGTGCGACATAATCCACACCGACTACACCGAGGTACGCGCAATCCCCTACGATCTTATGATCTCGGGTGCGGACAGCGAGGCTGTCAACAGTCTCCGCCTTTGGAAGGCTACCTCTGCAAGCGGTCAGTTCAATATGAATCTCTTCTCGCAGGGCGACTATATAAAGGCTATGGCCGAAAACACGCAGGCGGAGATCATTTCAAAGGTGCTCTACCCCTCGGATAATCACGACGAGGGCAAGCTCCTTCGACTCAGTCAACAGTATTTCCTCGTATGCGCCTCCCTGCAGAGCATAATCGCCGATCACCTGCGTACCTACGGAAATCTTGCAAACTTTGCCGACAAGGTATCCATACACATAAACGACACTCACCCCGCGCTCGTCGTTCCCGAGCTTATGAGAATACTGCTCGACACCTATTCCTATTCGTGGGAGGATGCCTGGAGCACGGTCACACGTACTGTAAGCTACACTAACCATACCGTCCTTCCCGAGGCGCTCGAGACCTGGAACGAGGATCTCTTCAAATACAAGCTCCCGAGAATACACATGATAGTAAGCGAGATCAACAGACGCTTCTGTGCCGATCTCTGGAACGCTTATCCGGGCGACTGGAATCGGATCACCGATATGTCCATCCTTTCTCACGGCAGAGTCAAGATGGCAAATCTCAGCGTTATCGGCTCGCACACCGTAAACGGAGTATCGAAGCTTCATTCGGACATTCTGACCGACACTATATTCTCAAGCTTCTATAACTATACTCCCGAAAAATTCACGAACGTAACTAACGGAGTCGCTCACAGAAGATGGCTGTGCGCCTCAAATCCCGGACTCGCCTCCCTGCTTTCCGAGACTATCGGAGACTCTTACCGCAAGGAACCCGAAAGGATCGCAGATCTTGCGAAATTCGCAAACGACAGCTCGGTACTTGAGCGCATAGGAAAAATAAAGTACGAAAACAAGGCGCGCTTTGCAGAGCACATCAAGGCGAGAAACGGTGTATCTCTCGATCCCGACACTCTTTTTGACGTCCAGATCAAGCGCATGCACGAATACAAGCGTCAGCTCCTGAACACGCTTCGCATAATCGAGCTCTATTCCGAGCTTCTCGAGGATCCAAACAAGGACGTTCTTCCGCAGACCTTTATATTCGGAGCGAAGGCGGCTCCCGGATACCATATGGCAAAGGAGCTTATAAAGCTGATATGCTCGCTTTCGGCAGACATCGAAAAGCATCCGAGAATCAGGGAAAAGATCCGCGTGCTCTTTGCGGAGGACTACAACGTATCTCTTGCCGAGATCCTTATTCCGTCGGCGGAGGTCTCCGAACAGATCTCGCTTGCGGGCAAGGAAGCCTCGGGCACGGGCAACATGAAGCTCATGTACAACGGCGCTCTCACTATTGGAACGCTTGACGGCGCAAACGTTGAGATAAACGAGGCACTTCACGGCGAGAACGTATATATTTTCGGTCTTACAACTCCCGAGGTAGACGATCTCTGGAAGAGAGGCTACCGCTCATACGAATATTATATAGCAAGCGACAGGATAAAGCGCGCCGTGGATATGCTCAAGCACGGTTTTAACGGAAATGACTTTACGATGATATTCAATTATCTTCTCACAGGTCCGGGCATTCCCGATCCTTATATGTGTCTTGCCGATTTCGACAGCTATTTTAACACTCACGAGAAGCTCTGCCGCGACTACGCGGACAAGACCCTTTGGAACCGTATGTCGCTTATGAACACGGCAAGCGCGGGAATATTCTCCGCAGACCGCTCGATACGTGACTACGCGGAAAACATCTGGAAGATAAAGCCCATAAAAAAGGCTGACAATCCGAAAAACTGACGATCGGACTCTTTACAATGATACCTGAAGGATTAACAAAATCTATAATACTTACAAAAAGATCCAAAAAGACCAAAAGTGCCGAGCTTCTCGGCGCTTTTGGCGAGGATGACGTTATAACCGTCTCGCTTTTTGCTCCACGCGCGCTCGGTCTTTCGTCTCCGCATATCGAGATATACGATGACGACAGACAGAAAAAGACCTACTACCCACTTTTGTGGACAGATCTCAAAGGCGACTGCGAAACGTACGAAATAAAGCTCTGTCTTTCAAGGCTCTGCGAGGACAAGCACAGCGGTCTCTTTTTCTGGACGGTCGTCTCGGACAGCGCTTACGGCAAAATAAGGATATCCTGCGACGTATATTCGTACAGACCGAAGGTCCTTTACGAAAACGAATCTCACGATTCGTTCGTTCTTACGGTATATGAAAAGGGATTCCGTACGCCCGACTGGATAAAGGGCGGGATAATGTATCACATCTTCGTTGACAGATTTGCAAAGGGCGGACAGTATCCCGTGCGATCGGATGCCGTTATGAACGAAGACTGGGACAGATATATGCCTCAGTATGCGGAAATTCCGGGCGGAGAGGTCGAAAACAATATGTTTTTCGGAGGAACGCTTACCGGCATCTGCGAAAAGCTCGACTACATCGCCTCTCTCGGTATAAGCTGCATCTATCTTTCTCCGATCTTTGAGGCGTATTCAAATCACAAGTACGACACGGGAGACTACGAAAAGGTAGACGAAATGTTCGGTGGTAACGCCGCACTCGACAGGCTGATCGGCGAGGCGTCAAAGCGCGACATAAGGATAATTCTCGACGGAGTATTCAATCACACGGGAGACGACAGTAAATATTTCAACAAAAGAGGACGCTATAAAGGCATCGGCGCGTGTGACTCGCCCGACTCGCCCTATTTCAAATGGTATGACTTCAAAAGCTATCCCGACACCTACCGATGCTGGTGGGATATAAAGATCCTGCCCGCGGTAAATACGAAGGATCCCGACTACAACGCTTACATAAACGGGGATGACGGCATCGTCCCGAGATACATAAAAAAGGGCACGTCCGGTTGGCGCCTCGACGTTGCGGACGAGCTTTACGAGCCCTTTTTATGCGATCTTCGAGGCGCGGCAAAAAAGGCCGATCCCGAATCGCTCATAATCGGTGAGGTCTGGGAGGACGCCTCGATAAAGATAGCCTACACAGACCGCAGAAAATATTTCAGAGGCCGCGAGCTCGACTCGGTAATGAATTATCCTCTTCGGACCGGAATAATACGCTTTATCGAAACGGGAGACAAAAAAGAGCTTTTCTTTGCGTCGGCGTGTCTCTACTCGAGATACCCGAAGCAGGTCAGCGACTGCCTTATGAATTTTCTCGGAACGCACGATACCGAGCGCATCCTGACCGTTCTCGGAGTCGGAAACCTCGATATGACCATGAAGGAAAAATCACTGTTTAAAATGAACGGCGATCAAAGGGCAAGAGCTCTCACGCTCATCCGTCTTGCGTACACTATCCTCGCCTTCATGCCGGGAATTCCGTGCATATTCTACGGTGATGAGGCAGGTGTCGAGGGACTTGGAGATCCGTTCAACCGCTCCACCTATCCGTGGGGACGGGAGGACAAGGAGCTTCTCTTCTTCTACCGCGAGCTCGGACGCATCCGCCGCTCAAAGCGTATCCTGCGCGGAGGATATCTGCGCGTTATCGAGGATACTCCAAGCGGAATATTCGCCTTTGAGCGCTTCGATCTTAAGGGAAATCTCCTGCTCGTAGCAGTGAACCGCTCCGAAAACGCCTATGATACGGGAGCAAGGGGAGAAAATCTCATTTCTCATCTTTTCGGATGTGAAAAAAGCTCTTCTGTCATCCCTCCGCTTTCGGCGGGGCTTTGGCAGATAAAAGCAGCAAAAATTGAAATTCCAAAATAAATCACAGGAAGATCTCTATGTTTTTTGATATCCATTCTCACATGTACAAATACCCATATCCTACGGGCGACGGACGTTTTCTGATGTCTACTCCCGAGCAGGTAGGAAAAAGATACGCGGAGCTGAACATCACGGGCGCCGCCATCCTTCCGATACTCGGTCCCGAGCTTTACGTTCCTCAGTCGGTCGGAGAGGTCATCGATATGGCAAATACGTCAAACGGAAAATACGTCGCGTTTTGCAACGTCGATCCACGCGCTCTTACAAACTCGTCCGACGCTCCGCTCCTCACTCTTTTCGAGCACTACAAGGCGCTCGGATGCAAGGGCATCGGAGAGGTCATGCCTCAGCTTGAGTGGAACGATCCTCTTGTACAGAATCTTCTTAAATGCACCGAAAGATCGGGACTTCCCCTGCTTTTCGACGTGACGGCCTGCCGTAACAGCGGATACGGGCTCTATGACGACAAGGGAATGCCTCAGCTTGAAAGAGCGCTCGATCGCTATCCCGATCTTGTGTTTATAGGTCACGGACCTGCGTTCTGGGCAGAGATATCCGAGCTGCGAGAGGAAAGCGACCGCTTCGGATATCCCGATTATCCTGTCATAAAGGAAGGAAGAGTAGCAGCTCTTATGCGTAAATATCCGAACCTGTGGGTCGATCTTTCGGCGGGAAGCGGAGCTAACGCAATGCTCAGAGATATGAGCTATGCGGGAAGCTTCATGAGAGAATTCAGCGAAAGAATAATGTTCGGAACCGATATCTGCTATCACGATCAAGTAATAAAGCAGCCGCAGATACTTTTCGATCTGTTCGGCAGCGGCGCCATCACTCAGGATATGTTCGACGCTATTGCGAGAAAAAACGCTTACCGCTTACTTTCGATCGACGGAGACTGACCCTACTCTAAACAAATAACAGACCGAGGCAGATCGCCTCGGTCTGTTCTCTTTATAACTGCGGTAAAGGTCGCTATGTTGTCTTAAATGCGCTCTCAAACGTCTCCATCGTCACGTCTGAGCTTTGCGAACGTAGCCATAAGCTTCTTGGTACCCTCGGTATCAAAGGCGACCTCGTAAAGGATATCCGCGCCCATTTTCGTTGCGGAAAGCACGATGCCCCGTCCGAATTTCGCGTGAATGACGCTATCACCCGCCATAAACTGCTCGGATGCCTGCCTTATCTGTGCCTGAGGCTTTTTGGTCGTTCGGTCGAAGGTCCTTCTCGCCTCCGTATTAAAACGCTCCTCGACACGCGACATTTTCTCGCTCGCAGTCATTCTCTTCTCAGTGAGATGCTCGGGGATCTCCTTTACAAACTGCGATTCGGGAGAAAACTGCGTGCGTCCGAAAAGCATACGGCATTTCGTATAGGTTATATAGAGCTTTTGCTTTGCTCTCGTTATGGCAACGTAAGCGAGGCGCCTTTCCTCCTCAAGCTCGGACATATCCGCCTGCGCGCGGTGTCCGGGAAAAATGCTCTCCTCCATTCCGGTAAGGAAGACTATCGGAAATTCAAGTCCCTTCGCGCTATGCACGGTCATAAGGACTACCGCCTGTGCGTTATCGTCGAACCTGTCGACGTCCGAAACGAGCGCGACGTCCTCGAGAAATCCGGGCAAGAGCTCGGATGCCCTCGTCGTCTCTGCCTCATTTGACGCAAACACAACACCCTGAGCTGTCGGATCGTCCGCGAGCGGATCGTGATCGATCTCGCCGGCAAAGACCTCGTTTGCGTATTCGAGAGCGTTCGAAATAAGCTCTCTTGCGTTATCGCATCTCTCCTGCTCCGCCTCGCCTGCGTCCTTAAGCATCTGCATATATCCGGTAGACTCTATTACGTATTCGACGAAATCGGGAAGATTTCTTTCGGCTGACACCTTTATAAGGTCTTCTATAAGAGTCGCAAATGAGGCAAGCGGCTTTATGACCTTGGAAAGCGCAAGGTATTTATCCGCGTTCTTTATGACCTCGAACATCGAGCATCCCTCGGCCTCGGCGATCTGAGAAAGAGCATCGACTGTCGCGTCGCCTATCTTACGCTTCGGAACGTTGATGATACGCATAAGTCTTATATTATCGTTGGGATTAGCCACGAGCTGGAGATAGGCAAGGATGTCCTTTATCTCTTTTCTGTCGTAAAATCTCGTGTCGCCCACGATGTAGTATTTGACTCCCGCCTTCACGAGCGCCTTTTCAAGCGCATTCGACTGCGCGCGCGTTCTGTAAAGAACGGCGAAATCTCCGAAGGTCCTTCCGTTTTCACGGCAGATATCGTTTATAGTATCTGCGACGTACTGTCCCTCCTCGTTCTGATCGTCGAGCTTTGCAAGAGTTATCTTATCTCCTCCCTTTTTATCGGTCCAGAGCTCCTTGTCCTTACGGTTCGTGTTGTTTTTTATGACCGCGTTTGCGGCGTCGAGTATGACACTCGTCGAGCGGTAATTCTGCTCAAGCTTTATAACGCGCGCATCCGAATAGGTCTTATCGAAATTAAGGATATTTTCGATAGTCGCACCTCTGAAGCGATAGATGCTCTGATCGTCGTCTCCGACGACCATAAGATTTCTTCTCTTACCCGCGATAAGTGAGGCAAGCATAAACTGAGCGTAGTTCGTATCCTGATACTCGTCTATAAGAACGTACCTAAATCTTGAGCCGAGGAAATCCCGCACGTCATCGCTCTTGTCAAGAAGCTCGACGGTGCGCATTATTATATCGTCGAAATCGACCGCGTTTGCCGACTCGAGCCTTTTCGCGTACTCGGTATAGAGCTCGGAGATACGGCGCATCGAAAAATCGCGGCTCGCAGATGCCTGAGAAGCGAACTGCTGCGGAGTCACGAGTCTGTCCTTAAGCCTTCCGATGCTCGAAAGCACGCTCTTTACCGAGACCGTATTTTCGTCCATATTCTTTTCTTTTATGATCGTATTCATGAGCTTTTGAGCGTCACTCTCATCGTATATCGTGAAATTACGGTCAAGACCGATATTTTCACCGAATCGCCTTAAGATCCTCACGCAGACCGAGTGAAAGGTTCCCGCCCATACGTCGGATGCCTCGCTTCCGAGCATTTTTTCAAGACGCTCCTTCATCTCGCCCGCCGCTTTTTTTGTAAAGGTGATCGACAGGACTCCCCACGCAGGGCATCTTGAAACGGCGCACGATTCAAGAAGAGCGGCGATCTCCTGCTTCGGAAGATCTATAGCGCTCTCAAGCCTTGATATATCGAAGTCGCTTATCTCGCTTGCGGGCGTTTCGTGCTCGTACGCGTTTCCGTACCTTATTATGTATCCTATCCTCTCGACAAGGACGGTAGTCTTTCCGCTTCCCGCTCCTGCGAGCACGAGAAGAGGTCCGTTTACGGCAAAGACCGCCTCTCTCTGCTTCTGATTGAGATTTGAGTAAAGCTTATTAAAAAGAGCTCTTTTCGCCGCATTGTATCTGCGTTCACGCTCGAGCTCGTAGATCGTGTTTCCCACGTTATTTCCCCTATCCTGATTTGTTATTTTAATATACTTAATTATACCAACAAGACACGGCTTTGTCAAGGAAATGCAGGTCTTTTTTAAAAAAGATCCTTCGACCGAGTACCTGCCGAAGGACCTTCTTTTATGAATAATTTTACAGCTTCAAAAGAACGACCGCGCAAACTCCAAGAGCAAATGCTATCAAACGGGTCGGACTCTGCTTTTCCTTAAAAACGAATTTTCCGAAAACGACCGAGGCGATTATCGTTCCTGCAGATATTACAGGATAGAGCACGGATGCGTTTTCCCTGCCTGCAAGCGAGAGGGTAAAAAATCCCGCAAGTCCGTTGAGCACGCCCGAAAGAAGAGCATATCTTTTTCCTCCGATCATTTTCAAGTTGGAGGGCGCTATAGCCTTGATTTTCGGAACAAGGAAGACGACCGCACACACTACCATCGCAACAAAGGTAAATTCCTTTGTATATCTTCCGGGAAAGATGCGCTGATGCTCCTTCTGGATTATTGCGAATATTCCGTTTGAAAAGAAGGTCGCAAAGACGAGCGCAAGCCATTTTCCTCTGTTTTTGATACTGTCAGATGGATTCTTTTTTCCGAATTTTACGCTTGCGAGCACGAGCGCGGCAAAAAGAAGCACAAGTCCGACTGCTTTTACAAGAGTCACCCTCTCGTTTCGGAATATTATTCCGTACGTGCTCGGCACTATGAGCGAAAAGGATACTATAAGACTGGTCAGCGACATAGGTCCCATGCAAAGCGCGGCGCATCCGGCGTGCATAGATATGCTTGAAAATATCCCATAGAATATACCGTAAACGACCGTCGTAAGATTAAAGGTACATCCTCCTATAAGTATAAGGGCAAATACCACGAGCGCAGAGAAGGATTTTAATTTGTTGAAGACAAGTACGTCACTGCTGTAACGGTTATAAAATTTTGTGCAAGCGGATTGCACGCACGAAAAAAGTATTATTAAAAGATAAAAAAGATCCATACAAGCATCCTCTGTAATCAAACTTATATACCGACTCATAAATTATACTACATAATTTTGATTTTTCAACCTACTTTTCACATCAAAAGGTGGATTTTTCGGTACTGCACAAATTTTACATTATTTCTCCTTAATGAACAAAAACTCCCTCGATTTATTAAATTTTTCCATTATGTCTCCGTGCGGTTGACAAAAGCCGACATCGGTGGTACAATACATAATGTAATATTATACTCTTAATTATTATGTACATAAATTTTTTGAAGGAGATCGACATATGTCGGCTACAAAACGTTTTCCAAAAATAATATCGGCACCGTTAAGGATCGCTGCCGTATCCGCTCTGCTTATTTCAATGCTTATCTGCTTTGCGTTTGTTACCCACGCAGACTCGGAAGCAAAGGCAAGCTCGGATATCGACATTGAAATGAGCTTTGATAAGGAGGTCTACTCCAAGGGGGACACCGTCATTATAATGCTCGCGGTAACTAACAACACGGGCAAAAAGATCGAAAATGTCTCGGCAAGATATTATCTTCCCTCCTGCCTTGAGGTAAGCACTCCCACTACTCTCGATCTCGGGATCATGAATTCAAGGCAGACGGTAAGAACGCAGATACAGGCAAAGGCCCTCTCTGACATCAGCCGAGATATGATCGAAAACGAGGACGAAAAGGAAAGCAATACCCTCTACATAACTCTGCTCATCATAAGCGCGGCAGTATTCCTTGTAGCGGTAGTTATCCTTATCTTCCGTGAAAGAAGCAGAAGAAAGGTCGCGGCGGCAATATCTATCTGTCTTGCTATCGTTTTTATGATAGCACCTATGGCAAACAGATCGTCCGCGTCGGACACGGTCGTAGCCGACTCGATAGCGTTTTCCGAATGTCAGGACCTTTTTGAGACGCTTGCTCCCGACACGGTCGACGATCTTCAGAAATATATTACGCACAGCGGAGATCTGACGAGAGAAAAGGCCGCTTTTCTTCTCAGTGTGATGACTCTCGGCGCAAACGAGCTCCCGAAGGTGACCTCCGATCCATACACAGACGTCAGTGCGGACTCTGCTTATGCTCCGTTTATCGCCTACAGCGTTGAAAAGGGACTTATCCCGAGCATTTCGGCAACAAAATTCTATCCCGCAAACAAGGTATCGGGATACGATTTTCTCACCTACACCCTCCGTGCGATCGGTCTTGGCGCAAACGGTGAATATCTCGGTCAGAACGGGCGCGCAAACGTGATATACGATGCGCTCAGACTCCCCTTTGCCGAGGCAAGCGAGCTTCTTGAGATCGGAGAAGGCTTCGTAAGCTGCTCCCGCGCTCTGTCCATTGCAGTAAAGGCGATGACAATTCCATGCGCGGAGCTTTCGCAGACCGGCACCTACACGCTCTCATCTCCCTCGCTTATCACGTCGTACGGCAATATAGCTTCAAAAAAAGCGCTCGCAATTGACAAAAACACCCTACTTTGCGACGGCGGAGAGCTTTTAAAGATCTCCTATCGCACGCTTGACCACCTGTCGTACAACGTATTCTCCTCAGAGAGTCTTGACGATATCATTTCCGGATCCTCTGAAACGGTCGCATCGGCATTTACAAAGCTTTACGTAAACGGAGAGGAGACCTTTGTCGGTGTCGGAATCCAGCCCTCCGTCTCCTCGCTTTCGGACGCTTACTCGATGAGGATCGGTAATTACAATGAGGACACCCTTGTTCTGACGTCGGACAACATACATTTCAGAATAGGTCAGGGCGCCCTGAAGGATTGTAAGTATATGCTCGACTCGAGAACTGTCGACGTCTCCGAGATCGATTACGAGAAGCCTATAACCGTTATAATAAGATCCTCGGATGAGCTTGTCTCCTTTGAGATAAACGAGATCCTTTACGTATATCAGCTAAGCTCGAACGATCCCGCGTCCTACGACGCATACAACGCCGCGCTTCAGTCGGCAAAGGCTATAAAGAACGAGGACTCAAAGATATATCTTCCCTCCGCTTACGATGAATTCCTTTCCACTATAGAGGACATTGACGCCTCACTCAGCAAGACTCTTACGGACACGGAGGAGAGCAGAAAGCTCATATCCGACGCAGAGCACGAGATACTGAACGCTATAGCAAAGCTTTCCGAAAACAAGCTCGTATCCTACGACGCACTTGATGCCGAGATAAAGCTCGCCGAGCCTTACGTTTCAAAGGACGGAAGCTACACTCCCGAAAGCTTTGAGGTATTCATGCTGGCTTACGAGGAGGCGACCTCGCTTTCAAGAGAGCTTATAATATCGGAGGAAAACGAGGCGCTCGTTTCCTCGACGGCAGAAAAGCTTAAAAAGGCGGTAGAGGAGCTCGTATTCAGCGACTACTGCGACTATTCTGAGTATCAGGCAGCTCTTGACAGCGCTCTTGCGATAAAGAACGACAACGGAAAATTCACTGACAAGAACTTCAAAAAGTTCACCGATGCCGTAAACGCAGTCAAGAAGGATCTTGCCACCGACCTTCCGAGAAACGAAGAGAATCAGAAAAAGGTCGATGATGCCGCAAAGAAGATAAAGGACGCGATAGCAGATCTCAACGCCACTCTTCCCTGCGACTATTCCGCACTTGACAGTGCTCTTGCGCAGGCAAGCAATATAAACAACGATAATTTCCAGTGGACCTCCGGAAGCTTTGCCGAATTCACCGAGGCTCTCACCGCCGCAAAGGCGATAAAGAGGAATATGACCGTCGGATACGGAAGCACCAATCAGTCGCAGATAAACAGTGCCGCATCCTTCCTGCGCTCGGCAATATCCACTCTTACCCAAAATTCTCTTTGCGATTACAAGGAGTTTAACAAGGCGCTCGAGGCTGCCAGGGCTGTTACAAATAACGAAGGCACGTATGATGCAGCGGCATTCGGTGCATATCTTGAAACTGTTGATTATATAGACGAAAATCTTGACAAAGCACTGTTCAAGGCATCGGTAAACGAAGCGAAGATCACGCAGGCGATCAAGGATCTTGAAGCGGCAAAGGCAAGGCTTGAAGAAACGGACGAGTCTGTTCTCATGTGCGATATGAACGCGCTTCTTGAGATCCTCGCAAGCGCAGATTCCCTTTCGGACGAGGATCTTATGAAGTTCTCGGCAAGGACAGTGGACGCGTTCAAGAAGGCAAAATCTGCCGCAAACGCGCTTGTTGAAGGCGGACTTCTCGCAAACGACATTTTCGGCTTCAACCAGAAGAAGATCGACGACACTGCGAAGGCTCTTAAGGATGCTATGGACTCACTCGCAGTAGAGGAGATATTTACAACTCAGGTAGTTGATATACTTAAAGAAAGCAAGGACGGCGACGAAAAGACCTATAAAATCACACTTCTCTATCGCGCACAGGGAGAGGATGCAAGCAAGGCGACCGAGTTTACGGTCTCCGAGGATATTGCCAAGGCTCTCGCAAGCGCAAAGATCGGAGACGTTCTGTACGTGACTACCGAGGACGGTATGATCGTCTCCGCAAGCATAATAATCCCCGAGGTCAAGACTCTTACACAGGACACCGATCTCAGCGGATATGCAACGAGCTACTTCCTTTCATATGAGGAATACATTCCCGAGATCGGTGGACTTGCCGTCTTCTTTATAAGCCCCGACGGCGAGATCCTCTTTGTGACCGAGCCGAGGACAGAAGCGTTTGAGGTCACCGTCAAGGACGGTGTTTACACCGTAAACGGCGAGGATCTCATTCTCGCAGACGACTCTGTCTTTGACGGGATCGAGGACGGTACTCCCTGCGAGCTGACATTCGGAGGAATATATCTGTGCAGGGTCGAGGCGCTGACCGCACTTGAAGAAGACGTCTCGCTCGACACAAACGAAAACGCAGTTTACAAAAAGGACGGGGAGCCGACCGTGATCGAGCCGTCTGCCCTTGATTTCACAAAGGCAAACGAAAGCGAGCTTATCATTATGAGCGAGCTTATCTCCGCACTTAAAAAGAACGATGCGCCGTATGCGTACACCGCTACTCTCTGGCTTGACTCGAAGGGCGCTCTCGTAGCCTGCAAGCTTCTCGGTCCGGTCGAGGACGACGGCAGCGATGCGGAGATCGTTGATCAGACCTATTATTTTTCAAACGACAGCGACGTCGATAATTTCAAAATACACGGAAGGACCACTCCGCTTGCGGAGGGTATCGCCTGCGACACCTCCGCGTCGGGCGTCGAGTTCAACGCTTATATTGAGGGCGAGCTCAAGATCCGGCTTTCCGTATCCCAAAATTGCTATTTTACCCTTTACATTGACGGTGAAAGAGTCGAGGAGCGCATAAACAGACTTCCCGCAGACAACGGCAAGGAATTCGTTCTTGCCTCCTTCAGTGACAAGAAGGTACACAACATAAGGCTCCTCAAGCAGACCGAGGCGCAGTGCGCTCTCAGCGTTTTACAAAGCATCTCCTTTAAGGGATATTTCGAGGCACCCCCGGAAGACAAGGAGCTCCTTATCGAGGTCCTCGGTGACAGTATTACGGTAGGATTTGGAAATCTTTGCGAGCGCGACACTCCAGATTCGGGCTCCGCTCCCTATCAGGACGCGACACAGACCTACGGATTCCTCGCCGCTGAAAAGCTGAACGCTGACGTTTCGCTCGTTTGCTACAGCGGAATCGGTGTTTCGATCGGTTGGCCGACCTTCCTTATGGAGGAGTATTTCAAGGCGGACTCTTACTTAAGAGACAAAAACACCGAGTTTGTCGCGACGAGAACTCCCGACGTAGTAGTCATCAACCTCGGAACGAACGATCAGATGAAGGGAATCGACATCCAGAAGCTCAAGACCAAGGTCAAGGCTCTTGTCGATCTCGTTCGTGAGACCTACAAAACGAAGATCCCGATCGTCTGGATGCACGGAATGATGGAAAAGGCAAGCCTTGACAAGTTTAACACCGTATTTAACGAGCTTTACAAGGATGCCGATCAAAGTCTCGTTTACTTTTTCCAGGTCGCGCAGGAAAATCAGGGCGGCGGCGGACATCCCAGCCTTGACGCGCACTACGACGTAGGTGAAGAGCTCGCCACCTATCTTGAGGAAAATATTCTTAACAAATGATCGCAAATTGATAATAAAAGAGACGGAGAATCAAAATTCTCCGTCTTTTTTACTTTTATATACCTTATACTCGACGTCCGATAAGAGACTCGATAACGGGAAGCTCGTAATTCGGAATACAGATTCCGTAAAGCTCATCGTCACTTGTAAACTCAACGATATAATATCTCTTCGTAACAACGAGTCCTATCTTGTCTTCTCTGAGTCGGTACTCTCTGTATTTTTCACTCTTTATAGGCTCCTCCTTGTTCCACGATGCTAAATAGACTGTCCCGTCCACAGGAGTTATCGCGGTGAATTTATCGAGATCGATAGCGTATTTGCTCTCGGTATCGGCAAGAACGAGACGTCCGCCCTCGGTATAGAGCGAAAATTCAAAATTTATGAAAAGATCGTCCTTTATTTTGATATCACCGTTTTTTATTCTGTACGAGCAGGAAAGTATATCGACCTTGACAGCGTTTTCGGGAATGTCGAGCTCCTCTTTTATCATATCAAGGACCGTACCGACATTTTCCTCGGCGCTCTTTATCTCCTCGCTCCTCATGACCTCTGCCTTTTTCTTGTATCCGTAGATAAATATCACAAGCCACGTTGCAAGACAAGCGGCAGCTATCCAAAACAGAAGAGGCGCTTTATTATATGCGTGAGCGAGCGTGACCGCCTCCTCTCCCGAAAGCGCATCCATAAGACCTCCCACGAGAGATATTCCGACCAAAAACGCAAGCCACTCGATAGCAACGAGCCATTTCGGAAGCCCTGCCTTGAGAATGATATTCTCTGCCTTTTCGCTCGCCTTCATGAGATTTTCAGTGCTTTCGGAGGAAACCGTCTCGATTATGAATTCGTTTCCGCCGAGCTCATCATTCGCCCTGTTGTCCGTTATATTGCTTGATAAAAAAAGCTTCATTTTCTGATCCTCCGTGTTTATTTGAGCGCGACCTTATCGGCGAGCTTTTCATAGAGCTTTGTAAGCTTAAGCTGTCGCTCGAGCGATTCTATGTCGATACGCTCGGTGAACTCCTCGATGTCGTTTATGCCGTAGTAATATTTATAGTACCAGCTATTAGTCTCCCAATCGGCGGCGATAGCGTCAGAGACCTCTTTTTCGGTAACGCTTACCTCGCACAGACCGAAAATATAGTTATCCTTGATATAGGAATACGCCGAGCTCACCGCCTGAGGATAAAGAAGGTCGTGCATACTGCTTTTTATCTCGGAATAAGCCTTATTATAATCTTCCTTGCTGAGCGACGAGCCGTTTTGAGAAAGCACATGACTATGAATAAGTCGGTCGAGATAGATATCAACAAGCTCCTTGCATGGCTCTTTTTCCTTGGTATCGACAACGAACATCGAATAGGCAAACGAGCCTACGCAAATATTCTCAAGATAGGTCCTGAACTCGTCGAGAGTTTTATACTTTCCATCGGTATATTTATCGCACTGCTCGTCGGTAGGAACAAAGCTGTCGGTCTTCGGTCTTGAGATCGATATAAGCTTTACCGTGAAATCGACCTCGATGCCGCACAGCTCCTCGGTAGTATAAAGATCGGGGAAGGTGACTCTTATAACCCTTTCGTCTCCAACGCTCATTCCGATAAGCTGATCCTCGAAGCCCTCGTTATATCGGTCCTCGTGCTTTCCCTTATATGCACCTATAAAGGATCCCGACCCGATAACGAGATCGACACCGTCCTTCTGATATTCGCTCGACATTCCCGCAATAGTCTCCTCGGAAAGCTCGATATTCTCATCAGCGGGAAGACCCTTGTAGGATATACGCGCGGTATCGTAAAGCGAAAGAGTCGCGCTTCCCTTTTCGGTATAAGATGTATTTTCAGCTCCGCTCATTACCGCCTTTGCGAGCTCGTACGAAACGCTGACGTTAACATCGCTCTTATTTATCACGATCTCACTGAGTGCGGGTGGATCTATATGATCAAGAGGGTCGTAGACAACGTCCGAAAGACTTCCGAATATCTTTTCAAAGGTCTTGTCCTCTTCTTTATTGCCATTTCCGTTTTCCTTCTCGCTCTCCTTCCTTTTACCGTTTCCCGAGCATGCGGCAAGCGTGCCGAGCAAAAGGGCAAGCATCGAAAGGATCGCAACAGATCTTACTAAAACACTTCTAAACTTCATATTATCTCCGATTATTTTTATATTTTATATATCTTTGTTCTGACCTTTTTTATGTTTTCCTCTTTTTTTGAAAAATCCGAGCGCTCTCGCAAGCACCGAGGACAAAAGAAGAGAAAGTATTGGGCTCAGAATTACCGGCACGAGCATTTTTGGGGAGATCGCAGAAGAGGGATCCTCCGTCAGCACCGATGTGAATCTTCCCATCACGCACGAAAGTATTACGAATACGGCGACCCCCACTAAATAGAGAAGCTGTATTCTGTTCACCTTCAGCTCTGCTCCCGCTTGTTTTCCGCTGAATATACTGTGAAGCATCACCGATGCGGAAAGCACAGCAAAGGAGAGAAAGACGCACGATGAGAGAGAGCTCGGGTCAGTAAGACCGATCAGCTCAAGGACTACGCAGAAAAGAGGAACGAGCACACCGCAAAAGGCTCCTTTTTCTATGCATTTTACCGATGTCTTTATTATTCCCGATTCAGAGACGTCTCTCTGCTTCTCGATATGTATCCTCGTACTCGGATGCCTGAACGCCATTATGAGGGCTGCGACAAAATCAAACACGAGTCCGAGAACGAGTATCGACATCGGACTCAGAAGAAATCTTCCGAGCAAAAGGAAGAGCATCACCGCACTTAGACGGGCGCTCTGCACCGTCATAAGATATTCGAGCATCCTGATTATATTTCCGTTTATATTTTTCGCATTTCCGATGGCTCCGAGCACCGCGTTAAGACCGCCCGAAGGAGTATCGTCCACCATTGTAACCACCGCATCCGAAACGAACCTGAGTGCCTCGCAGCCGTCGTACTGTGTTTTTTCTCTGTCAGAGCCTGTAAGACTAAGGCATTCGGTCATGCCGATATCAGCCTCTCTGAGAAGCGGAAGCTCGCGGAGCTTGTTTCCGAGAAAGGCGACCTTACGTCCGCTCTTTTGGAGCGTCTTTATCGCGATCTCCCTATCCGAAACGCTCATTCCCTCGAGCATAGAGATCCCCTTCAGTCTTTCCTCAAGCGCCGTGCCGTCTGCCGACGCGAGCTCACGGATCTCTTTTCCTTTTATGACCTCGTCACGCGAGAGCACCATTCCGATCGCTCTCGCTATCTGATAATTCTTTTCGCTTATCTCGTCGCACGCAAGGATTATCTTTATCCCCGCGGCACGCGCTCTTGCGATATTTTGCGCCACCTCGGGCAGTATTGGCTCATTGAGGACTATAAAGCCCTCGAAGATGAGCTCATTCTGACTATCCCTCAGCTTTGTAAGAGTATTGAAGCGTGAATGCTTGGAGGCAATCGCTATTACTCTGTACGCCTGACGCATAAGCTGCTTTGCCGCGACGTCTATCTTACTGCGCTCTACCGGTCCCAGGCGCAGAACTCTGCCGTTTTCATAATAGTGCGTGCAGCACTCAAGTATCTCATCCGCCTCGCCTCGCAAAATAACCGTGTTATCTCCGTTAAAGCGAACGAGTGCCGTATCAAACCTGTTTATCTCGCTCCGTCTTTTGAAATCGACGAGAGGATATTCCTCTTCAAGCGATGAGTTATAAATTCCGCAGTCGAGCGATGCCTTAAGGATAGCATCCTCCTCAAAGGTATAGAAATCCCCCGAGTCCTGTCCGACCGCGCCGAGCTTATTTTGCCCGTAAAGACCTGTCGTTACTATTGCGTATCTTAAAAGCCGCAAGCAGTTATCAGCGAACCCCTTTTCGCTGATGTCGTAAAGCTTTCCCGAAACGTACGCGCGCTCAAGCGACATACGGCGCTTTGAGCATATGGCCTCGGGCGGGACGATGACCGTATCGATATTTTCAAGAGTATCCAGCCTGTCCGCGTTTTTGATAAGCGCACCTTTTTTATTTCTGCGCTTTCGGCTGAGCGAATCGAAAAGTCCGCACGCCACTATGACGTATCCGAGCAGCATAAAAAACTCGGAAAGTCCCGCAACTCCGATCGAAAGAGATATGAGAAGCGTATTTAGCGGATCTCCTCCGCTGAAGATGGGAAGCAGTCCGACAAACGAGATCACAAATGCCGACGCAAGATAAAAGAGACTTATCCTTCTGCCGATCCGCTTCAGCGTATCGAACACGGCAAGCTTATGGTATTCGGCGGCAGGCTTATTCTTGTTCGTGCGACAAACGAGCGTATTTTTGCCCAGCTCGCACGCAATCGCGAGCCCGCTTCCCTTTGTGACGATGGTAGACGCCCACGCCATATTAAAGCACATGTGCGGAGGAACGTTTCTGTATTCCACAAAATCGCTCGTCTTTTTTATACTTCCAACTCCGTCGGTTATTCCCGTTTCAAGTATGTAAAGTCCTTTATCACTGACAATACGGGCATCGCACGGAACGATATCACCCTCGGACAGCAGGATAAGATCGCCGAACACGATCTCGTCCTGCTTTACGTTATAAACACGTCCGCCTCTTATGACCTTTATATTAGGAAGAGAGCTCCGCGCCGCGTGTTCAAGAAGAAGACGCGCACTGCAGTAGGTGATAAACATTACGGCGTAGCTGAGGGCTATAAGCGACGCGGAAACGATCGCCGTAACGTAGTGTCCAAAGAAAAGGGCGACGAGTGACGTAAGCATGAGAAGTATTCCGAGTCCGTTAGTCGAAAAATCGGAGATACAGTCCCTTACCGATCTGTGTTCTATAGGAAAAACGTCGTTTTTTCCGTTTTTTTCAAGTCTCTCGCGCGCAAGAGCCTTTTCGAGACCGAGCTCCGAGCTGCTTTTTGTAAGCTCCTCAACCTCAGAGACGGTTTTATCATGCCAACGCTCCGCCATATACAGATCATTCCCCTTTCCTTGATTTTTTCAGATTTTCATCAATTGCACATAATAATGAGATCGTCGTCCCTTGCATCCATGCTGATCACCGATATATTTCTGTCGTAATCGCCTATCAGCTTGCTTGCAAGAACGTCCTCCACCTCGCGCTGTATGGTACGTCTCAGATTTCTCGCACCGTACTTACGGGAGAAGGATCTCCTTGCGATCGTTCTCACTGCCGCTTCGGTGTAACCGAGCTTTATCTCCTTTTCGGAGAGAGTTTTTACGAGATCTCCGAGCATTATCTTTGCGATCTCGACGAAATCGTCCTCGTCAAGTGATCTGAAGGTGATTATTTCGTCGACTCTGTTTATAAACTCGGGTCTCAGGAACTGAGACAGCGCCTTTTCGGTCTTTCCCTCGGACGTCGCCCTGCCCTCGTCGGAAAATCCGAGAGGAGCATCGACTCCGACCGCTCCCGCGTTCGTTGTCATGACTATGACCGTATTTTCAAAATTGACCTTTTTGCCTCTCGCGTCGGTGATATACCCGTCATCGAGTATCTGAAGGAGGATATTCATAACGTCGGGATGCGCCTTCTCGATCTCGTCGAAAAGTATGACCGAATAGGGCTTACGGCGGATCTTCTCGGTAAGCTGACCCGCATCGTCGTATCCGACGTATCCGGGAGGCGCTCCGATGATCCTCGACACCGCATGCTTTTCCATAAACTCGGACATATCGAGGCGTATAAGAGTTTCGGGCGAATCGAAAAGATCGGACGCGAGCAGCTTGACGAGCTCGGTCTTACCGACTCCCGTAGGTCCTGCGAATATAAAGGATACCGGCTTGCGCTTATACGCTATTCCGGCGCGGTTACGCTTGATCGCTCTCGCAACGGCATCGACCGCCTCGTCCTGACCTATGAGCCTCTCCTTAAGTCTGTCGGCAAGCTTGTCGACACGTCTGAACTCGTTTTCGGTAATATTACTTGCCGGAATACCCGTCCAGAGCTCTACCACGCTCGCAAGCTGAGAGGTGGTAAGAACGACCGAGCTTCTTGCGAGCTCAGCCTCCTGCGCTTCCCTTTCAGCGGAGATGAGAGCGGTCTTGATTTCTGCCACTCTGCGGTATTTTTCGTTTATCTCCTCTTCCGGAACCTCTTTAGCCTCCTCGAGCTCCGCTTCCTTTTTAAGTCGCTCAAGCTCTGCGCTTGCCTTTTCGGCGCGCGCTATCTCGGGTGAGTGGAGTGCGAGATAGGAGGATGCCTCATCAAGAAGGTCTATCGCCTTATCGGGAAGGAATCTGTCGGTTATATATCTCTCGGAGAGCATTACCGTACGCTCTATGACTATATCGGGAATAGTTATGCCGTGGAAGCTTTCGTAATATCCCTTTATACCTCTCAGTATCTCGATACTGTCGGCGATAGAGGGCTCCTCTACGATTATAGGCTGGAAGCGGCGTTCAAGAGCCGAATCCTTTTCTATATACTTTCTGTACTCCGCAAGAGTGGTGGCTCCGATGACCTGAACGTCACCTCTGGAAAGCGCAGGCTTCAGAATGTTTGCCGCACTCATGCTTCCCTCGGAATCTCCCGCTCCGACGATACTGTGTACCTCGTCGATAACGAGTATGACGTTGCCCTTTGCCTTGACCTCCTCAATAAGTCCCTTTATTCTCGACTCAAACTGTCCCCTGAACTGCGTACCCGCGACAAGTGCGGTAAGGTCAACGACCCTTACCTCCTTGTCTGCAAGCTTTCCGGGCGCCTTTCCGTCGGCAATAAGCTGCGCGAGCGCCTCGGCTATCGCCGTCTTGCCGACTCCGGGCTCACCTATAAGGCAGGGATTGTTCTTCTGTCTGCGGCAAAGTATCTGCATCATTCGCTCCATTTCGTCGTCTCTTCCGACGACTCTGTCGAGCTTTCCTTCTCTTGCCTTTGCGGTTATATCGGTACAGTAGGTATCAAGAAACTGAGTTGAGCTCTTTGCGCCCTTGCTCTTTTTCTGTTTTCCGTCGCCGCCGCGATCCTTGTTGTCGCTTTTTTCTCCGGAGGCACCGATAGCCCCGAAAAGCTTTGAAAAGTTGATGGGAGGAGTTTTTCCCATATCGTCGTCCGATTCATCGTCCGCCTGAGCCTGGATTATCCCCTCCATCTCCATATCCATGCGGTCTATATCCTCATCGGTTATTCCCATATTTCCGAGAATATTATTGATAGGACCTATTCCGAGCTCCTTTGCACACTTTATACAGATCCCCTCGTTGGTCGTCTTATCTCCCTCCATACGGGATATGAATATTACCGCTACTCTTTTTTTGCATCTTGCACACATTTCCATATTTAAAAAACCACACTTTCGAGTTTAAACTATGCTAAAAACACACTTTTCTATGCCAAACGGCACCGATCTTATCAGAGCCCGAAGATTCCGAGTCCGTAGAACCATCTTGTGACGGTCATGGATTCCGCTATAGAACCGATCTGAGGAGCAATAGCAGACAGTACGGTAAGAATCAGGCAGATAACTACAGAGAGAACGTATGCCCACGCAAGTCCGAGAAGAAGACCGATGACCGCGCCGAGTATCTTGTCAAGCTTATCGGCTACGGGGATCTTTATGTTCTTGAGAAGCTTCTTTACGATACCTACAACGATCGACATTACAAGGAAGATGAGCACGAAAGCGATCATTCTTGCCGCCTTGCCCGAAACAACGAGGTCATAAACGAAGCCCGATCCGCCTGAGGGAAGCATTTCCGCTATCGACTTTCCGATCGTTCTTCCGAGAACGGGGGAGAGTATCCAAGAAAAGATGACTGCCACAAGGAAGCCCGCGATATCGAGCACTGCGCCGGTAAGTCCTTTTCTGAGGTACCTCACAACGTTCAAAACTATAATTACAAGTATTATGATGTCAAATATAAATCCCATTTCTTTTCCTTTACCTTTCTTTTTTGGTTAAAATATTTATGTGCAGTGTGCAATTAGAGTCCAAAGATTCCGAGTCCGTAGAACCATCTTGTAACGGTCATAGAATCGGTAAGAGATCTGAGCTGAGGAACCACGGCTGATATAATTGTAAGCAGTACGAAAATAAGTACCGAAGCAACGTACGCCCACGCAAATCCGAGAAGAAGTCCGAAAGCTCCTCCGAGTATCTTATCCACTTTTGAGATTATAGGTAGCTTTATGCTTTTTGCAAGCCTCTTTATACCCGAAACCACAAAGGTCATCGCAACAAAAATTATGATAAACGCGATTATCCTCATAATATCGTCCGAGCCGTCAGAGCGTAGGATCTTGCCTATAAGCTTACCGAGATATGGAGAAAATACCCACGCGGATATAACCGAAAGCAAAAATCCCGCGATATCAAGCACGACGCTCATCAGACCTCTTTTGGCATATTTCAGAACGTTCAGTACTATGATCAGTAAAACGATTATATCAAATATAAATCCCATTTTCCATTCCCCCTTTCATAACGTCAAGAATATAAATCAGGTCATTTCATCTCTGTTTTTTTGATAGAAGTAGCAAAGCAAGCGTAGGTCTCATCCGACATTTCAATAAAATACTTGAGCTTTTCAGACGAATTATAGACCTTTTTATCCTTTCCGCTACTCATATTCACAGAGACCGCAGAGCTCTCGGTAATAATATACGCCGTCTCCTTCGATATATTCAAGCCCACGAGTCCTCCGTCGACAGAAAGATCGAAGCTTTTTACGCTATTTTCGCTCATCAGCACCGTATGCACCGAAAATCTTTCCGAATTATCGACAATTCTTTTCGCATAGACGAGCGCGCCCGTATCAGAAAGCTTATACATATGCATATCGCCGCAGTCGAGCGCACGGCTTGAAACGGTCTTTCCGTTTGCATCAACAAGAGTCAGAAAGTCCTCAAAAAGGATCACTATATTGCCGTTATCGAGATATCTGCACTCTATAGGAAATCCTTCTTCAAGGTTTATTATCTTTTTCGGAGCGTCACTTTCGGTATCAAGTATCATAAGCTCGCTCTCGACCCTTCCGTCATATGTGACCGAATAGGTGAGCAGAGCGATTTCTCCCGTTTTTCCGTTCATATCCATAGACGCGACTCGGTTATTCTTTTTTATGAGATTACGCACCTTCATATCGGGTGTGTACACCTTTATTTCGCTGGTATAATCGTTTCCGTGTCTCGCCACCGCAAAGCTTCCGCTATCCGAGACGGTAGCAGAGTATATCGCATTTCCTTCCTTTTCGGTATACTTCACACCGAGGCTATCGTAGACACCGAATGAATTTCCCGCGCGATCGTAAATGATCGCATAATCTCCCGAGGTTTCGAGCTTCGGAAGTGAATATATCGATTCATCCGAATACTGATGCGTTCCGTCGGGCGCAAAGATCACCACTCTGTCGCTTCCCGCAATTATCGGAGTGCCTGAAAGCGAGCCGAACGAAGCGTTCTCATTTATGCTGAAGTAGTACTCCGAGACTCCGTTTTGGGTCTCGCCGCGACCGAGCATATCGCGAAACGCGCGCTGCATACTTATCGTTGTTATTTTATCTCCGAAAAAGGTAAGAAAGAGCACGACGAACAAAGTAAGAGCTACCCAGAGTACGCTTGATACCGTTCCGAAGCGATCAGACTGTTTTTTCGCATATGCATCAACTATCGGTCGGTCGTCGGTATTTTCCTGTCGCTCGTTTTTCTTCGTTCCCTTAAAAAGAAGCTTGAAAACGCTCTGCTTTTTTTCATTTTCCTCCGAGTCTGCGATCTTTTTTATATCTATAAATCCGTCGCTCTCGGGCTCGTGCATATTCAGCTTCTTATCGTCGAACGAATATTTTTTTCTTTTATTACTCAAGGTCGGAGTCGCACCTCCTCTCGCATCCGACGTAGTCGGGCGAAAATACCCTTTCGGGATAGACGACCCTCGTAAGACAAAGCCCGTCGGGCGGAAGCGTAGCACCTGCTCTGCTTCTGTCTCGTGACTCTATAATGGTTGCTATCTCATCTTCCTTTATTCGTCCCTCTGAAAGCGCGATGAGCGTTCCGCACAGGATCCTTACCATATTATAGAGGAAGCCGTCTGCCGCGACCCTCATGATAACAAGATCTCCCTTTCGACGAACGTCGAAGTACTTTACAGTTCGCACCGTGCTTGTGACCGACGATCCCTGTGCCATAAACGATGCAAAATCATGCGTCCCGACAAATCCTTTTGCCGCCCTATCCATAGCCTCAACGTCGAGCGCCTTCGGATAATGATAAGCCTTACCGAAAAGGAAGGGATCGGAAAGCCTCGTATTCAAAACAGTATATTCGTATTCCTTATAGTCTACGTCATATCTTGGATGAAACGCATCGCCAACGTATCTGGCACTCCTTACAGAGATATCTCCCGGCAGAAATGCCGCCGCCGCGATCGGGATCTTATCCTCGGGAACGCTTCTTTCGCTGACATCATCCGCCGTGCAAAAGAACTGTCTTGCGTGTACTCCCGCGTCTGTACGGCTACATCCGCTGAGGCGGTATCTTTCTCCGAAAAGCTTTTCAAGAGACTCCTGAAGCGTTCCCTGGACCGTGCGGATATCTCTTCCGCTTTGTATCTGATATCCGTGATACGCCGTACCTACGTACGATATCTCAAAAAGTATCTTCATATTGAACGCTCCTTTCTTTTTTGGTGGAAATTTTTTCTTGGGAAACCATTTGCAAAAATGGTTTTACCCCTTTCAAAACTTTTATTACGTTTTTGTTACCTGCACCTATCGTTACAAAGTTTTTGGAAAGGTCTCTGAAAACGTAAAGGTCTCTGAAAGCGGCTTCCACAAAAAATCAAAACGAATAACCGCCCGTATATTTGCTGATAAAGAAAATTCCGACAGCAAGCGCCAGGGAAAAAACAAGAGCAAGTATATCGCGCGCTTTGTATTTCAGGGTATTCATTGACGTACGCCCATTGTCGCCCGTATAACAGCGACATTCCATAGCGACCGCAAGCTCGTCCGCTCTTCTTATAAGCGAGGCGAAAAGCGGTATGAAGACAGGTACCAGAGCCTTTGCGCGCTTTACGAGCGATCCGTTAGAGAAATCGGCACCGCGCGAGCGCTGTGCGCTCATTATCTTGTCGGTCTCTTCGATAAGCGTAGGGATAAATCTAAGCGCTATCGTCATTATCATAGAGAAGGTATGAACCGGCACCTTTATCTTCTTAAGAGGAGAAAGAAGCTGCTCAAGACCGTCCGTAAGTGCTATCGGGGAGGTAGTATAGGAAAGAAGCACGTTCGTTCCGAGAACGAGCACGATTATCCTGACAGCGACGAGCAGGGCGTAGATTATGCCCTCCTTATATATTTTTATCTTCCAGAAGGAGAGCAGCGGCTTACCCTCGCCCGTTTTCCAAAAAACGCTTATAACTGCGGTAAAGATTATAACGAAGATTATCGGCTTCAGCGCCTTGAAGACGACCTTCGGACTCAGTTTCGAGATAAAAACGAGAGCAAGCGAGAGAAGCGCCATCGTAAGAAGCGCCCAAAGATTCTGCGCAAGAAACACCGATACGATGAAGATGACCGTAAGGATCAGCTTCATTCGCGGATCTATTTTGTGAAGCAGGGTATCGCCCGGGAGATACTGCCCGAGAGTTACGTCCTTAAGCATCGGATCCACCTCCCGAGGCAGATCTGAGGATAGCGTCAAGCGCATCCTCGACAGTATATATGTCTCTGGGAAGGTCAAGTCCCTTTTTCGCAAGAAGGCGTGCGAGTCTCGTCATTCTCGGAAGCTCGAGTCCCACGCTTCGAAGCTCGTCCTCTCTTTCAAAGACCTCCTGCTTGCTTCCCTGCATCATGACCTTGCCGTTTTCAAACACCACGAGATCGTCGGCGTATTTTGCCATATCCTCCATAGAATGGCTGACTACGACGATCGTAGTTCCCGTCTCTTTTTTGTAGGCATCGAGACCGCCGAATATTTCGCGCCTCCCGATCGGGTCAAGACCGGATGCAGGCTCGTCGAGAACGAGTATTTCGGGGCGCATCGCGAGTATTCCGGCTATAGCGACCCTTCTCTTCTGCCCACCCGAGAGATCGAAGGGAGATTTTTCAAGTATCTCCTCATCTATGCCGACAAATTTTGACGCATAGAGAACTCTTTTTTCGACCTCCTCATCGGAAAGTCCCATATTTTTCGGTCCGAAGGCGATATCCCTTCGAACGGTATCCTCAAAAAGCTGATATTCGGGATACTGAAAAACGAGTCCGACTCTGAAGCAGGCAGTGCTTCTCAGCTTTTTCGAGGAATATATATCATCGTCTCCGATAAATATCTTGCCGCCATGCGGCTTTACGAGTCCGTTCAGCATTTGAAGAAGAGTGGATTTTCCCGAGCCCGTATGCCCGATTATCCCCGTAAATCTCCCTTGACGAACGGAGAGCGAAACGTTATCGAGTGCCACCACCCTAAAGGGCGTGCCCTCGCCGTAGATATAAGAGACCTTTTCTGCAGTAACTATATCCTTCATTATTTTACCGTTTTCTTTCGATTTTGCTTTATCATTATCTTCCAAGCGCCGCGATTATCTCATCGGCACACCTTTCAACTCCGGTTATTCCCTTCGGGATATCAAATCCTCTTTCCGTGAGCATAGCGCAAAGCTGTGTCTCCTGCGGAGCCTCAAGTCCGAGCTCGGCTATGGTCCTAACGTCAGAGAAGACCTCCTCGGGCGTTCCCTGAAGGCGTATACCGACCTCGTCAAGCACTATTACGCGATCGGCGATCTCGGCCTCGTCCATATTGTGAGTTATATGAATGACCGTCTTTCCCTTTTCCTTATTGAGCCTTTGCATGACCTCGGTTATATCGGCTCTTCCCTGCGGATCGAGCATCGAGGTCGACTCGTCGAATATTATGCATTCTCCGTCCATTGCGAGCACCCCTGCTATCGCGACCCTCTGCTTCTGACCGCCCGAGAGCTTATGCGGAGCGTGTCGCGCGTACTCGGACATTCCGACCGCGCAAAGCGCTTCATCGACCCGCCTTCTTATCTCGGAGCTCTCGACTCCGAGGTTTTCGGGACCGAAAGCAACGTCCTCCTCGACGATAGTCGCAAAGATCTGGTTATCGGGATTTTGAAACACCATACCGATCTTTTTTCTCACTTCAAGAAGAAGCGTATCGTCAACCTCTCCCGTTATATTTATTCCGTCTATAAATATCTCGCCGCTGTTTGGCGTGAGTATCATATTAAGAAGCTTTGCCAGAGTGGATTTTCCCGAGCCGTTACGCCCGAGAATTGCAACGAATTCCCCTTTTTCGATATTAAGGCTGACGTTATCGAGAACTCTTTTCTGTTCCCCGTCCTCCTCATACGCAAAGCTTACGTTTTTTACTTCGATATATGACATAAAACTACCTTTTAAAGACTTTTACAAAATTATATCGCGCCGTTTTCCAAGGCGGAAATCAAAGCAGGATAAAAAAGCGAAGCCCGACCGAATTTACGTATTATTTGGACGCTATCCAACGCGCCGCCGCTCCGCAAGGAAGCGATACACCGAGCGCACTAACCGGAAGTCCGACCTCGTCCGCCTCGACAAATCCGCCGAATCGCTTTTGCACCGCAAGAGAAAGCACGCTTCCCATAGTCGATGCGGAAAGTCCGGTCGTATACGAGTTAACGAGCACGAAAAGAGGCTTATCCGAAATAAGCTCGGAGCAGAGCTCGACAAATTCGTATATATTATCCTCAAGCTTCCAAAGCTCGCCGCTCGGTCCTCTTCCGTAAGAAGGAGGGTCCATTATTATCGCGTCATATTTATTTCCGCGTCGTATCTCACGCTCTACGAATTTACGGCAATCGTCGACGATATATCTGATAGGAGCGTCCGCGAGTCCCGAAAGAGCCGCGTTTTCCTTTGCCTGCTCGACCATTCCGCGCGAAGCGTCAACGTGACAGACAGACGCACCTGCCGCCGCCGCGGCAACGGTCGCTCCTCCCGTATAAGCAAACAGATTGAGAAGCTTTATCCTCCGACCGCTGTTTTTTATAAGATCGTAGCTCCATTCCCAGTTGACCGCCTGCTCGGGAAAGATTCCCGTGTGCTTGAAACCGGTGGGTCGCACGACGAACTTAAGACCGAGCGAGTGATATTCGATCTGCCATTTCTCGGGCATTTTTGCGCCTTCATCCCACGCTCCGCCACCGCTTTTTGAACGGGTGTACCTTGCGTCTGATCTTTTCCAGAGCTTTTCGGAGGCGCAGCCCTTCCATATTACCTGAGGATCGGGACGCACAAGACTGTATTTTCCCCATCTTTCGAGCCGTTTTCCGCTATCCGCATCAACGA
This sequence comes from Clostridia bacterium, assembly GCA_017466445.1. Lineage (GTDB taxonomy): Bacteria > Bacillota > Clostridia > Oscillospirales > CAG-272 > SIG672. The sequence goes on from JAFTUC010000029.1 coordinate 297,664, forward strand.
GCTCGTAATCTTTCCATTTATCTGCTACAAACATTTTTCTTTTCTTGGGAAAACACTTAGAAAAGGCTTTCCCGAACCCTTTCAAAACTTTTTATCTCGGAGAAGATTTTTGGAAAAAGCTTCTCCAAACCTCTTCAAAAGCTTCTTTATCTTAGGTAAGCTTTTTGAATCAGGGAAAAGATCAGATCAAAGACGTCTGATTATCATTACCTCCGAAGGGTATACCGAGATGATCGTAAGCGAGGCTCGTTGCGCACCGACCTCTCGGCGTACGGCTGAGGAACCCGATCTGCATAAGATAAGGCTCGTAAACGTCCTCTATAGTGACCGCCTCCTCACCGACGGTAGCGGCAAGTGTATCGAGTCCGACAGGACCTCCCCTGTAGACCTTTATGATCGTTTCAAGCATACGTCTGTCGACGTTGTCGAGACCGAGATGATCGATCTCAAGAGCGTCGAGCGTTATCCTTGCTATCTTATCGCTTATTATACCGTCTCCCTTGATCTGAGCAAAATCGCGGGTCCTCTTAAGCAGTCTGTTTGCGATTCTCGGAGTTCCTCTCGAACAGGATGCTATCCTATACGCACCGCCTTTGTCTATCTCGTATCCGAGTATAGACGCGCTTCGAGATACTATCGAGGAAAGCTCATCGGGAGTATAGAGCTCAAGCTTGAAGAGCACACCGAATCGGTCTCTCAGCGGAGTCGAGAGTTGACCCGCACGGGTCGTAGCTCCTATAAGAGTGAAATGAGGAAGCTTCATTCTCATCGAGCGTGCGGACGGACCCTTTCCGAGCACGATATCGATCTCATAATCCTCCATTGCGGGATAGAGTATCTCCTCTACCGATCTCTGAAGGCGGTGGATCTCATCGATAAAAAGAATATCGTTCTCACCGAGGTTTGTCAGCATAGCAACAAGATCGCCCGGCTTTTCGATTGCAGGACCCGAGGTCACGCGAATATTTACGTTCATCTCACTTGCAATTATTCCCGCAAGCGTGGTCTTTCCGAGTCCGGGAGGACCGTAAAGCAGGACGTGATCGAGCATTTCCTTTCTTTCACGGGCTGCCGCGATATAGATCTTGAGATTTTCCTTGACCTTATCCTGACCGATATAATCATCGAGTCTTTTCGGTCTCAGCGATATCTCGGTATCGGCATCGTTTTCCGAATACTCTGCGTCGAGCATTCTGTTTTCAACTTCAAATTCCTCATCGGAATATTCGTAATCTATAGCCATATTATTTTCTCCCTTCAAGATCATTTCATAAGATTTCGCAGAGCGAGTCTTATAATATCCTCAGCATCAAGGCTCTTGTCGACCTTCTTGAGTGCATAGGATATTTCCGCCTTGGAATATCCGAGCACGGTAAGCGCCGATTCGACGTCGGCAAGCTTTGATCCGGGAATATTCGAGGATACATCGGAGATATCGGTCACCGCGCCGTCATCTCCCGAGATAGAAGCGACCTTATCCTTAAGCTCAAGCACTATTCTTGCCGCAGTCTTCGCTCCGACTCCCTGCGCCTTGGATATCTCCTTGGCGTTTTCCGATGATATTGCGGCGGCAAGTCTTTCGGGAGTCATTACCGAAAGTATCGCAAGCGCCGCTTTAGGACCGACACCGGAGACTCCGATAAGCATAGTGAAGGCGTGATGCTCCTCCTCGGTATAAAAGCCGAAGAGCTCCTGCGCGTCCTCGCGCACCGAAAAATAAGTATAGAGCTTGACCCTTGTACCGTCCTTACCGGCAAGCCTTGAAAGAGTATTTGCACTGACCGTAAGCTTATATCCGACACCCGCGCAGTCGATGACCGCAAAGGTCGGAGTGCAGAGCGCGAGCGCTCCCGAAACATAATAAAACATAGCTTATCTCCGATGAATTTATTTTACGTTAAAGAAATCCCGTATTCCCGAGGCACTCGTGTGCGCGTGACAGATAGCGGCGGCAAGCGCATCGTTCGTATCGTCAAGCTTTGGCGATTTTTTAAGACCGAGTATAGTCTGCACCATCATAATGACCTGCTTTTTCTCGGCTCTGCCGTATCCTACGACCGCCTGCTTGATCTGCAAAGGGGTATATTCGTTGACCCTCAGCGAGTGCTCTGCGGCAGTAAGAAGGATCACTCCGCGCGCCTCCGCGACCGCTATCGCGGTAGTCGTGTTACTGTTGAAAAAGAGCTCTTCGACCGATATCTCGTCGGGAGAGAATTTTTCTATTATCTCGGAAAGGCTCTTGTGGATCGTTTTGAGGCGTTGCTCGACCGGTGTGTGTGCCGGAGTGGTTATAGCTCCGTAGGCAACCGTACGGAAGCGCGAATTTTTATATTCGATAACTCCGTATCCGACGATAGCGATGCCCGGATCTATGCCGAGTATTATCAAAGCGGCGCCTCCTTTTTGTGTCTGTTTGCGGGCGTTTTATAATAAAAAGAATAAAACTCCACATTAATCGTTTTATTATAGCACAACACAGTGCATATGTCAAAGGTTTTTTGTAAATTTTTACTTTACGGTAACAATCGCGCCCTGCTATTCTCAATATTTTTCCGCAAAGCTATTGACAAAATACGCTCCGAGAGATATAATGTATGGTAATAAATTATGCCCTTAAGAGGACATGCTACGAAAAATCGGGACATCGGGTAGAAAAGCAAAGCATCCCGAAAGAGTTCTTTGACATTTTCGGGATGCGTAGCCTTTCTTTTTCAGTGCATAGCGGTGAGTGCTATCAGCTTTTTTATGCTATCAGGCTGGATCTCGGCATCGTGCGCCGCTCTGTTTCTGTGGATCTCGCCGCATTTTTGGCAGCGATAGATTATTATATAGCCCTTTCTCGGATCGGTAACGGCAGATATCGGCTCCATAGGACCGCGGCACTCGTTGGCTCTGTCGCCCGGATTTATATCGACGTGTATCGACCAAAGGCAAAACGGACAATGATCCCTCGAGCTCTTTTTGAGGGGCTCTACCTCTCTGCCGCAGTGCAGGCAGATAAATCCGCTGTCATTTTTCGAAAATCTTTTTACTTCCATAGTACGTTTCCTTTATATTTTCGTATAAGGGCATTATACCATACAAAAACGCAAATTACAACAACTTTTTTAACAAACGATCGGAGACAAAGAATGAAATATCTTGAAATGTCCAAAGCCGAGCTTGAAACTGAGCTCGCAAGGGAAAAAGCGATATACGATAGCTTTCTCGCAAGAAAGCTGAAGTTAAATATGGCAAGAGGAAAGCCCGACGAGGATCAGCTCGACATATCCGTAAATATGTACTCGGGTGTTCCCTCCCCCATTTCCGAGGATGGGACCGACTGCCGTAACTACGGTCTTCTTGACGGTATCACCGAAGCAAAGAAGCTTTTTGCGGACATTCTCGAGGCTCCCGCCGAAAACGTTATCGTTTGCGGAAACTCAAGCTTAAATCTCATGTTCGACACGGTCGCACGCTCGATGATATTCGGCTCCTACAAGGGCGCCACTCCCTGGATGAAGCAGGAAAGGATCAAGTTCCTCTGCCCTGTTCCCGGATACGACCGCCATTTCGCGATCACCGAGACCTTCGGCATCGAAATGATAAATATCCCCATGACTCCGGAGGGACCCGATATGGATCTCGTTGAAAGATACGTTGAGAGCGATCCCGCCGTCAAGGGTATCTGGTGCGTTCCGAAATATTCGAATCCCGATGGATACACCTATTCGGACGAGACCGTCCGCCGCTTTGCAAGGCTCAGACCCGCCGCTGACGATTTCAGGATCTTCTGGGATAACGCCTACGTCGTTCACGATCTTTACGACGATGCAGACAAGCTTCTCAGCATCTATGACGAGGCAAAGGCGGTCGGAAACGAAAACATCTTCATAATGTTCGCGTCGACCTCAAAGATAACCTTCCCCGGCTCGGGAATTTCTGCCATCGTTTCGGGTAAGGAGAACATTGATTTTATAAAATCGATCATGACCGTTCAGACGATCGGATACGACAAGATGAACATGCTCCGTCACGTGAACTTCCTCAGAAACATCGACGGCGTAAGAGCGCACATGAAGCGTCACGCCGATATACTGCGTCCCAAGTTTGAGACCGTTCTTACTGCATTCGAAAACGAGCTTTCCGATCTTCCCAACACGAGCTGGACAAATCCGAAGGGCGGATATTTTATCACCCTTTACCTTGACAGCTTCTGCGCATCGCGCACCTTTGAGCTGTGCAAGAGTGCGGGAGTTACGCTCACAAACGCAGGTGCCACCTTCCCTTACGGAAAGGATCCCGAGGACAGAGTCCTTCGCATAGCGCCCACCTTCCCTCCCGTAGACGAGCTGAAGCTCGCGGTGTCCGTTCTCGTTTGCAGCGCCAAGATCGCAACTATAGAAAAGCTTCTTAAATAAAACGCTTACGGGGAACTTTTTGAAAGTTCCCCAAAAAAATAAAATTTTTCACGAGGTTTAGGTCTCTTTTATAGAAGATCTCCAAAAAATCAATGATAACTTACAAAGCAGGAAGGGCGGATGTCGCGGTCATCGGAGCGGGGCACGCCGGTGTAGAAGCATCTCTTGCCGCAGCACGTCTCGGAATGAGCGTGCTCCTATTTACGATAAATCTCGATGCCGTCGGAAATATGCCCTGCAATCCGTCGATCGGAGGCACGGGCAAAGGGCATCTTGTCTACGAGATCGACGCTCTCGGCGGAGAGATGGGTCGCGCGGCAGACGAGGTAACTCTTCAGAGCAGAACCCTGAACCTCGGCAAGGGTGCCGCAGTACACTCCAAGAGAGTGCAAGCCGACCGCATTCTTTATCGCTCAAAGATCAAAAAAACGCTTGAAAATACAAAAAATCTCTCGCTTATTCAGGCGGAGATAGTTTCAATAGAAACAGGCGCAGCGGAAAACGGCGAGGTCTCTGTCAGATCGGTAACGACCTCGATGGGTGCCGTCTGGGAGGTCTCCGCCGCCATAATCTGCAGTGGAACCTTTCTCGACTCACGGACGATAACAGGCGAAGCTATCTGCAGATCGGGACCTGATGGACTGCTTCCGTCCATAGGACTCTCCGACTGTCTGCGCTCGCTCGGAATAACTCTCATGCGATTCAAGACGGGAACTCCTCCGAGGATCCATGCGGACAGCATCGATTTCAGCGTCCTCGAGATACAAAACGGAGAATCGGGCGACGAATGCATTCCCTTCTCGGTCTACACCGATCCCGACGCATACGCAAATATGAAGCAGATCCCCTGCCATATCGCCTACACAAACGAAGAAACGCACGCGATAATCCGCGCGAATCTTTCGAGATCACCGCTTTATTCGGGAGTCATCGAGGGAACGGGACCGCGCTACTGTCCGAGCATTGAGGACAAGGTAGTGCGATTTGCCGACAAGACGAGGCACCAGCTCTTCGTCGAGCCGTGCGGAGCGGACACCAAGGAGATATATTTGCAGGGATTTTCCTCTTCTCTTCCCGAAGAGGTTCAGATGCAGATGCTCCACAGCATAAAGGGATTTGAAAACGCTCGGGTAATGCGTACCGCATACGCGATCGAGTACGACTGCATCGATCCCACTCAGCTCTACGCTACTCTCAGATTCAAGAATATCAAGGGGCTTTACGGAGCGGGTCAGTTCAACGGAAGCTCGGGGTACGAGGAGGCGGCCGCTCAGGGACTTATTGCCGGAATAAACGCAACGCTCGAGATCAAGGGCGAAAAGCCGCTCGTTCTTTCAAGAGATTCCTCTTATATAGGAACGCTTATCGACGATCTCGTCACAAAGGGAACGAACGAGCCGTACAGAATGATGACGTCGAGAAGCGAATATCGGCTTCTTCTCCGTCAGGACAACGCCGACGAGCGTCTGACTCCCGAGGGATACCGCATCGGACTTATAGACGATGAAAGATACGCACGCTTTACAAAAAAGAGAAAGACTGTCGAGGATGAGATATACAGACTCGAGCACACCTTCCTCTCGCCCGAAAAGGTAAATCCCTTTCTCAGCGAAAATTCGCTTTCGAACGCGGCGTCCGGCATATCGCTTGCCGAGCTGATCAGACGTCCTCAGCTGACCTACGCATCTGTTGCGGTGCTCGATCCCGACCGACCGAAGGATATCAGCCGCGCGGAGATACTCAGCATACAGACCGCCGTCAAGTACGAGGGGTACATCAAAAAGCAGCTTGCGGAGGTCGCGCGCAAGGCAAAGCTCGAATCTCTCGCCCTTCCCGAGGATATCGACTACTCCGCGGTTTCGGGAATACGCATCGAGGCAAGACAAAAGCTCGAAAAATTCAGACCGCTAACCATAGGTCAGGCGTCAAGGATTTCCGGAATATCGCCTGCCGATATCTCGGTGCTTCTTATATATCTTTCCGCAAAACAAAAATAAAACTGACAAAAGGAGAAAAATTATGATTTTTGATACTCTTGAACGCTCCGCGCTTTACAGTAACACGCATCCGCTCTTTGAAAAAGCTTTCGACTTTGCCAAAAGGCTCGCAAGCGAAAAGGTCGAAAACGGAAAATACGAGCTTTCGGACGGAATATATGCATCGGTCTCCGAATATTTCACAAACGTGACCGACTCTCCCGTATTTGAGGATCACAGACTTTATATCGACATACAGATCCTGCTTGACGGCAAGGAAAGGATACTCGTCTGCGCTCGAGACAGCGCAAAACTCAAGACCGAGTACAAGCCCGATGCAGAATTTTATTCGGACGCTTCCGATTATCAGACGCTTAATATGGCAGAAGGTCGCTTCGCCCTTCTTTTCCCCGGAGATCTTCATGCCCCCGGTCTTGCGGCAAAGACGGAATCTGAAAAGGTAAAAAAGATCGTTATCAAGGTTCCCGTAGATCACAAATAACGCATATGCAAAAAAACATCCGAGATCCACTTTTGTGGATCTCGGATATTATTTTACCATCTTGTCAAAACTCGGTGACCTCATAAGGCTTTTCGTTTGAATTTTCGACCGCCTTTTTGACGATTTTTTCACAGATCTCGATATAATACATATCGCTGGGACCAACGTAATCGACATCATCACAGGAACCGCCTGTGAGGGTTACAAACCAACTCATTGCCGCGGTATATCTTCCAACGTCGAGCGAAAGATGATATCCGTCTCTTGTAAGAGTATCACCAAGCGAGGAGGTACGAAGATTCTGTATCGCGGTTCCGCTCGGTATAACTCCGTCGATGAGTGAGTCCTCAAGCACCTTGTTCTTCGTTGCTTCCACGATCTTTTGATACATCTGTATTTGAGATTTTCCGTATTTCGAAAAATCCGAATGATTGGAATCCTGCTGATACGCCCAAGTCATATGAAAGTAGAACTCTGTTGTGTCCTTGGGCTTATTTTCCTCGAGATATTCAAGGATAGTGTGCATGCTTCCGTAAGTGCTACCAAGTCCGCTTAGTCCACTTACCTGCTGGATCGTAATAAAATCCCAATCTGTATATTTAATGCCCTGTTCAACGGTATATTTATAATTATGCTTCCACGTTCCGTCTGTATTGAGCTGAAAATCATAGACCGCGGAACCGTTTTGAATATTGCTTCTGTGAGCATCGAGCGAGCAACCTCCGATAAAGAGATTTCCAAGAACGATCTCCTCTATTCCGGCGCTTTTACAGATGCCGTACAGATGAGCCATAGCATCTTCACTGAAACTGTTTCCGATAGCGAGAACCTTAAGGGATTTCGTTGCGGGAACAGTATCAGCGTAAGAATCTCCGCACTTCTCACACTTGTATGCGTTCTTGCCTTCCAAAAGCGCTTTTGCTTTAATTGAATTTTCTGCATCGTCTACGTAGGAATGCTCGCAAGCCACATTCTCGCTGTCTCCACCCGGATCATTCTCCTTACCATTCTTGTCTACCTCACTGCCGGTACTGTCTGTAGCGTGGGTACAAGAAATCATTTGGACAGTTATAGTTAATATAAGCAATAAAAAAATTAAAAGCTTGGTTTTTTTATGAAAGTAAGTCATACCGCTTGTCCTTTCTAAGATCTGACCTGATTTTATAACAAAGCAATGATATAATCAATGTATAAATCATATAAAAATTTGTGTAAAATAAAGACAGGAAGAAAAAATAAACTCGCAGAAATCAATCCGAACATAAGATATGCAAGATACCTAACACTCAATAAAACTTCCTGTTATTTTATATAGTCATTTTTTCAGACAATTCATGATCTCGAACAACAAGCTCAATAAATGTAGCTCTGTGATTTTCGGTTTCAGTCACTATAATAGAAAAACCCATATAATCAAACCTATCTCCTACATCGGGGATCTTGCCCAGCTGCTCGGCTATCCATCCGCCAAGTGAAACGGTCTCGGTCTCGACCTCGATATCAAATTTCTCGCAGAATCCGTCGATATCCACAGAGCAATCGACACTGTAGACATTTTCTCCGATCTTTTTATAATCCTCGCTGCTTTCGACCTCGTCATGCTCGTCCCAGATATCTCCGACGAGCTCCTCGAGGATGTCCTCCATGGTAACGAGTCCGTAGGTGCCGCCGTATTCGTCAAGGACCACCGCAACGTGTGTCTTGTTTTTCTGAAGAAGTCTCAAAAGCTCGTCGATCTTCTTTGACGGAAGCACGAATATCGGAGCGGTCATTATTTCCCTAACGCTCTTATCGGTAATACCGCAGCCCGTGTAAAAATCCTTCTGATGTATGATTCCGACTATATTGTCGATGCTCTCCTCGTAAACGAGAAGGCGTGAGAATTTCGAAGCGGAAAATACGCGCGCGATCTCGGATTTATCGTCATCCACCGATACCGCCTCAAGGTCGGTTCTGTGAGTGAGTATGTCCTCTGCCTTGAGATCGGAAAATTCGATGGCGTTCTGCACGAGAAGGCTCTCTTCGCTGTTGAGAGTTCCCTCCTGATGCACCTCCTCCACCATCATTATAAGCTCCTCCTGCGAGGTCTTTTCCTCTTTGTTAACCTTAAAGAGCTTGGAAAGCAGCTTTTTGAGCTGTGCAAAAAAGAAATTTATCGGTGAGAACACCCAGATAAAGACGAAGATTATAGGGGCGGAAAAGACCGCAAACGCTTCGGGCATATCCTTTGCCAAACTTTTTGGGCAGACCTCTCCGAAGATCAGAACGACAACCGTTATTACGACAGTCGAGACAGTTGCACCAAGTCCTTCGCCACACAGATATATAAAAAGCACCGTACCGAGCGAGGACAGAGCAATGTTAACTATATTGTTTCCGATAAGTATGGTTGATATAAGATTGTCATAATTTTCCGAAAGCTTATACGCAAGCGCCGCCTTCTTGCTCTTTTCGCTCATCACCTTGAGCCTTGTTTTGTTGAGTGAGGAAAATGCGGTTTCGGTTGCGGAAAAATATGCGGACATAAGTAAAAGTGCGACCATTATCGCCACAAAAAGCGGTATATTCATAAATTTATAAGATAGTTCTCCTGAATTTTTTGTGTTTATCGTTTTAGGCGTAAAAACAGTGGTATCAATTCGGATAGACTACTTTATAAAAGGTCATACAATTAACGCGTGCAGCGTATTTAAAATCTATACAGTTACAGTCGCCGGTACTGTCGCCATCCATTAAAAGATCCTCCTGAAGACTATTTTTAGTCATTATATATCAAATCCGGGATAAAATCAATAGTTTTTCAAAAATATATTTATTTTATCCTGATTTTGAGATATTTTTTTCCGACGCTTGTTGACATGGGCGTTTTTTTGTGATATAATTCATGTCGTGCCTTTGCGTAGTTTTCGGAAGGGCTCCTTCAATGTGTCTTGTTTTTTCTTAATCAACTTATACTTCGGGATGTAGCGCAGTTGGTAGCGCGCCTGCTTTGGGAGCAGGACACCGGCGGGGACGCCCCCGCGGTCAAAAGAGCGCTTCGCGCTAAAAAGCAAAACCTTGAAAGTCCTTGCAAACATTGAAGAAAAGCCCTTGTAAACACTGACTTTTTCGGCACTCGGCTCTCTCTCGAAATCGCTGTAAAAAGCGGTTTGACCACATGTTTGACCACTTACGGAAATTGACCTAAAAATCGAATATTTTTCACACTTCGGGGTGTGGCGCAGTTGGTAGCGCGCGACGTTTGGGACGTCGATGCCGCAGGTTCGAATCCTGTCACTCCGACCATTTTATGAGCCCGAACCTTTTGTTTGGGCTCGTTTTTGTGATATTTTAAACTTTTAACTGCTTATATCTATAACCCTCACAATTTATTAAATATTATTTATAGCAAGAAGGTGGATTTATGAAAAAGCGCATAAACTGTATTTTGCTTCTCATCACTATCATATGTTTGGTAATTGCAATAAGGCTTTCGTCAATGCCTATATTTACGTTTCTGCCTGATTATATAAAGTCAATTTTTATCACTTCATCGAGCATAAAAGAACAATATAGTTTTGTTTATGATGTTTCAATGGGTATCATACTAAGTGCATTGTTTTATTTTATCGTTGATGTTATACCAGAGAAGATAAAAATACATAAGGCTAAAAAAATATTAAGTTTTCAAATCAATAGGCTGTTGGAATATATGGAACAAATTATATCTCTGATAGTATCGGTATATGAGCGTAATCCTAAATTAAATGAATTGGCAGACAAGGATTTCTTAATCCTCAACGGTGAAACCCAACTACCAAATAGCGAAATATCGTATCTAACTACCACCTATTGTAAGAACGGAAAGAAAAAAACGGCTGTCCACAGTTATGGTACACTCAATAGTATTGTAAAAAATAATATAAGCAAAATAATAGATTGCTTGGAACAAATTAAAAAGTTTGAATATTTTTATTCTGATCACACTGAACTTATTGAATATATCAGAATGCTCGAATGCAATGATGTTTTAAATTGGTACAAGAAAAAAGATAAAAATGATACTAATTGTTTTTTACTTTATGGTACAAACAAAAAAGTTGCAGAATTTATCTCTCTATATGTGAAAATTAAAAAGTTGAAATTTAATAGCGAATACACAGTAACAACTTTAGATGCAAAATCTGAAACAGATAAATATAAACAAGAGCGTGATGATGGAACACTACTAAAACATGTATTTGATTGTCAACAAAGACGGCAAAACTTAGCAAATAGTAATCCAACATTGGTTATAGGAAGTCAGAAATATACAACAAAAATACTGACTGAGCAACTTTCTAAAAGTTTTGAAGCTACTTACACTCTTAATGAACATGTGGATTTCGATAGGATCTCTAATTACAAATTTGTAGTTGTTATTGTCGACTCAATATCCAAAAAAACGTTAACTTGTCTGCAATCAAACATAAAAACACCAACAAATATCATCTTGCTAACAGAAAAACGGCTCTTTTTAAGAAAATACACGAGACTTTTTAAATCGGAAAATATTACTATCATCGATGAGTTGTTTTTTAAAAGTGCTTGGAAACTTTTTGCATTATCAATAAGCAAGGAAGAGCCATCAGAAAAAAGTATCTCCGATATAACTTCAAAGTTAAGGCAATTATGTTTTAATGAAAAAGAATAATTCTTTGTTACAATATTTTTGTTACATAGACAGTTCATATTACACAATATTGCCCAAGGTGATTTTTTTATTCTTTGCCTACTGCACCGCAAATTTTGAGGGCTGACGATTATTTTTCGTCAGCCCTCTTTCGTTATGCGTTCTTCGCTTGTTTTTTCATCTCTGCGATTTCGGCTTTCATGGTTTTAATCAACTCTGCAAGCTTTTCCTCGCATTCCTCGCGCGTCTTGGCGTAGACATTCTTGGAGATGCGTTTACCGTTGACTCTCGGTGTGAACCGCCCTTCGTAGAGGTGGTCGTTTATCATCGTCACGCAACCCGTACCACTCTTTCTTATCTTCGGTCTGTACGGCTCAAAAACCGTTTCTGTTGCGTTTTCGTAGGTTGGCTCGGCACTTACCTTGGGAGGCGGCGGTTCGGGCATTTCTGCGTTTGTACCGCCGATCTCTCGGTCGATACGAACCGCTGCCTGTTGTTGCATGGTGTCGGTGATGTGGCTGTAGATGTTCAAGGTAGTTTCTGAGCTAATGTGACCTATCATTGCTGAAAGCGTTTTAATATCCATTCCGTTTTCAAGCGCCATGGTTGCGAAGGTATGGCGTAGGTCGTGGAAGCGTATCTTCTTGCAGTGAGAGCGTTCAAGGATCACTTGGAATCGGTGATACACCGCCGTGGGATTTCTCGGTTCTCCCTCTTTCACGGGTGATGGGAACATCCATTCGCCTTTGGTCTGCTTTTTCAGCTCTGCGAGAAGTTCTACCATATCGGGCGGAAGTAGGATAGTGCGTACCGAGGATTTTGTCTTGGGCACGGATATTTCCTTTGATGAGCCTGTCTTTACGACCTGCCGTGTGATGCGAAGCTCACCTGTTTGCAGATTGAGGTCACGCCATTTGAGTCCGAGTATCTCCCCTCGGCGCATTCCCGTGGTCAGCTCGAGGAGGAACATTTCGTAGTAGCCTTCCTCTTTCGCTCGTGTAAGGAAGCGTAGGATCTCTGCCTGAGTCAGTACCTGCATTTCCTTTGCTTTCTTCGGTGGGAGCTTACAGCCTATCGCAGGGTTGGTTGTGATCAGCCCTTCCACCACCGCCTTTTCAAGAGCGGTTCGGCAGGTGGTGTGGCATGAGCGTACCATTCTGTCGGATAAGCCCTCGCCGTACTGCTCCACAAACCTCTTTCGACCGCCTTTCTTCAGCCTTGCATAGAACTGTTGCAGGTCGTTCTGTGAGAGCTTGCAGAGCGGTATCTTACCGATTTCGGAGATAATGTGCGTATAGATTCTTCCTTCGTAGCTGAGTTGTGTGGTCAGCCGTATTTTAGGCTTTGAGAAATTCTGATACCAGAAGTCTATCCAATCACCGAACGGCATATCGGGCTTTAATTTATCGCTCGTTCTTCCGCATTGCTCTTTGAGTGCATCGAGCTTTTCAAGGCACTCAGTCTTGGTTTTCGCCAAGACACTTTTCGTCCGTGGGTTGCCATTGTCGGCATAACCGACAACGATTCGTCCTTCCCACCGTCCGTCTTTTCGAAAGCGTACCGTGCCTTCTCCGTTTTTGCGTTTTTTGTTTGCCATTTCTTACTCCTTTATCATTATTTTTTGCATCATATTGCCTACGACGGCGGATGCGTTCTTCTGCATATCGCTTGTTACGTGGGTATAGGTGTCAAGCGTGAACGAGGCGTTCGTGTGACCGAGGATTCCCGAGAGTGTTTTTGGATCGACACCGCCCTTCATTGCGTGGGTTGCGAAGGTGTGGCGTAGGTCGTGGAAGCGTATCAGCGGTAGCTCTGCGTGTTTGAGTATTACCTTGAGTTTTCGATAGGCTGCTTCGGGGTGTATCGGCTGTTCGGGATTCAAGAATGCCGGAAACACCCATTCGGGGATTGCCGTTTGTTTACGGTTTTGCAGTACCTCTCTGACACTCGGCGGCATAGTGATAATTCGAGTACCCGTGTTCGTTTTGGTTTCTCCGATATTTAAGCCACCGCCTTTCTTTGCTGACACCGACCTTTGCACTCGGAGCTTGTTGGCATCGAAGTCGATGTCACTCCATTTGAGTCCGCAGATCTCACCACGGCGTAAGCCTGTCATCACCTCTACATAGAAGAAGTCACACCAATATTCCTCTGTCTTGATTTCTTCGAGGAATCGTTCGAGCTGTTCGTTGCCGAGGACTTGCTTCTCGGCATAATTTGTTTTCGGTATTGTTGTACCGTTTGTCGGATTCTTTGCGATAAGGCGTTCTCTGACCGCCGTATCCAAGGCTTCGTGGAGCATCATGTGGATCTTTCGCACTATGCTGTCGGCAAGCTCGTAGGAGCCATCTCTGTTCGGCTTGACTCTACCTTCTTTTTTGATCTTGTTATAAAATTTTTGAAGCTCGGCGGTTGTGAGGGAGGACAGTTGTTTCTCTCCTATAAACCGCTTCACTTGGTTCTCGGCAAGGCATCGGTAGCTGTCAAGTGTACTTTCTCTGACGGTGAATATCATATACTCGTCGAGCCACTTGTCCATCCACTCGCCGAGTGTCATTCGGCATTCTTCGGTGAGGTCAACGTCACGGTATAGTTCAAGAAGCTGATGGAGCTGCTTGAGGGCACTCTTTTGCGTCTTTGCGAATGCCGACTTATACATGGGTGAGCCGTCGTTCTTGTGTCCGATAATGATACGGGCTTCCCACCGTCCGTCAGAGCGTTTGCGGATTGTTCCATCTCCTTGAGGTCTGCGCTTATTTGCCATATTTTTTCGTCCTTTCTTCAGATTTTTGTTCGTACCACAACGATACCACAGGTCCGAGAGAATATCCAGCAATATCGTGAAGAGTTATCAATTTGTTATCAATTACTTTTACCATGACATCGTATGCCCCTATGCCTGTTTCTTGGCGCGGATCTCACGGCGTTGCTTATTGTCGATGCCGTGGTAGTTGACCTGATGCTACTTTGCGTACATATCCTCA